>JAUHVK010000043.1 GCA_030425145.1 Alphaproteobacteria bacterium | reverse complement strand
TGAGATCGGTGCAAAGGGAAACTCTGGCAGGCATCGGAAACTCCTTTGCCGCCATGGAATCAGATCGCCGGCGCACCGAGAACCCCAGAAATCCAAAATGAGTCAGACGCCAGCGCCTTTGGTATAAATGGGCGTGTTTCAACGCTTCGATCAGTGCATCAAGCGACCGGACCCGACGAATACCAAGCCGCGCAAAGAGCGCGTCGGCCCCCGCATCGGAGCCTGACAGCGAGGCCGTGTGCGACAGGGCAGCGGTCTGGGCCGCTTCCGAGCGGCCGGATTTGAGGGCGATCACCGGTTTGCCTAGGCGGTGAGCCTCTAGCATCAACATATGCAGTGCAGAGAGATCGCCAACCCCTTCGATATGCAGCCCCAAGGCGGTGATGCGGGGATCGCGTACCAGTTCCAGCGCCATCTGGCTGAACCCGGTCTGTGCCTGATTTCCGGCCGTGCCAATAAAAGCAATCGGCAAGCCGCGCTGCTGCATCGACAGGTTCAGCGCGATGTTGGAGCTTTGCGTGAGGATCGCCACGCCCGAGGATACCGGCACCAATCCATGCACATCTGGCCATAGGGCAATGCCATCCAGCGCATTGACGAAGCCGTAGCAATTTGGCCCAACGATCACCATATCGCCCGCCGCCTCAAGGAGAGCCGCATTCAACGCGCTACCGTCCCCGGTTTCGGCAAAGCCGCTGGCGAAACACACGGCACCCCCTGCCCCCATGGACGACAGCTCTTGCAGGCATTTGATTGTGGAGCTTCGGTTCACACCGATGAAACAGGCATCCGGTGCCTGCGGCAGATCTGCGATGCTCCGAAGAGCACCCGCGGAGCTTGGGTGAACATGCCAGACCGGGCCATCAAAGCCGATCCGGTCGAGCGATGCGATCACAGACCGGCACCACGCCCCGCCTCCGATCACCGCAATGGAGTTGGGACGGAACAGACGCTCCAGCCTGCCGCCCGTCATCCGGTGTACCTTTCCCGCGCCGCGCCACGATTCTTCTGCGAAGAATCGGGCCCGAAGGTGAAAATTATCCTAAGCACGCAGGTCAGGCTCCAAGTGGGCGCAGCAGATCGCGGCTGATGATGTGGCGCTGAATTTCAGATGTTCCGTCCCAGATCCGTTCGACCCGCGCATCGCGCCAGAACCGTTCGATTGGATAATCATCCATGAGGCCCATCCCACCATGGATCTGCAACGTCGCATCGGTCACCCGGGCCAGCATCTCACTCGCATAAAGCTTGGCACTCGCGATTTCCCGGTTCGCAGGCAATCCCTGATCCAGCCGCCACGCAGCCGACAGGGTCAGCCAGTCCGCCGCGTCGATCTCGGTGATCATGTCGGCGATCTGAAAGCTGACCCCCTGGAACTTGCCGATCTGCTGGCCGAACTGCTTGCGCTCCGCCGCATAGGACAGAGCATGGTCGAACACGCGCCGCGCCCGGCCCACGCTCATCGTCGCGACGGTGATCCGCGTGGCATAGAGCCAGGTGTTCATCACCTCGAACCCGCCATCGACCGCGCCCAGAACCTGCGCGTCGCTCAATCGGCAATCGTCGAACTCGAGGATGCAGTTCTTATAGCCCCGGTGGCTGACCGATTTGTACCCGTCCCGCACGGTGAAGCCGGGATGCCCGCGATCCACGAGAAAACAGG
This sequence comes from Alphaproteobacteria bacterium, assembly GCA_030425145.1. Classification (GTDB taxonomy): domain Bacteria; phylum Pseudomonadota; class Alphaproteobacteria; order Rhodobacterales; family Rhodobacteraceae; genus Marivita. The sequence goes on along the minus strand of JAUHVK010000043.1, from coordinate 27,349 downwards.
TGATGCGCTTCTTTGGCCCCTTCGGCGTCTCATCAACACCGGTCGCCACGAAAACGATGAAGAAATCCGCGTGATCCGCGCCCGAGATGAAATGCTTGGTGCCATTGACCACCCAATCGCCCCCATCGCGCCGCGCGGTGCAGGACATGCCGCGCACATCCGACCCGGCCTCGGGTTCGGTCATCGCCAAGGCATCCATGCGCTCGCCGCGCACGGCGGGCAGCAGATACCGCTCTTTCTGATCCCCGTCACAGGCCATCAGGATGTTCTGCGGCCGCCCGAAGAAATGCGTCAGCGCCATCGACCCGCGCCCCAACTCCCGTTCGACCAAGGCAAAGTCCAGATGCGAGAGACCCGCACCACCCACCTCTTCGGGAAAGTTGCAGGCATAGAACCCAAGGTCGATCACCTTGCGCTTGATCTCCTGCGCCACGTCATGCGGCACTTCACCCGTGCGCTCGACCTCCGTTTCATGCGGATAGATCTCAAGCTCTACAAACTCACGCACGGTGGAAACGATCATCTCCTGCTCATCACTCAGCCCGAAGTTCATGCCCCCGCCTCCGCGTGTTGTGCAGCCAGCGCCTCGACCGCTTCCAGCACTTTCGGCAGAGGCGGACAGGAGCGGCGCGTTTCCAAAGACACGTGCAGCAGGAACTGGTCACATGTCGCCAGAACCGCATCATCGGAGGCCCGGCACATCTCGTGCCAGAGCCGCAGCTTCTTGCCCTCGCCCAGCGTCACTCGCGTGGTCACATAGATGTCTTCACCCGCATGGGTCTCGTTCAGATATTTGACAGTCGTTTCAGCCGTGAAATAGCTGTTGCCCGCCTCCACATAGGCGCGATCCGCGCCGACATGGGTCATCAACTCTTCGGAGGCATCGCTGAAAAGCTGCCCATAGCGCCCTTCGTTCATATGTCCGTTCATGTCGGTCCAGTCGACAGGCACCACGCGCCGCACCGTGACCAGCGGCACGTCATCCCCAAGTGGGCCGCGCAGCATCGCGTCGTGATCGAGGATCAGCTTGCCCGCCGCAGCTCCCTGCTGCTTGAGCCCACGCAGGATGGCGACAAGGTTGTTGTCGCGCAGTCGCTCCAGATCGCGAATGCCCATGTGCCCCGATTGCGCGTCTGACTGGCCTGCGATCAGATCAACCAGCTCGTCCGTGAACTCCGGCACATCGGTCAGTTTCGTCCACGGCCATTGCAGGCACGGCCCGAACTGCGCCATGAAGTGCCGCATCCCGGCTTCGCCCCCCGCCACGCGATAGGTCTCGAACAAACCCATCTGCGCCCATCGCAGCCCGAACCCGTAACGGATCGCATTGTCGATTTCCTCGGTTGTCGCGATGCCGTCCTTGACCAGCCAAAGCGCCTCACGCCAGACCGCCTCCAGGAACCGATCGGCGATATGCGCGTCGATCTCGGCACGGACGTGCAGCGGGTACATCCCGATCGCCGTCAGGATCTCCTTCGCTCGCGCCACGATCGCTTCGTCGCACACCGCACTCGGAACCAGTTCGATCAGCGGCAAGAGGTAAACCGGGTTGAACGGATGCGCGACCATGATCTGGCCGGGGCGCGCGGCGCCTTCCTGCAACTCCGACGGTTTGAAGCCAGAGGTCGAGGAGGCCAAAACCGCCTCCGCCGGACAGGCTGCCTGTATCTCGGCAATCACCCGGTGCTTGATGTCGAGCCGCTCTGGCACGCTTTCCTGTATCCAGTCCGCGCCCGTCACCGCCTCGGCGGCCGTCGCGACATAGGTGATTGTCCCGCGCGCCGGCATCGGCGCTTCATAGAGCATCGGCAGCACCCGCGCCGCATTCCCCATTACTTCACCGATCTTGCGTTCCGCTTCGGGGTCCGGGTCGAAGACACGCACCTCCCACCCCATCAGGGCAAACCGCGCGGCCCAGCCGCCGCCAATCACGCCGCCGCCGATGATGGCCGCTACCTTGGTCATGGTGTCAAAGTCTCCGTATGTCCGTCGATGGCCACGATCTGGCCTGAAATCCGTTTCGCTTGTGGTGAAGCCAGCCACGCCACCGTGTCCGCCACATCCTCCGCCGTCACCCAGCAGCGCAGCGAGACACCCTTGACGTAAAGCGCGCGCACCTCGTCATGGGTCTTACCTGATGCGGCGGCCTCCATCGCCACCACCCGGTCCATCCGGTCGCCTTCGACCGCACCGGGGCAGATCGCGTTCACCCGCACGCCTGCCGGGCCAAGCTCCATCGCAAGGGTCTTGGTCAGGCCAACGATGCCCCATTTCGCTGTCGCGTAAGGCGAACGCAGCGGGTAACCGAACTGCCCGGCGGTCGAGGAAGTCAGCACGATCAGCCCCTGCCCCGCCGCCCGCATCCGCCGCGCGGCCCAGCGGCACGTCAGGAAAGTGCCCGACAGGTTCACCTCCACACAGCGGTTCCAATCCGCAAGGCTCAGGTCTTCGATCCGCCCCGCAGGCCCGCCGATCCCGGCATTGGCGCAAACAACATCAACATGCTCCCACGCGGCGTCGATCCGGTCGAAAAACGCCTGCATCTGCGCCTCGTTGGTGACATCTGCCACACAAGCGATCTGGCCGGGATGCGCCTCCGCAAAATCCGCCACCGCCTTCTGGTCGGCATCACAGATCGCAACACGGTCTCCCTCGGCCATGAACCGTTCGGCCATCGCGCGTCCCAAGCCGGATGCGCCGCCAGTGATAACCACATGTCTCATAGCCGCGCCGCCACAGCTTCGGCCATCACCGCACCAAAGGTGTGATGCGCGTCGACCTCCCAATGGATGCCGTCCACATCCGACACGGCCACATGCCGCCCGGCCTCCAGAAAGCCGCATCCCTGCCGCTCAGCCGCCGCCGCAATATGCTCTGCCAAACCAACCTGCCGCGCCTCGGCCCCGGCAAAGGCATCTGCCTGCACACCCGCCTCTTTCACTGGTACAGGCGACACAAGCAGAATGTCCGGCACCTCGATCTCGTTCCGCGTCGTGACAATGAGCCGTTCCAGCGACCGGGCAATCTCGAACGCCGTCACCGAAAACCGGTTCTTGAGGTCGTTGGTCCCCAGCATCAGAACCATCAGATCAATCGGGCGATGGCTGTGCAGGATTGCTGGCAACACGGTCAGCCCGTTCCGCATCCCGCCTTCAACGACATCATCATGTACGGTTGTGCGCCCCGGCAAACCTTCGGAAATGATCGTATGCTCAGTTCCAAGACCTGATGCCATGACGTCAGGCCAGCGGTCACCGGGACCGTGACGTTCGAACTTGCCCACCTGCGTCAGAGGCTTGGTGCCGTGCGTGTTGCTGTCGCCGTAACAGAGAATAACCGCCATCTCAGCCTCGTGGCGCGCGTTTGGTCAGACCCAGCTTGTCGCGCACTGCCTGTGGTCCCATGACCTTGGCCCCCATGCCTTCGACGATGCCGACCGCCCTTTCCACCAGTTGCGCATTGGTCGCCAGCACGCCTTTGTCGAGCCAGAGGTTGTCTTCCAGCCCCACCCGCACATGACCACCAGCCAGAACCGCAGCCGCCGCATAGGCCATCTGGTTGCGCCCCAAGGAGAACGCGCTGAAGGTCCAGGTGTCCGGCACGTTGTTGACCATCGCCATAAAGGTGTTGAGGTCGTTCGGGGCACCCCATGGCACGCCCATGCAAAGCTGTACGAGCGCGGGGTCTTCAAGGATGCCTTCCTTCACCAGTTCCTTGGCGAACCACAGATGCCCGGTGTCGAAAGCTTCGATCTCGGCCTTCACACCAAGATCGGTCATCATCTGGCCCATCGTCCGCAGCATGCCCGGCGTGTTGGTCATGACGTAATCGGCCTCGGCGAAATTCATCGTGCCGCAGTCGAGCGTGCAGATCTCCGGCAGGCATTCGGCCACATGCGCCACGCGCTCTTCGGCGCCGACCATATCGGTGCCTTTGGGGTTCACCGGCAGCGGGTGTTCGGTCGAGCCAAAGGTGATGTCACCCCCCATCCCCGCCGTCAGGTTCAGCACCACATCAACCTCGGCATCCCGAATACGGTCCGTCACCTCGCGGTAGTATTCGACCTTTCGCGATGGCGCGCCGGTTTCCGGGTCGCGCACGTGGCAATGGACAATCGCCGCCCCGGCCTTGGCCGCCGCGATGGCGCTGTCGGCAATCTCTTTCGGAGAGCGCGGCACATGCGGGCTGCGATCTTGAGTGGCGCCCGATCCGGTCACGGCGCAGGTGATGAAGACCTCTTGGGTCATGGACAGCGGCATGGTGATCCTCCCTCGTGTTTTACCGGAGTTTGGCACTGGATTTTCCCTCAACCATGCAGATACGGTCGGCATCATGCAAAACGCGCCAAATTCCTCTGCCGCGCGGTTGAAAATCGGGTTCCTGTTGATCGACCGGTTTTCCAACCTGTGCCTGTCCAACGCGCTTGAACCCTTGCGCGCGGCCAACAGCTTTGCAGATGCCCCGGTTTATTCATGGGCCTTCTACAGCCTGGATGGCCAGCCGGTGCGCTCAAGCTCGGGAATGGCGGTTTTACCAAATGGTAAAATCAATGACCTGACCCGCGTGGATCGCCTCTATGTCATTGCAAGTTATGGACATCTTGCCAATGACACCCCGGCCACCCGCCGCGCGTTGCAACAGGCCGACCGGCGCTGCGGCGCGATGTTCGGGCTGGACGCGGGGGCGTGGCTGATGGCGTCGGCGGGGGTGCTGGCCGGGCGGCGGGCAACGGTGCACTGGGATCTGCTGGACGCTTTTTCCGAGCGTTTTCTGGATGTTGACGTCGAACAGGCGCTTTGGGTCGAGGATGGCGATGTGCTCACTTGCGCGGGGGCGTCGGCGACGTTGGGGCTGAGCCGGCATCTGATCGCGCGGGATGTCAGTCCGGTGGTGGCGCTGGATGTGGATGCTCTGTTCACGCCGCCGGTGCGGAGCGATGCGCTGCCGTCAATCCGCGATCCGCTGCTCACCCGCGCGACCCGGATCATGCGCGAGAATGTCGAGCAACCCATTGACATTTCGAAACTTTCTTCTCGTCTCAACACCAGCCCGCGCACCCTCACCAGACGCTGTCAGGCGGCGTTGGGAATGACGCCGGGGAAATTGTATCAGCATATTCGGTTGAGTGCGGCGAAGGCTTTGGTGGAGGGGTCCACGGCGAGCATTGCGGAGATTGCGGTGCGGTGCGGGTATGAGGATCCGTCGGCGCTCACGCGGGCGTTTCGGCAGCGGTTTGGTGCGGCGCCGCGGGCGTTTCGTGGCGAAAGCGCCAACAAGTTGTCCTAAAAACACCGCAATTTCAGTGCATTGAGCGCCCCTGTCACACCGCCTGGGGAGGCTTTATGCGACATTATCCTGACCTGCGAACCGCAGGTCATACCGATCCGCGTCGGGCGAAACTGTTTGAATTGCACCGTCAGGAGCACCGGCAAACCGGGTTCAAATGCATGGTCGAGGGGCCGGAAACGCTGCGGGCGGATATCGCTCTGGCGCTGCGGGATCAGGCGATCCGTACACTTCGACCCCGTGAACCGTACAGTTCACCCCTCCGCTAAAGGCCCTTCCGTACAGTTGACCTGTACGGTTCGGCCCCAAACATACAGGTCGCCGGAAATCGGGTGACGAACCGTACGGTTCAGTCCTCGGACGCCCCCCGGAAGCCGGTTGCGACGACGAATTTTTCGGAACTGTCGGAGCGCGATGCGGGCGGCTTGACGTTCACCACCTTGGTGAAGCGCTGCTTGAGCAGCTTCTGCAATTCGCCCTCTGCCCCGCCGGCCAGAACCTTGGCGACGAAGGTGCCGCCGTCTTCGAGCACGTCGAAGGCGAAATGGGCGGCGGTCTCGCAGAGGTGGATGATGCGCAGGTGGTCGGTCTGCTTGTGGCCGGAACTGGCGGCGGCCATGTCGGACATGACCACATCCGCGCGGCCGCCCAACCATTCCTTTACCTTTTCGTCGGCATCGTCCTCGAGAAAATCAAGCTGGTGAATCTCGGCCCCGGCGATGGGTTCGACCTCCTGCAGGTCGATGCCCAGAACGGTGCCGATCTTCTTGCCGGATTTCTCGCCCAGGGCGTTCACCCGCTTGACGGCGACCTGACACCAGCCGCCGGGGGCGCAGCCCAGATCGACGACGCGCGCGCCGGGGACGAGGAAGCGGTACTTTTCGTCGAGTTCGAGAATCTTGTAGGCGGCGCGGCCTCGGTAGCCCTCGGCCTGCGCGCGCTTGACGTAAGGGTCGTTCAACTGCCGCTGGAGCCAGCGGGTCGAGGAAAGCTTGCGGCCACGGGCGGATTTCACCTTGACCTTGAGGTCGCGCTGTCCGCGTCCGGAGGTGTTCTTGCCGGTTGGGGTCTTGGCCATGTCTGCGCCCTTCGTGATGGTTCGGAGGGCGGTGTAGCATGGGTTTGGGGGAAGGTCATGGGGGTTGGCTGTGGTCGTGTTCATAACGTGGGGACGTGGCGGTGCGTGAAATCACGCACCCTACGCGGTGTAGGGTGCGTGATTTCACGCACCATTTTCATGTCATGTTAACCTTGCGCGTCGATGGTTGGAGCATGTCCAATTATCTTCGCCCCAGACTCGCGGGCATCCCGATCTTCTTTACTGTGGCTCTCGCAGATCGGCGGAGCAATTTACTTGTTCAAGAGATTGACCTTTTGCGCCAAGCGGTGAGACTCACAAGAGCCGAAAGGCCTTTCGGAATAGATGCGTGGGTCGTCCTGCCCGATCACATGCATTGTATATGGCGGTTGCCCGGAGACGATACCGACTATCCAACGCGATGGCGGCTGATCAAGTCGAGGTTCTCACGCAAGGTTCCGCTGGGACCTGTTCGCAGCAGCCATGTCAAACGGCAAGAACGCGGCGTGTGGCAACGCCGATATTGGGAACATCATATTCGCGATGAGGCGGATTTTGCGGCGCATGTGCAGTATTGTTGGCTCAATCCGGTGAAGCATGGTCTGGTGGACAGGCCGGAGGATTGGATGTTTTCGAATTTACATTGGCTGAACCATGTAACTTGATGAGTGCATTCGGCTTGTAGGCGACCACCTCGACACTATATATGGAGGCGACACACTCTGATAGCACAATTTCATGTATTAGGGAAGGCCTCACTCCATGACGCGAGAGTTCCTAAAACGCTTTGAGGGCCAATGGTTAGGTCAGTTTGATGGAACCAACACAGGTTTAGCTCTTCTGGATCTCGATCTTGAGGAAGATCACCTTAGAGGATCCGCCTATGCGTTCGATAACGACAGAAAGATTCCGAGTGCGGCAGCACCAGTAAATATTTCGCCCGAAGCAAATTTCGTAGATTTTGAAACTAAGCCCGTTCCAATACACCCAGAATTACCACAAATCCTAAATATTAATGACATTGACGGGGTGTTTCCCCAGAAACTAAGTTTTTCCTTGACGGTAGATGGCCCATCAATGACCGGACGGTGGCAAACGGACATTGAAACAGGTGGATCACTTTCTCTTCAAAAAAGCCGAGCTAATTCTTCGTCAGACTACCAACCAGAAGAAGGTACTCTTACGTGGGCGCAATTTCAAGAATTGGTAAGCGAACGCGCTATAGAACCATACCGTTACATCTTCCGCGGGCAGTCTGCACCGTGGCGACTACGAACCTCTTTTCATCGTACGAGACGCAAAGATCTGTTCCGATATTGGGATCAAGATGTACCAAGAGTGCGGCATGCAAGCATCGGCGCGACAAGCCATCTGTTCGATCCTATGGTTCCCGAACACAACGGAGCGTTCATACACTTGCTACAACATCATGGTTACCCAACACCTTTGTTAGACTGGACTTATTCCCCCTACATTTCAGCATTTTTCGCATATTCATCTCTAACGGACGACCGGCGATCAGGCGATCCGGTAAGAATTTTCATGTTTGATGCAGATCTTTGGAAAAGAGATTTTCAACAACTGAACAACATGACATTCTGTCGCCCGCATTTTTCTCTTATTGAGCCATATGCAATCGGAAATCCACGCGCTCTTCCACAGCAGTCTATCGGCACGGTAACAAACTTAGATGACATTGAGTCGTTTATTCGATTTCATGAAAAGCAGCAAAATAAGCGCTATCTGCACGTATTTGACCTCCACGCATCCGAAAAAAACAAGGCTCTGAAGCAGCTTGGATTGATGGGTATTTCGTGGGGTTCTTTGTTTCCCGGTATTGATGGTGTTTGTAGAGAATATCGGGATCGTCACTTCGGATAATGCGGCACATTGCTTGTCCTTGCCAATGGACATGGTGCGTGAAATCACGCACCCTACTCGCCGTTTTCAAGCCCGAGCACATAGGCTTGAGCGGTAGCTCCCACCCCGGGCGACACAATACTCAATACTCGTTACCAACAGGAACGGGCCAGCGTCTGTACGCGGCGGGCGCTGCGACGGGGGAGTGAGGCGCTCCGATTGGCTCAGGATAACTGCTCTTCGGCGTGATGTCGGTGCAGAAGCGCCCGCCCAGGGGGCGGACGGGCGCTGGCCCGTTCCGGGCTGGGGGTGACCTCTTGGGTTCGTGAAACGCGCCAGCCTCTGCCGGGTCACGCCCGCCGCCATGCGCTCGACCGTCTCTCCCATTGCTGGACGAGGCCGTATTCGATGCTCAACATCACTCCCGTAAAGGCCAGCGCGTAGGCCATGACGGTCGCGGTGTCGAAGAGCTGAAAATAGAGGTGGATCTGGAAGCCGACGCCGTTGGAGCGGCCGAGGAACTCGACCACCAGCACGATTTTCCAGATCACGGCCAGCCCGTTGCGGGTGCTGGTGGCGACGAACGGCCCCAGTTGCGGCCAGATGATGTGGCGCAGGCGGGTCATGGGCGTCAGGCGGTAGACCTGCGCCATGTCGGCCACGCCGCGGTCGAGCGTGCGGACGCCCTCGCGGATGGTGACGGTGACCATGGCGGTCTTGTTGAGGGCGACGGCGATGATGGCCGCGACCTCGTTCAGCCCGATCCAGAGGTAGCAGAGCACGATGATCACCAGCGCGGGCAGGTTCAGAAAGACGGTGACCCACGGGTCGAGCCACATGTTGAGCCTCTCGGACCGGCCCATGGCGATGCCGAGTGTCATGCCGACGGCCATCGCGAGGGTGAAGGCCAGAGCGACGCGGCGCAGGGTGTTGGCCATGTGGTACCAGAGCGCGCCTGAGGCGCTTTCGTCCGCGATCTCGTGCCAGACGGCGAGCGGGGTGGGCAGGATGTCGGCGTCGTTCATCGCCCAGGCGCCGAGCGTCCAGGCGGCGATCAGCAGGGCAAGCGAGATCAGGGTGACATGGGGTGGTGCGCGCATGGGGGCAGCATAGGGGATTTTGCTGTTGGGCGGCTCTTGGACGAAGGTCCAATAGGGCGGCGCGGGCGGCACTCTTATGGTCGCGGTCATGGGAGGCCTTCGTTTCATCCTCGCCGCAGTTTTGTGGTGTGTGAGCGCGGTTTGCGCGGTCGGAGAGGTCTTGTCCGAAGAGGAGATCGGCGCGCGGATTTTCGCACCGATGAGCCTTGGGGCGCTGATCTCGGACAACGGGGTGTACGAGCTGCTGAACTCGGGCGGTGCCCATGCGGGCTATGTGTTCCAGACCGAGCCGATGGCCGCCCTGCCCGGCTTTTCCGGCGCGCCGATCAATGTGCTGGTGGTGCTGGATCTGGAGGGGCGGTTTCTGGATGTGCAGCTGCTGGACCATAACGAGCCGATCTTTGTGTCGGGTCTGGGTCAGGCGCCGTTTCACGCGTTCTTCGAGCAGTATCGCGGCCATTCGATCAGCGATTCACTGGTGGTGGGCACGCCATATGGCGGGGCGACCGGTGGCGGCGGGTTGATCTATCTGGACGGGGTGACAAAGGCGACGGCCTCGGTGCGGATTGCGCATGAGTCGGTGCTGGCCGCGGCGCTGCAGGTGGCGCGCGAAAAGATGCAGGGGATCGCGTCGGGGCCGCCCGCGTATCCGGACCCCGACTATGTCGAGGTGCTGAGCTGGGACGATCTGGTGACGCAGGGGTTGATCACGCGGCGGGTGGCGACGAATGCCGAGGTGCAGGCGCTGTTCGAGGGCACGGTGTGGGAGGATGACGATTCCGAGGCGTTGGATGAGCCGGATGCGCCGTATCTGGACCTGTGGATCGCGGATGTGGGGCCGAAGTCGATTGCGCGGGTGCTGCTGGATGAAGGCACGCTGGAGGAGCTTGACCACTTCATGTCGATCTCGACCTTCGACGAGCCGATCCTCGTGGTGGAAACCGCGCGGCACGGGTTGGTGTCCGAGGAGTTCGTGCGCAACACGGCCCCCGACTGGATCGGCGCAGAGCAGGATGGGTTCCCGGTCGCGCTGCGGGATGCTGATCTGTTTGTCGAGCTGAATGATGCGGTGCCGGATGCACTGCATGACGGTGTGGCGATGATCCTGCGCACCGACCGGCGATTGGGGTTTGACCCGACACGCGAGTGGACGATGAGCGTCGATGCGGTGCGCGAACACGGGATGTTCCAGCCGGAGATCGGGTCGGTGCAACTGACCGCGACCCATGCGACGGATGACAGGTTCTATGCCCGTCCGGCGGTGGTGGAAAAGCTGCCGCCATGGAAAGAGGCGATCCTGAACCGGGAGACCGACCTGATCGTGCTGAGTGTGGTGCTGGCCGGCCTGTTGGCGGTCCTTCTGGGCGCACAAAGCTGGCTTGCGGGGCTGGCGGCGTTCACCCCGGTGCGGCTGGGCATCCTCGCGGGTGTGCTAGGGTTCATCGGTTGGTGGGGACAGGGGCAGCTTTCCATCGTGACACCGCTTGCCGCGCTGCAAACGGCGATGGCAGGCGGGTCGTTTGCTTTCCTGCTCTACGATCCGTTCTCCCTGCTGATCTGGGGAGCGGCGATCCTTGGGTTTGTGCTTTGGGGACGTGGCCTGTTCTGCGGCTGGCTCTGCCCGTTTGGCGCGATGCAGGAATTCGCACATCACCTCGGACGGCTCCTGCGCCTGCCGAAAATCGAACCCAGCGCCAGATGGGATGCACGGCTCAAATCGGTGAAATACGTTGCGCTGGCGGGTCTGGTCGCGGTGACGGTGTTTGCCCCGTCCCACATGGACAAGGCGGCCGAGATCGAGCCGTTCAAAACCGCGATCACCACCTTCTTTGTCCGCGAATGGTACTACGTCGCCTATGCCGCGCTGTGGCTGGTGCTGGGCATGGTCGTCTTCAAAGGTTTCTGCCGCTACCTCTGCCCTCTGGGCGCGCTCATGGCCATCGGCGGGGTTCTGCGGCTGCGCCGATGGATTCCACGGCGCGCGGAATGCGGCTCCCCCTGTCAGCTGTGCCGCGTGAAATGCAATTACGAGGCCATCGCGCCAAACGGAAAAATCCAGTATTCCGAATGTTTCCAATGCCTTGATTGCGTGACCATCCATGATGACGCAGATCAGTGCGTGCCGCTGATCCTCAAGGGCCGGGCGGCGCGCCGGGCCCCGCGCAACCTCGGCCATCCCAACACGGTGCCTGCCGAATGAAACGACGCCGCTTTCTGACCCTTGCCGCCGCCTTTGCCTGCACCCCTGCCCTCGCGCGGGCTGACACGTGGTCGGGTCAGGCACTAGGGGCGGAGGTGTCGGTGACGCTGCACGGGCCACGCGAGATGACACAACGAGCGCTGGCCGATGTACCGCGCCTGCTGGTCAATTTCGAAGAGGCGTTCAGCCTGTTTCGTCCGACCTCCCATCTCAGTCGCCTCAACATGATGGGACAGTTGCGCGATCCCAACGCGCTCATGCGCACGCTGATGGCCCGCGCGGACGAGGCGCATCGTCTGAGCGGTGGATTGTTCGATCCCACCATTCAGCCCCTCTGGGACGCGCTGGCGAGAGGCCGCGACACCGCCCCGGCGCGGGCGGCACTTGGCTGGCACCGGGTGCGCTATTCCGACAGGATGATCGAATTGCAGACCGGACAGGCACTGACCTTCAACGGGATCGCGCAGGGCTTTGCAACGGATGTGATGCGGCTCTTGCTGCGCAAACACGGGGTGCACACAGCGCTGGTCAATATCGGCGAACAGGCGGCGATGGGCGGACCGTTCACGCTTGGTCTGGAGGACCCGACACACGGCCATCTGGGCACACGGGAGCTGCGCGATATGGCGATTGCCACGTCGAGCCCTGCGGCGATGCGCCTTGGGAACCGGGCGCATATTCTGGGACCGCGCGGGGAGACCCCGCTTTGGTCCACAGTCAGCATCGAAGCACCCTCGGCCACGATGGCGGATGCGCTGTCGACGGCGGCGGTCTTCATGGACAGACCTGCCCTTGAACGGCTCAAGGGCGCCGCAGGGCTGAAGCGGATCACATTGGTCGATCCCGACGGCAATCTTCAGACCGTCTGATCTTCTCTGGTTCAGAAATACTTCGGGGGTCTGGGGGTAGCACCCCCAGGATTTTGCGTCGACGCAAAATCACGATGCGTTGACGCATCGTGCGCCCGAAAGGAAAAAGCCCCGGCTTGGAAACCGGGGCTTTGTCGTTTCAACGTCTGACCAGATCAGCGTGCGGCGGCGACCGCCCGCTTTGTCATGACGGCCACGAGATGCGCGCGATATGCGCCCGAGCCATGCAGGTCCGAGATCATACCATCGCCCGACGGGGCCGCAGGCACCGCATCTGCCGAGAAGTTCGACGAGAGCGCCGCTTCGGCCTCGGTCCAGCGGAAGACGCCATTCTCCGACGCCCCTGTCACCGCGACGCGCACACCGTCCGCGTATTTGGCAACGAACACCCCGACCAGCGCAAAGCGCGAGGCAGGCTGTTCGAACTTCATGTAAGCGGCCTTTTCCGGCACCGGGAAGCGCACCTCGGTGATGATTTCGCCTTCGTTCAGGGCTGTTGCGAACATCCCCTGGAAGTAATCATCCGCCGCGATGGAGCGGGTGTTGGTGACGATGGTCGCACCCGACGCCAGAGCGGCGGACGGGTAGCAGGCAGAGGGGTCGTTGTTGGCGAGGCTGCCACCGATGGTGCCGCGGTTGCGGACCGCCGGATCACCGATATGGCCTGCCAGATCGGCCAGAGCCGGGTAGGACGATGCTTCGCGGGCGACGGTGGCGTGGGTGGTGCCACCGCCGATGCAAACTGCGCCGTCATCCCCGGTGCAGACACCCTTGATCTCGGCAATTGTGCCAAGGCTGACCAGCACGGACGGAGCCGAGAGGCGCTGCTTGAGCGTCGGGATCAGGGTTTGGCCACCGCCCAGAGGCAGGGCTTCGTCTGTGCTCAGCGCTGCCACCGCATCTGCGATGGTGGTGGGCCGTTGAATGTCAAAGCTATACATGTGCTCAGCCCTCCTTACTGGCCGTTGATCGCTGCCCAGACGCGCGAAGGCGACACGGGCATATCGATGTGGTTGACGTGGGTGTGACCGCCCGAGTGCAGCGCGTCAATAACCGCGTTCACCACTGTGGGCGGGGAGCCGATCGCCCCGGCCTCGCCGCAGCCCTTCACCCCAAGCGGGTTGTGGGTGCACGGTGTCTGACACGAGTGGTCGACGACGTAGCTTGCCATATGCGGAATGTCATCCGCGCGCGGCATTGCGTAATCCATGTAGGATGCGCTCAGCAGCTGGCCGTTTTCGTCATAGGCGCAGTTTTCAAGAAGCGCCTGACCGATGCCCTGCGCGATACCGCCATGGACCTGGCCTTCGACGATCATCGGGTTCACGACGTTGCCGAAATCATCTGCCGAAACGAACTTCTCGATGGTGACCTTTCCGGTGTCCGGGTCCACTTCGACCTCACAGGCATAAGCGCCTGCCGGGTAGGTAAAGTTGGCCGGATCGTAGAACGCGGTTTCCTCGAGGCCCGGCTCGATGTCTTCGAGCGGGTAGTTGTGCGGCACGTAGGCTGCCAGCGTCACGTCACCCCAGGCGACCGATTTGTCGGTGCCTGCGACGGTGAACTGACCGTCCTTGAGTTCGATATCGCTGTCGGAGGCTTCGAGAAGGTGGCCAGCGATCTTCTTGGCCTTGTTGATGATCTTCTCGGTGGCACGAACCATGGCCGATCCGCAGACCGCCAGAGAGCGCGACCCGTAGGTGCCCATGCCGAAGGGGATCTTGGACGTGTCGCCGTGGACGATGTCGACCATGCTTTCGTCGATGCCGAGCATTTCGGCCACGACCTGCGGGAACACTGTTTCATGCCCCTGCCCGTGGCTGTGTGCGCCGACCATCACCGAGATGGAGCCGGTGGCGTTCACGCGGACGGTGGCGGCGTCATAGAGACCGGCGCGGGCGCCGAGCTGGCCGACGAGGTTCGACGGGGCGATACCGCAGGCTTCGATGAAGCAGTTGATGCCCATGCCCCGCAGTTTGCCGTTCTTCTCGGACTCGGCGCGGCGTGCGGCGAAGCCCGGGATGTCCATCAGCTCTTCCATCTTGTCCATGGTCGCGTGGTAATCGCCGGTGTCATAGGCGACGGCCACGGGGGTCTCATAGGGGAAGGAGGTGATGAAGTTCTGGCGGCGGAGCTGCACTGGATCGACGCCCAGTTCGCGGGCGGCCTTATCGATCACACGCTCGAGCTGGAACGTCGCTTCGGGGCGTCCTGCGCCACGATAGGCATCAACCGGCACGGTGTTGGTGAAGACGGCTTTCACGTTCACCTGAACCGCCGGGGTCTTGTAGTTGCCCGCCATCAGCGTGCCGTGGAGCCATGTCGGCACCGAGGACGAGAATGTGGACAGATACGCGCCCATGTTCGCCATGGTATCGGTGCGGACGCCGATGAAGTTGTTATCCTTGTCGAGTGCCAGTTCGATCTTGGTCACGTGGTCGCGGCCATGCGCGTCGGACATGAACGCCTCGGAGCGGGTCGAAGTCCACTTGACCGGGCGGTTGCACGCCTTTGCGGCGAAGGTGCAGAATGCCTCTTCCGCGTAGTGGAAGATCTTGGTGCCGAAACCGCCGCCCACATCCGGTGCCACGACGCGCAGCTTGTGCTCGGGGATACCGAGAACGAAGGCACCCATCAGCAGGCGGATCACGTGCGGGTTCTGGGAGGTGGTGTAAAGCGTATGCTCGTCATTGGCGCGGGAGTAGTCCCCCACCGCGACGCGCGGCTCCATCGGGTTGGCAACGAGGCGGTTGTTCACCAGTTCCAGCGTCGTCACGTGCGCTGCATTCTTGAACGCCGCATCTGTGGTTTCGGTGTCGGTGCCGAACTGCCAGTCGTAGCAGAGGTTGTCTGCCAGATCGTCATGAACCTTTGTAGACCCGGCTTCGAGCGCCTTGGCCATGTCTACAACCGCCGGAAGCTCTTCGATGTCGAGAACGATGGCTTCGGCCGCGGTTCGCGCCTGTTCGAGGCTGTCAGCCACAACGGCGGCGATGGGATCGCCAACGTGGCGCACCTTGCCCTGAGCCAGAACCGGGTGGGCCGGTTCCTTCATGGGTTCACCGTGTTTGTCGGTCACCTGCCAGCCGCAGGGCAAACCGCCCACACCTTCAAAATCCTTGCCGGTGAAGATGCGGACAACACCCGGCATACCTTCGGCAGCGCTGGTGTCGATGTTGTTGATCTTGCCATGCGCCATGTCGGAGCGCAGGAAGTGCACATAGGCTTGGCCATGTACGTTGATGTCGTCGGTATAGTTTCCGGCGCCTGTCAGAAAGCGGACGTCTTCGCGCCGTTTCTGGCTAGCACCGATGCCATGATCCTTCGGCATAGTGATGTTCCTCCCTAGGAGCGGCGTGTGCAGGCACACACCCTACAATTATGGATTATTCCGCCGCGACTGCGGGCACGTCCTGACCGGATGCTGCCATGATGGCGCGCACGATGTTGTGGTAGCCGGTGCAACGGCAGATGTTGCCTTCAAGGTAATCCCGGACTTCCGCTTCGGTCGGCTTGGGATTGTCCTTGAGCAGTGCTGCCGCCGACATCACCATACCCGGTGTGCAGAAGCCGCACTGAAGGCCGTGGTAATCCTGAAACGCTTGCTGGATCACGCTGAGCGAACCATCCGCATTGGCCATGCCTTCGACCGTCTTGACCTCGGCACCGTCCGCTTCGGCAGCGAACATGGTGCAGGATTTTACGGCCTCGCCGTTCACATGCACAACGCAGGCCCCGCACTGGGACGTGTCGCAGCCCACATGCGTGCCCGTCAGGCGCAGATCCTCGCGCAGGAATTCGGTCAAGAGCGTGTTGCCCTTCACCTCTCCGGAAACGGTCTTGCCGTTTACCGTCATCGTTACCTTTGTCATCTAACTCCTCCCGTGGGTATTCAAATTCAACTGTGTTTCAGAAGCGGGTGCCAATCAAGAAACGAGTTTCTTGAACCAGCCTTTTTTCTTTTCCCCGCCTTCGCCATCGGCCTCGGGAGTATCGTCACCCCCGTCTTGCGGGCCTTCGACGGCAGATTGAAAATTGCTGAAGAACTGATCCGCCATTTTCTTGGCAAATCCATCGATGATGCGGCTACCAAGCTGGGCCAGTTTGCCGCCAACCTTCGCCTCGACATCGTAATGCAGTTCGGTCCCGCCCTCGACGGCGGTCAGTTTCACATCCGCGCCGCCCTTGGCAAAGCCGGCTGCACCGCCCTTGCCTTCGCCGGACAAGGTGAGGGACTGGCCCGGCACCATGTCAGACAGCGTGACGGTGCCTTTGAAAGTCGCCTTCACCGGGCCGACCTTTTGCACAACGGTGGCTTCGAAGCCGTCTTCGGCAGAACCGCTCATCTCGGTGCAGCCGGGCACACATTGCTTGAGAACTTCAGGATCGAGGATCGCGGCCCAGACCTCTTCGGGGCTGGCAGCAATCGTGCGGGAATCGGTCATGTGCATCGGTGTGATCCTTCTTTGATGGCCAGCCTAGGGGCTAGAACCCCAGTGGCATATAAGACCAATGGCTTAACATGTTGGTGAAAACTATCTTTCCGGCGACTGATGGGTCAGCCCGTAGCTTTCAAAAATTGCAGCGATCCGCCCATCGGAAAGGGCGGCGAAAATAGCATCATCGACCATGTAACTCAGGCCACGATAGGCGAAATGGCTGCCCGTGCCGAGTGTCCATTTTGATTTGGCAAATCCGGGCAATGGCGGCTGATGGATGGCGACCCCCTCGCCTGCCCCGAATTCAAGCTGCGCCATCGGCCCCATCGCCGCCATGACTTCGCCCGCGTTCAGAGCTTCCATCGCGGCCTGCATGGTCGGATACCGGCGCACGCCTTGAGCCAGTTGCCCACCGGCAAAACTGGTAAGGTAGAAATCGGCAATCGAGTCGTTTTCGACCGCTACCGTATCGAACCGGAAATAGGCCGGAACCGGGCCACCGTCTGGATATTCGGCCTCGGAATAGGCAATGGCCACGCTTTCGGTCATGTACTGACCGGTGAACACCACCTGCTCCACCCGGCAATTGAAGGCGCTGTCGTATGGCACCCGGAGCATGACGTTCGACACCGCGCCGCCAATCGCCGGGCCCTGCCAGATGTTGTTGCGCAGATCCGCATCGAGGTTTTCGCCGGCCGCGACGAATTTAAATCGCGGCTCGACTCCGATATCATCGGCAACGATGCGCGCGATGTCGATATCGACGCCGCGCGGTTTTCCGGCCTCTTCCCAGCTGTAAGGCGGATAGTCCTCATAGACCGCGAAGGTCATGAAGCCGCGTTCGATGATCTGGTCGATATCCTGCCCGACAATGTCACGGCTGGCGTTTTGTGGCTTGGCCTGCGGGACGTAATCGGCGCAGGGATCGCTGGCCCAGACAGGTCCTGTCGAGGCCAGCATAGTCGCAAAAAGAGTTGCGCGGAACGCGGTCATCATATGCTCAGTGTGCTGCAGACAACCCGATGGTCAGCGCTTCGGCCGCGCGGGCATAAGCGTCGGCAGTCCCGTCAATCAGGTTTGCCGCACGCGAGGCCGCGCTGTCGGCAACGGGCGCACCCGAGAGCGTTTCGATGCCCATGGCAATCTCCGTCAGACGCGACTTCAAGGCGTCGGCATCCGCGGCACTGGCGTCGGACGCGTAGCCCGCGATCTCGTCACGCAGCGCCTTGAGCTCGTCCGAAACCTCTTCCATCGAAGCGTCATCGGGACGGGTTTCGATATAGGTGCGGATCGCCCACGCGGCGTCCTGGCCCAGCAATTCGCCAAAGGCGGGCATCTTGGTGATGCCGTTCTGGGTGTAGCCGTCGCGGAAGCGTTCGACATACCACTCATCGCCGTATTCTTCGGCCTCGAGGAAGCGCAGGTCGGGAGCGAGACCACCCGAGATCACCTCGAGCCCGTGGCAGCGGGCGCAGTTCTGGTTGTAGCCCGAGGCACCGATGCTGACAGCCAGCGCCCAAACCTCTTCCCCGACGGCTTCGGCGCGATAGGGGTTTTCGGTGAGCCAGTCGTCGCCATTGGCCGGAAGTCCGGTTGTGTCGACTGCCTGCGGGGCAACATCGCCATGCGCGTTAGCCAGGCTTGCGGCGGCGGTCAGTGTGATGGCGGCAAGCGCGGATTTCAAAGCGGTCGCAGTCATGGGGTCCTCCTAGGGCACGATCCTGTGTCTTGCCGGATTTCTATCGGCGCGCCCTTGACCGGGGTATTGGACTTTCGTGGCGCGCAGGGCCGATTCCACCGGGTCAGACACGGGACAATGGTCGTATTTTCCCGCCCCCAGCCCCGGAATACCGTCCGTTTGGGAGGACCGTTTCATGTTCAATTCGCGCCGTGCGTGTGGCGTTGTCTTTGCGTTGGCCATCGGCCTTGCCTCTGCCGCGCGGGCCGAGGTTGCGGTTCAGATCCATTATCTGAAACAGATCGTTCCAGCGCCGCCCACCCTGTCCAATCTTGACCCTATCCCTGAGGATCTGGGCCTGCGCGGGGCCGAGCTTGGGCTGGAGGACAATATCACCACCGGTCGATTCCTTGGGCAGACCTACAGCCTCTCGGTGACCGAGGTTGCGCCGGACGGAGATTTCGCCGCTGCCCTGCGCGCGGCGCTGGCGGAAACCGACCTTCTAGTACTCGATGCCCAGGCCGATCAGGTGACCCTCGCCGCTGATCTGTCCGAGGCGGCAGACGCGTTGATCTTCAACGCGGGTGCGGCGGACGTGGCGCTGCGCGATACGGAGTGCCGGGCGAATGTGCTGCACACAATCCCGTCTTACGTGATGAAAGCGGATGCGTTGATGCAGTTCTTCGTCTCCCGCCGCTGGGACGAGATTGCGCTGATTGCGGGTGACCGCGCTGAAGATGTGGCCTGGGCCGACACGTTGGAGGCCTCGGCGCGCAAGTTCGGGCTGCGGTTCGGCGCGCGCAAGACATGGGCGTTTGACGCCGACATGCGGCGCAACGCGGCGCAGGAGGTTCCCCTCTTCACGCAGGAACTGGGGGACTACGACGTGCTGCTGGTGGCTGACGCGACCGACGATTTCGCCCGCTACATCTCCTATAACACATGGCGCCCACGCCCTGTGGCCGGGTCCGATGGGCTGCGCCCGGTGGCCTGGCACCGTGTCGTTGAACAATGGGGCGCTGCGCAGCTGCAATCGCGCTTCGAAGAACTGGCCGGTCGCCACATGCTGGACAGGGACTACGCCGTCTGGGCCGCGATGCGTTCGATTGGCGAGGCCGTCACCCGCACCGGCGCCGCAGACGCCGCCACATTGCGCGACTATATGCTCTCGGACGCGTTTGAACTGGCGGGCTTCAAGGGCCGCCCGATGACCTTTCGCAGTTGGAACGGCCAGTTGCGCCAACCGATCCCTTTGGTGCACGAGCGCGCGCTGGTGGCGCAGGCCCCACTCGAAGGGTTTCTGCACCAGCGCAGCGAGTTGGACACGCTGGGGCTCGACCAGCCGGAAAGCGCCTGTACTGCCTTTGCGAACTGACATGTCTCTTCATCTTGCCCGGCAAACACCGGGGTTCGGGGCTGGACCCCGATCCGACCTCAACCAAAAGGACCGACACCGATGAAATTGCCGATCCTCACCACCCTGACCGCCGCCCTCTTGTCGACCACGGCACTTGCGGACGAGATCTGGGTGACCAACGAAAAAGACGACACGATCAGCGTGATCGACATCGAAACGATGGAGGTGGTCCGCACGATCGAGACCGGCGAACGGCCTCGCGGGATCACGTTCTCCAAGGATTATTCGGTTGTCTATATCTGCGCCTCGGACAGCGATGCAGTGCAGGTGATGGATCCGGAGACCGGCGAGATCCTTTATGACCTGCCGTCGGGTGAAGACCCGGAACAGTTTGTGCTGCACCCGGACAACCGACACCTATACATCGCCAACGAAGACGACGCGATCACAACCGTGGTCGATACCGAGACCCGCACCGTCGTGGCACAGATCGATGTGGGGATCGAACCCGAGGGCATGGCAGTCAGCCCGGACGGCAAGATCGCCATCACCACATCCGAGACCACAAACATGGCGCATTGGATCGACACCGAGACACAGACGCTGTTCGCCAACACATTGGTGGATTCCCGCCCCCGCCATGCGGAATTCGTCAAGGACGGCTCCGAGCTTTGGGTCAGCGCCGAGATTGGTGGCACGATTTCCGTCTTCGACGTGGCGACGCAGACCGAGAAAGCCAAGATCGACTTCGAGATCGACAATATCCACCCCGACCGGGTGCAGCCTGTTGGGTTCGAGTTCACCAACGGTGACACCCATGCCTTTGTGGCGCTTGGGCCGTCGAACCATGTCGCAGTGGTCAACGCCGAGACCTATGAGGTTGAGGAGTATATCCTTGTCGGCCGCCGGGTCTGGCATCTGGAGTTCAACCGGGATCGCAGCCAGCTTTTCACCACCAACGGTGTATCCGGCGATGTGACTGTGGTCGACGTGGAAAGCCGCAAAGCGCTGAAGAGCATCAAGGTGGGTCGGTTCCCGTGGGGGGCTGCATTCCGACCGACTGAGTGAGCTTGGGACGCAATGTTAATTTTTCCGTGCAGGAGACTGATATGAAATCCATTTTGACCACAATCGGCATTGCCGCCTTGATCCCTGCTCTGTCTCTTGCGGACGGCGCGCCGCGCGACCAGTGGGGCCGCGCAGGTATTCTGTCCTCGGCCAACAAGGCAGACCTGCCGCCCGTGACTCTGAGTTCGGGGATGCCGTTGTCCGAGGCGCCCTGGGTGTTGACCTCGGGCACCTATTACGAGTTCGAGATCGAAGGGGACGGGTCGGCCGAGCTGGCGCTGGAAGGCTCCGAGTTCTTTCGGGCAATCTGGATAGACGAGATTGTGGTCAATGATCTGGAGATCCGGCCGCTTGGTCTCAACTCCATCGAATTCGATGATGCCGGCACGATGGAGATCGGGTTTGTAGCGATCAAGCCAGGTCAGTACTTCCTGCGCATTCCGGGAACGACGGGCGAGACCCAGCGTCTGGACATCACCATTGAATGACGTGACGCTTGGTCTGCAGCGCGTCCGATGCGTCGACGCATCGTGTTTTTGCGCCGACGCAAAATCGGGGGGCGTCCGTTGAGGCGCCATTGGTTCAAGCCAAATGGACGACTCCCCCGGCGCCTTCGGCGCTCCCTCGAGGTATTTGTGAAACAGAGAAGACGGGACGATAGGCGCGGATGAGTTTGCAGGTTTCTGATCTGTCGTTTTCCTACGGGACCAAGACCGCGTTGGACGGCGTGTCATTCTCAGTCGGGCACGGGCAGTTCGCGGCGCTGCTGGGGCCGAATGGCGCGGGTAAGTCGACGCTGTTTTCACTGCTGACGCGGCTCTTTGTGACACAGACCGGGGAGATTTCAATTGCCGGGCACGATCTGAAAACCGCGCCTTTGGCGGCAATGGCGGATCTGGGGGTGGTGTTTCAACAGACCACGCTCGATCTCGATCTGACGGTGAGGCAGAACCTGCGGTACTTTGCGGCGCTGCATGGATTGTCGGGACGCGCGGCGGATAACCGGATCGATGCCGCGCTTGAGCGGTTGGGCATGGAGGAGCGGGCGGGTGAAAAGGCGCGCGGGTTGAATGGTGGGCATCGTCGGCGGACTGAGATTGCGCGGGCGCTGCTGCATGACCCCAAAGTGCTGCTTCTGGATGAACCGACGGTCGGTCTTGATGTGCCTACCCGGGGCGCGCTGACGCGGCATATCCATGATCTGTGTTCCGACACTGGGGTGACGGTTCTCTGGGCGACCCATTTGACAGATGAGGTTCTGGACTCTGATCAGGTGATCCTGCTGCATCGCGGAGAGGTGCTTGCGGATGGGCGCTGTGGGGCGCTGCGGGGGGACGCCGCCCTGCCCGATTATTTTGCCCGGATGACGGGGGCTCCGGTATGAGGCACGCGTTGATTGCGATGCGGGCGATTGTGCTGCGCGAAGCGTTGCGCTTTGTGCATCAGCGCGAGCGGTTCATCGCGGCGCTGGTGCGGCCTCTGGTCTGGCTGTTGGTGTTTGCGGCCGGGTTCCGGGCGGCGCTCGGGTTGTCGATCAGCCCGCCCTACCAGACCTATATCACCTATGAGACCTATATCGTGCCCGGGCTTTGCGGGATGATCCTGCTTTTTAACGGGATGCAGTCGTCATTGAGCCTTGTTTATGATCGCGAGATGGGGTCGATGCGACTCTTGCTGACGGCCCCGCTGTCGCGGACATGGCTGTTGTTCAGCAAGCTCTTGGGCAGCACGATCATTTCCATCCTTCAGGTCTATGCCTTCCTGTTGGCGGCGTGGCTGTTCGATATCACGCTCCCGCCGCTGGGGTATCTCACGGTGCTGCCTGCGCTGGTGTTGGGTGGGTTGATGCTGGGGGCGTTGGGACTGGCTTTGTCGAGCTTCATCAAGCAGTTGGAGAACTTCGCAGGAGTGATGAATTTCGTGATCTTCCCGATGTTCTTCCTGTCCTCGGCGCTCTATCCGCTGTGGAAGATGGCCGAGAGTTCGGAGCTTTTGCACGACATCTGCGCGGCGAACCCCTTTACTCATGTCGTCGAATTGATCCGCTTTGCGCTTTATGTCGAGTGGAACGGGATGGCGTTCTTCTGGAGCGCGCTGGCGACGGCGGCGTTCATGGCACTGGCGGTTTGGGGCTATGACCCGGCGCGCGGGATGATGACACGCAAGGGGTGATCTACGACCATAGGTTGGGTGATCCGTGGAAGGCTTTGCGCTAGGATTGCGGTATGAGACAAGTATTGATCCCGCTGAGTTGCGCGGTTGCGCTGAGTTCCACGAGCCTTTGGGCCGAGCCGGATGACGAAGATCCGGGTGGCGTGCTGAACCCTGACGAGATGACGTGGCAATCCGTGCTCGACCGTGCCGAAGACGGCGAGACCGGGATGGTGCTTTGTGCGACCGGCTACATGTTGACCAAGTCAGGGGATCACGCGGCCGCCCGCACGCTGTTCCGCAACTGTGCTGAGGCGGGCTATACCGGGGCGATGACCTGGATGAGCCAGCTCGACAACAATGGCCTGGGTGGGGATTACGACCCCGAGGCCAGTGCGGCCTGGGATCGGCAGGCGGCGGAGTTGGGCGATCCGGTGGGCAAGTTCAATCACGGGATCAACCTGATGCGCGGGCACGGGATCGCCAAAGACGAGGTTCTTGGGCGGCGCTATGTGGATGAGGCGGCGTCGGACGGGCTCGAGATTGCGCAGCGCTTGCAGGGCGCGGGCTATGACCTCGACGAGGTCACGCCGGATGCGGATAACTGGAAATATGCGCCGCTGTTCTAGGTTTGGCGCGGTTTGAGCTGTGCGGGTTGACCGGTCAGTTCGAGAATGCGTGTGGCCAGCCGTGCGGCCTCGGGGATCGCGTGGGTCACGAGCAGCGTGGCAACGGGATGATTGTCGCGGAGGCGCTCGAAGAGGGTCATCATCTCGTCCGAGAGATCGGCGTCGAGGCTGACGAAAGGTTCGTCCATCAACAGCAGATCGGGTTTGCCGGCGAACGCGCGGGCCAGTGACAGGCGGCGCTGCTGACCGAGGGAGAGTTGATCCGGGAAGGCGGACCCGCGACCGGCAAGCCCGACCTCTTCCAGTGCGATGTCGATTTCGGGCGGGGTCAGGCCCAAGGTGATCGCGAGGTTGTCGGCGACGGTGCGCCAGCGCATCAGGGTCGGTTCCTGAAACACCATGGCCAGTTTCTCGGGGCGGCGCACGTGACCCTTATGCCGAGGCTCCAGTCCGGCGATGATGCGCATCAGGGTGGTCTTACCGACGCCCGAGGGGCCGGTGATCGCGACGGTTTCGCCCGGCGCAAGGCGAAGTTCGAGCGGGCCCAGCACCGACTTGTCGCCAAAGGTCATGCCGTCGAGGGTGACAGTCAGAACCGGCGAAGGGGTCTCCGCCGATTTATTGGTGTCGCTGTTGCTCACCAGCTTGAGGGCCGTTGCGGTTGGCAAACTCAGCTTCCGGGCTGGACGAAGACGCCTTCGGGCAGTGTGTCGACGGCGCCCACGAGCTTTTCACCCCCGAGATCGGCCATCAGGGCCAGCATACGGGCTGCGGCTTCTTCATCGACCGGCGCGTTGGCGGGGATGCCGGCGATGAACCCGGCCTTGAGGGCTTCGAATTCGGCGTCAGTCTTGGCGTTCATGCGGGGGCGCAGGCGGTTCCATTCGGCGTCAGAGGAGGCCAGCAGGTCCTTCGTCGCGCGGCTGGCGGCGGCCAGACCCTCGACCAGTTCCGGGTGGTCGCGGAGCATCTCACCGCGCATCACGTAGCCAAGCAGTGGGGTTTCCGGGTCGAGACCCAGTTCACGCGCGGCGTCGTCGACGGTGATCAGCGGGGTCATGCCGCCTGCTTCCATCTTGGCGAGGAAGTGCCAGAAGTTGATTGCGCCATCGAGTTCGCCTTGAAGCCCGGTCTTGAAGATCAGCGGCGGTGCACCGAAGACCTGTTCGGTCTCGGTGACCAGATCCATCCCGTGCATCTTTTCGGCATAGGCGCGCAGGATCAGCCAGCTTTTGTCGAGTGGGCCACCCGCGATACCGATCTTTCCGCCCTTGAGATCTGCAAGTGATGTGGCGGTGCTGCCCTCGGGCACCAGCAATGCACCGACGGCCTTTGAATAGGGGACAAAAATGTAATCTTTGCCCTCGGCACGTTGCCGGGCCACCCAAAGCCAGTCGGACACGATAACGTCTGCCTCGCCGCCCTGAAAAGCGACCTGCGCGGCAGAGCCACCGGCGACACCCTGAACCTGAAGTTCGAACCCGTTGGCGGTGTCGAACCCGTTATGTTTGATGCTGTCGAGTTCCCAGTTCACGGTGCCGAATTCGAGCACGGCGGCGCGCAGAACGGGCGTTTCGGCAAGCGCGCTGGTGGCGCAGAGAACCAGCGCGGCAGTGGTCGCGCGAAGCGTGGAGAAAAAGCTCATCATATCCTCCCAGAATGATTGCTCACACAGTACCAGCCGCTTTTCTTGCGAAAATACGACCAAAGGATGTGACCCAAGGTCGTATGTGTTGATGTGGATCATATTGAGGGGATTTGGCGGTTCTTACCTTTGGGCATCATTTTGAAGGAGACCATCCCATGACACGTTTTGCCCTGATCGCCGCAGCCAGTTTCTGCGCCCTGCCCGCCTTTGCCAGCGAGACCACCTTTGAGCAGGTGAAAGTCGATGCGGGC
The DNA here is from genome assembly GCA_030425145.1 of Alphaproteobacteria bacterium. Classification (GTDB taxonomy): domain Bacteria; phylum Pseudomonadota; class Alphaproteobacteria; order Rhodobacterales; family Rhodobacteraceae; genus Marivita. The sequence continues at coordinate 1,735 of JAUHVK010000043.1, read as the reverse complement.
AAGACATTGTTCGAAGCCGAGTGCCGCCGCTGCCACGCGGTTGAGCCGACGGATTCCTCTTATGGTCCGCCGCTGGAGAACATCGTTGGGCGCGGTGCAGGCACCTACCCCGACTACGACTATTCCATTGCGCTGGAGGCGTCGGGCATCGTCTGGACCCCGGCGGCGCTGCGGGCGTGGATGGAGGACAATGACGGCTTCATGCCGGGCACCAAGATGCGCCATGTCGGCATCGAGGACCGGACGGTTCAGGATTTCATCCTGTCCTATCTGGTGTCGATCACGACGCAAGACAATTCGGCGATTTCTAAGTGAGGTGAGGAGATGGGGGCGGCACCTTTGGGTGCCGCTCTTGGGTTTGCTGGTTGGATTTGCGGACCGCATAGTCCGTCTTATTCATTATTTTTTGTGGGCCATTGGCCTAAATCTGCCCTCGTACCAGGGCTAATGCCAAAGCTTGTTCTCTCGTAGCGGCCCCCATTTTTCTTCTGGCATTCTTGAGGTGCATCCTGACTGTTACCTCTGCGATACCCATCGAAAGCGCAATTTCAGAATTCCCAAGACCCTGTGCCAATAGTTGCAGGGCACATCTTTCGCGACTAGAAAGCGCAGTATAGCAGGACTGTTCTCCGAAAAGATTAGAGGTACCATCGGCAGGCGGTTCTAGGTGCGCAGCAATGAGTGCGGAAGCGGTACGCACTATTGACTTTGTGGCACTCCCAAATACTTTTCTTGGACTGTCTCGATAAGCGAGACAGATAACTTTGTTGTCTTGAGCGTCCGGCCAAAGGTGACACCAAAACCAGCAGTAACCGTATTCCAGAAGCGCGCTTCTGAGCTGCGATTGCCTTGGATCAATCGACATCCCTGGCAAGGGTTCACCAGCAGGGTGTAACTCTGGCAACCAACCTCTCCGGCCCGCCCAAAGCAACGGATCAACTTCATAGAACCGTTCTGCTTCATAGGTACGGAGCCAAGAAACGCTCATGCTAGAACGCGCCCACAAGAGCGCATTAGTTTGGCGATCGAGAACACCAACGTTGATAGCATTGGCACCCAGTCGGGTAGCAATCTCTACAATGACTGACCAGCTCTCTTCACCTCTCGTCCCCGATAGCTTCTGAGCTATGCTAGCAATGATCTCTTGGTCTTGAATACTCACGACAGCTGTTGACTACTCCCGATGCCTTGTCCGTCTCCAATACCTATCGGATTAGATATATTGACGAAATAAATTTCTGGAGGATTAATTCCTCAAATACTTAGAAACCTAGAAGGTGATCATTATGGCTGAAATCGAAGAGATAAATTTGAGTGACAATCCAGAGTTCAATCTGGAACAGCTTAATACGGCCTCAATTGAACGGTTTTTGGTAACCGTCAGTTCTAAAAGCGGTTGGCAAAACACAGGAATCTCCCTGTCCAAAGGCGAGCGGCTAAATATCCAGTACGTTTCTGGTCAATGGAACGGTGATGGCGGTAGGTTCCCTTTCCATGGCCCAGCAGGTCCGATCCATGACGCATATACTGCTCCTAGTCATTATCCCTTACCTGGTGAGGTCGAAGACTGCATGGTTGGTAAGGTAGGCAATCACAAGTTCAAAGTCGGCGAGACACTTCGTATGATTATTAGTGCCCCGGGCACTCTGGCTTTGACGATCAATGATGTTGGCTATCACGACAACAGTGGTTCCATAGCAATGCGCATTAGCGTCGAACGCCGCTAAATCCTAAA
>JAUHVK010000042.1 GCA_030425145.1 Alphaproteobacteria bacterium | reverse complement strand
AAGTTTATGTTGAATGTTTAGCCCATGCTAGCCGGCAACTTCAACCACGACGGCGATCCGAGCCTCAATACATCCTTTGCGCAAGACTTCGTCTGAGACCGCGCGAGCCGCGCATCAGGGAGTCCAACTGCTTGTGCCGGATGTTCGACTAATTCCACAGCGTGTCCGACAGGTACTGCACGGCGGTGAGGATCATCGTAACCTCGCCTTGACCCGGGACACGGCAATCGCAACACTTGGCAGAGCGACATCACCGCGCCAGCTGGAGGTCCCCGGACGAAATGGCTTCGCCTTACTTCATTCCACCGCGCAATGCCTTGTCGCTGCTGCATCGACCTGAACTGGAGCGGCGGTTGGTTCTTGGTCTCGAAGGGCAGACCGTGCTGATAGAGGCGCCCGCCGGTTACGGTAAGACCGAGGCCATGGCAACGCTCTTTGAAGGCGCAGCAATTCGTGGGTGCGAGGCGATCTGGATCACGCTGGTCCCTGCCATGACCTTGGTGGATCTGCAGGCCCAAATCACCACTGCACTGGATCTCGATGGAAACACGTCAGATGGGATAATCGCATGCATGGGCAGGCGGTCTGTTCCTCTGGAAATCTACATCGACGAAGTCGACAGGACCACCGATGCCAATCTACTGAACTGGCTTATGGACCAGCCACCGGATGGACTGCGGGTCGTGATTGCCGGGCGGGAATTACCCAACTTGCGACTGTCGCGGTTGCGCATGCGGGGACTCCTGACAGAGATCGATGCCAGACACCTCGCTTTCAGCCCAGGCGAAATGCGCCAACTGCTGCGCCACTGGATGAAACCGGACGAAATGGAGCGGATGATCGCAACACTATGTGGCTGGCCTGCTCTGGCCCGTCTTGCCTTGCTGGAATGCGAGCGCGGCGCAAGCGGCTTGAAACTGAATGCGCTGGTCGAGGGTAACGCTCCCATATACCGGGATTTTCTGCAAGACGAAGTCTTCACTAAGCTGAACGCAACCGATTGGACCGTGCTGCGCGGCCTCGGAGAACTCGACAGCTTCACCCCTAGAATCGCGGTGGAACTGGCCGGGCTGCCCAGCGACTATCATACGCTGCGCATGATCGAGACGATGTATCCCTTGATACAGCCCGAGCATCAGACTGCCGGCTGGTTCTGCCTGCACCCTGTGATCGCCAAGGCGCTTGACGCCGTTTCGGTTTCCGAAGCGCCCGAACGCCGCCGTGCCCGGCACATCCACGCGGCGGAACTTTACGCCGAGTCCGGCGTCCTCGAGAAGTCGGTCCTTCATGCTTCGCTGGGCGGCGATGTCGACCTTGCGGTGCGAACCATAGAGCGCGCGGGCGGTGTCGACCTGTTCCTGCGCGCGGGCTACACAGTTCTTCGTGGAATCGTGCAGGCGGTCCCCCACGCGACCGTCATGGCTACGCCGTCTTTGCGGCTGTGCCGCGCCGTGATGTTGGCCAAATCGGGGCAGATACGCGAAGCTCGCGCGGTCGTGGATCAATTGCAGCGGGATACCGATGCCGGTAGTCTTGAGAGGGATGCAGCCTGGCTCAGCACTCTCGATCATATCGGCAGTCTGCTGGAGGTCTACGAGGACAAACCTATGACGGCGGATGACATCGCCGTATTGCGAGCCGAGGTTGAGGGAGAGCGGCAGGACAAGACATGGCGGCTTGCGTGGCTCTACAATCATCTCGCTATCTTCTACACCCGCCTCGGTAGTCTGAAAGAAGCGGAATCCTGTGCCGCCCGTGCGCTTTCGCTATACCAGGAAGAGCGGTCAACCTATCCGCAGGCGTTCATGATGATACACCTCGGGTTCATCGACTATCGTGCAAACCGGATCGAAGCCGCCCTTGAACGTCTTGGTCAAGCTTTGAAGCTGATCAACGCCCGGCACTGGAACGACGCCAACCTGCTGGCCATCGCACACGTTCCTCTTTGTGCGATCCGCTACCTACAAGGCCACCTTGACCAGGCACGTGAGCACTTGGAACGGGGCCTTCCGATCATGGCCAAAGGCGAAGGCTGGGTCGAATTCTATCTGCAGGGCTATGCCGCCCTTGCCCGCGCGCGCTACGGTCAAGATGGCTGGACGGCGGCCCAGGATTGTCTGCAAGATGGCCTGGCGCTGGCGGATGCACGGGGTTTACCCAGATTGCGGCTGTCTCTCAGCATCTTAAGGGCAGAACTCCTGACGCGCGACGGTCGACTTGACGCTGCTGCAACGACACTTCGGCAGTGGCCCGATCCGACAGACTCGGACACCTGGCCGACCCGCCGGGAATGGCGGGAGGCACAGCTTGTAATCGGGCGTCTACGGCTTCGGGACGGGGAGGTTGCCGAAGCGCGGAGCATCCTCATGGAGCTTGCCGACGAAACGCGGATCGCAGAACGTTGGGGCTTGCTGCTTCGGGTGTCACTCTTGCTGGCAGAGGCGTGCGCTCGCCTTGGAGATATCGACGCGGCGCTGGGATCGCTGGAAGAGGCTGCTACTTTGTCCCAGCATGGAGAACAAGTCCAACAATACCGGGACGAAGGACCAGAGTTCGCCGAGGAGATCCGCAAGCTGGTGCGTCGTTCGGGACTCGCCCGATTGACCCGGTTGACGGCGCAATACCTCGCCAAAGCTGCGGCCGACTCTGTCAAGACCGCCCGGAAAGGAGGATTTCTGAGCCGGCGCGAGGCGGAAATCCTGCCACTTCTGGCTGAAGGATTGCCTAACAAGGTCATAGCGCACAGGCTTGGTGTCAGCGAGCCTACGGTCAAGTTCCACCTCAAGAACCTTTACGGAAAGCTTGGCGTTGGTCGTCGGTCCCTCGCCGTGTCCGTAGCACGTAGGAGCGGGTTGCTGGAATAGCTTTCCCGCCTGTGCCTCAGTCCCTGGTTGGAATCAAATTCCGAGAGGTACGTATTCTGCAGTCAGCCCGAAGGCGCGTGGCCCAAAGACCATTAGGGCCCCTGGAGTCCGCATGATTGGCGGCACCCGGATCCCGAGAATGTCGACCCGCTGACCGTAGCGCAAGCGCTCAGTTGGGATCGCCTCTGCAGTGTCTATGTCAAGAACGCAGATCAGGTCCGGCACAACGGCAAGCACGGTCGCACCTCGTTCGACCACGAGGTTCTCGTTCTGAATGCGGATCCGGTAAGGTACATCGCTGTCGAAAGGCAGGATCGAAACGATGCCCACGGACCAACCGTTTTCAACCTTGCGTTCGATGTCGGAGACCTTTCCCGACCCAAGTAGCTCGGCATGTCCGTAGTGCGTCGTGCCGAAGAAATCGATCAGCGCGTTCAACCTAGCGGTCTTGTCCACCCGTGCCTGTCGCAGAACGCGGCCGATGTCCTGCGCGAGAGAAACCGTGGCAGGCACCGAAACGCGCCGCGCCGTGGCGCCGTCCATTGCATAGTTGACAAGGCTCGCCTGTCCGCCCATTCGGATGCAGATGCCCCGCGCCATGAATTCCGCCTTCGCCGCACTGTCGGTCTCGACAAGCGCCAGGTTGCCCTTCTCATCAGCCATCGCCACAGGAGCGGCGGGAACGCCATAGACGTTGAAAGTCTCCATCTCCAGTTGCGGAAACGCGCGGCCCATGCCGTCCGCATCGACCAGCGGCAATCCGGTCTGCGCGGCCAGAACGATCGGCAGGCAGGAGTTCAGACCGCCTGCCTCGAACGGCATAATCGCCGTCACGGCCTTTCCCGAAATTGCTTCGTAGTGGCGCAACGCCATGAGCATTTCGTCGCCCGACGGAACCTTTTCCAGCACGATGGTAGGCGCCCCCATAGCACCACAGGTGATGACCTCCTCATCGTCTGCCAGTTCGTCGAGCGAAATCAGCCTGACCGCACCATGCGCTTCGATTGCACCGCGGGCGAGCAGTTTTCCGATATATGGATCACCACCACCGCCCGTACCCAGCACGGCGGCTCCGACGGCAATATCCTCCAGATCTCCGACTTCCAGCCACCTCATGCCGTCAAGTCCTCGATCCTGGTATAAGGCTCGTCCAGCCCGAAGCAGGCTGGGCCGAAAACCGCCAGAGCCTCGGGGGATCGCATTATCTCTGGGACAGACACCGAGATCACCGTGACCCTCTGACCGTAGCGCAGCCCTTCGGTCGTGATCGGCTCAGCGGTTTCGCTATCCATAATACAAATAAGATCTGGGACAATGGCTTTGACCACGCCACCCACTCGTGCGATCAGATTCTCGTTCTGAATCTCGATCTCCATGACATTGTCGTATGCACCGGATCCCTCAATCCGCGCGCGACCGATGGAAAAGCCATTCTTTGTCTCGCGCTGCATGTCTGTGATCTTGCCGGTGTAGATGATCGTTGCGTAGCTGTAGAGCGTCGTCGGAAGGAACCCGAGCAGCGCTTCGAAGGGGTTTACATGCTGCGCCTTGGCCTCGCGCAGGACACGCCCCACCTGGATGGCAAGTGTCAGGGTACGCGGCACTGCGGTCCGCTTCACATCAGCGCCCGACATGGAATACTCGGCGATGTAAGCCGCTCCTCCCATGCGGATCGCCACGCCGCGCGAAAGCCATTCCATCATCTTGTTGTCAGTTGCCTCGATCAGGGCGCAGTCGCCCCACTCATTGCTGACCGCCATGGGAGACCCGGAGACACCATAGACCCCGAATGTCTCCATCTGAAGCTCGGGAAAAGCGCGTCCCATACCGTCGCCATCGACGATCGGCAAACCAAGCCGCGCCCCGACCAAAAGTGGGATCGTGGAGTTGATCCCGCCGATCTCGATCGGCATCGTGTGTGTGGCTTTGCGTCCGATCCGTTTTTCGAGCCGCTGAAGCGAATGGATCGCCTCCAGCCCAGAAGGCAATTTTTCAACCAGCACGGTCGGTGCGCCCATCATTGCGGTCGGAATGACGAACGCGTCGTCATCCAGATCGTCCGGGTCGACTAGTTCCACGCTTAACCCTTCATCAAGGCAGAGTTGCACCATCTGCCGACCGATGTAGGGATCGCCACCGCCGCCAGTTCCGAGAAAGGCAGCCCCGACCGCAAGATCGGCAAGGTCCTGAGAATTGAGCTTCATGCCTCGGCCCCCTTCATCGCCAGATCGCCAACCGCCTTCACGCGGATACGGGTCGCGGACCCAGGGAGGTAGGCCAGCGGGACTTCTTCGATATCCATGATCTTGACGCTTCCCTCGATGGCTCCCGCCACAACAGCGTTGGCTGACGCTTCGGCCTTTGCTTCGTCAAGCACTTCGTCGCGGGCCCGGCCTTCCATTGCGTAAATGCGGTCCACTTCGCCGCCCACCTGCGCGATGGCTGCGCCTATAGCGTTGGCGACACCGGAGTTTTCAGGTCTGATGACTTCAGATGCCGAAGGGAGGTCGCAGGATACCAGCACAGCGCCGCCTCCGACAAGGATCACCGGTAACTTGTCGGCCGAAGTTTTCATGCGGTCGACGGCCTCATCCACCATACGGTGAATCGTGTCGAGTGCTGTGGCAATCGTCTCCGCTGGAATGTTCGCGACGCGCGCCCGGTCGCCGATATCGGCCATGCCGGCGGCCACAACGATATCCGTGGTGGTCAGCGTGTCGCCGCCAAAAACCAGTGCCTTTTTCATGATCTCGTAACCGACGGAGTCTGGTCCGATCCGCGCACCGCCGTCCCGTACCAGCGACCCGCCGCCCAGACCGATGGCCAGAACGTCGGGCATCCGGAAATTGGTCCGCACCCCGCCGATATCCACAGCCACGGCGCTTTCACGCGGGAAACCCTGCATGAGCATCCCCACGTCCGAGGTCGTGCCGCCAATATCGACGACCATGGCATCGCCGATGGCGGCAAGCCGCGCTGCGCCGCGCATGGAGTTGGTCGGACCCGAGGCAAAAGTCAGGACAGGATAGCTTTCCACATGTTCCGGTGTCATAAGAGTGCCGTCGTTCTGACTGATGAAGAACGGCGCGGATATGCCTTTGTGACGCAGTGCCGACCGGAAGCTGTCGACCACCTTTGTGGACAGGTCGGCAAGGCAGGCGTTCATGATCGCCGCGTTCTCACGCTCCAGAAAACCGACGCGCCCGATTTCATGACTGAGAGACAGCGCGATTCCCGGACATTCTTCGCGCAAGATTTCGGCGGCACGCAATTCCATGACCGCCGTCACCGGCGAAAAGACCGACGTGATGGCGGCGCTGCGCAACCCTTTGGCCTTGATCTCGCGAGCGACATCCAAAAGGCCGGCCTCATCCAGCGGTGCAATTTCGCGGCCGTCGAATTCATGCCCGCCACGCAACATGTAGCAGTGTCGACCCAGCACGTCTGCCAGATCGCCCGGCCAGTCTGTCATCGGCGGCACGCCCCTCGTCGCTGGCAATCCGATGCGGACCGCTGCGACCTGAAGCAGGCGACGCCGTTCGATCACGGCGTTGGTGAAGTGCGTCGTTCCGATCATCACCGCGTCGATAGCCGAGGCCGCGACACCGCTTTCGCCCAAAACCGTGGACAACGCAGCGGAGATCCCCGAACTGACATCCTCGGTGGTGGGAGATTTGCAAGCCGCCACAACGCGGTCGCCCTCCAGAATGACGGCATCCGTGTTGGTTCCGCCCACATCAATGCCGATACGCATTGGCAAGTACCTCTTTTCTTTCGTTTTTCATTTCACCGGATGGATTTACCCGGCCGGCAGGAGCCTTGCCCGTTCCGGGGTCCAGCCGATTTTCACAGTTGCGCCAGGCTCCCAGCAGGCAAGGTGCATCTGGTTCTGCCGCTCTGCGACCAGTTCCTGTCCGGCAACGTCGAGCCTGTAGCGCAGCATTGCACCCTGATAGGTCTCTCCAAGCACACGCGCCTCAAGTAGTGGTACGCCCGTTGCTTCGGCCTCTGCGCCCATCAGCACATTCTCGGGGCGGATCACCAGCTTGGCGCCAGCACCGACAGGTACCCGATGGCGCAAGCCAGCCTTCAGGACGGTATCGGCCAGACGTACCGTTGCCCGGCCTTCGCCGGCCTCCAGACAGGTCACGTCAAGCACGTTCGACTGGCCGATGAATGACGTCACGAACAAGGTCGCCGGTTCCTCATATATCTCACGTGGCGTGCCGCTTTGTTCCACATGGCCAGCTCGCATAACTCCGATCCGGTCGGACATCGTGAGCGCCTCATCCTGATCGTGCGTGACATAGATCGTGGTTATGCCCAACTCCTGCTGAAGGTTCTTGATCCAGAACTTCATCTCCTCGCGCAGAGCCTTGTCGAGCGCCGAGAGAGGTTCGTCCAGCAGCAGGATGCGCGGCTTTGTTACGAGGACGCGAGCCAGTGCCACACGCTGCTGCTGCCCACCTGACAGATTGCGCTGGTAGCGATCACCAAAACCAGTCAGCCCGACCTGGTCCAGCGCCGCCTTGACCGAAGTCTCGATCTGGGCCCGAGACTGCTTGCGCAACTTTAGCCCGAAAGCGATGTTTTCGGCCACGTTCATATGGGGAAAGATTGCGTAGTTTTGAAAGACGATCCCGATGTCACGTTTCTCTGGTGGCAAAGGCGTCACGTCCTGACCTCCAATCCAGATCCGTCCCATTGACGGCATCACGAACCCAGCAACCATGCGCAGCGTCGTCGACTTGCCGCAGCCGGACGGCCCGAGCAGAGCATAGAATTCGCCTTCCTCGATCTTCAGCGTCACAGCTTCGACCGCATGGGTGTGGCCATAGGTCTTGGTCAGGTTTTCGAGCCGTATGTCGGACAAGGGTGCGTCCTTTATTTTCAAGAGCCGGGGAAAGAAGCGGCGCTGACGAGTGTGCCGCGCCGCATGTAAAGAATGATCAAGATCCGAAAATTTCGTTCACCGTCTCCACGATGTCGATTTCTTCCATCAGGTAGCTTTCCCAATCGGGGATATGCAGCCCGTTCGTCGCATCAGCAGTATTCGCCACGCCAAGCGCTGCCATCTTTTCAGGGATCACCGCCTCGCGATTGGACGGACGCATCCAGAAGGTTTCGGCGAAGGACGTCTGGTATGCCGCATCAAGCGTCCGGTTCAGCAGCGCAAAGCATAGCTTCTTGCTCATCGGATCGGCATATTTGCTGATTGTCTTGGTCTGGGTCAGGACGCCCTTGTACTCATCCCAATAGTAAAGATCGACCGGAACGCCCTTTTCCTTCTGTAGCAATGCCTCTGCATCCGACTGAACGGCGATGTCGACCTCGCCGCGTTCAACCAAAGTCGCCATGTTGCCTGTGAAATCCGAGATCTTCATCGGCATGGCTGCACGCATCGCATCGTAGCCGGCGTCGAAGTCGGTTTCTCCCGAACCGTAAGCGTTGGCCGCAGCCATGAAGAACATCATCTGCAAGGTGTTGGATGTGATGTAGGTGCCGCGCTTGCCTGCATACTCCTCGCGCCAGAAGTCCTTGAAAGAAGTTGGGATCACTCCGGCGTCGGTGCGGTAGACATAGCAGTAACGCGAGAAGGCCCAGGTGATGCCGACGCCGGTCTGCGAGGCGAAGTCCCACAGCTTGGCGGCATTGGGCACGTTCGCCTTGATCTCTTCGACATCCATGAAATAGTCGCCTGCCGCCGCAGTCTTGAACATCTCGGGCATGTTCCAGTTGGTCATCGCGATCGGCGGATTCTGCGGTCCGCTGGCGACAAATTTCGGAAACCACGGGAAGGTGCTGTCATACCGGATGGTACAGTTAAAATCTTTCTGGAACTGATCGAGCAGCAGGGTGTTCTGCGTCTCCTGCCAATACCCTCCCCATTCGGCGATGTTAAGCACAGCCCCGCCAGCATCGAATACTTCCCCATCATACGACACGTCTTGGGCCCAGGCATGGCCAATATTGAACAGATTCACCCCGGCGGCAGCGGCACCGGTCTTCAGAACCCCCCGACGGGTCAGGCTTGTCTTGGAAATCGTCATGGCATTCACTCCTTGTTGGAACCGTCCGGTTCAGTGCCGGCGCAGCAGTTTCTTTAGATTGACGAGCCGCGATGTGAGCAGCGTCGAGACGGTGACGAGAAAGATGGCAAATATCCCGGCCGCTGCCGCTGTTGGCTCGAACGCATAGCGCAGCGAGGTGTAGATCGCGATCGGGAGGGTCTGAAGGTCGGGTGTCGACAGGAACAGCGTCAATTCGAACTGACCGAAGCTGACGATGAAGGCAAAAATCGTGCCGGCCATGATGCCCGGTGTGATATTGGGAAGCGTGACCTTCATGAAGGCCTGCAGCGGCGAAGCCCCGAGTGCGCGGGCGGCTTCCTCGATTGACAGGTCGAAATCCACCAGCGACGCGGTGACCGTTGCAATGACAAAGGGCATTGTCACCAGAACATGACCGATGAGCAGTCCCGGCAGACTGCGCGCCAGCCCGAGATCGGTCCAGATGTAGAAGACATAGAGTGCAAGTCCCAGCACCACGCCCGGCAAAATGACCGGCATGATAAAGAGCGCCCTCAGCATTTCGCGCCAGCGGCTGGTCGACCGCGTGAGGAAAACCGAGGCCAGTGTGCCCAGCACTGTCGACACGAAGGTTGTTGCGAGTGCAAGGCCGAACGACATCTTGAATGCGGGCAGAAAGGTCTGCGAGACAAAGAACTCTTTGATCCACCGAAGCGACAAGCCATCTGGCGGAAATCTCAAGAATTCCCCGGAGTTAAAGCCGGCCATCACCACGATGGAGACCGGCACGAGCAAAACAAGAAGTGCAATGCCGGCGATAATTCTGAAGGTCAGCGGGATAGGCTTCACATCGCTCATCACACACGCCCTCCAGCGTTGCGCCGCAGCGCGAGGATGTAGATCGTCATGGCAAAGAGAGATGTGAGGAACAGGATGACAGCAACCGCCGCCCCGAACTGCCAGCGGCCCACCTCTGCGATCTGCTGGTAGATGTGAATCGGCAGCGTGATGACCTTCCAGCCGCCCATCAGAGCCGGTACCACATAGGAGGAAATGGCTAATGCAAAGACCAGAAGCGTACCGGCATAGACACCGGGCAGTGATAGCGGCCAGGTGATCGTGCGCATGACGTGCCAGCGCGACGAACCAAGACTACGCGCGGCCTCTTCGAGCGCGGGGTTTATCGACTTGATCGCCCCAATCAGCGACAGGATCATAAAGGGCAATGTGACCTGTACCAATCCGACCACCACGCCAAAGTCGTTGTACATGAGTGGCAACGGCTCAGATATGATGCCGAGAGCGGTCAGTCCGTTGTTGATAAGACCGTTGTCGCCCATCAGCACCATCATGCCGTAAAGGCGAATGACCATGTCAAGTTGCATGGAGGCCAGCACGAGGATCGTCAGCAGCGTGGCGGTTCCTGGCCGCAAGGTGCGCGCGATCACATAGGCAAGCGGATAGCCGATCACGAGGCAGATCAAGGAAACTGCGACGCCAAGAAACACCGATTTGTAAATCGCCTTGTAATACAGTGCCCGGGTGAAGATGCGTTCGTAATTGTCCCATGTCAGATTGCCCTGAAAGGTGATCACGCCCGCGAAAGCCTTGTCAAAGCTCGTTGCGAACAACGACAGAACAGGGATCAGGAAAAAAAGGATCAGGAATAGGACTGCCGGCAGAACCAACCACCAAAGATTGGGAGCCTGCCATCCAGACCTCGGTCCTGTGTCGATCTGTTCCGCGGTCAGCTCTGTCATCGGTTCATTCCGCCGCCTTGGCTTCAGATGCATGAAGGTCGGGCATATCGTAGCCCGGCATCGGCTTAATTGGAGGCAAGGGATAGCTTCGCGCGGAATGCGTCAGATCCGATCGCACGAGAGCGGCGGCAATGTTCACAGCGGTCGGGATGGGGTCGATGACCGGTATGTCGATGCCTCGCTCCAAAAGCCCTTGCTTCAGGGCCGCGGCACAACCCATCAGCCCGGTGCATCCGAAGATCACCGCATGCGCGCCGTCGCGCTCAACCGCCTTTTGTGCCTCGTCCACCAGCGCGGCCTGCGTCGCAGCCAGATCCTGCTCCAGCTGCAGCACCGGGATCTCCAGAGACCGAACAGACGCTATCCGCGAGCCAAGCCCGGCGAGTACTGCCGCATTCTCGAATTGCGGGATGAGCCGTGCCATCACCGTAAGAACCGAAAACTTGTGACTCAACATCGCAGCCATGTGCATTGCGGTCTGACAGGGCCCTAGAACTGGGATCGTGACGGCCTCGCGGGCTGGGCGCAGGCCGGGATCACCCATGCAATCGATGACGACTGCATCCACACCATCGCGTTCCGCCGCAACAATCAGGCTAACCGTGTCGGGCACCGCCATGGCGTTTTCGTACTCCGACTCGATGGAACCGGGCCCTTTCGAAATCTGGCTACCCGAAACGACAAGGCCTGGGCTCTCCAGAGACTTCAGCGATGCGTCATGACGAAACCCGATGGTCGTGATCGGCGACACGACACGGACGTGGATATGCTTTTTCACTTTGCCAGCCTCCCCGAGCGGTTACGGTATGCATGGACTCACGTTGGCATCCGCATGTGCCTTGGAGGAAGGCAGTCTTGGGATGGGTCTCAAACAAATTCAGGAGAGATCACAGGAAAAAAAGGAGGAAAAAACCTATCCAAAAGGATAGTTGCATGACATTTTAATAAATGTTTTCAGATATTACCCCAGATGCAGAAATTCTTCCTTAAAATCTCACGAGCCTATACGGTCGCCATAGCTGCTTGCGGTGTGCGTGATGAGAATTCAGGCTGATCCCTGCATTGTCCTGTGGAGAGCCTCATGCCCACTGCCTTTCCCGACCCCCGTCCGCCGCTTCACCTACGTTTGCAACAACTCGCGCAGCTTGCCGCCAACAGTCTGTATGATGCTCGCCGCTTCTGGCGAACGTCCTTCACCAATGGTGCCCAGAGCCGCGAAAACCTGCGCGCCCGCATCGCGATCGGATTGCACTTTCTCGAATACGGCATGTCGTTGCGCGATTCGGCACCGGGACGCGGCACAGATAAGGCCACACAACTGGCCCTAGATATCGACATTTACATTGCCCGGTTCGGATCAGATGCAAGCGCCGAGATCGCGCTGCGCACGCTTGAAAGCTGGCTTGCTGCGAACGAGAGCTCGTCAAGTGACCTGAGTCTTGCTCGTCAGGTTGCGGCAGCCCATGCAGATGCGCCCGTAACCGGCCTTAAGGGTGGGTGTGAAGAGGTCCGTCGCGAAGAAATCCAGTCCCGCGCCATGATGGATTTCCTGTCGTTCGCCGAGGCGCGGCATTCAATCCGAAGCTATTCTCCCGAGCCGGTGCCGCTTTCATCGATAGAACGGGCCGTGCGGGCGGCGCAACAATCGCCGTCCTCCTGCAACCGACAGACCTGTCGGGCCCATGTGTGGACCGACCCCGTGGCACGGACACGCATTCTCTCGCTGCAATCGGGCAATCGCGGTTTCGGTGGCCAGCTGGGCGGCGTTGCGATCATCACCTCCGACCTTGCACATTGGGAAAAGGCCAACGAACGGTATCAAGGCTGGGTCGATGGTGGGATGTTTGCCATGAGCTTTGCCTACGCTTTGCACGCCGAAGGATTGGGAGCAGTGATGCTGAACTGGTCGGAATGCAGAGAACGCGATAGCGCCTTGCGCAAAGTCGCGGGGCTGGGTGATAGCGAGCTGGTCATCACGATGATCGGCTTCGGCAGCCTTCCCGAGCGCCTGCGCGTTCCGATCTCCCAACGTAAACCGCTATCCTGGGCACTCAAACTCAATGAACCTCTCGGCTGAGGGCACGCTTATCGGGGATTGTCAGGTTGGGGTCGAGTGGGGCTGAGTGCAGAAAACCCCTTTAAGGATTTTGCGCTTCTATTTTCCGCCAACGATATTCGCCTGTTAGGATGATATGGGCCCACCCAAGCGGCGATATGTGGGCGAGGAGTTCGGGTGGGCAATCCAATCCTGCCCGCTGTCGCCTTGCCACAGCGTTTCCGAGCTGTTTGGAATTCCAATAAATGATGATGGCGGTCAGCAGATTGAGGCCAGCGATGCGGAAGTGTTGTCCTTCCGTGGTACGGTCGCGGATTTCTCCCTGACGCCCGATCCGAAGAGCACCTTTCAGGGCGTGATGTGCCTCTCCCTTGTTCAAGCCGATATGGGCGCGGCGCTGCATGTCGGTGTCGAGCAGCCATTCGATGATGAACAATGTGCGTTCGACCCGGCCGATCTCCCGCAAGGCCAACGCCAGATCATGTTGCCTCGGGCGCGCGGCCAATTTCTTGAGGAGGTGACTTGGCTGCATCCGGCCCGACAGCATTGTTGCGATACAGCGCAAAACATCCGGCCAGTTTTCGACGATCTTCGCTTCCCGAATTTTGTCCCCGGTTAACCCTTTCAGCTCTTTGGGAACAGCGCGGAGGTCAAACACATGCAACCTCTTGGAGGACAGGTCGCGAATGCGGGGATGGAAGTGGTACCCGAGCAGGGACGTGGCGGCGAAGACGAGATCGGTGAAGCCGCCGGTGTCGGCATACTGCTCTTTTATCTTCCGTCCCGCCTCGTTCATCAGCAAGCCGTCGAGGATATAAGGTGCCTCGCTCACCGTGGCGGGAATGACCTGAGTGGCGAATGGCGCATACTGGTCAGAGACGTGGGTGTAGGCCTTTATGCCCGGCTCGTTGCCGTATTTTGCGTTGATGAGGTTCATTGCCTCGCCCTGCCGCGTCGTTGGGAAAAACTGCCCATCACTGGAAGCCGTTTTCCCTACACCCCAGAATTTGGTCATTGGCAGGTGGGTCTGCGCATCAATCACCATGGCCAGGGCGCGGGCCATTCCCTCGCTTTCGACATGCCACCGTGACAAACGGGAAAGCTGTATGAAGTCATGAGTGTTGGTGGCATTTGCCATTTTGCTCAGGCCTAGATTGAGACCCTCCGCCAGGAGCACGTTCAGCAAGCCAATCTTGTCACGGCATGGGGCACCGGTGTGCAGATGCGTGAAGGCTTCGGTGAAGCCGGTGTCTTTGTCGACCTCTGTGAGAATATCGGTGATCCGCGTCTCCGGCAGACGACGGTAAAGATCGAGGACGAGATCACCGGCCTCCTCCGGCACATCGGCGTCAAGACGGCTCACGCGCAAAACGCCGTCTTCAATGACTCCACTCGGCAAGGTTTTGGAGCGCACCGCCTTGGCCAGCCGTTTCAGCCCCTCTTCCAAGCGGCGCTTTCGATCAGCCATCCAGATCTCTGGTTCCAGTGGCATTGAAAGCCCCATGGCGCGGGCGGCATCGATGGACACAAGGGCTTGCTTCATGTCGGCATGACGCCGCGAATGCGGAAGCCAGATATCGCCAGAACGGAACGCATCGCGCAGGTGGCACAGGACGGCGACAACCCACAGCCGCTCTTGATCAATATCGGGCGCGCGGAATTGCGGTCGCCATTTCGAACGTGGTTGTAAAAAGGTCAGCGATGTGGCCGGGATATCCTGTTTGTCACGGATAATCTGCGCTGCCGTGATCAATGGCTGGGCCACACTGGCGCATGTCATATCCAGAGCATTCAACATGCGCCGAGCATAGCGTTTGAACCGGTGGAAGCCCTTGGACACATGGGCCAGAGTATCTGCTTTCACCGTTGCCTGAAGCTGTGTTGCTTGCGCGACCAGACTTTCAAGGCCGCTCCAGCCGCAAGAACTATCGACGGCATTGGCGAGGGCGGCATCGTCGCCTTTGGCCATCAATAGGTTTGATCCCAGGGTCTCAAATCCAGCCAGGGTCTTTGCGACGTCCGCCTGAGCTTCCGTGACCCGCGCGTCGCAGATCCGTTTCGCATCCCGCCAGACGCTGCCTACAATCCTGTCATGTGTTTCCACAACGGTATCTGCGATGGCAGCGCTCCATTCCACGACGCAGACGGCCAGGATGGCAAGGCGGCGGTCACTGGTGATGTCACGTAGTCCTTTCGCAAAGTAGCGTTCTCCCTGACGGCGCAGCCGCGTGACCCGATGTGCTGGGATGTCGTCCATAATTTCTGGTGCCAAGGCAATCGCCATCAGAAACTCCAGCCGATCAAGCAGGCGGTTGATATCTGCGGAGTTCTTGCCTGGCTCAAACTGGCGCAACCACACGAACGTGGTGGTTTGGCCCTCCTCTTCCTCATTCAATAAGCCATCGAGACGAGCGCGCATCGCGCGGTCAAGGCGCGCCGTTATCCGAGTTTCGATCCGGCGTTCGGCAGCAACAAGCGCGTCGGCGCACATCCGTTCCATGACAGTCGTTCCCGGCAGGATGATATGCCGCCCACGACATTCTTGCACAAAGGCCCTCACCAGACCTTCGCTCGATTGCGCACCTTCGGCATTCTGATCAAGCCACGCACGCATCTGTTTGACCCGCTTGCCCTTGAACATCTCGTACCTATAAATCTTGCGCAGTACTTCCAGGTGCTCGTGCCGTGTGTTCTCTCGCTCGGCATAATGTAGAAGGTCATCGGGTTTGACGCCGAGCTGGGCGGCGATGAAGTCAGACATTTCTTTGGGGATGATCTCTCCGGGCCTCAGCAGCCGTCCCGGATATCGAAGGGCACAAAGCTGCAGCGCAAATCCGATCAGGTTCTCAGGGCGGCGGCGGGTGCGGATAAAATCGATGTCTTCATCGGACAGGGCGTAATGCCGAAGGATCAACGCCTCATCCGTTGGAAGGTGGAAAAGGGCCGCGCGCTGTCGCGCGGTCAGAACCGCTCGGTGTGCCATGAGGGTCGTCTTTCTATACGGAGAGGGTCTTCAAAACTGTAGAAATTGAGACCATTCGCTTGCCATGTCTTTTTCAATGTCTCAATATGACAGTCGCAAGACCTCTGAATTTATTCGAGACACTATGGCCAAAGTCGGATACGCCCGCGTCAGCTCAGTCGGACAATCTCTGGACGTGCAGCGCGAAAAGCTGGATGGCTGCGACAAGCTTTTCGAAGAGAAGCGCAGTGGTACGACGGACGCCCGCCCTCAGCTGAAAGAATGCCTGAATTACGTCCGCGACGGTGACCAGCTGATTGTCACACGTATCGACCGATTGGCGCGATCCACACTGCACCTTTGCCAGATCGCTGAAACACTGAAACAGAAAGGTGTCGATCTGGTCGTGCTCGATCAGAATATCGACACGTCCGACGCAACCGGGCGGCTGCTGTTCAACATGCTCGGAGCCATTGGCCAGTTCGAAACCGAAATCCGCGCCGAGCGACAGATGGATGGGATCAAGAAGGCCAAAGATCGCGGCGTACAGTTCGGCAAACGACCCGCGCTTTCAGAAGATCAGATCGTTGAGCTACGCAAAAAGCGTACCGCTGGAATGCTGATCAAAGATCTGATGGCACACTACAGCCTCTCAAAAGCGACAATCTATCGGTATCTCGGAGCGAACGAACCGTGAGCGTCAGTCTCAACGCGCAAACAACCCAACAGAAACCTTAAAGGGGTTTTCTGCACTCAGCCCCACTCGACCCCCTTGAACGCGATTGACGACGGGAAGCAGTATGACTGCTCAGGACGATAAGTGGCGATATCTTCACAGCGTGATCTGGGATGCTCTGCGGCGTGGCGACGACATTCCCTTTGATGAGCTTCCGGAGCATGTACAAGCTTATCTTGCGGAGATTGGAGCAGCGCGTCCGATCTACAATGAGGTGGTCCACGCAAGCGTTGAAGATGTCTTGGCGGCGCTCAGTCAAATCAAAAACTGAAATCCTGGCCCTAGGCCCTCTGTTCATCGAGAGCCGCGTCGAGATCGCCCATGTCTCGCCTCGGCGTTGAGCCTTATTAAGCGCGTCCCAAGCTTGTCGATAAGCATTCCAATCGTGCAGCCATTCGAGTGCAGTGAAGTTAAGGCGCTCCGCTTCGTCGACAATCCGTAACTCGATGGGAGCAACGCGTCTGGGATCGATGGAAGAGTCCTTCAGCGCCAGACCCGCCTTGATATAGGGTGACTGATGTAAGCTCCGCCTCAGATATCGGAACGGCGCGTCGGAAGCGTCACCATTCCGGCTGTTTCGAGGAATTTCAGCAGTTCATATTCCACCGGGGTCATGTGGCGTTCCGTATCCACCAACGAAAATACGTCCACCAGCGGCGGCGATACCGGCACCGGGATCTGCCAGAGTCTCGCACCATAGCGGATCGCGTGTCCCCGGGCCATGCAACCGATGGCGGTGCCGCTTTCGATTAATTCCGATAGGTCGACGATACCGGTGGCGGCAGCGATGAAGCGGTCGCCGATCCCGTGGCGCACCCGCCATACCGTCAGCGTGGAGAGCGCGCCCGCCATTCGGTCCTCTTCATAGCCGACCACATCCGATGCAGCGAGAATCGCGGGGTCGATCTCCTTCTGGCGGAAAAGCGGGTGTTCGGGGCCGCAATAGACACCGAATTCCAGCGGCTTCAGCGGTTGTGCGCGCAACCGGTGAATCGTCGGATCCACGCGCGTGCAGAACCCAACTGACGACGCGCGCTGCTGCAACGCCTGTGCTACCTCGTGGCAGGGGGTAGAGCGAAGCGATAGCGTCACGTCGGGATGCTGGCGGCGAAACTCTTCCAGCAGGGGGGTTATGTCGTCCATTTCCAAATGCGAAGACCGGTGTACCACCACCGTTCCCGACAGCGCTCTGCCACCATCGGCAGTCAGATCGTTCAGCCGAACGACGCCGCCGTAAATTTCCAGCACTTCACGATAGACGGCCTCGCCCGCCCGGGTCACGCGGAATGCCTGTCCACCTCCACGGTCAATCAGCCGCTGGTCCAGCCGTTCCTCCAGCCGGCGCAGAGCTGACGACACCGAAGGCTGCGACACGTTCAACCGCTGCGCAGCGCCCGTGATCGATCGTTCTTGGACGATGACCATGAATGTCAGCAACAGGTTCCAGTCGAGCTGCAGCGCCAGCCGATCAAGGGGAAAACTCATGTTTGCTCCGTCGTTCTGCCGGCGAAGTGGCACAGTGCCATGCGCCCGGGCCCGGGTGTCAGGGCGGGCGGCGGCGTAGTGTCACACAACCCCTTTTCCGCGATCGGACAACGGGTGTGAAAGGCACAGCCCTTCGGAACATTAGTAGGGCTGGGGATGTCGCCGCTCAGGCGCATCCGATCAGGTCGCTTGACCGCTTCGGGCACCGGCACGGCTGACAGCAGAGCACGGGTATAGGGGTGAGCGGGCGCGTCGAACACCTGCTCAACCGGTCCTTCCTCGACGATGCGACCCAGATACATCACCGCAACCCTTTCGCACAGGAACCGGATCACGGCCAGATTGTGCGAGATGAAAAGCTGGGTCAGCGACGGCCGGGTGTCGCGCAGATCTTTGAGGATGCCAAGGATCTGCGCTTGTACCGACACATCCAGCGCCGATGTCGGTTCGTCCAGCACCAGAAGATCCGGATCTAGCACCAGTGCGCGGGCGATGCAGACGCGTTGTTTCTGCCCGCCCGACAATTCGTGTGGATAGCGATCGTGAAACTGCGCCGGCAGGCCGAGGGAAGTCAACGTTTCCGACACTCGGTCGCGCAGGGTACGACCCCGTAGGTCGGTGTTTAGGATTAGCCCCTCGGACACAGCGCGGCGGATGGTCATACGCGGATTCAGCGACGAATGCGGATCCTGAAAGATGATCTGCGCCTTTTGCCGAAGTTTCCTTAGGTCGCGGGCCGAGACGTCGATCACGTCCATTCCGCCGATCTCGATGTGTCCGGCGGTCGGTTTAACCAGCCGCAGTGCGGTCTTGCCCACGGTCGTCTTTCCCGATCCGCTTTCGCCGACAAGCCCCACAGTCTCGCCTGCGCGCAGGGTCAGCGAAAGCTGTTCAACGGCGCGCACCAGTTGCCCGTTGGCCAGCGGGAAATGAACGTCCAGATCGCGGATCGACAGCATCGCGGGGCCGTCGGGCGGGCGGGTCGTGATGGGCTCAAGCATCGGCGCGGTCCTTCTCGCGGGCAGGGTCGTAGAGGGTGCAGGCGACCCGGTGAGAATCGTCGATCCTGCGCATCGGCACAGGCTTGGCGCAGATCGGTGCCGCATGTGGGCATCGCGCGGCAAACAGGCAGCCCGCCGGTGGGTGCAGGAGGTCCGGGAGGGTGCCGGGGATCGATTCCAATCGGTCCTGCCGGCGGAACGGATGCGGAAGGGCGGCCAGCAGGCCTTTGGTATATGGATGTGCCGGTGCATCGAATATTCGCGCGACCGGCGCATCCTCAACGATCTTACCAGCATACATGACAGCGATTCGAGAACAGACCTGAGCGACGACCCCCAGATCATGCGAGATCATGATCATTGTCAGTCCCATATCGGCGACGAGTTCCGCCATCAGATCGAGTATCTGCGCCTGAATTGTCACGTCTAGCGCGGTCGTGGGTTCGTCGGCGATCAACAATTTCGGTTTCGCCGCCAGCGCCATCGCGATCAGCACCCGCTGGCGCATTCCGCCCGACAATTCGTGCGGATAGGCGGCGAATTGGCGATTGGGGTTCGGCAGTTGGACCTTTTCCAGCATGTCTAGCGCGATCGCTTTTGCCTCGTCACGTTTAGTCTGCCCGCCCGACTGTGCGCGGATCGCGTCTACCAGTTGCGTACCGACCCGGAACACCGGATTGAGATAGGTCATCGGGTCTTGAAAGATCATCGCTACCTCACGCCCGCGCACTTGTCGCAGAGCGCGATCCGACAGGCCCAGAAGCTCTCGCCCCTGAAGTTGCACGGATCCGCCAGTAATGCGTGCGGGCGGCGACGGGACCAGGCCGAAAGCGGCGCGTGTTAGTACCGATTTGCCGCAGCCGGTTTCGCCGACAAGGCCTAGCGCCTCTCCCGGCTGCAGTGACAGGTTCACACCGTCGATGGCATGATAGGTGCCGTCGAATGTGTCGAAGACCAGCGAGAAATCGCGGATGTCGAGAAGCGGATGGTCGGTCATGCTCTGCTTACCTCTGACGTGGGTCGAAGACGTCGCGCAACCCGTCGCCCATCAGGTTGAACCCCAGCACCGTCAAGTAGATCGCTAGCCCTGGAAAGAATGTGGCCCACCACCAGTCCGGCAGATAGGCCCGCCCAGTCGAGATCATAGCGCCCCATTCGGGATAGGGCGGCTGCGCGCCAAGACCGAGGAACCCGAGTGATGCAGCTCCGAGGATTGCCATGCCCATATCCATAGACGCCTTGACGATGATCGGTGACAGGCAATTCGGCAGAACATGCACGAACACGACCCGCAATGGTCCCGCTCCAAGTGCGCGGGCGGCGTCCACGTAGGTTTCGTTGCGCTGACTGAGTGTCTTGGCTTGAACGAGGCGTACGTAACCCGGCCACCAGACCAGCGACAGCGCGATCATCGCGTTGATGATCCCCGGACCGAGCGCACCGACGATGGCAATGGCGAGGATCAGCCCTGGAATGGACAAGAAGATGTCGGTGACCCGCATGATCCCTTCGGATATCCAGCCGCTTGTCATTCCCGCGATCAGCCCAAGCGGCACACCAATCAGGATGGCGATACCAGTCACAGTTACACCGATCTGCAATGTGGTGCGTGCGCCGATCAGCACCCGCGACAGGATGTCGGACCCCACCTGGTCGGTGCCAAACCAGTGTTCGGCTGAAGGTGGTAGCAACTTGGCCCCGAAATCGATCGCGCCGTAAGCGTCCTGCGGATAGGGCGCAAGCCACGGCCCAAAGGCGGCAATGAATAGGAAAACGATCACGATCACGAGGCCCAGCATCGAAGAGAAGCTTCGCGAATAGGTGCGGATCGCGCGGCGCGTCTCGCGGAAACGCATTGGCTCACGGATCGCCACGGGGCCGGGTTCTAACGATGCATCAGTCATTGCCGTCTCCTCATATCTGGTTGCGTACGCGCGGATCGAGCAACGCGTACATCAGATCGATCAGCAGGTTGGTCAGCATGAATGCGGCACCGAGGATCAGTGTCACGGCCATGATCGGCTCAAAGTCGGACGAAATGGCGGCCTTGGCGGCATAGAGCCCGATGCCCGGAAAGTCGAACACGCTTTCGACCAGCACGGTGCCACCCAGCATCCATCCGAACCGCAGCCCGATCATCGCCAGCGTCGGCAGGATAGCGTTTTTCAATGCATAGATCGCGATGATCCGGAACGGCCCGATGCCTTGCGCGCGGGCATTCACAACGTAGTCGCGGCCCAGCACCTCCAGCATCTCGGCGCGATTGACCCGGATAATTGCGGCCAACGCCGGAAAGCTGAGCGCAGTCGCAGGTAGGACCATGTGCATCAGCGCCGTTCCGGCAGTCGCCAGATCCCCGACTAGTAGCGCGTCGATCGATATCATTCCGGTAATCGTAGTCGGCACATCGTCGAAGGTGCCGAGCCGCCCGCCAAGCGGAAACAACCCCAGTTCGAGCGATAGATACCATTGCAGCATCAGCCCCAGCCAGAACATCGGCAATGCGACACCCGAAACGGAAAGGAATCGTATTGCGTGGTCGGGCAGGTGGTTCTGCCAAACCGCTGCTAGCACACCAAAGGGCACACCAAGGACCACGGCGATCAAAATCGAGAAGAGGACCAGTTCGATCGTTGCGGGCAGGAATACAGCGATATCCTGCGCAACCGGACGTCCGGTATAGACGGACGTGCCCAGATCGCCCTGTGCGAGCTGTCCAAGATAAAGCCCGAAGCGCACCGGCAATGCGCGGTCAAAACCGCGCTCGACGCGGATTTTCTCGACCATATCCGGTGACGCATCAGGCCCCGCGGCCAGCCGCGCTGGATCGCCCGGCGCGATGTTCGCGACGGTAAAGGTGATAACCGCCAGCCCCAGAAGCATGACTACCATCAGGCCTAGTCGTTTAAGGATCAATCGTTGCATTGGCACTACCGGTTGTCGTGTGATTAAGGGCGCTGCCGACTCAGCAGCGCCCTTTCTGCCCACCCCGAAAGGGTCAGGGTTGGATATAGAGGGGGTAGATATCCACCTCGCTGGTCATGCGGATCGGGCTGTCCTCGTATCCCTTGACGTAGGTTTTGTAGGCGAACATGCGCTGACGCATCATACCGAAAATCTCCGGCTGCAGGTCCACAATCCGTTGCTGGATCTCTGCATAGATCGGCGCGCGTTCGTCCCAATCGGACAGTTTGCGGGCTTTTTCGATCATCTCGATCAGTTCGTCGTCCTCAAGGAAGTGCGAGCCATAGTATTTGCCCTGCGAGGACGGATGATACTGGACCGCGACCGCATCCGGGTCGGTCGACACCGGCGTGGTGAAAATACTCATCAGATCAGGACTCTCGCCCGCGTCAGCCGCGCGTGCAACCATATTCGGCCAAGTCAGCGGTGTCATCTCGAGCTCGATGTTCAGCTCGCGCAGGCTGTTCAGTAGGGCGAGCCCCATCTGGCGCTGTTGTTCCAGACCCTGGACATAAACGTATTCCAGCGTGATCCCACCATCCGGCCACTGCGATTTCGACAGGTATTCGCGGGCTTTTTCCATATCCTTGCGCGGCATATCGATATCGACCTTGCCCTTGATCGCGTCGGTGAATGCCGATGTCTGCAGCGTCGCGTTACCGTTATAAACCTGCACGAACGTTTCGTAGTCGAACGCGTAGGCGACGGCCTTGCGCAGATTGATGTCCGACATGTATTGCCCTTGGGTATTCATCTTGATCCCAAAGGATGTCAGCGCCGGAGTTGATGACACATTGATGTCGGGCCGCTGGCCGACGATCTCGAGCTCTTCCGGCGTCAGGTCGGTCACCATGTCCGCCTCGCCCGAAAGCAGCGCCGCGCGCTGCGACGAGGTTTCGCGGATCAGCCGATAGATAACTCCGCCCATTTTTTCGTCATCATAGGGAAAACCCTTCCAGTAGTCGGGGTTTCGCTTAAGCCAGTAGGCCGTTCCTTGGTCGAATTTCTCGAGCGTGTAAGGACCGGAGCCAGCCGCATTTTCCGAAAGCCATGCCTTGCCGTAATCCTCATCAGTCACATGCGTCTCGACCTCAGCCGGGTTGACGATAAACCACCATGGCAGAAAGGACAGGAACGGGGCATAAGGCCGGTCCAGCGTGAATTCGACGGTATGTTCGTCCAAGGCCTTGATATTTTCCGCGCTTAGCACGTCAGACAGCATCCAGGCAGCGCCTTCGTTCAACTTAAGCACCCTCTGGTAGGAGTAGACGACCGCATCTGCCGTTACCGGATCACCGTTGTTGAACCTCGCCTCTGGAGCGAGGTTGAAGGTCCAGACAAGCCCATCATCGGACGTGGTCCAGTCAGTCGCAAGCCACGGTTCCACCTTCGGCGGGTCGCCCGAGTACTTGACCAGGCCGTCATACAACGCCTGGGTCATCATCCGGACGGCGTAGTCATAGGCCTGACCCGGGTCTACGTGCGATACAGGCTGGCGGCCGCCGAGAACCATCCAGAACTTGCCATCGCGTTTCTCCACCGCCCCGGCCGGGGCGCTCAATGCGACCCCAAGCGATAGGGCCAGTGCCGAAGTTATCTTCCAGAATTTCATCGTTCATCTCCCCGCTGTCGCCCCGCCCGGAACGGGCGGTGGCAATGCCTCCATCCTTCTGACGGACAGGCTTTGTGCCTTTCCATCAATTCAGATGCGGGAGCAGAGGAAAAAGAGTGATTCCTGATAGCGGACATTTGTGAAAACTATGCGCGTGCCGGGAAATTTAGGCTTGCGGGGTGGATTCGATGCCTGCGACGGCATCCCAGCCCCATCCGTCGTCGCGACCGGACTGCGGGATAGGCGCAGCGCATAGGATCCATACGCAATTGCTATTTGCGAACCACCCAGTGGACGAAGGTAATCAGTGCCAAAGGCCAACCGAAGGCCGGCACCTCCTTGCGCGTCCGCGCGGGGCGGCCCGGTGCGAAAGGACACGTGATGACCACTCAGACCCAAAGGGCACCCAGCCAGACAAGCCGGATTCTGTCCGCCGATGACATCGAGGCGCTTGCAGTCGGTGCCTGGATCCTCGGCACCGGCGGCGGCGGCGATCCGTATCACAAGCTGCTGAACATGCGTATCCTCTACGAGGCGGGCCGCGAGGTCACGTTGATCGATCCGATGACGTTGAACGATGGCGCGGTGATCGCCGTCGTGTCGAACATGGGCGCCCCCCTGGTCGGGCAGGAACGGCTGGCAGACCCGGAATTCGCGCTGAAACCCGTGCGAATGATGGAAGAGCACATGGGCCGCAAATTCGACGCGATTATGTCGCTCGAGATTGGCGGTGGCAACGGCATGCATCCAATGCAGATAGCGGCGCTGACGGGCTATCCAGTCGTTGATGCCGACACCATGGGCCGCGCCTATCCGGAGGCGCAGATGACGTCGGTGGCGGTGGCGGGCCTGCGTTGCTATCCGCTGACGATGGCCGATATCCGGGATAACGAAATCATAATCCCGCGCGCCGCATCCTGGCGCTGGATGGAGCGGATCAGCCGTAAGGCCTGCACCGAAATCGGATCGGTCGCCGCTACTTGCAAGGCGCCCCGCACCGGAGCCGAGATTAAACAGCACGGAGTTCTATATTCCGTGTCAAACGCCATCGCACTTGGCAGCAGGGTGATTGAGGCCCGTGCCGCCCATACCGACCCGATCGAGGCGGTTCTGTCGGCTGCCAGCGGCAAGAAGATGTTCCAGGGAAAGGTCGTCGATGTCGACAGGCGCGCCACCGAAGGGTTCCTGCGCGGCAAGGCAGTGATCGAGGGACTGCACGATTTCGCAGGTCACGAGATGGTCGTGCATTTCCAGAATGAGTTTTCGGTCGCCTATCTGAATGGCGAACCGGTGGTGATGACACCTGATCTGATCTGTCTGCTCGACAGCGTTTCAGGCGAGGGGATCGGCACCGATGTCCTGCGCTTTGGCCAGCGGGTCAGCGTGCTGGCTCTGCCGGCACCTGCCGTGTTCCTAACCGACCAGGGAATTGCGGCTGTCGGTCCTCGAGCCTTTGGGTTCGATCTGGATTTCAAATCGGTTTTTGAGGAGTAATGGACATGAAGCGTATCGGTATCGACGTCGGCGGCACGAACACGGATGCGGCCCTTCTGGATGGCGACCGGGTGCTGGCATCTGTTAAGACGTTCACCACCGCCGATGTGACATCGGGCGTACGCACCGCGCTGAACGACCTGCTGGCGCAGGCGGGCGATGCGGCGCGGGACACCATCGCCGTAATGATTGGGACGACCCATTTCACCAATGCGGTCGTCGAGCGGCGCAATCTAGGCCGCGCCGCAGCGATCCGCGTAGCGCTGCCGGCTTCGGCCAGCCTAGTGCCATTCTGCGATTGGCCGCGCGATCTGGCCGCCAAGGTCAATGGCGGTGTCTATTTGGTCGAGGGCGGGCACGAATACGATGGCCGCCCGCTCGTGCCAATGAATGAACGCGCCGTCGCCGAGGCCGCACGCAAGATCGCTGCGGATGGCATTCCGGCGGTCGCAATCTCAGCTACATTTTCGCCGCTGACCGCGGAATGCGAGGAACGCGCCGCCGAAATCGTCAGGAACGAGGCGCCCAATGTACATGTCACCATGTCCTCGACACTTGGTCGGATCGGCCTGCTGGAACGCGAGAACGTAGCTTTGATGAACGCGTCGTTGATCGGGCTGGCTCGCGAGACGACCCGCGCCTTTGTCGATGCGGTTAGAGACAGCGGGATCGAAGCGCAGCTGTTCATCACCCAGAACGACGGCACCGTGGTTAAAGCCGACGCGGCGCGCGAATATCCTGTGTTCTCGTTTGCGTCCGGTCCCACCAACTCGATGCGCGGCGCAGCGTTGTTGGCGGGGATTGAGGACGCGGTGGTCTGCGACGTAGGTGGCACGACCGCGGATGTCGGTTGCCTCGTCAACGGCTTCCCGCGCGAAGCGAACAACGTGGTCGAGGTCGGCGGCGTGCGTACGCTGTTCCGAATGCCGGATCTTCTGTCCGTCGCACTTGGCGGTGGCACAAAGGTGACGCGAGATCCGCTGAGCGTGGGCCCGGAATCGGTCGGCTACCGGCTGGGGCAAGAGGCACTGGTCTTTGGTGGCGAGCAGGTGACCGCGACCGACATCGCCGTCGCGGCGGGGCTGATCGACATCGGTGACAAATCGCGCGTCGCAGGCTTGTCCGCAGATTTCGTCAGCAGGGCATTGGCGGTGATGCACGACCGGATCGCCGAGGCGGTTGACCGGATGAAGACTGACGCCACCGAGATTCCACTGCTGGCCGCCGGGGGCGGTGCGATGCTGATTCCCGAAACCATGCCCGGCATATCGAAGGTCGTGCATGTCGAGCACAACGGCGTCGCAAATGCGGTCGGTGCCGCGATGGCGCAGATTTCGGGCGAAACCGATCGCATCTATCGCGACATGGAGCGGGACGATGCTATTGCCGCCGCGCGCGCCGATGCAATTGCCGCGGCGATCGAGGCCGGGGCCGACAAGGATTCGATCAAGGTAATCGAGGTCGAGGACCTGCCGCTTTCCTACCTGCCAGGCCGGGCGATCCGCACCCGGGTGAGGGTCGTCGGAGATGCCGCCGCACTGAAAGGCACGGTGTCGGCATGACTCGCTCGCTGGTCGGCTTGCTGGTAATAGGGCAGTCGCCGCGCCCCGACCTGCAGGCGCAGTTCGCTCAGGTGATCGGCGATCGGGCCGAGCTGCGCGTCATGGGTGCGCTGGACCATCTGGACGACGCAGGCATCGCGGCCGTCTCTCCGATTGGGGACGCGGATACGCTTTACACCACGCTGCCCGATGGTCAGTCGGTCTTGATCAGCAAGGTCGCTGTCACCGAAGGCATGGCACAGCGCCTTGCCGACTTAAACGAGATCGGCGCCGCGGTCTCGGTGGTTTGCTGCACCGGCAAGTTCCCCACATTGGCGACGCCGGGCGTGCATTTTGCCTCGGACCTAATGGCCGGGGCGGTCGATGGCTGCCTGCCAGGAAAAGGACGGCTCGGCGTTTTCATCCCGGTGGCCGCGCAGGCCGCGGAATGCCGCAATCGCTGGGAGCGGCCGGGTCGCGAATGCGTTACCGTGGCTCTGGCGCCGGACGCAGACGACAACACTATCGCCGCAGCGGCGCGCGAGATGGCCGGACATGCACCCGATCTCGTGGTTCATGACTGTATCAGCTATACGAGCCACGCCCGCGACCTTGCATGCACCATCCATGGCTGTCAGAGCCTATTAGCAGTATCGGTCTGTGCCCGTTTCGCGACTGAACTTGGCGGGTTCTGAACGAGCGGTTCGACAACCTCCGCCATGCCCGCCAGTTGATCGCGGCATGGCGCACCGACTTCAACCATAACCGCCCACACACAAGCCTCGCTGGCCTGACGCCAGCAGAATATGCTAACCGGTCAGAAGAGGGCCAAAACCTGAACAGAGCTAACCTAAATTAGCGGACTCATCGGGGAGCATGTATGAACTGCCTTCCCCTGCAAGCGTTTTGTTGATGTCCCTTTGACCCTGCTTCTATGTATTCGGTCTTTTGATGGGGCCATTCGATTTGCCCCTGACCAAGATGGGAAGTCGCGCGTCCTGTGTCTCGTTAGCTCATCGGCACTCTGGGGGCCATGCTCCCCGTCAGACTGACAAGACGCCGATTGGTCGTTGGTCCATCTCCTCCTCGCTCGCAGATTCCTATTTGTTGTGCGGTTGCGTGTCTATGCGCCCACAAGCGCCGCGGGGCGATATCGCTCGCCTTTCGTCAATACGGCCCAGGCGATCCGCGCCATCTTGTTGGCCATGGCAACGGCAGCGACATTTACATGCGCCCGCTCTTTCAGCCTATCTGCCCATTGCGTTATAGGCGATGTTCGATCTCGCACGAGATGCAGAACGGTCCGCGCCCCATGGATGAACAATTTACGGAGGTATCGGTTGCCGTGCTTTGAGATGCCGATCAGCTTGGCTTTTCCACCTGTGGTAATCTGACGTGGCACGAGACCAAGCCATGCGGCAAGATCCCGCCCTTTGGCAAAGCTGCTGCCGGTTCCAACGGCGGCTACAAGGGCGCTGGCAATCGTTGGGCCGACGCCAGGGATTTCCATCAAGCGCTGCATGTCGGCATCTGCCTTGGCCAGAGCTTTGATCTCGGTGTCTATCGCTTCGACCCGGTCGTTGATCGTGGCAAGCTCCGCCATCATGTCTGACAACATCGACAGGATACGGTGCGAAAGATCAACGGTGCCTGTCGCTACCAATCTGACCAGCTCTTTTTGGAAGACGTGGCGGCCTGCTCCGACCCGAATGCCGCGCTCCATAAGAAAGCCCCGACCTTGATTGATAAGGCGTGTCCGTTCGGTCACCAGCCGCTCGCGGGCTCGGTGCAGAGCCTGAAGATCAAGCTGCTCTTCCGATTTGATCGCAACGAAGGACATTGTGGGGCGCGTCGCGGCTTCAGCAATCGCCTCTGCATCACGGTCGTCGTTCTTGTGGACCTTCACATATGGCCGGACATAGAGCGGCGACATCAGCCGAGGCTCATGTCCGTGTTGAAGGCAAAAGCGACCAATATGATGCGCGCCGCCGCAAGCCTCCATCGCAACAATGCAGGGATCCAAACCCTTCAGAAAGTCCAGCAACCGGTGCCGCTGAAGGCGCTTGCGGTACACGACCGCACCTGTTGCGTCGAATCCAGCAAGGCTACAAACGGTCTTGCCCAGATCAATGCGACATAGGATTATCCCTGATTTCTGACGCGCATGATTGTTTGCCTGCTGGTTTCAAAATGGCGTGCAATGGCTGAGATCGTCTCGCCGTTTTTGATCTTGTCTCTCACTTCAGCCTGCTGATCCGCCGATAATGCTGATCGCCTCCCATTCGCCCATGTCATGGGCACATATCAACATGCTCGGCGAGTACGACTTCTCCGAGGAAAAGCTCCGCGATACCCTTGGCATCCTGCCCCCGAAAAAGGCAGCATAAACAGAGCAGCAAAACGGGCGGGGCGAAAACACGAAAAACGCCATCAGACTA
The DNA here is from genome assembly GCA_030425145.1 of Alphaproteobacteria bacterium. Taxonomy (GTDB): domain Bacteria; phylum Pseudomonadota; class Alphaproteobacteria; order Rhodobacterales; family Rhodobacteraceae; genus Marivita. The sequence goes on along the minus strand of JAUHVK010000042.1, from coordinate 179 downwards.
ACATCATGGCGTGAACGCTATGTCGCATTACGTACCTTTGTTGGGAGGAACCCACCGATAGGACATTGCAGCAGGTCGCGCCGGTTAGTCCGTATAGCTTTGGCAGGCATCAACTCCGTTGGCTGTCGAGGCAAGTAGCTGATCTGCATCACGGATGAGATCGGCGACCCGCCTGTCCG
>JAUHVK010000008.1 GCA_030425145.1 Alphaproteobacteria bacterium | reverse complement strand
CTGATCCGTCCAGATCCAGCAGTCTGCGCGACCGCAGGTGCCGCTTGCGGCAGAAAATCCTTGTCTAGCGCTCGGATACAGGCGATCTTCACCTCAAACGACACGCCACTTGGGGAATGCAGGTTTATGGGGGAGAAACATGGGCGAAAACGGCACAAAAAGTTTGCTTCTGGTGGACGATCATAAACTCGTAATGGAACTATTGGCGCCATTTCTGGAATCGCAAACCGACTACTCGATTTCAAAATGCTCGACATTCGCAGGACTGAAGGAAGCACTGAAAAAGAACAGCAACTTCGATGCGGTTCTTCTGGATGTCCACCTTGATGAAAACCTCGGCGTGAAAGATATTGCGCAACTGGTCAAGATGTATCCGTCGACCAGTTTCATCATCTTCTCCGGAACAGTTTCCAAATCGTTCATCGAAAGCTGCCTGGACGTTGGTGTGCGTGGCTTTGTTCCGAAGACCTTCAAACTTCAATCGCTCCCCAGCGTGCTGTCTTTTGTCGAGTCAGGACAGGTTTTCATGCCGATGGACATCATCTTCGATCAGAACGCGGTGAAAAACCACGAGCGGTTTGCCTTGTCGACCGGTGAGATGAAGATTTTGGCGCTATTGGCGGAAGGCTTCACCAACAAAGACATCACGACCTCTTTGGGACTGCCGGAAACAACCGTCAAAATGCGTGTTCGGTCAATCTGCAAGAAGCTGAGCGCAAGCAATCGTACCCAAGCATTGATCCGGGCGCAGCGAGAAGGATTGGTTTGAGAGCAGGTCTAGCACCGCTCCTTTCCAATCCCAGATGCTTCAGTGTTCGAGTGATATTCCAACACTTTGGAAGCGGATAACCGACTGAAATACGTGCAATATTCATGTTTCAGCCGCGTAATTCAGAGCGGGCCAGTATTGGCCATAACACCGACTTAAGAAACGGTCGCGTTGATCGCGCGACCGCTTGCGCTCAGCCATCGTTGGTTTTGACAAGAGCCTTCGCGCGTTCAACGACCGAGACACAGGCTTCGAAGCAGCACCGCTTGACGCAAGATGGCCAAGCCATCCGCTCTGAGTCCGGGGAAAGCTTTAAATCCGGCTTTCAGATTGACTCAAATCAAAATACGCGCCGAATAAACAAAAGACGGCCGCTAAAATCCTATAAGCGCCGCTTAGTCTTCTTACATCTGGCAACCGAACAGCCGAACTTGCTACGCGTTTAAAGTGACAGCAAAAATACAGGATAACTTTGATATGCAATCGGAAATGCCGCTAGCGTTCGGTGCAAAGCTCAAAGAACTGCGCACTTCGCACAACATGACACTCAAGCAACTCGCGGATGCTCTTGGCACGTCCAAGGCATATATCTGGCAGGTTGAGAACAACTCTAACCCCAACCCATCTGCAAGCCTTGTTCTCGGTGCGGCCAAGGTTTTCAACGTGTCACCGTATGACCTGTTTCAAGTTGGCGACCACAGCGAGGGTGGTGAGAATTTGAATACGTCCATCATCTCGGACTATTTCAAACTCAAAAAGCGCGATCAGATGATCATCGCAAACCTCGTAAGCAGCCTTCGGGCCGAGACTGCGGCGGCGTAACCGACCGCCCCACCCTTCATCAGTACGGTGCCTCGTGGCGCGTTGATCGTCAGTTGCGCAAACTGCGGAACACGCTTGTACCCAGAAAGACCAAGGCGGTCACGCAAACAATCGACGGACCAGCGGGCGTGTCGAGGACGTAAGCGGATTGCAGTCCGAGAATCGCTGACAGCCCGCCGATTGCGCCCGCAGTCAACGCCATCTGTTCGGGCGTTCGCGACAGCGGTCGCGCCGCCGCCGCCGGAATGATCAGCATCGCGGCAATCAGCAGAACGCCCACGACCTTGATGGCCACCGCAACTTTGATTGCAAGGGCGACAGTCAGGATCAGTTGCTCGCGTTTCGGGTCGATGCCGCTGGCATAGGCCAGTTCTTCGCTAAGCGTGGAGGTCAGCAAAGCAGACCAGCGCCACGCCATCAGTCCAGCCACCAAAGCCGCGCCCCCCCAGATCACAGCGAGATCGGATCGGGACACCGCAAGAATATCTCCGAACAGATAGGCCATAAGATCGATACGGACGCCCGACAGGAAGGACACCGCGACCAGTCCGAAAGCCAGGGCCGAATGCGCCAAGACGCCTAGGAGCGTATCCATGGCATAGCCCCGCCCGGTCAGCACCGTGACCGTCAGCGCCATCACCAGAGCGACGGCCATCGCGCCCGCAAAGATCGACATCTGCAAGGCCAGCGACAATGCCACACCCAGAATCGCGGCATGGGCGGTGGCGTCCCCGAAATAGGCCATGCGCCGCCAGACGACGAAACTTCCCAACGGGGCCGCTGCAACCGCCACCCCGACCCCGGCCAGCACGGCACGGGTCATGAAATCATCCAGCATTACTCGGCCGCCTCGGTTTCTTTTTCGTGCCTGTGTCCGTGACCGTGGTTATGGTCACAGGTTTCATCATGGGCGTGGTCGTGTTCATGGCGGTACAGCGCCAAGGCACCGCCTGTGCCTGTTCCGAACAACGCCCGGTATTCCGGCGCCGCTGATACGATCTCGGGCGTACCTTCACAACACACGTGACCATTGAGGCAGACCACACGGTCCGAAGCGCTCATCACGACATGCAATTCGTGGCTGATCATCAACACGGCGCAGCCCGTGTCCTGCCGCACCTGTTCGATCTGAAGATAGAATGCCGCCGATCCGGGCTGATCGAGCCCCTGCGTCGCCTCGTCCAGCAACAGCAGATCCGGCTTGTCGATCAACGCGCGGGCCAGCAGCACGCGCTGGAACTGGCCACCCGACAGGCCGGACATCTGCCGCTGCGACAGGTCAGGAACCCCGGCCTGCTCAAGCGCGCGGGCGCAGGCATCCGCGTGGTGCCCGCTGGGAAGGCGCAAAAACCGTTCGACGGTGATCGGTAGGGTCGGGTCGATATGCAGCTTCTGCGGCACATAGCCGATCCGCAGACCGGGCTTGCGTTTGATCTGACCAGACCCCGGGCGCACCGCGCCAATCAAGGCGCGTAGCAACGTTGTCTTGCCCGACCCGTTTGGGCCAACAATGGTGACGATCTCACCGGGTTCAACCGACAGCGATACATTGCGCAAGACCGTGTTCGCGCCGTAACCGACGCTGATGTTTTCGACGGATAGCAGGCTCATGCATCAACCTTCTCGGCGCAGCTTGGGCAGATGCCTTCGGCTTCGACCACCGTGCGTTCGATCTGGAATCCGGCTGCCCGCGCTGCGTCGCCCAACCCGTCGCGCGAGGGCGCAGACTGGGCTTCGGCGACCGCTTGGCACATTCGGCAGATCATAAAGGCGGGCGAATGCTCTGCGCCGGGATGGGCACAGGCGATAAATGCGTTCAGACGTTCGATCTTGTGCGCAAAACCGTTCGCCACGAGAAATTCGAGTGCACGGTAGGCAACGGGCGGTTGCGACCCGAACCCTGCATCGCGCAGACGGTCGAGCATTTCATAGGCACCGATGGCGCGGTGTTCCTGCAAGAGGATTTCCAACGCCTTGCGACGAACCGGCGTGAACCGCAGCCCCGCGCTTTCGCAATGCTCTTCTGCTGCTGTCAGCGCAGACGCCATGCAGCCTGCATGATCGTGGGTCTCGAATGCGACCGCCTCCAATGACCCCGGATTTGGCGTTCCGCCACCTCTTGTCATGTTATTACATTTCCAGTATTCGCCATGTAACGTTATATAATCACATGGAGCCATACATGTCCAGAAACCTCGTGTCGTTGTCACTATCGGCCACACTCTTGGGAAGCACCGCTTTTGCCGATACTCCACGGGTCGTTGCGGACATTGCGCCGGTCCATTCGCTGGTCTCTCGTGTGATGGAAGGCGTCGGCTCCCCCGATTTGATTGTTCCCTCTGGCGCAACGCCCCATGAGTACAACCTGCGCCCTTCTGAAGCTGCTGCGCTGCAAGAAGCTGACATAGTGTTCTGGATCGGCTCCCGACTGACGCCGTGGCTGGAGGATGCTATCAGCACCCTCGCCTCTGATGCGGAAGTGTCGAGCCTGATGGAGGTCGACGGGGTTGCGGCCCTGCCGTTCCGGGAAAGCGCCCTGTTCGAAGCCCATGACCACTCGGAAGACGAACACGGGCATGACGACCATTCCGAAGAGCACAACGATGACGGACATGACGATCATGGTCATGAGGATCATGCACTTGAAGCGTATGACCCGCATTCCTGGCTATCGCCCGACAATGCTGCTGAATGGATGAATGAAATCGCGGCCAAGCTGTCCGCTGCGGATCCGGAAAATGCTGGTGCCTACTATGCCAACGCCAGTGCGGCGCGTGAGGAACTGGATACCCTTCGGACCGAAATCAACGACATTCTCGACCCCGTGCGGTCCAGAAACTTCGTCGTCTTCCACGATGCATACCAATATTTTGAAACCGCGTTCGATTTCCCGGCCTCGGGGGCGATATCGGTCTCGGACGCCACCGACCCCAGCCCCGGGCGCATTGCGGAAATTCAGAACCGGGTGAAGGACCAAGGCATCAACTGTGTGCTGTCCGAACCGCAATTCGATCCCAAGATCGTTGCCGCGGTGATGGACGGCTCCGAGGTCAAGACTGGGGTTCTTGACCCGCTAGGTTCCGACCTCGAGACCGGACCTGCTCTTTATGGCGATGTGCTGCGCAACCTCGCGCGTGCTCTTGCAAACTGCCTGGAGTGAAAGGTGCAAAAAGGGGCACCATCGCCAGGTACCTTTGAAGTCGACTCTGCTTAGAAGGTCACCTGCGCCAAGGCGCCCAAGTGGTCGGGCAGATCGCGATACCGGGCAATGGGGCGCGCGTGCTTTCCATAGGTCGTTTCGGCACGCACCGGTTCCAGCTCTGGAAAGAGTGCTGCCAATTCGCTGCGAGCATCAGCCGCCAAGCCCAACATGGCTTGCGGACCGGGGTAGAAACTTTCGGTCGCTGCACCGTTGGCAAAGATGATCTGGTGCGCCTCGAAGGCGAGGTGGAAATAGCTGACCTGGCGGCAGCCTTGCATGACACGCGCCTTGCCTCCGCGCATCCGCGCCAGATGGGTGGCACGAACCAACGTTTCATCGCCCTGGTCATCACGGAACAGAACGCCATGCTGCGGAGAAACGATTAGGGGCTGGTCGGCCCCAATCAACTCGGGAGCAAGCCGGATTGGCCGCAGCTTTGGCGACCGCGCCAGGTCATCCCGTCCCAGTCGCCGCGATGCGACCCAGAGCAGCGGCTGCGGACCATTGTCACGCGTGATGATGCTATCACCCGGGGACAGGCGTTCGATCGGAACCTCGCCCTTGGCCGTGAGGATCATCGTACCTTTGGCAAAGCAGACAACGCCGGTGTTGTCCGTGGTAAAGAAAGAGCTGTCGGCACTGGCTCCGGAAAAGACGAGACCCTCACCCGATCCGAATTGCGCGTTATCCGCGTAATCGGTGAGATTATCCTTGGTGTCGGTCGTGTTCGACTGGTTCAGAACGCCGTCGTCGGCCTGATCCGCCCAGACCTCGAAGATGCTGTCGTAATAGCCGGTCAGGTCTGCAAAGTCGTTATTGGTGGCATCGCCATCCAACAAAGCCCCGGTATTGCCGAGGTTGAAATCAGAGATCGTATCCAGGCCATCGCCGGGCGCGAATTCAAAGCGGTCATTGCCATCACCGCCGCTCAGGCTGTCATCACCCTGCCCGCCAGTGAGCGTGTCATCCCCAAGCCCGCCAAGGATCGTGTCATTGCCACCACCCCCGGCAAGATCAACGCCACTCGAAACCAGTTGTGCGTCGATGCTGTCCGCGTTGCTCGACCCGGTCACAGCCTCGATTTCGCTGAATGTGCCACTATCGCCATCGGAATCGGCGAAGACACCAGCCCCGTCCCCCGAGAAGGTGACTGTGGCTGCATCATTGCTAAGCTCGAAGGACAGACGGTCGTTTCCGAAGCCGCCAAAGAGGCTATCGCCAGAGCCGCTGTTATTGCCCACGGTCAGCGTATCATTGCCGTCGCCGCCGACAATCAAGTCATTCCCGGCTCCACCATCAAGAAGGTCATCACCCAACCCACCATCCAGCGTGTCATTGCCACTGCCAGAGGAGATGCTGTCATTGCCCTCTTCTCCAAACAGGCGGTTCGCTCCGGAGGTACCCGAAAGATTGAACACATCATCGCCGGCATCAGCTTCGATGATGAGCCCGGTTGAATCGCTGCCGCCGTTGACCGTGTCGTCGCCGGAACCAAGATCAAGTTCCTCAATCCCACTGAATGTTAGCGCACTGACCCCGTCGGAAATCGTGCCCGCTTCTGCCGATGTGATGTCTACAGTCAGCGCCGACGGGTCAGGGCCGATGTCGATCCGGTCGACATCCCGGCCTGTGGCGGTCGTGGTCTCTCCTCCGGAAACGACCGCGTCGCCCATCGTACGGATATCGAAAAAGTCTGCATCCGCGCCACCCGAGAGCGTATCAGCACCACCTTCGATGTAGAGAAGCGTATCCGCGCCATCCCCACCGTCGATACTGTCGTTGCCCTGCCCGTCAGCGATCGTGTCCTCGCCACCGCGCCCGTCAATCGAAACTCCGAAACTGTCAGCAGCGGCCGAGACACTATCGGACCCGTCGGTCAGGATCAGGCGTTCGATCTCACTGAAGGTGATCGTATTGCTACCATCAGTGATCGTTCCGGCTTCATCCCCCGTGTAGGTCACTGTGACCGACCCTGAAACGGACGTCAGATCGATGGTATCTAGATCGTCCCCGCCTTCGCCACCGATGACTGTGTCAAATCCGAACGCATAGCCGAAAAAGAAACTGTCAGCGCCGTCCCCGCCCAAGAGGCTGTCGTTTCCAACATCGCCGTCAAGTGTGTCGGCACCTGCACCGCCTGAGAGTACGTCATTCCCGGCTTGACCAAACAAGCGGTCCGCGCCAGTCCCACCAGTGACGGTGTCGTCACCGTCCCAGGCATAAACGCTGACGCCAACGGAATCGGCCGAGGCGTCATAGGTGTCGGCGTAGTTGGTGCCAGAGGACTGCTCTATTCCCGTAAAGGTACCGGCGGCGGTCGTGGCTTTGAAGGCATAGGAGCCAGTGCCATTTCCGGTCCATGTAACCGTTACACCGGCAGCACTTGTCGGCGTGGCGAAAACCAACTGGTCATAATCGGCGCCACCATCAATCGTGTTCGTTCCGTGGTCGTCCGACACGGCGATGACGTCGTTTCCTGCATCACCGAACACGATGTCTGTGCCCAAGCCCGACTGGAGATGATCGTCACCGTCTCCGCCGTAAAGCACATCATCGCCATTGCCGCCAAGGACCGTATCGGCACCGACACCGCCATACAGCGTGTCGTTTTGATTGCCCCCGTCGATGACGTCGTCGCCAAGTTCACCATAGACAACGTCATTGCCAGACGCCGTTTGGACCGTGTCATTTCCTGAACCGGCAAGGACGAAGTCGGCTGAATTGGTGATGACATCTCCGTCAGGATCAACATAGCCCGACGTCAGCGAAATGGAGTCGTCACCAGTCGTTCCATCAACGACGGTCTTGAAGTCTGCGAAAGCCCGGTCGGCTTGCAAATCGCCCGTGGCCTGTAGAACGCTGGTCAGGCTGAGTGTATGGATCGGCTTGGCCGTCAGAGCTTCCTGATCAGCATTCTGCGTCATCTCCGGCGCGAGGTACGTATTGCCGTTTACGTCCTGGAACACCACGGCAGTGATCGTGGCCGTGGTCCCATCGAAATAGGTGAGCGTCGCGTTGTAGACCGTCAGCGCGTCAAAGTTCTGTGGCAAGCCACCATTGATGCGGAACGAGTCGTATTCTGCGACGATGCCAAGAAAATCTCGGTTATCGGTGTCGTAAGTGTCATTGTCGTCTGCCAGCAAATTGTTGGCAGATAACGTTTGAATACTCTCACTGAGCGGATTGGCAGCCGTGCCATAGCTACCCAGCAACGCGTCGGCGTTCTCGACATCCTCGTTGCCCTGAACCGTATCGATCAGAGGCAAATTGCCAAGAAAGAGGACTTCGAATGTCGTTGCCATGCACGCCAACTCCGCGAACACATCTACCGATTAAGACGGCATGACTGCGCTCGGTCTTTGGGAGTTGTGTTTATTTTTCTGCTCATCCCCTTTTTGCGAGAGGGTCGACAATCGATCAAATGTGCAGAAGTCTTGCGCGAGTATCTTTCGCTGGCAAACTGTCTATAGGGTTATTCTGGCTTGCAGATCTCGTCGCGCCCAATGGCCAGAAGGGTGCGCCACACCAAACCCGCGATAATGAGCGACAGTAGAGCAAGCAACGCCCACCCGACCGCACCGAACACCATTGTTCCTGACAGCGCGGCATATCGGAACGAGGCGATTGTCATAGCTGCAACCGGGAACGACAGCGCCCAGAACGAAAGTGCGAATGGAAGTTTCAACAGACCCGGCACCTGGATCAGCACCAGTGCCGTGAAGAACAGCCCGACATTGTAAAGCACCCGTGCCATCGGATCGAGGTTGCCACCGTTCAGTTGCAGCCACGCCAGAAACGCGACTGCAGGCGGGGCGATGAGGATGGTCAGGGTCGGACGCAGTTTACCCGGCAGCGGCTCGTGAAACACCAGCCGGTTGAAGACAAGCGTCAGCAGGATGATCCAGAACAGAAGACCGAGCGAAAAGAAGTACCAGCTCGCCTCTGCAAAGCCCAAAGACACACCCGCAATCGGCGCAATCACATTGCCAACCGCCGGGATGAACCATGCGGGCGACATCTGCCCGACCCCAAAGCCGCGATGGCTGATCCAGCTTGTCACGATCGCCAGCGTCAGCACCGCCTGCCCGATGGCCCCGATCACCCAGATAATGGCCGCGAGATCGGGCATGGTGCTGCGCAAGGCAATCGCGGCCAAGAGCAGCGAAATGCTGATGGCCGGAAAGAAGGCCAGCTTGATCGGGTGGTTCCACTCCGCCGCCACAGCACCCGGATGGCGGAGGCCTTTTGCCGTGTAGAGCGCTGCTTGCGCCACAAACACCAAACCCGCAATTCCCGCGATCACATGTCCAGCACCCGCGAACCCGGCTGTTTCCACAGCCAGCGACGTGCCCATCAATCCCATAACGGCGCTGAAAAAGGCCACGGGGAAATGCTCGAGACGGCTGTGGGGTGCCTGAACCTCGGTTGATGTCTGTGTCATCGCTTCGGTCTCCTGACGCGGTTCTGGGTGATGAGCAGCCTACTCGGCTGCCTTGTCGATGTCAGCCGGCGGCACCATGGCACGCCACGCGTCATATTGTGACAGGAACACCCGTCCGTTCAGCGCGTGCAGGAAATGCGTGGACTTCAGACGGTCCATCACTGGCCCTTTGACCTCTGACAGGTGCAACCCGATACCCAGTTCCGTCAAACGCAGGTTGATTGCCTCAAGGCTTTCCAGCGCCGAGAAATCCACCTCGTTAACGGCCGAAAACATCAGAATGACGTTCTTGATCGCACAGCCTTCGGACACCCGCGCCTGCACGAGGTCTTCGAGGAAGCGCGCGTTTACGAAGTAGAGGCTCTCATCCACCCGCAGGCTCAGGACCGTCGGGTCGGTTTCTACGCTGTGCCGGTGGATGTTGCGGAAGTGCTGTGTGCCCGGAACCAGACCAATCTCGGCCACATGCGGGCGCGAGGTTTTGTAAAGGTGCAGCAGGATAGAGATCGCAACACCAGACGCGACACCCACTTCGACACCCATGGTGAGTGTGAGCAGGATCGTCGCAGATACAGCTGTGAAATCGGCTTTGGAATAGCCCCATGTCTTCTTGAGGATAGAGAAATCGACAAGGCTCAGAACCGCGACCACGATGGTTGCCGCAAGTGTTGCGGTGGGCAGGAAATAGACCAGCGGCGTCAAGGCGACTGCGGCAATGGCCAGCCCTACGGCTGTGAACGCGCCAGCTGCCGGCGTTTCAGCACCTGCGTCGTAGTTGACGACGGACCGCGCAAAACCACCCGTAACCGGATAGCCGCCTGTGAGGGCCGCGCCGATATTGGCGGCCCCAAGTCCGATCAATTCCTGATCCGGATCAATCCGCTGGCGTTTCTTCGCGGCCAAGGTTTGGGCCACAGACACCGATTCCACAAAGCCGATGATCGAAATCAGGATTGCGGGCATCAGCAATTGGCCGATCAGGTCCGGCGACAGGCCCGGAAGGGTAAGCGGCGGAAGGCCCTGCGGCACGTCGCCGACGATTTTAACACCATTTTCGTTCAGTCCGAACAACCAGACGGAAATCGTGGTAACTGCCACGGCGGCCACTGGACCGGCTTTGGTCAGCACGTCCGCCAGCTTCGGCGAAGCACCATAACGGCGTAGCGTAGGCTTTAGCCCCTTGCGCACCCAGAACAGGAATGCGGTCGCCGTAACGCCGATGATCACGGTGATGAAATTGGTCTCACCCAAATGCGCACCGATTGACAGCAGTAGTTCGGGCAACGTGTGCCCATGCGCAGATACACCCAACAGGTGCTTCAACTGGCTGAACGCGATCAGGATACCCGACGCGGTGATGAAGCCCGCGATCACGGGATGGCTTAGGAAGTTGGCTAGGAACCCCAACCGCAGCACGCCCAGCAGAACCAGGAACCCGCCCGACAGGAAGGCCAGCGTCAGCGCGGCCACGGCGTAGCCAGCGGTTCCCGCCTCGGCCACCTGCCCCACGGCAGAGGCCGTCAGCAAGGACACTACCGCGACCGGCCCCACGGCCAAGGCACGGCTGGTGCCAAAAATGGCGTAGAGGATGATCGGTAGGATGGAGGCGTAAATCCCGGCCTCTGGCGGTAGACCGGCCAGAAGGGCATAGGCCAATGATTGCGGGATCAGCATGATCGTCACGATCACTGCCGCCATCATGTCATTGGAAAACGCGTTCCGGTCGTAAGTCCGTCCCCAGTCGAGGATCGGGAGGTAGCCACGAAGGTGGTTCAGCATGGGTCTTCTCGAATTGAACGCGGACAGAGCCATGTGGCCCTGTCCGTCAGGTCTGTGACGCGGCACGAACAGGCCGCAGGATACGGTTTACTTGGTGGCGACCTTGATCTTCTCGGGCTTGGCCATCCATTCCTTGCCCTTGAGCATCGCCTTCCAATAGATCGGCGGCAGCAGTTTTTCCTTGAGGAACCATGCCGCACGGGACGGTTTGGTGCCGTCGATCAGCGCCGCCGGGAAGCTGGGCTTGAGCGCCCCGCCATAACCGAACTCAGCCAGAACGATCTTGCCGCGCTCTACCGTCAGCGGGCACGAACCGTAACCGTCATATTGCGCCACCGCAGACCGACCTTGGATGTCGGCCACGATATTGTCCGCCACGGTCGGGGCCTGCTTGCGCGCCGCCGCAGCCGTTTTTGCATTGGGCGCGTTCATCACATCGCCCAGCGACCAGATGTTATCATAACGCGTATGGCGGAGCGTGGCTTGATCGACATCAACCCACCCAGCTGCATCAGCAAGAGGCGACACACGGATGAAGTCAGGTGCTGTCTGCGGCGGGCAGACATGCATCATGTCGAATTCGACCTCGACTGTCGTCGGTTCGGTGTCTGGCGCATTGACCGCAAAAGTGGCTTTCTTCGCCGGGCCGTCCACCGCAATCAGGTTGTGGAAGAAGTTCAGGCTGGCGTCGTATTTCTTGACGTACTCCATCAGAGCCGGAACGTAATCCTTGACCCCAAACAGCACGCCGCCCGCGTTCATGAACTGAATGTCGATGTTCCTGAGCACACCATTTCGAAACCACGCGTCGCCCGACAGATACATCGCCTTTTGCGGCGCGCCGGCGCATTTTATCGGCATCGGCGGTTGGGTAAAGATCGCGCGACCTTGCTTCATGTTGCTGACAAGCTGCCAGGTGTAAGGCGCCAGATCGTAACGATAATTCGACGTCACGCCATTGCGACCCAGGGTCTCTTCCAGACCTTCGATCTTGCCCCAGTCCAGCTTTAGCCCCGGACAGACAACCAGCCGATCATATTTCACGACCCGGCACCCATCAAGGATCACCGCGTCATTCTCGGGCTCGAACGCTGCGACAGCGGACTTGATCCAGTGTACCCCTTTCGGGATTAGGGAACCCATCGTTTTGGCGGTGTCCTGCGCCTCAAAAATGCCGCCGCCGACCATCGTCCAACCGGGCTGGTAGTAGTGAATATCCGCCGGATCGATGATCGCCACCGACAGGTCCGGCTTGCGCGACTTGAGGCTGGCGGCCACGGACACACCCCCGGCCCCGCCACCGACGATCACCACGTCGAATTTAGCGTCGCCGGTATCGGTCGGGGTTTTGCCACCGTTGGCAATCCGACGCGCCACGCCGTTCATGTCATAGCCTGCGGCTTTCGTCGCGCCGAGGATGTCGGCCATTGGCAGCGACTTGGCCTGGCTCAATGACCAAAGCGTCGCCGAACGGGTGCCGGTCCGGCAATAGGCCAGAACCGGCCCGGGAAGATCGCGCAGAGCAGCGGCAAAGGCTGCAGCGTCTGCATCGAGCACCATCCCCGAACGCACCGGAAGATAGCGCATCTCCAGTCCTGCCGCCTTGACGGCCGTTTCGATCTCTTCATGCGTCGGCTGATCCGCACCTTCGCCATCCGGGCGGTTACAGATTATCGCCCGAAACCCGGCCTGTTTCAGCGCCGGAATGTCGTCTGCAGTGATCTGAGGGCTCACGGTGAGCGCATCGTTGATCTTGTTCAGTTGCATTGCGAAGGTCTCACCTGCTTGCATGAAAAATGTGGCGGCGTTGCGCCGCCACACGGGAGGACTGATTTAAAGCGCGTTGACCGGCACTTTGAGCATTGGGCGACCATCCTTGTCGCGTGGCACTTCGCCTGCGCGCATATTCACCTGAAGCGACGGGATGATCAGCTTGGGCATGTCCAGTGTCGCATCGCGTTCGGTGCGGAACTTGACGAACTCTTCCTTGGACTTGCCGCCGCCAACATGGATGTTGTGCGCTTTCTCGTCGCCAACGGTGGTTTCCCACTGAATGTCGCGGCCGTTGGGGCCGTAATCGTGGCACATGAACAAACGCATGTCGTCCGGCAGTGTCAGCACTTTCTGGATGCTGTCATACAGAGTACCTGCATCGCCGCCGGGGAAATCGGCACGGGCCGAGCCACCGTCGGGCATGAACAGCGTGTCGCCGACAAAGGCGGCATTGCCCATCACATGCACCATACAGGCCGGTGTGTGGCCGGGGGTGTAGATGGCAAAGGCGTCCATATTACCGATCTTGTAGGTGTCGCCGTCCTCGAACAGCTTGTCAAACTGGCTGCCGTCGCGCTGGAATTCGGTGCCTTCGTTAAAGACTTTGCCGAACGTGTCCTGCACGACCATGATCTTGGAACCGACACCGATCTTGCCACCCAGCTTGTCCTGAATGTAGGGCGCGGCCGACAGATGGTCGGCGTGGACATGGGTCTCGATGATCCATTCCAGCTTGAGCCCGCGCTCCTGAATCTCGGCGATCAGTGCATCGGCGTGATCATAGGTGATCCGACCGGCAGCGTAATCGATATCCATGACGCTGTCGATGATGGCACAAGCATCCGACGTCGGGTCTTTCACGATATAGCTGATCGTGTTGGTGGCTTTGTCGAAGTGCGCCGAAACGTCCGGTGTCACGGACATGTTCACGGGGAATTGGGTCACTTTGCGTTCCTCCAGAATCAAACTTGACTCGCTGGTACGCCTTTGACCGAAACCTTTCAGTGATATTGTCACCTAAACCGTTTTGGGGGCTCAAATAAAAGTCATGGTCCCCATGTACGGCTCAGGCGCTTTCCGCCAGTTGCGCAATTCGGCCTCGGTCCAGCAAGGTGATCTTGCCACGCGATTGTGCCACAAATCCGCGTTTCTGGAAATCATTCAGCACACGTGAGATGACTTCACGCGCTGTTCCGAGTTCAGCGGCCAGTTGTTGATGCGTCGTCGCCAACTCGTCTCTGTCCACTGCCAAGCTCAGCAAGCGAGCGGCCAAACGCACGTCGATCCGCCCGAAAGCAACCTCATCAATCACACGGAAAAGATCGGTGATCCGCCGCGCATAGGCGGTCAGGACGAATTCCCGAAACTCTCGTGAAGACGCCATCAGCCGGTCGAATGCACCCCGTGGGATCGCAACAGCCGTCACTTCCGTTTCGGTGATACCTTCCGCTGCGTATGGTTCATGCGCCAAGAGGCACGCCGTGGTCAGCACACAGCTTTCCCCGGCTTCAACCCGGTAGAGCACGATGTCCCGACCGCTTTCCGAGGTTTGCTGCACCCGAACCCGACCGTTCAGCAAAAAAAGCAAATTGTCTGGAACCGCCCCGGGACCGAACACCGCAGTACCAGCGGGAACTTTCATGACCGTGCTTTCAGCAACAAGCTGCGCCTTTACCGGCGCGGGCAATGTGCTCAGCCCATGAAACCTGTCGATCCAGACGGCGTCTTCCATGATGTGCTCCCTGCAAGTCATTAGGGGCAGCACCGTCAACGGACTGCCCCTCGCTGTTTAACCGGGATCGCCCCGGACTTGCATCATCCAATCGTGTCGAATGGATTGTCCAGAACGCCCACCACCGGCATGAGGAACGAACCACTTTCCGGATCAACGGCTTGAGCATAGAACTGGTCGATGGCCGCAACAGCGCTTGCAAGACTGCTATCCGACCCGTCGAATTGCGACATCACCGCAATCGCGTTGTCCACATCTGACATGCCCCGGTGCACGGCATAAAGGGCCCCGATATCTGTCTTGTCAGCAAGGAAGGCGCGGTCCGCCAGTTGCTGGTCGATGAAGTCCTGTGACGCTCCTGCTGGCGGACTGGCCTTTGCCCCGTCCAGTACCGCCAAAATGAATTGCTCACGGCCTACGCCACCGCCATTCAGAACTCCGACCCAGAAATCAAACCCATCCTGATCCGGCACCCGGCCGAGAACATTGTCATAGACCGCCGTTGCAAAGTCTTCATTGCTCAGCCCCTCCGGATAGGTCGCTCGGGTTTCCGGCTGGTCGATGAACAGCGCCGCCATCTCCTGAAGGGTGGTTCCGTTCGCGAAAGCCGTACCCCAGAAGTTCAGCCCCAGCGCATCCGGCGCGCGGTTGAAATAGGCGATGTAGAGCTCAATGAAGCTTTCCAACTCAGCCGCCGCAAGTCCGGCTGGCCCACCGAACTGTTGCAGATCAAGAGTGGCGCGATCGTCGTCCGTGTAGAACTCTAGTAACTCAACATTGCGCAGCGTGTCCGTCCCCGCCCCGTCAGCCCGTCGATCCTGCACGGTAATCTGATTGGCTGCGAGGGTCACAGTGTACGAAAACTGGTCGCCTACGAAATACGCAAGATCGAGGCCTTCGTTGCCGTCGATCGTGTCATTTCCTCCGTATCCCTCCAGCTCGTCATCGCCGGCACCACCGCGCAGGTCATTGTCGAGATCGCTGCCATTGATCCAATCGTTGAACCGCGACCCAGTGGCGTTCTCAATGTCACCCATAAGCCAGACCATCTCGGTCGGCTCGGAATCGACCAGCGTATCGTCGAATTGAGACGACGGCAGAGCGAATCCAGTCAGCGTGTTTACCAACGGTGTGGGTGAAAAATCGGGCAGGAAGATCGTCCAGCCTTCTGATTGGCCGGACGCATCTGCGCGGTCAATCCCGCCCGCGTCCCAGATCGTGTAGTAATAGTCTTCGGTCGTGAGGGCATAGGTCGTGTTACCGGTGTTCGTCGAATTATTGGGCCCGTAAAGGTACTGAAGACCCAAAACATCGAGAACCATAGGAGTCGCCGGGTCCCAGCGCTCGCGTTGGCTATCAAATTGGTCCGAGTAGGACATGACCGAAAACCAGTCGAGATCCCGCACCACGTTTTGATCCAACGTATCCAGCGTCGGACGACCCAGGCTGCTGTCGAAGGGGTGCTTAAGCCCCAACGCATGTCCGATTTCGTGAATGACCGTCAGAAAGCCCTCGGACCCGGGCTGAAAGCTGGACGAATTGACGATGTTGCTGGTGAAATTCATGAAGACGTCGCCGCCTTCGGTCTCGTACTGTTCAAACAGCGTAAACGGTTCGGGGCCGGGATAGTACGCGTAAGCCAGCGTCCCATCGTCCGTTGCTGTGTTATCCAGCGTGTAGACGATGTCTGCACCTGCCTGCCCTGCGGCTTCAGGGTCAGAAAAGTCGCCAAGGAATTCGAAGGTCACGTTGATGAACGGCTCAAACGTGCCCAGGGCCGTGGCAAAGGTGTTGATTGCCGCTGTTCTATCGTCCCAGTCATGAAGCGGGTTCAACCCATCGGCCAATGCCCATGTGATCGTGGTCGACTGGGACAAGTCCCATGCATAGCCATCGACCAGAACATCAATGATCCCGTCGCCTGTAGGATCGAATGTGAACGCTGAGAGAAATGCCATCTAGGTCTCCGCAGAAAAAACTATAAATTCGTCTGCCCCACCTGACGATGCACAAACACGCGACCTGTCCGCCGCGCACCAGTGCAGACAAGGTTACGTCATGCTGGGTCTATGTAAACATGTTTCAGGCAAGGACTTATCGGAATGCATGGAACCACTCACACCATCCAAAAGCCATTTTTCTTGATCTTCTGACGGATCGGTTGTTCCCGGGTTGGCAAATGGTCGCGGTCGAACAACGCCCGCACTTTATGCCCCCGGTTCTGGTAAATCATCCGTTTGAACGGTTCGTAATCCTTCAACAGCCGCTTGATTGGATTTGGTGCCGAGATTTCCTCAAGAAGATCGACCACCGCATCGCTTTCACGGGCGTAGAGAAGCGGCATGTTGCGGTAGTGCACGGTGGTCTTACCGTCGAGGTACCCCTCCGGTAGCGCGTCACGCCCCCCTCCAAACTTGTGGATGACAAGAGGCAGCGCGATCTGATCGAGCCACGGGGTCAGCTGCTGGCAAACCAATTCGGTCGGAGGGTCCCGCCAGATCGATAGCGCCATGTCCAGAAAACTCTGTCCAAATTCATGTGGGCAGGAATAGTAGAAAAAACCGGCGTTGAAATAGAGGTACCTGCGCCAGTATTCGTCCGGCTGGCCAAGATCGAGAGAGCTTTCGAAATCGAGTCCGAACCTGTCATAAAGAGACTTCCAAATCTCCGAATATCCGGGTCCATAAAGCTCAATCTGAGGCCAGGTGCCCTCCACGCGAAGCGAAGCGCTGGGTTTCGAGAAGTCGAACGGAACCTCCCCTAAATCACCGGTGACCAGCGTATCAGTGTCGAAGAACACAAACGGTTCGCCCTTGGGCAACGCAAAAAGCGCTTCGATCTTGTTGCCATAGGGGTATTCATTGCCGAAATGCACACTCTCGAAAGGGATGATCGTCGCGCCCTGTGCTTCGATCATCTCGCGCAAAGGTTCGGGTCGAATGATGGGATCAGCAGGCCACTTAGGACCGGAACGCGGTTCTGCAACATAGAGCTTGAATCGACGATCTTTGGTGTTCCTGCGCAAAGACAAGGCAAACAGCAGCGCCTCATAGGCAAGGCGCCCCATCTGCCCGACAACCAAGACATTAATTGTTTCGGGGTGTGCCGACTGCCGGGTCATGACACTCCTTTGGTATACTGCTCTGTTTTTTATTCAACTATAGGTGCCCGACGGCGACAGGGATAGCCCGCAGATCACTCCGATTGGATTTGATAGACAAGTGTCACACTTGCGCGCATGTCCAGTTCCCCTTGCGCGACGGGCACCGCCGAGTCCGCCATCCGCGCCATACCAAACATCTCCGGTGCCGGCATCTGAGCACCACCTTCACTGAGGCTCACCAACGGACCAAGCGTTACCCCGGCCGCCGTGGCGAAAAGCTCTGCCCGCGCGCGGGCATCCGCAACCGCCCTGACCCGTGCGTCGTTCAACACAGGTTCCGGGTCGGCGAGCATGAATTGAATGCCACCGAGCGTGTTCGCCCCGTCGGACAATACCGCATCAAGTATCTCGCCTAGCGCGCCCAGTTCACGCACGCGCACCGTTACCCGGTTCGAGGCCTGATACCCGGAAATGGCTGGCCGGTTCTCAGAAGACGATCGGTTCGACCACAGTGGGTTCAGCGAAAGATCAGACGTCTGAACATCGCGTTCCGCCACACCGGCTTCAGTCAATCGATCCAGAATCGCTGCCGTGATCTGCGATGTCTCATCCATCGCGGCTTTTGCCGTATCCGCCTCGGCTGACGCTCCGACAGTGACCAGCGCCATGTCCGGCACAACGCTGACGCTGCCCACACCTGTCACCGTGATATGCCCCGGCGTTTCCGCAGATGCGGTGGACAGCGCGGCAAGAAAGAACAACGCGGACAGGAAACTTGTGACTTTGGACATATCGCCCCCTGGTTCTGCAAATATCGACTCCAGCATCTGCCTCTAAGCAGCGGTGAACAAGTGAAGAATTTTCCCCGCGCGAAAGATCGCCTTCGACGAGGTAAGTTACATGGAAGTGACTCCCATCCCTAGCAAATGACTGCTAAATTACGCGCATGAAGCCAGATTTCGCCCTGACTCTTTCTTTTGAAGGCATCACACTTCTGCGCCGTGTGTCAAACGGCTGGGCGCTTGTAGGAGATGTCGCTCTCGACGCAACCGATCTGCGCGCTGCCCTCGCAGCGCTGAGATCCGAGGCTGACAGCCTGTCGCCCCGCGGCGGTCAGGTCAAACTCGTCGTGCCCAACGAACAGATCAAATACCTGTCCATCCCCGATAGCGGCAAGTCGGGTGACGCCCTGCAAGCAGACATTCGCGCCGCACTGGACGGCGCGACGCCCTATGAGGTCGATGAACTCAGGTTCGATTGGTCCCGAAGTGGTGGCACAATCCAGATTGCGGCAGTCGCGAACGAAACACTGGAAGAGGCGGAAGGGTTTACCAAAAGCCACCACTTCGACCCGGTGTGCTTTGTTGCGATTTCGCCTGATGGCGGGTTCGACGGAGAGGTATTCTTCGGACCGGCTACCAGCTGGTCGGGTGAAACGCCTGAGAAAGACCCGCAGGAAATCGTGATCGTCGACGCTGTCGAAGATGCCCCGGTCGTTGAAACGGAGAGCGAAGCACCTCCTGCGGACAAGGTTAGTGAGGTTTCCGATGCCGAACCGACGGTCACACCGGGCACAGAAACCGACGGCCTGTCGCCCGACGCGGCGAAGTTGGATGCTCCGGCTGCGCCTGAGCCGACGCCAACAGCAGCGGCTACACCGACGGCACAACCGTCCGAACCGGCCAATGCACCGTCTTTTGCCACCATCCGCGCGTCACGCGACGCGCCTGCACCGGCTGCTGCGCCGCCGACAACGACCAAGCTAGAACCGCCCGCGGCGGACGCCCCGTCCGGCCCGCGGTTCAAACTGGGTGGCGCACGCAAGTCATCGGGGGAAAGCGATGTCACCGCCCCAGTGCTTCAGGACGAAACTGTGGAAGAACCGGCCGAGCGGAAAGGCCTCGGCTTTTTCAGCCGCCGCAAGGCCAAAGCTTCGGACCCGGAACCGACGGTTGCCAAACCGCCACTGCCTCTGAAAGCACCTGTCGCGACACCGACTGAAACTGCACCCAAATCGCATGATCCGGAACCAGCCCGCGCCGCAGTGGCGCGGATCGCGGCGTTGCGGTCGGGGCGCAAAACGGACCCCACTCCGCCCAAGGTCGTCGAGGATGAACGCACGCGCATGACAGTGTTCGGCGCGCGCACAGAACCCCAGATTGGGGGAAAACCCCGTTTCCTCGGCCTCATGCTGACCAGCGCACTTCTGATCTTCCTTCTGGCCGTTGCAGCCTGGGCCAGCGTCTTTCTCGATGAAGGCCTGTCGCGCTTTTTCGAGCGCAACTCTGACACGCCATCAATCGCGCGATTGCCGGATGTGGAACTTCAACCGCTGGACGGGTCCATCACCGAGCCCGAAACACACAATGCAGCGGTAGAACTCGCTGCGTTGGAAGTGATCGACCCGACCACCGATGTCGAGGACGGTCTATCAGACGTGCTACCGCCACCCGCTGCACTGACCCCGGAAGAGGCCGATGCGCGTTATGCGGCCACCGGCATCTGGCAACGGTCGCCCGAAGCGCCGGAAACCCCGACACAGACGACGCTGGATGACCTCTACGTCGCCTCTATCGACGGAAAGGTGCAGCAATTCGATGCGGTCGCCCTGCCCGGCGCGAACGCACTGTCGAATGATCAGACATATCTGTCGCAACCCAATCCGGCGCCACCGGGCACACGCTTTAACCTCGACGACCGTGGGCTGGTGGTTGCCACCCCGGAAGGCGCAGTCAATCCGGACGGGGTTCGTGTATTCGCAGGGCTTCCTCCAGTGGTGCCGCCCCGGCGGGCACTTCCCGAAGCCGCGCCAGCGACCCCGCAAGGTACCGACAGTTCAACCACTGTTGCCCCCGAACTTGAGCAGTTCCGACCACGCCCGCGCCCCGACGGTCTGATCGAAGGCAATGAGCGCGCCCAGCTGGGCGGGCGCACGCGCGCAGAACTGGCCGCCCTGCGCCCCGCCGCACGGCCCGAAACCCTGAAGTCGCAAGAGGAAGAAGCGCAACCCGACGCGACCAAATTCGCCGTGGCACAATCGGCCGCACCAGTGACGCGTCCGCGAAACTTCAGCCAGATCGTTGAACGGGCACGCGACCAGCAGGAGCAAGCCGCACCAGCAACAGTGACCCAGGTCGCCGCTGTTGCGCCACGCACCGTACAGCCCAGTATTCCCTCCACCGCCAGCGTTGCTCGTCAGGCCACTGTGACCAACGCGATAAACCTGCGCCGCATCAACCTGATCGGCGTTTACGGCAAACCGTCGAACAGGCGCGCATTGGTGCGCCTCTCGAATGGTCGCTACCAGAAGGTTCAGGTCGGAGATCAGCTTGACGGTGGTCGTGTCGCTGCAATTGGCGACAGTGAGCTGCGCTATTCCAAGAACGGCCGAAACGTCGTTCTGGACATGCCTGACGGGTGATCCGCGCCCACCTGTTGCCCAGGGTTTAGCTGCTTGGCATCCCGATGCCGAAAATCCCAGTATCCTTTGAACAGCTAGGTTGCCTTTCCCATTCAAAAACCGGCATTCTTGAGCCAGTTGGAAAGGCAAAAAATGAATGGGTGAGTTTCTTTTCCTGGCGTCGGTCTTCCTGTTGGCAGCCGTGATCGCTGTGCCGATTGCGGCTCGGTTAGGTCTTGGTTCAGTTCTTGGATATCTTCTGGCGGGCGTCGCCATTGGTCCAGGTCTTGGCCTGGTGGCCGACACAACCGATCTGCAGCATTTCGCGGAATTCGGCGTCGTAATGATGCTGTTTCTGATCGGCCTCGAACTCGAACCCCGCGCACTCTGGGACATGCGGCACAGGCTGATCGGTCTGGGCGGCTTGCAGGTCATAATCACGATGATCGCTGTGATGAGCGGCGCGATCTATTTCGGATTTGTCTGGCAGACCGCGCTCGCCATAGGCATGATCTTCGCCCTGTCCTCGACCGCCATCGTCCTTCAAACCCTGAGCGAGAAAGGCCTCATGCAGACCAGCGGGGGGCGATCGACCTTTTCTGTTCTGCTCACTCAGGACATCGCAGTCATCCCGATGCTGATTATCCTGCCGCTGCTTGCCGTGCCAACAGGACCATCGCTGAACCCGGATGGCTCCATCTCGCGGGTTGCGCTTGAGCAGGCCGAGGACGCGCATGGCCACACGATGTCACTGATTGAAGGGCTGCCCGGGTGGGGTGTGACCCTTGTCACGCTCGGCGCAGTTGCGCTGATCATTCTGGGCGGCATCTACGGCGCGCGGCCAATCTTCCGCTTCATCCATGCCGCTCATCTGCGAGAGATGTACACGGCTCTGGCGCTGCTCATCGTCATCGGTATCGCTTTCCTGATGACTGCGGTCGGCCTGTCCCCTGCCCTTGGTACATTCCTCGCGGGTGTGGTTCTTGCCAACAGCGAGTTCCGGCACGAATTGGAATCCGACATCCAACCATTCAAAGGCATGTTGCTGGGCCTCTTCTTCATCACCGTCGGCGCGGGAATCGACTTTGGACTCTTGTTCTCGGAACCGATCTCCATCCTTGGCCTCGCATTGGGGATCATGTTTTTGAAAGGTGTGATCCTTTACGGCCTGGGTCGGGCCTTCAAACTGCGCGGGCGCGATCAATGGCTGTTCACCCTCGGACTGGCACAGGCCGGGGAATTCGGTTTTGTGCTGATTTCCTTCTCGCTGCAGCAATCCATCCTGCCGAGCTTCGTCGCCGACCGGCTTTTGCTGATCATCGCCTTGTCGATGCTGATCACACCGCTCGCATTCATCCTCTTTGAACACCTGTCGAAACGCATGAAAGACGCCGATGGCGACCCCGCCCATGACGAGATCGACGAACGAGGCACGGTGATCATTGCGGGCATCGGTCGGTTTGGACAGATCGTCAATCGTCTGGTGCAGTCGGTTGGGGCAAAGACGGTTGTGATCGACAACAATCTGCAAACCATCCAGCTGATGCGCAAATTCGGCTATCAGGGCTTTTTCGGCGACCCCCTGCGCCCAGATCTGCTGCACGCCGCCGGGATCGACAGCGCAAAGGTACTGATGGTGGCGTTGGATGATCCGATCGCCGCTGAACGCTTGGTGACCTATGCCCGCCGTATGAGGCCCGACATCCACATCGTCGCCCGTTCACGCGACCGCACCCACACATATCGGCTCTATCAAGCGGGGGCCAATGACATCGTACGCGAGCTTTTTGACAGCTCGCTCCGCGCCGGGCGCTATGTGCTCGAGAACATTGGATTGTCAGAATACGAAGCATCGGAAGCGGAAAAGCTCTTTTATCAGCACGACCGCTACACGGTGCGCGAGCTTGCAGAGCTTTGGGATCCGAACATCCCCTCGGGGCAGAACGAGCCCTATATCGCCCGCGCAAAAGAGTTGGAGAAGGAGCTCGAAGCCTCATTGCTCAGCGCGCTAGAAGCCGCCAACAACGACGCCGCGTAAAAAAAGCGGCCCCAATCGGGACCGCTTTCAAAGTCATAAGGTGCGGATCAGGCTGCTGCCGGAGCCCGTGACATGAGCACATCGCCCACTTGCTTGGCCGCAGCCAATTCATCCCCACCCGAGGTCGCCGCCACTTCGCGGGTCAGACGCTCAAGCGCGGCTTCGTAAAGCTGACGCTCGGAATAGCTCTGCTCACGCTGGTCGTCGGCGCGATGCAGGTCACGCACCACTTCGGCAATCGCGATCAGGTCGCCGGAATTGATCTTCTGTTCGTATTCCTGGGCGCGGCGCGACCACATCGCCCGCTTGACCTTGGCCTTGCCTTTCAATGTCTTCATCGCCTGGTTCACCACGTCAGGAGAACTCAGGGACCGCATTCCGATTTCCGATGCTTTGTGCGTTGGCACACGCAGGGTCATCTTGTCTTTCTCGAACGAGATCACGAACAGCTCGAGCGTAATGCCGGCGATCTCCTGCTCTTCGATCGACACGATCTGGCCAACGCCATGCGCCGGGTAAACAACATAGTCATTCGGACGGAATTCGGATTTTTTAGCTTTGGTCATTCAGCACCTTTCTTGGCGTTCGCCCATGCGACACAGACAAAAAGACCGAACGGAAGCAGCACTTCCGATCGTTCCATTCCGTATATCAGACAAGCTTAATTCAGCTCATTTGCCCTACGCCCAATCGGAGCGTATGTCCCACAGGTATAAATTGTAGGCGCAGTATAACATAAAATTGGACCACACGGTAGTGGCGCCCAATTGGCGTAAAATCCATTTAATTACAGAAAATTAAGAGCAATCCTTAAATAAATCTACCCGCAAATTGCGAATCATCACCCGCCTTCGCCGGGCGCCTCGGAAAAGTACTTTTCAAGTTTCCCGCTTTCGCCATCCCGCTCTTCTGCTTCGGGCAACGGGTCTTTCTTGGTGATGATCACCGGCCAAAGTTCGGAGTATTTGCGGTTAAACTCAACCCACTTTTCCATGTCCGGTTCCGTGTCAGGACGGATTGCATCTGCAGGGCATTCCGGTTCACACACACCGCAATCGATGCACTCGTCGGGGTGGATCACCAGCATGTTCTCACCTTCATAAAAGCAGTCCACCGGACATACTTCAACGCAATCGGTGTATTTGCAGGCAATGCAGGCGTCGTTGACAATATAGGTCATGCACTCGGTCCATCGATCGTTCGCACGCTAGCTAAGGCACTAGGAAAAATCATTCAAGAAGGTCTGCCCGGGTTTGTTGCAGGGCGCGACGATCTTTTTTCGTCGGGCGACCTTTTCCATCAAAACGCGGGACTTGTTCGGTAATCGGATCACGCGGTTTCGGCGGGTCCAGATCTTCGTAAAGCAAGCGCGCCTCCGGTGCCGGCCCCCGCCGCTCCCCCATCGCCAACACCTTAATGACCCGAACGTCATCGGCCTGCGGAAACGTCAGGACATCCAGCGCGGAAACCGAATAGGCCGGTTTGGAAATCGGCTGCCCGTTCACCCGCAACTTGCCACCGGACACGACCTTGGCGGCGAGGCTGCGCGTTTTGAAAAAACGCGCATGCCACAACCATTTGTCGATCCGAAGTTTCTGGGCCGGCTCGGTCAATTCAGTCCTTGGACTTCAGCCCCATCAGGGCCGCAGCAAAGGGGTTGTCCGGGTCGATCTGCTTTTCCTTCTTGGGCGGACGCGCCTGGAAGGTCTTGGCAGCATTATCCCGCGGCTGGCCTTTACCCTTCGGCTTGCCCTTGCCACGCGGACGGTCGCCCTGCGGCTTGCCACCGTCGCGGCGTCCCCTGTTGCCACCATCCCGACGCGGTTGCCGCTCGATCCGATTGCCGCGCCATGTGAAAGTGTAGAACACCTCGGTCTCTGGCCCCGCCAAGGCGGCATCGGGTGCTGCACCGGGATCAATCTCGGTTTCCGAATTGGTCGGAACCGCGGTCTCGGGGGTCGCGTCGCCGGGCACATCAGCAGGTGCAGCCGTTTCACCCGGTGCACCCTCCTGCGCTGCGTCCATCACAGGCGTATCTTCGACTGGCACTGCGCCATCGGTCGCTGCATCCTGCTCTGCGGCAGCCGCAGCATTCGCCTCAGGCACAACCGCATCAACGGCGCGGACCTTCTCGCGTTCGCCTTTTTCAGCCTTGTAGCCCAGACCACCCATCAGGTCGGCGAACTGCTCAAGCGTCAAACCGGTGATCGACAGCATGTCGGGGTTCGCCTCGAACCCACCGCGGCTGTCCTGCGCACGAAGAAGGTCTGCCAGACGTTCCAGCATGTCGATACGGATCGCCCGTTCGCCAGCCGCGCGGTAGCCTGACACTGTGTGGTGCTCTGCCGGCGTGCCGTGTGTGTTCGGCACCGTCACCAACCCCGGAGGCGGCGCTTCAGGGAACACATCAAGGTTCTTCGACAGGCTCCACAATACCAAACGCAACCGCGTCGGCGCGGGCTTGAGCAGAAGCGGCATGAAGATCGTGAACTGACCAAAGCGGATGCCGTGCTTGCGCAGCAATCCACGCGCGTCCTGATCCAGCGCCTTGACATCATCAGCAACATCGGCGCGCGTCAGGATGCCCATCGCCTCTACCATGCGGAAGGCAACGCCCCGCGCAAGACCGTTCAGGGTTTCGTCTTTCTGAAGGTTGATCAGCGGCTCAAACAGCGCGGAAATCTTGCGGTCGATGAAATGCTGCAAACGACGCTGTACCTTGCCCGCGACATCGGGCCCGGCTTCTTCATCGACGAATGCCACCACGCGCGGCTTCAGAGGATCGTCGCCGGCGGTCAGCTTGCCCACCGCCTGATCGCCCCACATGAGACCACCCTGCTCGGTGAAATCCATCTCGGTGTCGGGCGCGTTGTAGAACCGATCCGCGCGCAAGTGGAAATGCGGCGCAAGCGCCTGCATCGACGCGGTCTTCAGCGTCTTGGCTTCCTGTCCGGTTGCATCCTTGTCCTGGCGGAACCGGAACCCCTCAAGCCTGCCAACGAATTCGCCTTCGACGGTGACTTCACCTTTGTCATTCACTTCGGCCAAGAGGGCCTCCTTCTGTTTCAACCGCCGCAAAAGCACGGATGTGCGCCGGTCAACAAATCTTTGGGTCAGGCGCTCGTGCAGCGCGTCCGACAGTCGGTCTTCTACAGCGCGCGTCAGGTCGCGCCAATGGCTTTCGTCATGAACCCATGCTTTCCGCTGCGCGACATAGGTCCATGTGCGGATATACGCCAATCGTTTTGACAGCGTGTCAATGTCGCCATCGGTCCGATCGATCCGATTGACCTGACGTCCGAGAAAGTCATCAGGGATTGCGCCGCGCTGATGCAAGTGTCCGTAGATTACTTCCAAAAGGCCCGCATGTTCCGCATGGCTAATGCCCCGAAAATCGGGGATTCGACAAACATCCCACAAGAGCTGCACGGACTTCGGATCAGAGGCGCGCGCGCGCACCTCGGCAACAGCGCTTAGCGCCTTGAGTGCTTGAAGATCGTCCGCCTCGCGTGCCTTCACCAGCAATTCGTCTTTCGGGCTTTCCTCAAGCGATGCGATCAACGCATCGACACTGCCGAACCGCAGGTCGGCATTCCGCCAGTTCAGCTTCTTGAGCGGTGTAAAGCGATGGTTGCAGATCGCCTCGGCCACCTCATCGGCAATCGGACCTGCCTCACCAGTCACACCGAACGTGCCATGCGACATGCCACGACCGGCACGCCCCGCGATCTGCGCCAGTTCATTCGGCATCAAAGGCCGCATCCTCCGACCGTCGAACTTGGTCAGCGAGGAAAACGCCACATGGTTGATGTCGAGGTTAAGCCCCATCCCGATAGCATCGGTGGCAACAAGGAAATCGACCTCACCGTTTTGATAAAGGTCGACCTGCGCATTCCGCGTCCGGGGCGACAGTGCTCCCATCACCACGGCAGCCCCACCCTTCTGACGGCGCAGCAGTTCGGCAATCGCGTAGACGTTTTCTACCGAGAACCCGACGATGGCTGTGCGCGGCTGCAGGCGGCTGATCTTTTTCGATCCGGTGTAGGACAGCTGACTCATCCGCTCACGGCGCACGAACTCGACGCCGGGCACCAGCGCCGCAATCGGACCACGCATCGTGTCCGAGCCCATGAAAAGCGTTTCCTGCAAGCCGCGCATGCGCAACAGGCGGTCGGTGAAGACATGGCCCCGCTCGGGATCGGCACAGAGCTGAATCTCGTCGATTCCGACAAAATCGCAGCCCATGCCTTCGGGCATCGCCTCGACCGTGCACACCCAATATTGCGCGCGCGGCGGCACGATGCGCTCTTCGCCCGTAACCAACGCCACGACGGACGGCCCGCGCGCCGCGACGATCTTGTCATAGACCTCGCGTGCCAAAAGGCGCAGTGGCAAGCCGATCATGCCGGTGCGATAGCCCAGCATTCGTTCAATGGCGTAATGTGTTTTGCCTGTGTTGGTCGGGCCAAGAATGGCCGCAACCCGCGCATGTCCGGCCATGTTGACGTCCTTTGCCGTCCTGCTCGACGTCACGTGATCAGAGCGTCTGCCCGTTCACCTGCCGCTCCAGCCGCTCCAACGCGTCGATCACTTCGGAATCATGCGGCCTGAGGGTGAGTACCCGCGAATAGGCGTCATACGCAAGATGGGGTTTGTCGACCTGTTCTAATATCGCGCCCAGCCCGCGCAATGCTCCGAAATGCACCGGGTTCAGAGCCAATGTCCGCTCCAGCGCATCCGCCGCCGGACCGAACTGATCTGCGCGATAATAGGCCAGCGCCAACGTGTGCCAGCCTTCGGCAAAGTTCGGCGCATGGTCGGTCAAAGCGGTCAGATGGTCGAGAGCGGCGTCGATATCGTCGACATCCAGCGCGTCCTGTCCGCGCTTGAGCAGCAGGTCCATCGCGGCGGATCCTGATTTCGACCATTCCTGCCGAACTTGCCGTTCCAGACGGTCCGCAGCACGCTCATCTTCGGCCTGCGCCAACTGGTCCAACAAATCGGGCGTTGCGGTTTCTTGTGCTGCAACCGGATCCAGCATCACACAGACGGACAAAAGAAATGCCGCAACGGCAGATTTGTGTTTGCGCATTGTGAACCTCATAACCAATTCTGAGTTTAGCGTGGGGCTAGTAGATTGCCAGCCCCGCAGATCAGAACGCGATCACAAGGAGATGAGCGTATGAGCGATGTTGTGACACAGGCCGTTGCCGCCATGAACGAAAAGCTGGCGGGTGGCGGCATTGAAGGCACCGCACAGTTCAATATCGAAGGCGAAGGCAGCATGGTTGTCGATGGTGACGGCGCGCGCGAAGGTACGACGGATGCGGATGTGACCTTCAATGCCGATGCCGACACCTATCAGGAAATCTTCGACGGCTCGCTCAATCCGACCTCGGCCTTCATGTCCGGCCGCCTGACCATCGACGGCGACATGGGTATGGCAATGAAGCTGGCCGCCACGCTCGCTTGATGGCCGAACCCGCGCCATACCGCCACGATCTGGCCGAAGGTCCGGATACTCAGGCATATTGGCTGCGCACCTCTGACGGGGTGCGTATCCGCGTGGCGCACGCGGCTGCGGCGGACAGCAAGGGCACGGTGTTCATCCTGCCCGGACGCACCGAATACATCGAGAAATACGGCCGCACGGCGCAGGATTTCGCGCAGGCCGGTTTCGACGTACTGACGATTGACTGGCGCGGCCAGGGTTTGGCTGACAGGCTTGGGGCAAACCCGATGGTCGGCCATGTCGAGCGATTCATCGACTTCCAGAAAGACTGGGCAGCGGTCTGTGCCTTCGCCCGCAAAGCTGACCTCCCCAAACCCTGGCACATGGTGGCGCATTCCATGGGCGGGTGCATTGGCCTGCGCGCGCTCATGCAAGGCAGCGACATGGCGGCCGCCATGTTCTCCGGCCCGATGTGGGGCATAAAGATGGCCGGTTACCTGCGCCCCGTCGCGTGGTTGCTGCCCCGGCTGGCGACCGCGTTGGGACAGGGGCATCGCCTGGCGCCCGGCACGACGATCAAGAGCTATATTGCGACCGAACCGTTTGAGAACAATCTCCTGACATCTGATCCCGAGATGTTCGACTACATGCGCAACCAAGTGCTTGCCGAGCCGCAATTCGGCTTGGGCGGCCCCTCTTACAACTGGCTCATGTCCGCACTTGAAGAATGCACCGCACTGGCCGAAATGCCGTCACCGGCCCTGCCCGCCCTCTGTTTCGTCGGCTCCAATGAGCGCATCGTCGAAACCAAGGCCATCCGGGATCGTATGACCAACTGGAAAGGCGGCAAGCTGCTCTTGGTCGATGGCGCAGAACACGAAGTGCTGATGGAAGGCCCAAACACCCGGCGCCAAGTCACCGGCTCTGCTATTTCGCTGTTCTCTAGCTTCAAGGCCTAGGGATCACGCGCGAAAGCGTTAAGGCTCGATCTTGCCGATATCATGCACGCCACGCGCCTCGGCCGTGGCACCGGCGCGCATCCACGCGTGTTCCGACGAGATGAAAAAACAACTCATCCCGTAAGCTGACCATTCCTGCGCCTGAAGGATCTCACGCGCCGATCCATCCCCGGTCCGAACCAGCACCGGGAAGTCCAGCGCCCGCCCCATTGCACAACAGGCGTCGATAGCGCTGCGGTCAAACGGCGCGTGTTCCGCGTCAAGGCAGACAAAATCCAGCTCCGACTGCGACAGCACTTCGATCAGTTGCAACGCGGGCGTCTTCAGGAAGGTGCCCGCCAAAGGCACGCGCGACAACAGCCGCTGACGGAAACTGGCGATTTGCATGACGTGCCTCCCGATGGTCTGATCCCGCCACCCTACGTGGCGTCGGCAACTTGGCAAGCCTCTGGCGATATCATGCGCGCCGTCTATATTTTAACTCATGTTGAACAATGTCCTCAGTTTTACCGATCGCGGCATCTACTGCCCCGCCGGAGATTTCTATATTGACCCGTGGCGCCCAGTGAACCGCGCCTTGATCACCCACGGCCATGCCGATCACGCGCGCCCCGGACACCGAAGCTACCTCTGCACCGACGCCTGCGCACCGGTCATGCGCCACAGGTTGGGCGATATTTCTGTAGAAACCGTTAAGTACGGCGAAGTCCGCAAAATCGGCGATGCGCTGGTGTCGTTTCACCCCGCAGGCCATCTGCCCGGCTCCGCGCAAATCCGGGTCGAAGTCGCAGGGGAAATCTGGGTCGCCTCCGGGGATTACAAAATCGTAGCAGACGGCATTTCGGAGGCTTTCGAACCCGTTAAATGCCACAGCTTCATAACCGAATGCACCTTCGGTCTACCGGTGTTCAAATGGGACGATCAGGCAGAGGTCGCCCGCGACCTCAACGCATGGTGGGCGCAGAACGCAGCGCAGGGCAAGAGCTCGATCCTCGGCGCCTATTCGCTCGGCAAAGCACAACGGCTCCTAGCGATGGTCGACCCTCAGATCGCGCCTATTCTCACCCACGGCGCAGTCGAGAACACAAACGCGGTGCTCCGGCAACAGGGCTATTCCTTACCCGACACGATCCACGTCACGCCCAACCTCAACGCCAAGCAACACCCGGGCGCACTTGTCATCGCGCCGCCCTCGGCCCTTGGGTCGCAATGGGCGCGGCGGTTCGGGCCATCCTCAACCGCCTTCGCCTCAGGCTGGATGCGACTTCGCGGTGTCCGCCGCCGCCGCGCCGCTGACCGGGGCTTTGTGATTTCCGACCATGCCGATTGGGACGGATTGATGCAGGCCATCAAGCAAACAGGCGCGGAAAATATATATGCAACACATGGTTACACGGATATCTTCGCGCGCTGGCTGAACACACAAGGCTACAATGCACAGGTGTTGAAAACCGAATTTGGCACCGATGAAGACGATACCGAGACCGCAATCGGAGACGCGGCATGACCTCACTCACCCCTGCGGACCGCTTCTTTCGCTGGCAGGCCCGAAACGTCGAACGGCCCACCCTGCGCTTTGTTGCGGCGCAGCCGCTGCTGCGCCGCATTTTTGCCCTCACAGGCCCGCTTGGCGGGTTCATCCCACGTGACATGTCGCCAGTGGAAGACAATCATGGCGCACTCTGGTTCACTCCGCCCGAGGTCGGGTCAACTGCTCCGGTGCTGATGTACATACATGGCGGCGGCTTCACCATCGGCAGCCCGCGCACCCACGCCGCTCTGGTGGCGCATCTGGCGCGCGCGGCAGGTATGCGCGCCGTCGCCATACGCTATCGCCTTGCGCCGGAGCACCCATTCCCCGCCGCCCGCGACGATGCGATTCAGGCCTATGACCGACTTGTCGCTGACGGAACACCGCCAGCAGCGGTATGCGGCGACAGCGCTGGCGGCTGCCTTGCCCTGCAAGTGGCGCAACACGCGCGTGATAGCGGGGCCGTACAACCCAAGGCCCTTGGATTGATCGCCCCGATTGCCGATCTATCCGGTGACGTCGCCGACCGCTTCGATGGTGCCGTCGATGAAATGCTGATCCCAGCCGAATGGCCTCGCCGTACGCTGTCCAGCTATTTGCCCGGCATCGACCCTGCTGATCCGTCCGTGTCCCCCCTGCTGGGCGACCTGAGCGGCCTGCCACCTACGATGATCCAAGCCGCAACCGAAGAGGCGCTCGCGCAGGACGCCAAACGCCTTGAACAAGTGATGGGCAACGTGACCCTCGACCTCTGGCCGGGGCTGGCCCATGTCTGGCACCTTCACGCAGGTCGCTCTCGCGCGGCGGATGAAGCTCTTCACCAACTGGGCACGTTCCTGCGGGAGACCGCCTTTTGAAGGATTTTGCTGCGCTCTTCACTGCCATTGACCAAACCACCAAGACCAGCCTCAAGACCAAGGCGCTGGCCGAGTTCTTCCGCACCGCCAGTGACGACGACAAGCTCTGGACCATCGCGCTTTTCTCGGGCCGCCGCCCCAAACGCGCCGTGACCACAACCCAACTGCGCGAATGGGCCGCCGAGGTGGGCGGCATCCCGCTTTGGCTGCTTGAGGAAAGTTATCCAATTGTCGGCGATCTGGCCGAGACCATCGCCCTCACCCTGCCACCGCCCAACCGGATCAGCGATCTGTCCCTGACCCATTGGATCACAGAGCTGAAGTCTCTCGCCGCGCTCGACATCGATGCGCGCAAGGCGCGTATCCTTGATGCGTGGGATCAACTCGATCCGACCGAGCGGTTCCTCTTCAACAAGCTGATCACCGGCGGCTTTCGCATCGGCGTCAGCCAGAAGCTGATGACCCGCGCATTGGCGCAGGCCACCAATCAGGAAGAGGCCAGCCTCGCCCACCGCCTCATGGGCGGCTGGACGCCGGAGACCACCAGTTATCACGCGCTGATCGAAGCCGACGACGCCGAGGCCGATGAAAGCCGCCCCTACCCGTTCTACCTCGCCTACCAGTTGGAGGACGATCCCGTCGCGCTGGGTGAGCCCGACACATGGCAGGCCGAATGGAAATGGGACGGCATCCGGGGACAGGTGATCCTGCGCAACGGAACCCACCACGTCTGGTCGCGTGGCGAAGAGCTGATGACCGACCGCTTTCCCGAATTCGCCCGTCTGACAGATTTTTTATCAGATGGTATAGTTCTCGACGGCGAGATCGTCGCGTGGGATGGCACCCAGCCCTTTCCCTTCAACACCCTACAAGCCCGCATCGGGCGCAAGACCGTGCCGAAAAAGCTGCTCAAGGACGCGCCGGTGATCCTGCTCGCCTATGATCTGCTTGAACACGAGGGTCAGGATCTGCGCAACCTGCCCCTGCAGGACCGCCGTGCGCGCATGGATGCGCTGCTGCAAGACCTGCCCGAGGACGCCCCCGTCAAAGTTGCGCCGCCCTTACCGTTGGACACGTGGGAGACCCTCGCCCATACCCGCGCCACCGCGCGCGACAATCGGGCTGAGGGGCTGATGCTCAAACGCAAGGACAGCCCCTACCTCGCAGGCCGCAAGAAAGGCGATTGGTGGAAGTGGAAACTCGATCCGCTCACGGTCGATGCGGTGATGATCTATGCCCAGCAAGGCCACGGTCGCCGCGCCAACCTCTTTACCGACTTCACCTTCGCGGTTTGGGACGGCAACGATCTGGTGCCCTTCACCAAAGCCTATTCCGGCCTCACCGACGAGGAATTCCGCAAGATCACCGCTTGGGTGCGCAAGAACACCCAGCAGCGCTTTGGCCCCGTCCGCCAAGTGACACCACACCACGTGTTCGAGATCGCCTTCGAAGGCATCCACGCCTCCCCGCGCCATAAATCCGGCATCGCCCTGCGCTTCCCTCGCATGTCCCGCTGGCGGCATGATAAGCCGCTGCAAGAGGCCAACACGCTCGACGACCTGAAAGACCTGCTGGAAACCTATGGATAAGCCCACCGCCGCCGCGCCACCTTTGACGATCACCCCGCCCAGCGCGTCCCTGCCGGACGGGGCGTGCGACGCACATGTGCACCTGATCGGGGACGATTTCGCTCTGTGGGAGGGTCGCGTGGAAAACCCACCGCCTGGCACGCTAGACACATGGCTTGATCGCTACCGCACCCACCTTGGGCAGTTGGGCTGCACACGCGGCGTGATCGTTCATTCAATCCTCTATGGCTTTGCCCCTTGAACCTTCCGCCCGCGCGGCACAGGTTCCACAGCAACAAAGAACAGGAGACTCCCTATGCTGCGCACCCCCATCCCGACCTATGACGCCAACGCCCAGAGCGGCAGCAAAGATCTGGGGAACCTGCCGGAATGGGATCTGTCAGACCTCTATGCGTCCGATGACGCCGCTGAACTGAAGCGCGATCTCGACTGGCTTGAGGACGCCTGCAAAAGCTTTGCCGCCGATTACGAAGGCAAGCTGGCGAGCCTTTCCGCCGAAGAGTTCCTCACCGCGATCCACCGTCACGAGAAGATCGAGAACATCGCGGGCCGCATCATGTCCTATGCCGGTCTGCGCTACTACCAGCTGACAACCGACGCCCAGCGCGCTAAATTCCTGTCCGACCATCAGGAAAAAATCACCAACTACACCACGCCGCTGGTCTTCTTCACGTTGGAGTTGAACCGGATCGACGACGCGAAAATCGACGGACTCTTCGACGCCAACGTCGACCTCGCCCGCTACAAGCCCGCCATCCGCCGCATCCGCGCGATGAAGCCTTACCAACTGTCCGACGAGATGGAGAAATTCCTGCACGACCTCGGCGTCGTTGGGGATGCCTGGGAACGCCTGTTCGACGAAACCATCGCGGGGCTGGAATTCGAAGTCGATGGTGAGCCGCTCAACATCGAAGGCACGCTGAACCTGCTCACAGAACAGGACCGCAGCAAACGCGAAGCCGCCGCCCATGAACTGGCCGCTGTCTTTGCCGAGAACATCAAGATCTTCGCCCGTGTCCACAACACGCAGGCGAAAGAGAAAGAAATCATGGACCGTTGGCGCGGTATGCCCACGGCCCAGACCGGACGCCACCTCAGCAACGATGTCGAACCCGAAGTGGTTGAAGCCCTGCGCAACGCCGTGGTCGCCGCCTACCCCAAGCTCAGCCACCGCTATTACGAACTCAAGCGCAAATGGCTCGGCCTCGACTCCGTGCAGGTCTGGGACCGCAACGCACCTCTGCCGATGGAAACCACCCGTACCGTCAACTGGGACGAAGCGACCGAGACCGTGATGTCGGCCTATAGCGCCTTCGACCCTCGCATGGGTGAGATTGCAAAGCCTTTTTTCACCGATGGCTGGATCGACGCCGCCGTGAAACCTGGGAAGGCCCCCGGAGCCTTTGCCCACCCCACGGTGACGACGGTACATCCCTACGTGATGCTCAATTACCTCGGCAAACCGCGCGACGTGATGACCCTTGCACATGAGCTTGGACACGGCGTGCATCAGGTGCTTGCTGCAGAACAGGGTGAAATGCTGGCCTCCACCCCGTTGACCCTTGCTGAAACCGCCTCCGTCTTCGGTGAAATGCTCACCTTCCGCCGAATGCTCGACAACGCCGAGGACGATGCCGAGAAGAAGGTACTGCTCGCGGGCAAGGTCGAAGACATGATCAACACAGTGGTGCGCCAGATCGCCTTCTATGATTTCGAATGCAAACTGCACGAGGCGCGCCGGGGTGGCGAACTCACCCCCGATGACATCAACGCACTCTGGATGTCGGTTCAGGCCGAATCCCTTGGACCGGCATTCGAGTTCATGGAGGGATACGAGACCTTCTGGGCCTATATCCCCCATTTCGTACACTCACCCTTTTACGTCTACGCCTATGCCTTCGGCGACGGGTTGGTGAATGCGCTTTACGCGGTCTACGAAGAAAACCCCGACGGGTTCCAGGACAAGTATTTCGACATGCTCAAGGCGGGCGGGTCGAAGCACCACAAGGACCTGCTCGCGCCTTTCGGCCTTGATGCGAGCGATCCGAAGTTCTGGGACAAGGGTCTCGACATGATCTCGGGCTTCATTGACGAGTTGGAGGCTATGGAGGGTTGAGCCTCTGACGTGACGCCTCTGACGGCGTTGCGTTTGCATATTTGGAAAAAGGAGAAGCAGGGGATGCACACCGTTCCCTGCTTCTTCTTTTCAATAAATATGCAGGCGCCATGCGGCGCATTAACCTTAACATTGGTTAAACGCGGAAGGCTGCCACTCTCGCCAAAACCCGAGCCGCAGGCGAGATATCCAGCGCGGGCGCCAGCCCGCACCGCTTATTTCAACTGGCTGTCTTTCGATCCGCGCCGATTGATGCCGCCGCGCACGTGGTACGCGCTGTCCCGCTCCTGCTGGCAGTCGATGCAGAGCTTCACGCCCGGCAGGGCGATCCGTCTTTTCTCCGGGATCGGCTCGTCACATTCCGCGCAATGGGTCAGGCTCTCTCCCTGAGGCGCTTTTCGCGCTTTCATGCGGGCAAGTTCGTCCGCAATCGAGGCATCAATCTGTTCCTGCACCGCGCCGTCGCGCGCCCATCCGCCGGCCATGACCCTCTCCTGTTCAAGCGACCCAACAAGTATGGGGCTGTGCAGACATCCCTGCAAGGGACTTGTGGCCCGCGCCCCAGGCCGCCATCCTGACGACATTCAAGAGGGAGCCGTCATGTCCGATCACAATCTCGAACGCGCCTACAGCATCAAGGGGGCGTCCGACGCCCGCGCGCTGTATGATGATTGGGCCAAGAGCTATGACAGCAGTTTCAGCGAAAGCCATGGCTATATCGCTCCGCGCGAAGTGGCGCGAGTTTTTCTATCCGAGTCGACGGAAAACGACCCCGTACTCGACATCGGCGCGGGTACTGGACTGCTTGCCGAAAACCTGGCGGGTCGCGTGGTCGACGGAATCGACATCTCGCAGGCCATGTTGGATGAGGCGGCGTCCAAATGTCTTTACCGCAACCGCATCTGCGCCGATCTCACCAAGACACTGCCGATGGCGGATGAGACCTATGGCGGCTTTGTCTCCAGCGGCACCTTCACCCATGGCCATGTCGGGCCAGAGGTTTTCCCTGAACTCATGCGCGTTGCCAAACCCGGGGCTGTCTTTGCCTGCGGCGTCATCCCCCCGGTCTTCGACGGCGCAGGCTTCGGCTCCCGTCTGGCTCTGATGGTGGCGCATAAGCTGATTTCCCCCGTCACGTTTCACGACATTCCCATCTACGAGAATGCCGATCACGATCACGCGCAGGATCGCGGGCTTGTCATGGTGTTCCGCAAGCTCTGAGCCTTTCCTTTGCCGTCGCAGCGCCTAGCTATGCGGTCAAGGAGATACTCATGCGTCTGATACTCACAGCCCTTTTTGTCCTCTGCGCCTCGCTGGCACAGGCGGCGATGTCCAGCTTCATCTTCCCATCCATTGACGGCGGAGAGATTGACCTTGCGGATTGGCGCGGCCAACCGGTTCTGGTGGTCAACACTGCGTCTCGCTGTGGGTACACGCCGCAATATGACGGCCTGCAAACCCTATACGACACTTACCGCGACCAGGGTCTGGTTGTGATGGCGGTGCCGTCCAAAGACTTCAAACAGGAGCTTGCGACCGACGAAGCGGTCAAGGATTTCTGCGAGGTGAATTTCGCGCTGGATTTCCCGATGACTACCATCACGTCAGTCCGGGGTGAGACTGCTCACCCCTTCTACAAATGGCTAGAGGCTGAGGCGGGTTTTGCCCCGCGCTGGAATTTCAACAAAGTGCTGATAGCCCCAGATGGCAGTGTGGCCGCGACGTTCGGGTCGAACGCGCGGCCAATGTCGCGGCAGGTGATCGAAGCGGTCACCGCCCTGCTGGATTGATCATTTCTGAAGGTAGTTCCAGATCTCGTCCTTGAGCGCGCCACGCTTCTTGCGCAGTTCGGTTTCGGCAAGGTTATCCATCGGCTCCACATTGATTTCGGCCCGGTGCACGGTGCGATTGACCTCGTGGTAAGCGTCGAACAGCTTGGCAAAATGTGCATCCGACTGCTTCAGAGCGCTCATTTTCTCGACCTGATCCGGGAATTCCTCGGCAAGTTCGTGCGGTGTATGCGACATGGATTTACTCCTCTTCTGATGTCTTTCCTCCAAGATGTCAGAGAGGTGCATCTTTCACTTTGACGCGGATCAAACTGGAGTCAGTTTCTTGCTTTTCTCCAACCGGCCGCGCGCGCCTCAGCTTCAGAGCAAAACCAGCGTTCCCCCTTCGTCGGTGAGATACGGGTCTCAGCGTAATATTTCTGTCCTGGAACGTGATAAATCCGCTCGCCTTTGCTCAAGCTGATGTTGCCTTTGATCTTGCAACCGGGGTTCAACATGTTCGGCAGCCAGCCTTTCTTGGCTGGTTTCTCGCGGTTCACCGTTACGGTTTTCGCGCCGGTATCCCGTACTTGAGTCGCGGAGCGCGTCTGCGCCCTCTGCGCCGAACGGAACGCCGCCGGAGACATCACACCCGTGGAATGAAGCCCACGCCTGTTTATTGCGGCACCCTTTTCCGCAAGGTCGTAGTCCATTCCGTATTGCCGATAAGCGAAGGCAAGACCGTCGCTGACCAAGCGTTCCCCGACATCCTGACCATCGACACTGCATTTGGCGACAGTGCGCCCATACTGATCTGTATTCATGGCAGTGCATCGCGCCATCCGCCCTTCGAACAGCTCGCGGGTTTCGGCCTGAACCCACGCGCCACAGGCCCAGGCCGGGCTGTTGGCATCGCCGCACATCTGGTCGGTCTCGGGGGCGTCGATCGCGTGCAGGCGCACCGTGGTTCCGGCAACCTTGAACGTATCGCCATCGACAACGCGGATCGGACCGTCAGGTCCCGCATGGGCGATGCCGCCCAACGCGATCAGGGTGGTGAAAAACGCAATCCTTAACATTCCATGAATATGCGCAGCCAAACATGGCCAAACAATGGAATGCGTTAAGAAAGGTTAATCATTCCCCGCGCGGGAAGCGCTGGCTTTCCTCAAGCACGTTGAGATCCATGTGGTTGCGCATGAACCGCTCTGACGCATCGCGCAGGGGCTGGTAATCCCACGGGTAGTACCCGCCCTGCCGCAACGCCTCATAGACCACCCAACGTTTCGCCTGAGAGGCCCGCACATCGGCATCGAACCGTGCCAGGTCCCAACGGGCCTCGGACTTTGCGCGCAACGTCTGCACTGTGCCCTGATGGTCTGGGTGGTCCGCCAGATTGGTCAATTCGTGCGGATCGTCCTCCAGATCGAAGAGCTGATCGGGGTCGAGGGAGCAGCGATTATATTTCCACTTGCCATAGCGCAACGACACAAGCGGCGCATAAGACGCCTCGGCCGCATATTCCATCGCCACCGGGCTGGTGCGTTCTCCGCCCTGCCCCAAGGGCACAAGCGATTCCCCTGTCGTCCACGGCATGACCTCGTCCATGCTGACCCCCGCCAGCGCGCAGAGCGTCGGGCAGACGTCGATGGTTGAAACCGGATCGGTGACAAGGCCGACCGCCATTTCCGGCGCCGAGATCATCAGCGGCACCCGCGACGAGCCTTCGTAGAAGCACATCTTGAACCACAACCCGCGCTCGCCCAGCATATCGCCGTGATCGGACACTAAGAGGATGATCGCCTCCTGCTGCGTGTCCTCGAGCACTTGCAGGATCTCGCCAATCTTGTCGTCGAGATAGGAGATATTGGCGAAATAGGCGCGGCGGGACCG
Source organism: Alphaproteobacteria bacterium (assembly GCA_030425145.1). Lineage (GTDB taxonomy): Bacteria > Pseudomonadota > Alphaproteobacteria > Rhodobacterales > Rhodobacteraceae > Marivita. Next base: position 119,707 of record JAUHVK010000008.1, on the reverse strand, counting down.
GCGGATGTCGTCTTCGGTGATGTCGAAATTGCGCCAGTCATTGGCGTCGAAGATCCGCCTGGCGTGCGGATCGTGATCTTCGTAAGCCATCGCCGGGATTTCGGGCAGCAGGTGCTCGCAGTTTTCGTAGAGATCCCAGTATTTCCGTCGCGCTACGTAGGGGTCGTGCGGATGGGTGAAGCTCGCCGTCAGGCACCACGGGCGGTCATCCTTGCGCCGCGCCAGATCGTACAGCGCCAGCTTGGCCTGGTAGGCCACCTCGTCGTCGTATTCGAGCTGGTTGGTGATCTCGGCCACCCCCGCGCCCGTGACAGAACCCATGTTGTGATACCACCAATCGATGCGCTCCCCCGGCTTGCGGTAGTCGGGCGTCCAACCAAAATCGGCCGGGTAAATGTCGGTGGTCAGGCGCGCTTCAAACCCGTGCAACTGGTCGGGGCCAACAAAATGCATCTTGCCCGAAAGCGCGGTGTAATACCCTGCGCGACGCAAGTGATGCGCGTAGGTCGGGATGGAGGACGGGAATTCAGCGGCATTGTCATAGACCCCTGTTGCCGAGGGCAACTGGCCAGACATGAAACTCGCCCGCCCCGGTGCGCAAAGCGGGCTCGCGGTATAGGCGTTCTGAAATCGGGTAGAGCGCGCCGCCAGCTTCTTAAGGTTCGGGGCATGAAGCCAATCTGCCGGACCGTCGGGGAACAAAGTTCCGTTCAACTGGTCCACCATCAGAATCAGGATATTCGGCTGCATAAGCCCCCCACTGCCACGCGTTTAGCGCGACACTGGGGGTTATTGATTCACCAGTCAATAACCAGTGTGGTGGGTCACTCCCATTCCATCTCTTCGAAGACGCGCCCCGCGTTCTTGGTCGCCAGTTCCTCGAACGTGTCCAGATGCGCCCAGTTCGACTGATCCACGTAATAGGCTCCAGCCAAATCACCGCCCTCGTCGATATGCGCGCCGATCTTGGCACGCAAATCCTTGATGTAATCCGAGGTATAACGCGTCACCTGCGCCATGTTCGTCGGGTGACCGTGGCCGGGGATCACATAAGTCGCGCCAAGCGCGGTGAAGGGGCCATCAAAGGTCTCGATCCACGCATCCGTATCGGTTTCCGGAAAGATCGGCGGCATACGTTCATGGAACGCGATGTCGCCCGCGATCACGATGCCCCACTGCGGAATCCACACCTGCGTGTCGCCTGGATCGTGCGCCGGACCAAGATGCAGCACCTCCAGCGTCACGTCACCCATCTCGACCACGTGTTTGTCGGAAAAACTCAGGTTCGGCACGAATACCGTGGTGCCTTCGGCTTTGTCGCGGTTGTAACGCTGCATGCCCTGAAGGATGAAATCACCGTTCTCTTCCACCTCGGCAATGGCATCCTCATGGGCAAGGACATCGACACCCTGCTCCGCCCAATAGGAATTGCCGAGCATCGCGTGACCCTGACCGTTTTCGTTGATCACCAGTTTCACCGGCTGGTCAGTGACCGCCTTGATCTCGTCATGCAGCGCCTTGGCCAGACGGGCCGAAGCACCCCCATTGATCACAACCACACCGTCGCCCGTCAGGACAAAGCTCAGGTTATTGTTGTGGCCTGAATTTTCATAGGTCGGTGGGGCCGTGGCACCAATCGCAGAAAAGACATGCGGGATCACCTCGACAGGTTTGTCGTAGAGTTCCGACTGTGGGTATTTATCGGCGATATCTTCGCTGGCGGCGGCCATTTGAGCCATGCCAAGAACGGCGATACTGAATATGATACGCATGACGCTCCTCCTGTGGTCAGAAACACATTCACGAAACTGAATTGGAAAAGCAAGCCCTCGCAGGTGGGCCATCTTGCCACTGGCGGTAAGACCTATACGGTCAGGCCAAAATGTTTTGGGAGGCGATATGACACTGACTGGCAAACACGCATTGGTCACAGGCGGCGGAACGGGAATCGGCCTCGCCATTGCCATTGCCTTGCGCGACGCAGGCGCCGAGGTGACGATCACCGGACGCCGCGCTGACGTTCTGGAAGCGGCTGCTGCCAAAAACGGGCTGCACGCGCTGGTAATGGATGTGCAGGACGAAGCGTCGGTCGTCGAAGGCATCGCCGGGGCGGTTGCCGCGCGCGGGCCCGTGCAGATCTGCGTCGCAAATGCCGGGATTGCCGAAGGCCGCGCGTTGCACAAAATGGACATGGCGTTCTGGCGCAACATGATGGCGACCAATCTTGACGGGACGTTCCTCACGATCCGCGAAGGCCTGAAATCCATGCACCAGACCGACTGGGGCCGCGTGATCGCCATCAGCTCCATCGCCGGGCTGCGGGGCCTCAAGGGCGCGCCCTGCTACACCGCGTCGAAACACGCGATGGTCGGCCTGATCCGCGGGCTGGCCGCCGACTACCTTGGCAAACCCTACACGTTCAACGCGATCTGCCCGGCCTATGTCGACACGGACATCGTCCCGCAGAACATCGACCGGATCATGGCCCGCACCGGCATGAGCGAGGACGAGGCAAGAGCCGTGATGGTTGGCGCAAACCCGCACGGTCGCCTGATCGCGCCAGAGGAAGTGGCCGAGGCCGCGCTCTGGCTCTGCGCGCCCAACTCGGGCAGCGTCAACGGCCAGGCGATCCAGATCGCAGGAGGTGAGTTTTGAGCGATCCCTACGATCCCGCCCGCGACGGCGCGCAGATGTCGTTCGACGGGCGCATGTCTTACACCGACTATCTTGGCCTCGACGCGGTTCTGAGCGCCCAGCACCCGCTCAGCACCGCGCATGACGAGTTGCTGTTCATCGTGCAGCACCAGACTTCGGAACTGTGGATGCGTTTGGCGCTGCACGAACTGCACGCGGCTCGCACGACCCTGTCGGGGGCAGATATTCGCCCCGCCTTTAAGATGCTGTCACGGGTGTCCCGCATCTTTGAACAGCTTAATTCCGCTTGGGACGTGCTGCGCACCATGACGCCCAGCGACTACACGACCTTCCGGGAAACCCTTGGCCAAAGCTCGGGCTTTCAGTCCGCACAATACCGCGAGATCGAATTTCTCTTGGGCAACCGCAACCCGGCCATGCTCAAACCCCATGCCCATCGGCCCGACCTGACCGCGCGCCTGAAAGCCGAGATGGAAAAGCCGTCGCTTTACGACTGCGCCCTGGTGCGGTTGGCGCAAGCCTTGGAATTGCCGGATGAGGTGGTCGCCCGCGACCGAACGAAACCGCACAAGCCGAACGAAGCTGTGCAAGCCGCCTGGGCCAAGGTCTACCGCGACCCGAGCCGCTACTGGGATCTCTACGAACTGGCCGAAAAACTGGTCGATCTGGAGGATTATTTCCGCCGCTGGCGCTTCAACCACGTGACCACAGTCGAACGGGTGATCGGGCTGAAGCGCGGCACCGGGGGAACGGGCGGCGTGTCCTATCTCAAGCGTATGCTCGATGTTGAGCTCTTCCCCGATCTCTGGCACCTGCGGACCAAGCTTTAAGACCTAGGAAAGGGACGACATGACCGATTTCACCGCCACCCGCGCTGCGTTTCATTTGCCCGAGGGGATGATTTATCTCGACGGCAACTCCTTGGGGCCATTGCCCAAATCCGCAGCTGACCGCGTGGCGCAGACCGTGACCGACGAATGGGGCGATCATCTGATCACCGGCTGGAACGCCTGTGGTTGGATGGACATGCCCGCGCGGCTTGGCAACCGGATCGGACAGCTCATCGGCGCGGAACCGGGCCATGTGGTGGTGGGCGACACGCTGTCGATCAAGGTGTTTCAGGCTTTGGCGGCGGCCTTGAAACTGAACCCCAACCGCCGGGTGATCCTGTCGGACACCGGGAACTTCCCCTCTGACCTTTATATGGCCGAAGGACTGATCTCACTGCTCGGCCCGGAATACGAACTGCGTCTCGTCGTCCCGGAAGAGGTCGAGGCCGCGATCACGGACGAGATCGCTGTCACTCTCATCACCGAGGTCGATTACCGCACGGGCCGCAAACACGACATGACAGCGCTGACTGAAAAAGCGCACGCCAATGGCGTCGTCACGGTCTGGGATCTCGCCCATTCCGCAGGTGCGATCCCTGTGGACCTTGCCGGTGCAAAGGCCGATTTCGCGGTTGGCTGCACCTACAAATACCTCAACGGCGGCCCCGGCGCGCCGGCCTTCATCTACGTTTCCCCCCGCCATGCCGATATGGCCCTGCCCGCGCTGTCTGGCTGGCTGGGCCATGACAGCCCCTTTGCCTTTGACCTTGGCTACAAGGCGGGCGCAGGTATTTCCCGGATGCGGGTGGGCACACCGCCTATTGTGCAGATGTCTGCGTTGGATGCGGCGCTTGATGTATGGGACGACGTTGATCTACAGGACTTGCGCGCCCGGTCGGTCGAACTGTCGGAACGGTTCATCGCTGGTGTTGAGGCCACCTGCCCAGACCTGACCCTCGCCAGCCCGCGCAATGCGGCAGAGCGCGGATCGCAGGTCAGTTTCAAATTCGAAGAAGGCTACGCCGCGATGCAGGCGCTGATCGCACATAAGGTGATCGGCGATTTCCGCGCGCCCGACATCATGCGCTTTGGCTTCACACCGCTTTATCTGAGCCTTGAGGATGTGGATCAGGCGGTTGAAATTCTTGCACGGATCATGCGCGACCGGCTCTGGGACACACCCGAATTCAAGCAGCGCAAAGCGGTGACCTGAGGCGCGAGTCTCCGTCGACGGAGACTTACACCGCGCCGACGCGGTGTCCGCCCACCACTTCACCCTGCGCCCAGGCCCGTACCGCATTGCCGAACGCCTGGAACAGAGGCCTCGACACCGGGTCATTGGCCGCGTCCCATTCCGGATGCCATTGCACCGAAAGGGTAAAACCCGGTGCGTCCTTCACATAGGTCGCCTCGGGCGTGCCATCGGGCGCATATCCTTCGATCACGATCCGCGCGCCGGGGGTCTTGATCCCCTGCCCATGCAGCGTGTTGGTCATCACCTCTCTGGACCCGAACAGGCGGTGGAACACACCACCTTCCTGCAAGGTCACGACATGGCGCAGGGCGAACTTTTCCTCCAGCGTGCCATCGGGTGGCATCCGGTGGTTCATCCGCCCCGGCAAATCCCGGATCTCAGGATAGAGCGTGCCGCCCATGGCGACGTTCACTTCCTGAAAGCCCCGACAGATACCAAGGAACGGCTGGCCGCGCTCCACACAGGCCCGCACCAAAGGCAGCGTGATGGCATCGCGTGCCCGATCGAACGCGCCATGCGCCTCGGTTGCGGTCTCGCCATATTCCTCGGGATGCACATTGGGGCGCCCGCCTGTCAGCAGAAACCCATCACACACCGCAAGCAACTCCTCGACCGACAGAAACCGCGGGTCCGCAGGCACCAGAAGCGGCATACACTCCGACACTTTGGCAACCGCCTCTGAGGTCATCGACCCGCCCGCATGAGCAGGGTACTGATCGTTAATCAGGTACTGGTTGCCGATAATGCCGACGACGGGCCGCGCCATGGTGCTGTTCCTTATATTTCCGCGGTCAGACCCACAGATTCGATACCTGCCTTGGCCGCTGCGGCGTCATTATCCGACGTATCGCCAGTTACGCCAACTGCCCCCAGCACGTTGCCCTTGGCATCGCGCACCAGCACACCACCCGGCACTGGCACCATCTGACCACCAAGCGCCGCACCGGCAGCGGTGATGAAATAGGCCTGCTCTTCAGCGCGGTTCTTCTGCGCGGTGCCTGCCATGCCCAGCATGACCGACCCATAGGCTTTGCCATGGGCAATCTGGAACCGGCCGGGGCTTGCTCCGTCTTCGCGTTCGAACGCCTGCACATTACCGCCCGCATCCAGCACGATGACCGAAAGCGGTTTCATCTCAGCCGCGCGGCCCGCTTCAAGCGTTTTGCGGATGATAGTGCGCGCGCGGCGCAGCGATAGGTTAGCCATTTTGTCCCCCCAATTCAGGCAAATAGATCATGCGCCAGTTCCAGCGCATCAACGAGTTTGTCCACTTCTTCTTCCGTGTTGTACATCCCGAAGGACGCACGACACGTTGCAGTCAGACCCAGATGGTCCATCAGCGGCCCGGTGCAGTGCTGCCCCGCCCGCACCGCGACGCCCTTCTTATCAAGAATGGTCGAGATGTCATGCGCATGTGCAGCCCCATCCAGTGTGAAACTGAAAATTGCCGCCTTGTCAGGCGTTGTGCCCTGCACTTGCAGCCAATTCAGGCCATCCAGACGTGCGCGCGCATAGTCGCGCAGCTTTTTCTCATGGGCGGCGATGTTCTCCATCCCGATCCCCATCATGTACTCCAGCGCCACACCAAGACCGATCTGTTGGACGATACCCGGCGTGCCTGCCTCAAACATCATCGGCGCGTCATTCCAAATGACCTCGTCCTTGTGAACTTCGCGGATCATGTCGCCACCGCCCACGAAGGGCTGCATTTCCGCCATCCGCTCTTTGCGCATGTAAATCGCGCCGGACCCGGACGGACCATAAAGCTTGTGCCCGGTGATGGGATAGAAATCGCAGCCGATCTCCTCGACATTGACGGGCAAGTGTACGGCGGCCTGAGACCCATCCACGAGTGTCGCAATCCCGCGCTCACGAGCCGCCTGACAGATGGTCTTCACGTCCACCACCGTGCCCAGAACGTTTGACAGATGCGTGACCGCGACCAGTTTTGTCTTCGGTCCCATCGCGGCGATCACCGCCTCTGGGTCCAGATGGCCGGTGCTGTCCACATCGACCCACTTAATCACCACGCCCTGTCGCTCGCGCAGGAAATGCCAGGGCACGATATTGGCGTGATGCTCCATCACCGACAGGATGATCTCGTCTCCGGCCTTAAGGTTCGGCACACCCCAACCATAGGCAACGGTGTTGATCCCCATCGTGGTTCCGGTGTTCATGACGATCTCGTCCTCGTCCTTGACCCCAAGGAACCGGGCAATGATCCCGCGTGTGCTTTCGTATTTCTCGGTCGCGAGGTTCGACAGGTAGTGCAGCCCGCGATGGACGTTGGCGTATTCCTCGGCATAGGCACGGGTAATCGCGTCGATCACCACCTTGGGCTTCTGCGCACTGGCTCCGTTGTCCAGATAAACCAGTGGCTTGCCATTCACCTCGCGCGACAGGATCGGGAAATCGCGGCGGATTTCGGTGACGTCATACATATCCAGGTATCCCTCCGGTCTGAACGCCTAGAACGCTGAAAATCAGACTCAGCGCCAGCATCATCCCCACTACGGCGAACAACAAGACCATTCCCGCGCGCAGCAGGCTGTCTGTCTCGTGTGCCACATCGATAAAATTTACGAAGATCCAGATGCCAATCACCGACCCGGCGCTGACAAGAACTCCCGACAGAAACAGGCTCAAAGGCCCGACAACGGCCACCACGGCTTGCAACAGTACCCGCAACGCCTGCAACCAGATCACAAGGATGGCGATGTGCCGGTAATCGGCCACGCCCCCCAACAGCTTTCCGCACAGCGTCACCGCCACGATCAGCGCACCAACCGACAGCGCCAGCATCGCGCCGAAAACTGTCGGGTTGGCCAGAACCGGGCCAAACATATCCCCCGCAGGCACCAGCAGAAGTGAGGCCGAGAACATTAGCGTGTTCAGCACAATCACCAGCGCAAAGGCCAGCCAAAGCGCCTGCGACGATAGGTTCATCGCCAGAAGCAGCCGCGCTACATCGCGCGGTGCTGTCACGGTGTTGATCGCCAGCCGCAGGAACCCGGTCAACGTCACGCCGCGCCCTCACGATAGAGGGCAAGCATGCTGGCAAGCCAGAACCACATGAAAATGCAGAACCAGATAAGCCCGACGATGGTCAGCTGAATCCCCGCACCGATATAGCCCGCCACCAGCCCATTGAGCAGAATCAGCGGCGACGAAGCCAGAAGGCTCCAGAACAGCGCGATCCGAGCGTTGTACGATGGCCCCTTACCGCCCACTGCCCGGGCAATCAGATGCGCAACAAAAGCCAGCGTGTAGATCAGCAGCGGTGCGAGAAACACCGTCGCCATCAATGTCGCGCCCAAGAGCATGTTAAGCTCAAGACCTTCCAGATGCGCCTGACGCGCCAGCGCAGGCCAGCGCGCCACAAACAGGATCACGCAGGCCCCCATCAAGATGGCCAGGGCACGGTCCTCGCGCGGTCCGGCGGCGGCCAGTCTGCGCACAACCTTGCCCGGCCCCCGATACGTGGCCGCGATATCCTGCGTAAACGGCATCCCGAGATCAGCCGCGACGCCGCGTCAACCACGCCTCAACGCGGCTGTTGATCTCTTCCTGAAGCGACTCGTCCTCGATCTCCATCACTGCTTCGGCAAGGAAGGCGATGGTCAGAAGGTCCGTCGCCGGCCCCTCTTCGATCCCGCGCGAGCGCAGATAGAACAGGCCGTCCTCGTCGATCGCACCGGATGTCGAGCCATGCGAACAGGCCACGTCATCGGCGTAGATCTCAAGCTCCGGCTTGGCGAGGAACTGGCTGTCCTCATCCAGCAGCAGCGACTGGCTGATCTGATAGCCATCGGTTTTCTGCGCGCCTTCCTTCACAAGGATCTTGCCCTGGAACACGCCCGTCGCCCCGTTGCGCAGCACCTTCTTGAACACCTGACGGCTTTCGCAGTTCAGGGCGTCATGGGTGATGAACACAGTGTCATCATGATGGAAATCGCCATCGCCGACACAGGCTCCGGCCACGTGGGCCACCGCATTGTCGCCGGTCAGTTCGATCACACACTCGTTGCGAGTCAGAACGCCATTGGCGGTCAGTGTGAACGACTTGAACACCGATTCCTCACCCAAACGGGTGAAAATCGCGGTTGCAGCACGGCGCTCGTGGTCGCGGCCCTGAGCACGGATGTGGTGGAACACGCCGCCATCGGCGATCTCAACTTCCAAGCACTTGTTGAACCGCGCAGCAGCAGGACCGTTTTCCAGCAGCGTCAGCTCTGCGCCGGAATCGATCTTCACCACATGGTGCAGGATCGCGTCGGATGTCTCGGACGCATGGCGATAGATCAGGCTGATCGGCTTCGGCGCTTTGCCGGAGACATGGATCAGCACACCATCCGTGGCAAACGCCGTGTTCAGCGACGCCAAAGGCCGCTGCACCGGAACCTGCCCGTGCGCCTCTAGCACACCATAGACGTCTTTGGCCCAATGGATGTCGGACGCATCGGCCAGACGGTCGATGCTGACATGCTCCATCACCAGATCATCCGATTCCTCGGCGCTGAACACACCGTCGACGAAAACGACCTTCAGGCGGTCTACTTCGCCAAAAATCGGCGCTTCGTCCGACTCCAGCAGCGCCGCCTTGGGGGCGTCCGGCTGCACCAGAGTGTCAGGCCGGGTGTATTTCCAATACTCGTCACGACCGTTCGGCAACCCCATGCTGCGCACGCGGGCCAGTGCCTCGTCACGCGCCGCCTTCGACCAGCCGCCCTGCGGCATCTCCAGCGCGGCAAGCCGCGCGTCGGTAGCGTCCTGTTTGATCTGCGGCAAAGCCATTACACCGCCTCCGCGAGAATGTCCGCATAACCGTTGTTTTCGACCTCAAGCGCCAGCTCGGGACCACCGGTCTTGACGATCCGGCCATCCGCCATGATGTGCACCACGTCCGGCTGAATGTGGTCCAGCAGACGCTGGTAGTGCGTGATGACAAGGAAACCACGGCCTTCGTCGCGCAGCGCGTTCACGCCCTCTGCCACCAGCTTCATCGCGTCCACGTCCAGACCCGAGTCGGTCTCATCGAGGATGCACATCTTCGGCTCCAGCATCGCCATCTGGAGGATTTCGTTGCGCTTCTTCTCACCGCCCGAGAAGCCCACATTGACCGGACGCTTGAGCATATCGGCGTCGATCTTCAGGTCCTTCGCCTTTGCGCGCACGACCTTCAGGAATTCGCTCGCCGACATTTCCTCTTCGCCGCGCGCCTTGCGCTGTGCGTTCACAGCGGTGCGCAGGAAGGTCATGTTGCCGACACCCGGAATTTCCACCGGATACTGGAACGCAAGAAAGACACCCGCCGCCGCGCGCTCTTCGGGTTCCATCTCAAGGATGTCCTCACCCTCAAGCGTTGCCGAGCCCTCGGTCACCTCATAGCCATCCTTACCGGACAGCACGTAAGACAGCGTCGACTTACCAGAGCCGTTCGGCCCCATGATCGCGTGCACTTTGCCCGCTTCGACCGTCAGGTTCACCCCTTTGAGGATCTGTTTGTCTTCTTCCTCAAGCTGAACGTGCAAGTTTTTGATTTCCAGCATGTCTTTTCCCATTTTTCCTTTGGCGCGCCCAGATGTTCCGGAGTCACGCATGTTCCAATTCAGTCAGGTAGGCGGCGCAATCCGCCGCTGTGATCCTGCCCCGCTCCACCAGAAGCGACAGGCACCGCACCACCAGATCCGGGCTGCGGAAACAGCCCTCCGCCAGCAGTGCGAGATGTTTCAGTCTTTCGTCGGACACCTCGCCCAGATCGAACAGATCGCGGATGAACACCGCATCGCCGTCGATCAACTGGTTGCGCGACACCTTGTTCGGAAGGGTTGCTCCCTCCAGTCTCGATGAAATCGGGATCGACTTCACAAACATGAACTTGTGCAGTTGGAATTCCAGCTCGCGCATCACAGCCATCTGCGTGTCGATCAACGGCTGGTCCTCGTATAGCGGCACAAACGCCACTTCGGTCATCACCGCAGTACACGTCTTCAACGCCTCGCGTGCATTGTTGAACACATCCACTTCACCGCCCTGAATATCGATCTTCAGGAAATCGACCTGCCCCAGCCCCTCAATGTCATCGAGCCGCTTGGTCGGCATCTCGATCCGCTCCAGCACGCGCCCCGCGCGGTGGTAACGGCCCAGAAAATCGAAGGTCTTGATGTTCGGCTCAAGAAGCGACGTGAATCCAGATGTCTTGCAGACCTTAAGCTCGCGGTCAGTCCCATCCCCCACCGCAAAGGGGAAGAACCGGGCGGTGTCCGACTGCATCGGCTCCAGCGCCTTGAAGGCGGCCTCCTGCGGCTCAAACCCGGTCACGCGGGCATACCCGGCAGCATAGAGCGGCTGATAATCGGGCGCAGAAATCGGGTTCGCCCCAACATCCACGATCTCGATCAGCCGCTCTGGCTCCAGCAGCTCATGCAAGAGCCTCAGCCGCGTATATCCCTCACCCGACATCCGGTCCTAGCCTCGATCCGTCAGTACGGCAGTGCCGCTGGCCGAGACCATCAGCATCGAATTTCCAACCACCTCGTAGTCGAGATCGACGCCAACAACCGCATTGGCCCCCAGCGCCACTGCGCGCTGCTCCAGCTCACGCAGCGCCACGTCGCGCGCATCCTGCAACTTGGCCTCATAAGCACCCGAGCGACCACCTACGATATCGGTGATCGACGCAAACACGTCGCGGACCACATTGGCCCCCATGATCGCTTCACCCACAACGATCCCTTTGTATTCAAGGATCTTCTGGCCTTCGATGCTGTTGGTTGTTGTTACGATCATGACTACCTCTTCAAAACAACTTGCGCGGCCAAAGAGCCGCAGAACCCAGAAACAAACGCCAATGCGACCACAGACCAGAGGCTCAACGCCTCTGTCACCACATCAATGACAAGCGCGAAACCAGCGCAGAATACCCCCGTCATCAGCGAGGTGGTCAGGATCGCCACCCACATCACGCTACCCCCGGAACACGAAACCCGCGCCCACCGCGATGAATGCGAAACCGATCAGCGTGTTCACGGTGATGCTTTCCTTGAGGTACAGCACCGAGAAGCCGACGAAGACCACCAGCGTGATGATCTCCTGAATGGTCTTGAGCTGCGCGGCCGAATAAACCTCGTGCCCGATCCGGTTGGCCGGAACCGCAAGGCAGTACTCGAACAGCGCAATCCCCCAGCTGATCAGGATCACCGCCAGCAGGGGAGCGCTCTTGAATTTCAGATGCCCATACCAGGCCAACGTCATGAAGACGTTGGACACCGACAGTAAAACAATCGGTGCAAGTGCCGGAAAACTGAGCGCCATGATCGGTCATAACTCTGAAGACGGGCCAGCCCGCCTTTACCCCACAGAACCTTCAAGCGAGATCGCCACAAGCTGCTGCGCTTCCATGGCGAACTCCATCGGCAGCGCCTGCAACACGTCGCGGCAGAACCCGTTGACCACCAGTGCCACGGCCTCTTCTTCGTCCATACCACGTTGGCGGCAGTAGAACAGCTGATCGTCATCCACCTTGGAGGTGGTGGCCTCATGCTCGACGCGGCTCGAGTTGTTCTTCACCTCGATATACGGAACCGTATGCGCCCCGCACTTGTCGCCGATCAGCAAGCTGTCGCACTGCGTATAGTTGCGGCTGTTCTTCGCCTTCGGGTGCATCGACACGAGCCCCCGATAGGTGTTCTGCGCCTTGCCCGCGCTGATACCCTTCGACACGATCCGGGATTTGGTGTTCTTGCCCAGATGGATCATCTTGGTGCCGGTATCGGCTTGCTGGTAGTTGTTGGCGATGGCGATCGAATAGAACTCGCCTTGGCTGTCATCGCCGCGCAGGATGCAGGACGGGTATTTCCAGGTCACCGCAGAGCCGGTCTCGACCTGGGTCCACATTACCTTGGCCCGATCACCCCGGCAATCGGCGCGCTTGGTCACAAAGTTGTAGATGCCACCCTTGCCGTTCTCGTCGCCCGGGAACCAGTTCTGAACGGTGGAGTATTTCACCTCCGCATCTTCCTCGACGATGATCTCGACAACAGCCGCGTGCAGCTGCGCGACATCGCGCTGCGGAGCGGTACAGCCTTCGAGATAGGACACATACGAGCCCTTGTCGGCAATGATCAGCGTGCGTTCGAACTGACCGGTGTTTTCGGCGTTGATACGGAAATAGGTCGACAGCTCCATCGGGCAGCGCACACCCGGCGGCACATAGACAAATGACCCGTCCGAGAACACGGCACTGTTCAGCGTCGCATAGAAGTTGTCCGACACCGGCACGACCGAGCCGAGATATTTCTTCACCAGCTCCGGATGCTCCTTGATCGCCTCCGAGATCGAGCAGAAGATCACGCCCGCCTCCTTCAGTTCTTTCTGGAAGGTCGTGCCCACAGAGACCGAATCGAACACCGCATCGACCGCCACCTTGCGGCCCTCGGCAGGCGCATCCTCGGCCCCTTCGACACCGGCAAGGATCATCTGCTCCTTGAGCGGAATGCCCAGCTTTTCATAGGTCGCGAGCAGCTTGGGATCGACCTCGTCGAGCGACTTTGGCTTCGTCTCCATGCTCTTGGGACGCGCATAGTAATACTGGTCCTGAAAGTCGATCTCGGGGTAATCGACCATCGCCCAGGTCGGCTCTTCCTTCTGCAACCACCGCTCATAGGCCTGAAGACGCCACTCGGTCATCCATTCCGGCTCTTCGTTCTTTTCCGAGATCAACCGCACGATGTCCGGCGTCAGCCCCTTGGGGGCGTATTCCATCTCGATATCGGTTTCCCAGCCGTATTTATACGTGCCACCGACCTGGCGTACCGCATCGACGGTCTCCTGATCCACGCCTTCCTTGACGGTCACGTTATCCAAAGCAGCCATGCTTGCACCCCTGTGTTATTCTCTCACGCGGCCCGCGCGCGGTGTTTTTCCCATTTGGTCCGCCACGTCTCGGCGAACCTCATCACATCGTCTTCGGTTGTCTGCGGCCCCAGCGACACGCGGATCGCGCTGCTGGCGGTGACCGTATCGAACCCCATCGCGGTCAACACCGCGCTGGCTTTCACCTTACCGCTGGAACAGGCAGACCCGGCGCTGATCGCAAAACCGGCGAGATCCATCTGCATCACCTGAGTTTCCCCTTTCCAGCCGGGGGTCGCGAAACAGGTGGTGTTCGGCAGGCGCCTCACATCTTTCCCGACAAAAATAGTCTCTTTTGCGGCAGCCTCAATAGCTGAATCTAGAATGTTTCTAAGTTTTTCGACCCGACCCCAGACCCCGGCCTCCAGATCCCGCGCCGCCGCCTCCGCCGCCGCACCAAATCCGGCGATCCCGATCACGTTCTCCGTACCCGACCGGCGCCCCATCTCCTGACCGCCGCCACGAATTTGCGCCGCCAGATCGGTCCCGCGCTTCATCACCAGCGCACCAATTCCTTTCGGCCCACCCAGCTTATGCGCCGAGATCAACGCCATCTCGCAGCCAAGCCAGTTGAACGCCACCGGCAGCTTGCCAAAAGCCTGAGTCGCATCCACCACCGCCAACCCCTGCGGCAGATCCTGCACAATCCCGGTTTCGGAATTTGCCAGTTGCAATACAGACCGCGCCGGCTCGGTCACGGCAACCTGACCCTGCGCATCCACCGGCAAAACCGGATCCACCCACGCCCTCACAGCGTCATGCTCGACCTCTGCCCCCAGCAACCCGCGCCCGGCACAGGCCAACGCCGCCGCCTCCGTGGCACCCGACACAAACACCACATCCGCGCCATCAGCACCAAAGGCCGTCGCCACCTGCGCGCGGGCGCGCTCGACCAGCCCCTTGGCCGCACGTCCCTCGGCATGGACCGAGGACGGATTCCCCGCGACATCCATCGCCGCGATCATCGCGTCGCGCGCCTCTGCCCGCAGCGGCGTCGTCGCATTATGATCGAGATAGACGCGCGCCACTCAAAGCTCTCCCGGCTTCTCTGGTTCAGAAATACTTCGGGGGTGAATTGGCCGCAGGCCAAAAGGGGGCAGCGCCCCCACAACATCGGATTGGCGCAGCCAATGCGATCCCATCAGTCATCCACCACGGCGAAAAGGTTCGGCACCGCCGGACAGGGCGCCAGCGTGTTGCCCACAACATCCGACAACCGGGTCTGGTGCAGGAACACATAGACATGCGCCGACAGACCCTCCCACAGGCGATTGGTCATGGATTGCGCGCGGCTGCCCGACAACCCGCCCGACGCGCCCGCACCTTTATGCATGGCGTCCACCGTCTCATCGACCGCGCCCAGCACATCGACCACACGAATGTCGTTCGGTGACTTGGCCAACCGGTACCCGCCACCCGGCCCCCGCACCGAAGTCACAAGGCCAGCCCGGCGCAGTTTGACGAAAAGCTGCTCAAGATAGGGCAAGGAAATATCCTGCCGCTGCGCGATGTCGCCCAGGGTCACCAGCGTGCCGTCCGGCTGCAAGGCAATGTCCGCCAAAGCGACCATCGCGTACCGACCTTTCGTACTCAGTTTCATGGCCGCCTCCCAAACGCCCTTGCGACACAATTGACCTTGCAGGGGCAATTGCCTATGTGCGGATAACCATTTCGGGGAAGTTTCCCGATTTAGAACCGTTCTAAGAAGCCTGAGTTAAGCTGTCAAGATTTACAGACCGCTGAACCAGAGCCCAATCAGGAGCCACCACCGCCTATGCCCGAGGTGATTTTTCCCGGACCCGAAGGCCGCCTCGAAGGCCGCTACCACCCGCAAAAGGAAAGCGACGCACCAATCGCGATCATCCTGCACCCGCACCCTCAGTTCGGCGGCACGATGAACAACAAGGTTGTCTACAACCTGCATTACGCCTTCTACAACATGGGCTTCACCGTGCTGCGCTTCAACTTCCGCGGCGTCGGACGCAGCCAGGGTGAATATGACCAGGGGATTGGCGAGCTGTCCGACGCGGCCTCCGCGCTCGATTACCTGCAATCGATGAACAACAATTCCAAACATTGCTGGGTCGCAGGCTTCAGCTTTGGCGCGTGGATCGGCATGCAGCTTCTGATGCGTCGCCCCGAGATCACCGGTTTCATCTCGGTCAGCCCGCCCGCCAACATGTACGACTTCTCGTTCCTGGCCCCCTGCCCGTCCTCGGGCCTGATCATCAACGGCACCGCCGACCGTGTGGCCCCGCCCGCCGACACGACCGCCTTGGTAAACAAGCTGTCCGAACAAAAGGGCATCACCGTCACCCATACCGAGATCGAAGGCGCGGACCATTTCTTCAAGGAACCGCATATGGACACGATGATCGACCACGTGACCACCTATGTGAAGCGCCGCCTGACCGAGAACAGCCGCTGAGGAACACGCGCCATGTCGATGGTCAATGACATCGCCGAAAAGCTGGCAGAAGACACGCTCAAAGCGATGAAGCATCTCGACGATGACCGCTTCTTCATGGAGGTCGCGCACGAACTCGGCGCGGCCTCGACCACCCTGGAAGAGGCGTTCCTGACTGCGATCCGCGTGCGCCTCGCCGAGCGCAAGGCGCGCGCGTTCATCAAGGGTCGCATCGAAGGCACGATCCAGAAACCGGGCTAAGACCGCCTAACCCGCGCGGTCTGCCCGTCTCCAAACTCAGACAAGATCCCACATGACCCGACTTGACCAGCAAATGGCGTTCCTGAACGAGATCGACCAGTTGAAGTCGGTGCTCCGCGCCACAACGCTCTGCGATGGCACGCGGATGGAGAACAGCGCCGAGCATTCCTGGCACATCGCACTCTATGCGCTGGTTCTGGCAGAACATGCGGAAACTCCGCTCGACACCGGCAAAGTGATCAAGATGCTCCTGCTGCACGATCTCGTCGAGATCGACGCAGGTGATGCGCCGGTCTTTGGCACCCATGATGCCAACGCGATGGCCCTGCGGGAAGCTGCCGCCGCCGACCGCATCTTTGGCCTCTTGCCCACCGATCAGGCCCAGGCGTTCCGCGCGCTCTGGGACGAATTCGAAGACAACGAAACACCCGAGGCGCAATTCGCCAAATCCCTCGACCGGATGCAGCCGCCGATGCAGAACCTCGCCTCTGGCGGGGGTTCGTGGATCGACTATGCGGTCACACACGAGATGTTCGAGGCCCGGATCGGCCCCAAGATCAATCGTGGCGCGCCAAAGATCTGGGCATGGCTGCAACCCAAAGTCGCTGCGTTCTTCTCCGCGCAGTCCTGACACGTTTGCACCTCGCGCCGTGGGCCGACTCAGCCTAGGGTGATTTTCATGTCAGATATCGAGTACCCCCGCACCCTTCTGCTGACCGGCGCCAGCCGGGGCATCGGCCACGCCACCGTCAAGAAATTCGCCGCAGAAGGCTGGCGCGTGATCAGTTGTTCACGACAGGCCTTTTCCCCGAACTGCCCATGGCCCGGAGGCGAGCGGAACCACATCCAGGTCGATTTGGCTGATCCGCAACAGACGATGGAGGCGGTGCGCACCGTCAAGGAACGGCTCGATGGCAGCAGACTGGATGCGCTGGTCAACAATGCGGGCATCTCGCCAAAAGGCCCCAAGGGCGAACGGATGAGCACGCTCGACACCGATCTGCGGGACTGGGGCAAGGTGTTTCACGTCAACTTCTTTGCTTCGGTGGTGCTGGGGCGCGGGTTGAAAGATGAACTGGCCGCCGCGCAGGGCGCCATCGTGAACGTCACGTCGATTGCCGGATCACGCGTGCATCCTTTTGCAGGGGCCGCCTATGCCACGTCCAAGGCTGCGCTCGCGGCACTAACCCGGGAAATGGCACATGATTTCGGGCCCTTAGGGGTTCGGGTGAATGCGATTGCACCGGGTGAGGTCGAAACCAGCATCCTGAGCGAAGGCACTGACAAGATCGTCGAGAAGCTGCCGATGCGACGGTTGGGTCAGCCCGCCGAAGTGGCGGACGTGATCTACTTCCTGTGCTCCGGTCAAAGTGGCTATGTCACGGGCACCGAGATCGAGGTGAATGGCGGGCAGCACGTGTGACCCCCCCAACCCGTACCCCCAGAATTTTATGGGGCGGGCCGAGATTTTTCGTACGAAAAATCTCAAGACCCTCCAGAAAATTCTTAGAAGGATTCCGTTAAGCCAGTCTTAAAAATGGATCGCCCGGCCCCATGCATCCAGCACGGCTTCGTGCATCATCTCTGACAATGTCGGATGCGGGAACACCGTCTGCATCAGGTCTTCCTCGGTGGTCTCCAACTGCCGCCCTACGACGTAACCCTGGATCAACTCGGTCACTTCCGCGCCCACCATATGCGCACCCAAGAGCGCGCCGGTTTTCGCGTCGAACACCGTCTTGATCAGGCCTTCAGGTTCTCCAAGCGCAATCGCCTTTCCATTGCCGATGAACGGGAAACGCCCGACCTTGACCTCATAGCCCTTTTCCTTCGCCTGTGCTTCGGTCAAACCGACACTGGCCACCTGCGGCTGGCAATAGGTACAGCCCGCGATGCTGTCCGGCTCCACCGAATGCGGATGCCCACCGGCGATCAGTTCGGCAACCATCACGCCCTCATGGCTGGCCTTGTGCGCGAGCCACGGCGCACCGGCGATGTCGCCGATGGCATAGACGCCTTCAACTCCGGTGCGGCAGTGCGGATCGGTCGCCACATGGGTGCGGTCGACTTTCACACCCAACGCCTCCAGCCCCAGCCCTTCGGTGTTGCCAACGATGCCAACGGCTGAGATGACGGTGTCGAACTCCTCTTTCGTCACCTTGCCGCCCTGTTCGATATGTGCGGTGACTTTGCCCTTGCCGCGATCAAGCTGTTTGACCATCGCCTTTTCGCGGATCTTCATGCCCTGCTTTTCGAACTGTTTCTTTGCGAAACCGCTGATTTCGGCATCCTCGACCGGAAGGATACGGTCCATCACTTCGACGACAGTCGTGTCAGCACCCAGCGTGTTGTAGAAGCTGGCGAACTCGATGCCGATCGCGCCCGATCCAATCACCAGAAGCTTTTTCGGCATCCGTTTCGGCACCAAAGCGTGTTTGTAGGTCCACACCAGTTCACCATCCGCCTCGAGGCCTGGCAGTTCCCGCGCGCGGGCTCCGGTGGCGATGACGATGTTCTTGGCGCTCAGGTCTTCGGTGCCTTTCTCAGTCTTGACCTGAACCTTGCCCTTGGCGGGGATCGTAGCCTCGCCCATCACGACGGTGACCTTGTTCTTCTTCAGAAGATGCCCGACACCCGAATTCAGCTGTTTCGCAATCCCGCGAGAACGTTTTACAACCGCATCAAGATCATAGCCGATCCCGTCGGCTTTCAGCCCGAACTCCTTGGCGCGGTGCATGAGGTGGAAAACCTCGGAGGTGCGCAGCATGGCCTTGGTGGGGATACAGCCCCAGTTGAGGCAGATGCCGCCAAGATGTTCGCGTTCGACAACCGCAACGGACAAGCCAAGCTGCGCGCCCCGGATGGCGGCGACATAGCCGCCGGGGCCTGCGCCGATCACGATCATGTCGAAGCTCTTGCTCATCGCCTGCTCTCCTCCCTCAAGGTCAGGTTTAGAGCAAAGCGTAGGACAAAGCGTCCGGGCTCACAATGGGGTGCGCGCAGGTAGGTCCGAAACGGACCCAATGTTTCGCGCGCGAAACAATGGGTCACACACTCTGACCGTTTAACCTTCTGTTAACATGTGTGAAATCAGGCTTCCGCCTTCTTATCCCAACGCCCCGATTCCTCGGACCAGTATTGCGCGGCGCATCCAGCCCCGGTCAGGCTCCGCCACTGGCCACGGGCGGCATCGACCGCTGCAGGATCATTGCCGTCAAAGAGGATGCAGACCCGCTCCAACCGCTGGACCTCGTCCGGGGCCACCTCGGCCCCGTCCACGGTCATCAGGCATTGCGGATCGTTTGCTGCCTCAGTCGCCACCGTCAACAGCACTGGCTGCGCCGCATCATGCGGCCCACCGGCAAGGCCATGAGGGAGAAACCCCTCTTCCGGCCCAAGCCACAGCTTCTGGTCCAGCCAGTCCATCCGCGCGGTATCGGTTCCCCGCACCGCAACCCGCCAGCCTGCTCCAAGCGCCTTGCCCAGAAGCATGGGCAAGGTCGCCTCAAGCGGCTTTTGCGTCAGGTGGTAGAAATAGACGGCGCCCATGAGATCAGTCCTGCGCCTCGAACTTGTCGGCGATCAGACGGTCCAGCGCCCGAACACCCCAGCCGGTGGCCCCTTTGGGGGACAGGTCCAGATCAGATTTCACATGTGCGACTCCCGCAATGTCGATGTGGATCCATGGCATGTCTTCTTTGACGAAGCGCTTGAGGAACTGGGCTGCGGTGATCGAGCCAGCGGGACGGCCACCGATGTTCTTCATATCGGCCACGGGCGATTTCAGCATGTCGTCATAGGCCTGCCCCAGCGGCATCCGCCACGCGCCTTCCTTCTCGGCCTCGGCAGCTTTGAGGAACGCACCTGCGAAGGGTTCATCATTGGAATAGACCGCCGCATTTTCGTGGCCCAAAGCGATGATGCAAGCCCCGGTCAGGGTGGCGAGATCGATCATCGCCGCCGGTTTCTCGGCCTCTTGCGCGTGCCACATCACATCGCAGAGCACCAAGCGGCCTTCGGCATCGGTGTTGACGACTTCGATCGTGTCGCCCTTCATCGACTTCACCACGTCGCCGGGGCGCACGGCATTGCCGGAGGGCATATTTTCCACGAGGCCCACAAGGCCCACGACATTGGCCTTGGCCTTGCGCTTGGCCACAGCGTGCATCACGCCCGCAACGACACCTGCGCCGCCCATGTCCATGGTCATATCTTCCATGCCGCCTGCGGGTTTGAGCGAGATACCCCCGGTGTCGAAGACCACACCCTTGCCGATCAGCGCCAGCGGAGCGTCGCCCTTTGCGCCGCCTTTCCAGCGCATGATGACCACTTTCGACGGGCTTTCAGAACCCTGACCAACACAGAGCAACGCGCCCATTCCCAGCTTTGCGAGCGCCTTTTCCTCCAACACCTCAACCTCGACTCCAAGGTCGCGCAACCCTTCCAGCCGCTTGGCGAATTCGGTGGTGGTGAGCACGTTCGCCGGTTCGTTCACGAGGTTGCGGGTGAAATGAACACCTTCGGCAACGGCGATGCGCGGGGCGGCGGCGGATTCCGTCTCGTCCGGCTTGGTGCACATGAAGGTGGCGGCTCCCAACGGATCGCCCTTCTTGGACTTGTGATCGTCAAAGCCGTAACCGCGCAGGGCAACTCCCAGCGCGATCTCTTCGGCGCGGGCGGTGCCTTCGACCAGCACAGTCATGGCCGACGACCCGGCGGCAACGGCGAGCGCGGCCCCTGCCTTGCGGGCCAGTTCGGGTGCTGGACGACGGGGCAGCTTCACCACATCCACCGCCTGCGCCTGAAGGCCCACCGGCCAGGCGAGCGTCATCACCTTGCCTTCGGCCAGCTTGTCCCACGACTCGGAGCCGGTCGCGCGCGCCAATGCGCCCTTGGTCAGCCGATTGAGCCGACGCGCCCCGGCGCTGAGTTTGAGATCGGGGGTGACAAAGACCGCAATCCGGCCTTCTGCGGTTGTCAAAGCGTCAATATCGACTGGCACAAATGCGAGTGCGCGAAGTTCCGCCATTTTCTGCTCCTGAAGTGAGTTCGGATATAGGGGTAGCGCCCGTGCGCGCGGTTGACCAGAGGCAGGTTTTCCCTCAAACCCTTGGGTATTGGGCCATACTGGCCCACCTCATGTCGTGTGAAGGGATCCGCCGTGCCTCGATTCGACAGATATATGCTGTCGCAACTCATGGTTCTCTTTGGGTTCTTCGCTCTGGTGCTGGTCGCGGTCTACTGGGTGAACCGTGCCGTCGTGCTTTTCGACCGACTGATTGCAGACGGTCATTCGGCGGGGGTGTTCCTTGAATTTACGGCGCTCAGCCTGCCCAGCGTGATTGCGCTGGTGCTGCCGATGGCGTCGTTTGCGGCGGCTGTCTATGTCACGAACCGGCTGATGGGCGATTCCGAACTGACCGTTGTTCAGGCCACAGGATACAGCCCGTGGCGGTTGGCACGGCCCGTGGCGATGTTCGGGCTGATTGTGGCGCTGATGATGTCGGCGCTGACGCATTTTCTGGTTCCCGCCTCGGTCGCGCAGTTGAAAGAGCGCGAGGTCGAGATTTCCGGATCGGTCAGCGCGCGGCTCTTGCGGGAAGGCACCTTCCTGCACCCCGGCCCCGGCGTGACGTTCTTTATCCGCGACATTACCCCCGAAGGTGAATTGCGCGACGTTTACCTGTCGGACCGGCGGCAGAAAGACCGCGAGGTGACCTACACCGCCGAGCGCGCCTATGTGGTGCAGGCCGAGAAAGGGCCGCGCCTTGTGATGGTGAGCGGGCTGGCACAGACGCTGCGCACCGAGACGCGCACTCTGTCGACCACTCTGTTTCGCGACTTCACCTACGACATCGGCACGCTGATCGTTCAGAACCAGAACCTCAACCTGCGGCCCAAGCATCTGCCGACATGGGATTTGCTCACCCGCCCCGAAGAGATGGCCACCTTCACCGACGTGCCACTGGCGCGCATTTACGAAGAACTGCATGGCCGGTTCCAGCAGGCGCTTCTGGGTCTGGTGGCGGCACTGATCGGGTTTGCGACGCTGTTGACAGGCAGTTTCAGCCGCTTCGGCGTCGGGCGGCAGATCGTGATTGCGATCTTCCTGCTGGTCATCATCAAGCTGGTGGAAAGCGCGGTGACGGACCCGACGCGCAATAATGCGGCCCTGTGGCCGCTGATCTACCTGCCTTCGATCGTGGGGTTCGCCATGGCCGCAGGCGTGCTGCATCTGGCGGCTCGGCCCTTCCGGCAACCACGTGGTGCAACCGCAGAGGTGACGGCATGACGCTGCACCTTTACTTTGCCCGGCGGTTCCTGTGGACGTTCCTCGCGATCTTCGGGATTTTCTTTCTGTTTCAGGTGCTTCTTGATCTGGTGGAGCAGATCCGGCGGCTCGACAATTCGGTCAGCTTTGGCGACGTGATGAAGCTGACGCTGCTGAACACACCTGAAGGCATGTATCAGATCCTTCCGCTGGTGATGATCCTGTCCTCTATAGCGCTTTTCGTGGCGCTGGCGCGGTCATCGGAGCTGGTGGTCGCGCGGGCGGCGGGGCGGTCAGGGCTGACGGCGCTGGTGGGGCCGATTGTGGTGGCGGCGGTGATCGGTGGTCTGGCGGTGGCGATGGGCAACCCGATCGTAGCGGCGACATCGAAAGCCTATGCCGACCTGCGCGAGACCTATCGCAATGGCGGCACCTCGGCGCTGTCCATCGGGGCCGAGGGGTTGTGGCTGCGCCAGTCGGACCCGCGTGGGCAGACCGTGATCCAGGCAGCGCGCGCCAATACCAACGGGACCGTGCTCTATGACGTGATGTTCGTCGCTTATGCCGAAGGCGGTGGCCCGGTGCGCCGGATCGAAGCCGCCGAGGCCGAGCTGGTGGATGGTGCGTGGACTCTGCGCGAGGCGAAGGTCTGGCCGCTGGTGGCCGGCGTGAACCCCGAGACCAATTCCGTGCTGCATGACGAATTGATCGTATCCTCCACCCTGACCGAAGACAGTATCAAGGACCGGTTCGGGCGGCCATCGGCGATCTCGGTCTGGGAGTTGCAGGGGTTCATCACAGATCTGGAGGACGCAGGCTTTTCCGCGCGTCGCCATGCGGTGTGGTTGCAGATGGAACTGGCGCGGCCGATCTTTCTTATTTCGATGGTCCTTATCGGGGCGGCTTTTACCATGCGGCACAGCCGGATGGGGGGCACGGGGGTCGCAGTACTGTCGGCAGTTCTTCTAGGTTTTTCATTATACTACGTGCGTAACTTCGCGCAAATCCTTGGTGAGAACGGCCAGTTGAACCCACTTGCCGCCGCCTGGGTGCCGCCGCTTGCTTCGGTGCTGTTGGCGCTGGGACTGATCCTGCACCGAGAGGACGGATGATGCGGCGCACGGTCTTTTCCCTGATCCTTGCCGCGCTGCTGTGGTCAGCGCCTGCACAGGCACAGAACGGCAATGTGATGCTGCTGGCCGATCAGGTGTTGGTGGAGCGTGGCGGCGATACGCTGGTTGCGACCGGCAATGTCGAGGCGCTTTACGAAGGCACGCGGCTGACCGCGTCGTCGATCATATATGACCGCGCCAGCAACAGTGTCGAAATTCAAGGGCCGATCCGCATTACGCAGCCCAATGGCGACGTGCTGACTGCGACGCAGGCAGAACTGGATCAGGGGTTGCAGAACGGGCTGCTGCAAAGCGCCCGCTTTGTCCTGGACGAACAGTTGCAGATCGCATCTGCCCGCGCGGCTCGGGTGCAAGGGCGCTACACCGCGATGAGCCAGGTGGCCGCAACGTCTTGCCAGGTCTGCGGCAGCGACCGCCCGCCGCTTTGGGCGATCCGGGCGACCCGTGTTGTCCACGATGCCGAAGAGCGGCAGATCTATTTCGACGATGCGCAGTTGCGGGTTCTGGGTGTGCCCGTGTTCTTTATTCCGCGGATGCGCCTGCCCGATCCGACGCTGGAGCGGGCGCGCGGGTTCCTGATCCCGGAGCTGAAGACCTCGAGCCTTTTGGGATTTGGGATCAAGCTGCCCTATTTCATCCCCATCGGCGATCACGCCGACCTGACGCTGACACCCTATGTGTCACCGGTCACGCGGACTCTGGAAATGCGGTACCGACAGGCGTTCCGCGGAGGCAACATCACCGTAAATGGCGCGGTCAGCCGCGATACCCTGGAAAAGGGTGTTGCGCGCGGATTGCTCTTTGCCGAAGGCGCATTCACCCTGCCGCGCAAATACCGCCTTTCCTTCGACATCGAAGCGGTAAGCGACGAGGCGTATCTCAACGACTACAACAGCGACTTCAAGAAAGACCGCCTGGACAGCGCGTTGACCCTGACCCGTGCGCAGCGGGACCGGTTCTTTTCGCTTGGGCTGATCCATTACGAAAGCCTGACGGACGGCGAAAACAATGCAACCCAGCCGACCGTCATCGGGGACATGCGCTTTAACCGGCGGTTCTTTCCCAAGCGGGTCGGTGGCGAGGTACGACTTGGGTTCCAGTTGCACGGGCATTACCGCTATTCGGACACGGATATTGACGGCAGCGATGCCGACAGCGTGGTCGACGGGCGCGACGTGGCGCGGGCCAATCTTGATCTGAGCTGGCGCGACCGCTGGACCCTACCCGGTGGTCTGCGTGCCGGAGCGGTGACGCAGCTTTGGGTGGACCATTTCATCGTCCATCAGGATGCGCTGGCCGAAGGGGACTACACCGAAGTCACGCCTGCCGCCTCGTTGGAGCTGCGCTGGCCACTGATCAAACGCAGCTCAACTGGCGGGCGTGTATTGCTTGAACCCATCGCGCAGATCGGCTGGATCGGTGGCGAACGCTCAGGTGTGCCGAATGACGAGAGCACGCGGGTTGAGTTTGACGAAGGCAATCTGCTGTCGCTGACGCGCTTTCCTGCACCGGATCGACGCGAACGCGGGTTGGTCGGTGCCGCCGGTCTGCGCTGGATGCGCGAAGACCCGGAAGGGTGGCGGGCGTCCTTGGTGTTGGGCCGGATCTGGCGCGAGAATGAGGATACCGCGTTCTCACGCTCTTCGGGTCAGGGCAGCACCGTGTCGGACTTTCTGATCGCTGGCCAGTTTGCGCATCAGAACGGGCTGCACCTTCTGGCGCGCGGACTTTATGACACCGTCGACACCCGTTTCACCAAAGCTGAGATGCGCGCCAACGTGACCCGCGACCGCTATTCTTTGGGGGCGTCATACATCCTGCTGACCACGGACACGCTCGAAGACCGCCCAGATGCGCAGTCACAATGGCGGGTAAATGGGCGCTACAATATCGACCGTAACTGGACTGCCACGGGCAGCACCCGTTACGACATCGCCGAGGGGCAGTTCCTGAATGCCGGGATCGGCGCGGAATACCGCAATGAATGTGTTGCGGTGGACTTTTCGGTCTCGCGCAGCTTTGCCTCTTCCACTAACCTTGAACCATCTACCGATTTCGGCCTGACCGTCGCGCTGACTGGTTTCAGCACGGGCGGCAGCGGCAAGGAGTACCGACGTTCATGCAGCTACTGAACATGTCCATCCGCAAACTGAGTGCACTGGCTCTTGGCGTCTCACTGGCCCTTGGTCCTGTTTCTGCACAGGCGCAGAACATGTTTGCGCCGGCCATCCGCATCAATGACAGCGTGGTGACGGCCTATGAGCTGGAACAGCGGCAACGGATGCTGACCGTGCTGAACGCGCCGGGTAACACCGCCGAACTGGCGCGTGAACAGTTGATCGACGACCGTCTGCGGATTCAGGCCGCCGAAGCTGCGGGCATCATCCCAACACCGGAAGAGGTGCTGGATGGGATGACAGAGTTTGCGCAGCGCACCAGCCTAACCCGCGATGAGTTCATTCAGGCGCTTGAAGCCAATGGCGTTGCGGCACAGACCTTTCGCGACTTTGTCCGCGCCGGGCTGAGCTGGCGTCTGCTGGTACAGTCGCGCTTTGCCGGACGGGTGAATCTGTCGGAAGACGAGATTGACCGCGCGCTTGGCGCGTCGGGTGGATCGTCGGTGCGCGTGCTTCTGTCGGAAATCATTATGCCCGCGCCGCCACAGGAGGCGGAAGCCGTGCGCGCGCGTGCCGAACGGATCAGCCAGATCACGTCAGAAGCCGAATTCTCGGCTCAGGCGCGGCAATTCTCGGCCACAGCAACACGTGGTGCCGGTGGGCGTCTGCCGTGGCAGAACCTCGAAGACCTGCCGCCCGTTCTGCGCCCCTTGGTGCTGGCGCTGGCCCCGGGTCAAGTGACTGACCCGATCCCGATCCCCAACGCGGTGGCATTGTTCCAACTGCGTGGTGTTGAGGAGACCGGGTTCACCCCGCCGACCTATTCGGCCATCGAATACGCCGCCTATTACATCCCGGGTGGCCGGTCCGAGACAACCTTGGCACAGGCGCGGGTGCTGGCCAGCAAGGTTGACCGCTGCGACGACCTTTACGGTGTTGCAAAAGGCCAACCCGAAGAGGTGTTGGAACGGCAGGCACTGCCGCCCGCAGACATCCCCACCGATATTGCATTCGAGCTGTCGAAGCTTGATCCCGGTGAGGTCTCAACCGCCCTGACCCGGTCGAACGGGCAGACGCTGGTGTTCCTGATGCTGTGCGGTCGCACGGCGGAAGTGAATGACGACGTAGACCGCGACCAGTTTGCGCTGGGACTGCGCAACCAACGCCTCAACTCGCTGGCGGAAAGCTATCTGGCGCAGCTTCGTTCCGACGCCCGTATCGTCACGCAATGAACCCGCCGCCAATTGCCCTGACCATCGGGGAGCCGGCGGGGATCGGTCCCGAGATTGCCGGCATGGCGTGGGATGCGCTGCGCGGCGAAGTGCCGTTTTTCCTGATCGGCGACCCGGCGCATCTACCCAAGGGCACAGACTGTGTCGAGATTGCCGCGCCTGACGAAGTGTCGGCACAGGGCACCGCCCTGCCCGTCCTGCCGCATCGGTTCGAAGGTCCGCGCGTTCCGGGCGTGGCGCAGCCAGCGCAGGCGAAGGGCGTGGTGGCGGTTATTGAGCGCGCAGTGGCGCTGGCCGCCTCCGGCAAGGCTAGCGGGGTCTGCACCCTGCCGATCCACAAGCAGGCGCTACAGGACGGGGCCGGATTCGGTTTTCCGGGCCATACCGAATTTCTGGCCCATCTCTGCGACACGCAGGATGTGGTGATGATGCTGGCGGGACCGCAATTGCGGGTGGTGCCGGTGACGATCCATATCCCACTGTCAGAGGTGAAGCAGGCGCTGACCCCCGATCTGCTGGAGACCCGCATCCGGATCGCCCATGACGCGCTGGTGACGCAATTCGGCATTGCACAGCCCCGATTGGCTGTGGCAGGTCTGAACCCCCATGCGGGAGAAGGCGGGCGTATGGGGCGCGAAGAGATCGAGGTGATTACCCCGGTCCTGGATCGGTTGCGGACCGAGGGCATGGCAATTGCCGGGCCCTTGTCGGCCGACACAATGTTTCACGCCGCAGCCCGGACGGGCTATGACGCGGCGATCTGCATGTATCACGATCAGGCGCTGATCCCCATCAAGACGCTGGATTTCGACAGGGGCGTGAATGTCACGCTGGGCCTGCCGATCATCCGCACGTCGCCGGATCATGGCACGGCGTTCGACATTGCGGGGACCGGGACAGCCAACCCGACCTCGACCATCGAGGCGTTGCGGATGGCGTGGCGGATGGCCAGCGCACGGTCCTGAACGGCGCACGAACGGATGGGACGGAATTTGCATATTTTTGAAAAGAAGAAGCAGGGGTGGCGCTCTGTAACCGGAGACTGTCATGGCGGCGATTGACGGGTTGCCCCCCCTTCGCGAGGTGATCGCGACCCACGGGCTGAGCGCGAAGAAGTCGCTGGGGCAGAACTTTCTGCTGGACCTGAACCTGACCGCCAAGATCGCGCGGCAGGCGGGCGATCTGACCGGCATGGATGTGCTTGAGGTCGGGCCCGGCCCCGGCGGTCTGACGCGCGGGCTGCTGGCCGAAGGCGCACGCAAGGTGCTCGCGGTCGAGAAAGACGCGCGATGCCTGCCTGCGCTGGCCGAGATTGCGGCGGCTTATCCGGGGCGGCTTGAGGTGATAGGGGGCGATGCGTTGGAGGTGGATGCGCTGGCGCATCTGACGCCGCCGATCGCGATCTGCGCCAACCTGCCCTACAATGTGGGCACCGAGTTGCTGGTGCGCTGGCTGACACCTGCGCAATGGCCGCCGGTGTGGACCAGCCTGACACTGATGTTCCAGAAAGAGGTGGCACAGCGCATCGTCGCGAAACCGGGCGACAAGGCCTATGGCCGCCTGGCGGTGTTGGCACAGTGGCGCTGTGATGCGCATATCGCGATGCACCTGCCCCCTGAGGCGTTCAGCCCACCGCCAAAGGTCAGCTCTGCCGTGGTGCATCTTCGCGCCCTGCAGGAACCCCGGTTCGAGGCGGATGCGAAAGTGCTGGAGCGGGTTGTAGCGGCCGGTTTTAACCAACGGCGCAAGATGCTGCGCGCTTCGCTTAAAGGGCTTTCGCCGGATATCGAAGAGCATCTGACGGCGGTTGGCATTCCACCCACCGAACGAGCCGAGCGGGTGTCGCTCGAAGCCTTCTGCGCCTTGGCGCGACGGCTGGCATAATCCCGCAGTCAAGCAGGCAAGAAAAAAGCCGGGGTCGATCCCCGGCTTTTTTGTTATTCCGCCGCGTCCGGCGTGGCCTGTTCGACCGGCGCCTCTTCGGCTTTGGGTTCCGGTTTCTTGCGCGGTTTGCGCGGGGCGCGTGGTTTTTTCGGTTTTTCCTCGGCCTTCGCCTCGGGTGTTTCAACCAGCCCACTGTCATTGCTGTCGTCGCTGGTGTCGATCACATCCGGCTGCGGGGCATCGGACGGATCATTTGACGGCTTTGCCGCATCGTCCTGTTCGGCACGCGATGCGCGTTCGGCGTCACGTTGCGCCTGACGGTCGCGGTTTTCGCGCTCTTGCTGTTCGCGGCGCGCATCCTGTTCGCGCTGCGCCTCGCTGAGCAGGCGCATGTAATGTTCGGCGTGCTGCTGGAAGTTTTCCGCATTCACGCGATCATTGCTCAGCTGCGCATCGCGTGCGAGCTGATTGTATTTGTCAATGATTTGCTGTGGGGTACCGCGCACCTTGCCTTCGGGGCCTGAGCTGTCGAACACGCGGTTGACGACATTACCGACGGAATTGGTACGGTTGCGGTTACTTTTATTCCGCGAACGTTTGTTTGAAGAACGCATCTGTAACTTTCCAGCCTTCTTTCAGCTGTTGTGCGATTGCTGTGTGCGCTTTGTGCGCGGGTCCTGTGCAATGGCATCCATGTTTGGGCTTAACGACCGCGCGAGAGGGGTGCAAACCTGCCTCGACCGCTGCGGTAAGTCCGAGTAACCACGTCCGACCGCTGCTTACAAGTATAATTTAATCAAAAACCTGTGGATTTTGCGGATTATCAGTCGGTTTGCGGCAGGAATACGCCAGAAACCACCCTGTCGCGGCCATCAAGGTCCGGGTGGAGCATAACTTCCGCAAAGCCCGCCTGTGTGAAAAGCGCCATGACTGCAGCCCCTTGTGTCAGGCCGATTTCCACCAGAAGTCGCCCACCGGGGACGAGGTGGTTGGGCGCCTGTGCCGCAATCGTACGATAGGCGCTCAGGCCATCAGCTTCGTCGGTCAGGGCGATGCGCGGCTCGTAGGAAAGCTCGGGCGCAAGGTCGGGCATCTCGTCCTGCGCGATGTAGGGGGGGTTCGACACGATGAGGTCAAAGCGGCCCGATACGTTGGAAAACCAGTCGGACACGGCCCAGTCCACTCGGTCTGCCACCCCAACCCTGTTTGCATTGCGCCGCGCCACTTCCAGAGCAGCGTCTGAAATGTCCGTACCCACCCCACGCGCTTCGGGGCGTTCATGCAGCAACGACAGCAGGATACAGCCCGACCCGGTACCAAGGTCGAGCACCGAGGTATAAGGCTGCGCCAGCGCCGCTTCCACCAGCGTTTCGGTGTCCGGGCGCGGATCAAGCACATTGGCGGTCACTTCGAACTCGTGCATCCAGAAAGAGCGTTTGCCGACGATTTGGCTGACGGGTTCGCGCCGCGCACGGCGCTGAATGTATCCTTGCAACTCGGCCAGTTGTGCGTCGCTAAGGGGTGTCCATGGCGGGGCGTCGCCTTGCACCTTGTCCATCAGAGCGCTGGCGTCGCGCGCGGGACTGGGAGAACCTGCGACCTCCAGCTTGCGGCGCGCGTCGTGCAACACCTCTTTCGGGTCGTGCGTCATGTCATCTCGGCCAGCAGCGTGGCCTGTGCATCAGCGGTCAGCGCGTCGATGATTTCATCGAGATCGCCTGCCATGACCGCGTCGAGCTTGTAGAGCGTCAACCCGATGCGGTGGTCGGTCAACCGCCCCTGCGGGAAGTTGTAGGTGCGGATGCGTTCCGATCGATCTCCGCTGCCGACTTGGGATTTGCGATCAGCCGAGCGTTCGGCATCGACCTTTTGCCGCTCCATGTCGAAAAGGCGTGTGCGCAACACCTGCATCGCGATTTCGCGGTTGCGGTGCTGGGATTTCTCGGAACTGGTCACGACGATTCCGCTGGGGATGTGTGTGATCCGCACCGCCGAATCGGTGGTGTTGACGTGCTGGCCGCCGGCGCCGGAACTGCGCATGGTGTCGATCCGAAGGTCGTTGGCGTTGATCTGGATATCCACGTCTTCGGCCTCGGGCAGAACGGCGACAGTGGCAGCAGAGGTGTGGATACGCCCACCGCTTTCGGTCTCGGGCACGCGCTGGACACGATGGACGCCGGATTCGAACTTGAGGCGGGCAAAGACGTTATCGCCGGTGATATGTGCGACCACTTCCTTGATGCCGCCAATCTCAGTTGATTGTTCTTCGATAATTTCGAACCGCCAGCCGCGCGCCTCGGAATAGCGCTGGTACATGCGGAGCAGATCTCCGGCAAAAAGCGCAGCCTCTTCTCCGCCCGTGCCCGGTCGGATCTCAAGCATCGCCGGGCGCGCGTCGGCCTTGTCCTTGGGCAGGAGCGCGAGCTGTAACGCGTGTTCGACCTCTGGCAGACGGGCCTTGAGTGCGGGCAGTTCCTCTTGCGCGAGTTCCCGCATCTCGGGGTCGTCGAGCATGGCTTCGGCTTCGGCCAAATCGGCGCGGACCTGTTTCCATTCGCTGATCTGATCCACCACCGGGCGCAGGTCGGAATATTCCTTCCCGATGGCGGCAATATCGCCGGACCCTTCGGCCATCTGGGCCTCAAGGTATTCAAAACGCGATGTGATCTGGTGCAGGCGGTCTTCGGGGATCATGCGCTGGGTTTGGTGGAAGTCCTGCGGGTGGTCAAGGACGATATGTGTCTTTGGCCAAGCGCCTGTTGCGTCAAAGACTGGGCAAAGACCGTTTATTGAAGGTGGCGCATCAACTCACGGACCCGGTCGCGCCCGAGTTCAATCTTGCAGGCGTTGATGGCAATGCCGGTGCCAGAGCCACCACCGAAGGTCGCGCCTACATACTCGCATTGCGCGTCGCGATAGGCCACCCAGGCCGCCTGTGCAGCCTCCAATGCGGGCACGGTCACCGTCCTGCCGGTGACGTTGTCCAATTCAGCGGCAGAGTTTTTGGCAAAGCCGAGGTAAATCTCGATCGTCGCGTCCACGCGGGCCAGCGTGTCGGATACGCAGGCGCCGATTTCAACCTGGCTGCTGCCGTCGCATTCGGTGGCGGGGTCAGAGAGGCTAGCGATTGGCAGACAGAGTGACAGAAGCAAAGCAGGCGCCGAAGGCTTCATGATGCATCCTCCGTTAGTCGGCGACAGCGCATTGGGGCGCACTGCGCATCTGATGCTAAGAAGCATAGTTGGCGAGGTGCGATTGCAAAACAGTAAAGATCACGCCTGCGCGTCAGATCAGCGGCTCAGTTCTTCAACTGCTCCAGCCAACCATCGACGCGCGCCTTGTTCACCCCCATGTCGGACTGGCCAAAGCGCAGCCGGGCGAACAGTTCAAGAATGTCCTCTTCCTGCATGACGGTGGTGTAATCCGGGAAGCCCATCCATTGGGACCGCGTGACGTAGGTCACCTTTCCCTCTTCGATGCTGCCAGCAAGCACTTCTGTACGCGGGGTGGCAAGGATGATGCGATCGAGCTCGGCAAAGGTGTCATCTTCGGCGGGAATGCGGCGGCGTACGCCTCCGGCCAGATCCTGATCTGCGGTCACCTTGGGGTCGATATGCCAGACAGCCGGGTCGGATGGCGCCAGCCGAATCCACGCCAAGCCCCCGGCAATGATCAAGATCACCGCCCAGAAAAACACTTTCACGTCGTCCTTTTCCTTGCTTCAACAGGGCACCTGCCCTTTGAACACTTGTACTTACTTTCAGGCTCTGCGGGTCCAGCCCCAGAGTGACAGAATTTCGGTTGCCACATGGGCGCCCGCAACAGCTGTGATGCCTGATGTATCGAAAGGCGGGCTGACTTCAACCACGTCGCCCCCCATCAGTTCAATCCCGGCGATATTTCGCAGGATCGCGGCAATGTCGACGCTGGACGGCCCACCCCAGACAGGAGTGCCGGTGCCGGGAGCGTAAGCCGGATCAAGACAGTCGATGTCGAATGTCAGGTAGGTCGGATAATCCTTGAGGATTTCGCAGATCTGTTCCGCCACCGCTTCTGGCCCGATGCGGTGCATCTCGCGCGCGTCGATGATGTTGAAGCCCAGCGTGTCAGGGTTGTCGGTGCGAATGCCAACCTGAACCGAGCGCGTTGGGTCCACGAGGCCCAGCTTCACGGCCTTGTAGAGGAACGTCCCGTGGTCAATCCGCTCCATATCGTCATCGGCCCAGGTGTCTGTATGGGCGTCAAACTGCAAAAGGCTCAGGGGGCCGTATTTTTCGGCATAGGCCTCGAGGATCGGCAGGGTGATATAATGATCGCCCCCCAGCGTGACCGT
Source organism: Alphaproteobacteria bacterium (assembly GCA_030425145.1). Taxonomy (GTDB): domain Bacteria; phylum Pseudomonadota; class Alphaproteobacteria; order Rhodobacterales; family Rhodobacteraceae; genus Marivita. Next base: position 86,416 of record JAUHVK010000008.1, on the reverse strand, counting down.
CGCGGTGTCCTGCGAAAGAATACCCGCGATGTGGTTTTTCAACGTTTCCGGAAATTCGGAGACCTTGGCGTAGTCGAAGGCCACATCGCCGTAATCGGCAATCGCGAACTCTTCGAGCACGTTGTAGCCCCAGCCATAGGGGGCATCGCAGGGCTGCAACAGCGACGCCTCTCGGATGGCACGTGGGCCAAGCCGCGTTCCGGTGCGGTTGGTCACCGCCTGATCGAAAGGCACGCCGGTGACCGCAATATCCACGTCACGAAGGTCTTTGGTGTATTTCCGGCGCAGGAAAGACGGGGCGCCCCCGAACACGTTTTCGAAACTCGCGCCCTTCAGGTCATCGCGGGTAAACGCATGGTCGATCTGGTTTTTTGCGTCTTCAAGCGCCATGGATCACACTCCGTGCCGTGTTTCGATGAGCCGCGCGAAGAAGGACGCACCGATGGTCGAAACCTCGTCGTTGAAATTGAACGCCGGGTGGTGGCAGGACGGTCCGATCCCCTGCCCCAACATCAGATAACTGCCGGGGCGTTTTTCCAGCATGTAGGAGAAATCCTCGGCCCCCATTTCGGGCTGACGGTCGCTGATGACGTTACCGTCGCCCACAACCTCCTGTGCCACGCGCACTGCAAACTCTGTCTGGCTCTGGTGGTTGATGGTGGCCGGGTAGTTTCGGATGTAGTCAAGCTTGGCCTCAACCCCATAGCTGGCCGCCTGACCGGCGACGATCTCGCCGAAGCGGCGTTCCACCATGTCGCGCAGATCGGGGTCAAAACTGCGCACGGTTCCAGCAAGGCGCATGGTTTCCGGGATCACGTTGGTGGCGCTGCCGGTCTGCACGATGGTCAGCGACACAACCAGCGGCAGGCGCGGATCAGCGTTGCGCGACACGATGGATTGCAGAGCCTGCCCGATGGCGAGACCGCAAGGCACCGGATCGAGTGTCGTGTGGGGAAAGGCCCCGTGCCCGCCCTTGCCGGTGATGGTGATTTCGAAATCATCGACCGCCGCCATGATCGGCCCCGGGCAGGTGTTGAACACGCCAACCTCACCAAAAGGATCAGTATGCAGCGCGTAGACCTCTTCGATGCCGAAGCGCTCCATGATGCCTTCCTCGACCATGATGCGCGCTCCGCCCACGGTTTCCTCGGCCGGTTGAAAGATCAGAGCGACGGTGCCTTTGAACTTGCGGGTCTCGGCCAGATACCGGGCCGCGCCCAGCAGCATCGTCGTGTGGCCGTCATGACCACAGGCGTGCATCTTGCCGGGGACGGTCGAGGCATAATCGACGCCGGTGGTTTCCTCGATGGGCAAAGCGTCCATATCGGCACGCAGGCCGGTGACAGGGCCATGGCCCTGCCCGTGGATCAGCGCCACGACACCGGACTGCGCGATGCGTTCATGGATTTCATCGACACCAAACTCCTTGAGCCTTTCGACCACAAACGCCGCCGTCTGATGGCAATCGAGGCTCAGCTCGGGGTGCATGTGCAGATGCCGCCGCCAAGCCGTCATGTCTTCGGCGAAATCCCCGATCCGGTTGATGATGGCCATGGGTGGACTCCTTCGCGTTCATGCCGCATCCCTGCATCTAATCCCGAAGCACGGAGGCCTGCAATGTCCGATGACCTGATCCATGACCCCAAAGGCGGGATGCCCCGGTTGCTGGAGATCATGCGCCGCCTGCGTGACCCCGAAACCGGCTGCCCGTGGGACATCGAACAGGATTTCGCGTCAATCGCCCCCTATACGATCGAGGAAGCCTACGAAGTGGCCGATGCGATCGAGCGCGAGGCGTGGGACGAGTTGAAGGGCGAATTGGGCGATCTGCTGCTCCAGTCGGTCTATCACACGCAGATGGCCGAAGAGGCCGGCATGTTCAGCTTCGACGACGTGGCCAATGCGATCTCGGACAAGATGGTGGCGCGGCACCCGCATGTGTTCGGTGACGAAAGCCGGGATAAATCCGCTGAACAGCAGGTGCTGGACTGGGAAAAGATCAAGGCGGCGGAGCGCGCAGGCAAGCAGGAAACTGGCGTGCTGGACGGTGTGGCCAAGGGGCTGCCCGCCCTGACGCGGGCGTTGAAGCTCCAGAACCGCGCGGCAAGGGTCGGGTTTGATTGGCCGTCCACGGACGAGGTCTTGGACAAGATCGTCGAGGAAGCGCAGGAATTGCGCGAGGTGCGGGACGCGGACGAACGGTTCGAGGAGTTTGGGGATCTGCTGTTCGTGATGGTCAATCTTGGACGCCACATGGGGCTTGATCCCGAAGCCGCCCTGCGCGCCACCAATGCCAAGTTCACCCGCCGGTTCGAGAGTATCGAAGCGGCGCTGGCGGCAGAGGGGCGCACGCCGAAGGACAGCACTCTGGCCGAGATGGACGCGCTGTGGGATGCGGCCAAGGCGGTGGAGAAGGCGCAAAAACGACCCTCGAAAACGCCCAACTGACCCACATTGAAAACAAGGCAAACGCGCAGGTCTGACTGCCCTCAAATCACCGACGTGCCGACATAGTCTTACCGCGTTCCGACACGATCAGGTTTGAACGGTAAGAGTATGACTTTGTTGCGAGATGCACAAAATGGCACAAGATTTCCAAGAACGGATTGATCTGGCACCCGCCCTTTTCCTCAGGCCCCGGCCTTCGAACCTTGGCGGTTCCGGCGCGGCGGTCACGCTGGGCGGAAAGCCGCGGTTGCCCGAGGACTATGAGTGGCCCGAGGGTCTGGTGTTTTACGCGCAGGTCAATCTCGATCTGGTGCCGCGTCGTTTCGAACAGGATGGCAAGAGCTATACCCTCGACCAACTGCCGGAACACGGAACCCTTTTCTTCTTTCTCCCGCTCTTTGGCGATTTTGTCTATCAGGGCGATGCTCGGGTCATTTATGTCCCCCACGACGTGTCACACCTGCCCGAACGGGAGCCGCCCGATAGCCTTGGCGATCTGCGCGAAGAGGAATTCAACTGGTCAGCCTATTGGATCGACACGGTGGGCCTCTCTCCATGTGGGCGTCTGCTTTACCGCCACTACGCCGATCTGATCCCCTTCCTGACGGTGCGATGGATTGACGGGCTCAGCACGCACCTTGGCACTATCAGCAAAGAGGATCTGAGTGCCATCAACGCCTTGAGCAAGAACCTTGTTGCGCAGGCATTGGATCAGAGCCCTTTGCCCGAACCCATGGACAGGTACCATCTTTACGCGCAGCAAATGGACACGCGCTTCTGGTGGGACTTTCCCATCCTCGACAAGGGGCTGTTCGGGTGGAATTTCATCTTTGAATGGTCAAAGCAGTTCCAGATCGAGAGCCTTGACCTGGGGCTGAAGCACGGAAAGCGCTATCTGGCCCAGGTCGGAGACAACGAACAGCTGCGCGTTTTGCTGCGCGTCTTCGAGGAAAACCGCAGAACCGTCAAAGCTGCGGAATACAACAAGCCCGGGCCTGCGGGCTGGAAAACCAAGTTCACAAAGCCGAAGATCCCGGAAGGTGGGAAATTCGATACACGGGCCAAGAAATGGATGTCCTACGCCCAATCCCGCACAGGGAATGTTCCCGTCGAAACGGCACGGCGGTTCTTCGAATTCCTGAATGAGATCAACACGTTCCTCGCGGACGAAGGCGAACATATCGGCATCGATGCAATCGACAGCTGGATCATCGGCCACGACAAGGACAGCTTTACAACCAAGGAACTTGCAAAGACCGCTCTTCAGACCGCCATGAAACGCATTGCCACACACAAGGATCGGGACCAGACAGCCATCGCGCGGGTCCGGCGCATGAGTGAGGACAAGTTGAAAGCCTGCCGGGACCCCGAATTGGTGACCGCCTACTGGGACAGCAAGCTATACGCCGAAACGCAGGGTCTTGGTGAAGAGGTCGACCAGTTCTATCGCACACCCCTTGAGCCGCCACAGCTTCTGGGTGCCCCCGTCTGCATTCAGCCCCAAGTCGACGACATCGCCGCGCAGAACGTGCTGCTTTTGCAGATCACTTACGGGTTTGGCACGCAGGTATGCAGCCCCAACGGGAGTATTCAGCTTTGGATCAAACCCGAGGATTTGGAAAACCGCAGTTTTGACCGCGTCGCGTATACGTATTTTTATTCGTGACTTCTGTATTGCACCAACGCGCATGACCGCCACGCGCAGGCATGCAAAAGAAAAACGCGCCCTGACCCAGAGCGCGCTTTTCGAAAATCACAAAATTCAGACGGTTACTGCGCGTCGTTGATGAACTTCACCGCGTCGCCGAAAGTCTGAATGGTTTCAGCCGCGTCGTCCGGAATTTCGATGCCGAACTCTTCTTCGAAGGCCATCACCAGCTCGACGGTGTCGAGGCTGTCTGCGCCGAGATCGTCGATGAAAGACGCATTCTCAACAACCTTGTCTTCTTCCACACCAAGGTGCTCGACAACAATTTTCTTAACGCGATCTGCGACGTCGCTCATGTTTTTTTCCTCACAGTTTCGTCGGCGCGGTGGCCGGGTTAGCCCTCGCCCGGGCGGAATTGATCTTGCCCTTGCGGGCCTCGGTTTGCGTCCCGCTCGAGGCGCGACTGACCATGTGTGCCCTCGGAAGCGTGGGCTGGTCCAGAACCTGCGCCGCTATAGCACATGGGATCGCGTTGGCAAACGCTTTCAATGCAAAGATATTTTGGGGAAAAGATGTAGCTTTTCAGCGGTTTCTGCACCTGCAAAGCTCTGCTTTCCCCCATGAAATCAGAGCATTGCCATGCCGCCATTCACATGCAGCGTGGTGCCTGTGACATAGGCGGCCTCAGTGCTCGAAAGGTAAAGAACCGCTGCGGCGATCTCGGCGGGGGTGCCCATGCGGCCCGAGGGAATCTGTCCGAGGATGGCCGATTTCTGGTCAGCGGTCAGCTTGTCGGTCATCGCAGTTTCGATGAAGCCGGGGGCCACTGCGTTGACGGTGATGCCACGGCTGGCGACCTCATAGGCCAGCGATTTGGACATGCCGACCATGCCGGCTTTGGCGGCTGCATAGTTGCCCTGCCCCGGATTTCCGGTCGCCCCCACAACGGAAGAAATGTTCACGATGCGGCCCCAACGTGCCTTCATCATGCCGCGCAGCACGCCTTTGCAGAGCTTGAAGGTGGCGGTCAGGTTCACGTCGATCACCGACTGCCATTCCTCGTCCGACATGCGCATGAACAGGTTATCCCGGGTGATGCCCGCATTGTTCACAAGGATATCGACGCCGCCCATCGCGTCCGCTGCCTGTTTCGGCAGGGCCGCGACGGCCTCCGCATCGCTGAGGTTGCAGGGCAGGACATGGGTACGATCCCCCAATTCGGCGGCAAGCGCCTCAAGCGGTTCGGTGCGAGTGCCGGAAAGGCCCACCGTGGCCCCAGCAGCGTGCAGCGCGCGGGCGATCTCGCCACCGATGCCCCCCGAAGCGCCAGTGATCAACGCGGTTTTGCCTGTCAGATCGAACATGTCCTGGTCCTTTTCATCTCAAATTAACCTCGCCGCGGCGAATCTTCTGCGAAGATTCGGGGCGCAGGCTCAATAAATTCAGGGCGTATCAGCCCTCGCTTGTTGCCGCCTGCACGTCTGCTGCGGTGCCAACGGCACGCGTTGCGGCAGATTTCTCAATCCGCCGCACCATACCGATCAACGCCTTGCCCGCGCCGATTTCCCAGAAATCGTCGACGCCCTGCGCTACCATCCAGCTCACGGATTCACGCCAGCGCACCGCGCCAGTGATCTGTTCGACCAAGAGCCCACGGATTGTTTCTGGATCGCTCACCGCTTCGGCGCGCACATTGGCGACCACCGGAACGGCGGGTGCGTTGATCGTCACACTGCCCAAAGCTTCGGCCATCGCGTCGGCAGCGGGCGCCATCAGCGCACAATGGAACGGAGCGCTAACGGGCAAGAGCAAAGCACGTTTCGCGCCCGCCTCTTTCGCAAGATCGACAGCACGCTCCACGGCGGCCTTGTGGCCAGACACCACCACTTGTGCCGGATCGTTGTCGTTGGCCGCAGCGCAGACCTCACCTTGTGCAGCCGCATCCGCAACCTTGCGCACATCTTCAAGCCCGAGACCGAGGATCGCAGCCATCGCGCCAACACCCACCGGCACCGCGTCCTGCATCGCCGTGCCGCGCGCGCGCAGGAGCCGCGCGGCGTCAGTAACCGACAATGCACCTGCGGCGGTCAAAGCGGAGTATTCCCCAAGCGAGTGCCCCGCGACAAAGGCCCCGGTGTTGATGCCGACCCCTTCGGCCTCCAAAGCGCGCAAAGCGGCGATCGACGTGGCCATCAACGCAGGTTGCGCATTGGCGGTCAGGGTCAGGGTCTCGATATCCCCGTCCCAGATCACCGCAGAGAGTTTTTCCCCAAGTGCCTCATCGACTTCTTCGAACACAGCACGCGCACCGGGATAGGCGTCTGCCAAATCCTTGCCCATGCCAATGGTTTGCGCCCCCTGTCCCGGGAATAGAAAAGCTCGGCTCACGGCACCCCTCCTGACTTGTTTCACATGCCATTACAGCCCGTTCCGCAGCGACGCAACGTTGCTGCACTCATTCTGTGCATTGGCGAAGATTGCGCCTGCTGCACCAAGCGATAGCTCTGAGCGCATGGATTTAGATTGGAGGCACACCATGCCCGCCACGAACACCGCTGCCCGCTACGGGTCTGTTGCCAAGACATTTCATTGGCTGACCGCCCTCGGCATTCTCACCGTGATCCCACTTGGGATCATCGCCAATGACATGCCTTATAACACCGCCGATCAACTTGCGGACAAAGCTTGGCTGTTCTCACTGCACAAGACCATCGGTGTGACGCTGTTCTTTGTCGCGCTGGCCCGCATCGTCTGGGCGCTGACGCAGCCGAAACCCGCGCCTCTGCATCCCGATCGCAATGTCGAAACGCTCTTGGCCGAGATTGTGCATTGGTTGCTATATGGCTCTCTGGTCCTGGTGCCGCTCTCCGGCTGGGTGCATCACGCCGCAACCGAAGGCTTTGCACCGATCTGGGGACCGTTCGGGCAAAACCTGCCCTTGGTGCCCAAGTCCCTACAGGTTGCCGAAACGGCGGCTGGGTTGCATCTCGTGTTTGAGCGCGTACTGGTGATTTCCCTGATCCTGCACATCGCGGGTGCCATCAAACATGCGATGATCGACCGGGATCAGACGCTGGCGCGCATGTTGCCGGGGCGCGCAGTGCAGGCCCCCAACGCGGCGGGCCGTCATTCCGGTTTGGTTCCGCCTGTTCTTGCAGTCGTGGTCTGGGCTGCAGCGATTGGCGTCGGCTCCATGCTGGGCATTTACCATCAAGGCGGAGCCGTGGCCGAACAAGCCCCCGCACTCGCCGAAGTGGACAGCGAATGGCAGGTGACCGAAGGCACATTGGGCATCACCGTACGCCAGATGGGGTCTGAAGTCTCGGGCAGCTTTGTCGATTGGGCTGCCGGCATCCGGTTCGATGAAACCGTAACCGACGGCCCTGCCGGCAGTGTCGATGTCGAGATCGCCATCACGTCCCTGACACTGGGGTCCGTAACCCAACAGGCGATGGGACCGGATTACTTTGCCAGCAACGAGTTTCCCACCGCCCGGTTCAGCGCCGAGATCAAGGCCAGTGCCGAAGGCTATATCGCAGATGGCACGCTGTCCCTGCGTGGGACCGAACAGCCTATTTCCCTGCCCTTTGATCTGAGCCTCGACGGAAATCTGGCACAGATGCAGGGCAGCACGGTTCTTGACCGTCGGAGCTTCGGCATCGGAGACAGTATGACCGACGAAGGTCAGCTCGGGTTTGAAGTTGTCGTGAATGTCACTCTGAGCGCTGAACGGGGGGAACCGCCCAGCAGCTGATACGGCGTTGAGCCTTCATTACGACCGACACAAAAAAACCCCGGATGATCCATCCGGGGTTTTCAATTTGCAGACTGTGCGAACCGATCAGGAGTCGGTCTCGGTGACCTTCATCGCTTCGATGGAGATTTGCACCTCGACCTCGTCGCTCACGTAAGGCGCGAACATGCCCAGTTCGAATTCGCTGCGCACCAGCGTGGTGGTGGCGTTAAACCCGGCCCAGGGCTTGCCTTCCATCGGGTGATCGCCGACCTGGTTCAGCGTCGCGGCCAGTGTCACCGGCTTGGTCACACCATTCAGCATCAGATCGCCAGTGATGTTCGCGGTGTTTTCGCCGGTCACTTCAATCGCGGTCGATGTGAAGGTGACCATTTCATCGTCAGCCGCGCCGAAGAAATCTGCGGACATGAAGTGCTCAAAACGGCCTTCCCAGCCGGTGAACATCGAGCGGACCGGGAAGGACACGGTCACAGAGGAGTTCGCCGGGTCTTCCTGATCGAACTGGATGTCGCCCTCGAAGCCCGAGAACATGCCCCAGGTCGTCGAATAGCCGAGGTGGGTGTAGGAGAAGAGAATTTGGCTGTGGCTGGCGTCCAGAGTGTACGCCTCAGGTTCCGCCTGAGCGGCAAAGGGAAGCGCGACAAGCGCGGCGGCAAGCAGTGTCTTTTTCATGTGTCAGTCCTCAGTGGGTGTCAAAAAATCGATGACTGACAAATTGCTGCGATGCCGCGCGGGCTCAATTGGCTGAAACTCAACAGGATCTGTGTTGCTATGAACACTCAGCGGCCAAAGAGGCACAATCCTGCAGAACCCATCACCACCACCGACAGGCCAAGCCCCATGATCCGCGCTTCGGGCAAAGCGCCCTGAACTGCAATCCAGATCCCCGGCACCGCGATCAGACAGGCAATTCCGATCAGGCGTTGCACCATCTTGCCAACCGAGGTTGCCTTGCCGGCGTAGTTTTCATCATAATGAGCCATCTTACCTCTCTCCGACCGTCACTCCCCGGCCGTGTTGCCGTTTACAACTCGGAAACAATGTGTTTCCCGAATGCGACGAAATCCGGGCCACGGATGTGCCGACCCAAGGTAAGTCCAGGGCAGGATTGTGACGACGCGCCCAAAGCCGCATGGCGGCGCTTGATCCCACGCCCAATCCGTGTATACGGAGCGCTCCTTTCGCAAGACGATTTTTACCGCGCAGTCTCTCGTGGGCAGGGCGAAAGGACTCGGAACCTGTCCTTTGAAATGCGCCAGAACAGAAACGGAGTGCACATGCCGCTTTACGAGCATGTTTTTATCTCGCGTCAGGACTTGTCCAACGCGCAGGCTGAAGGCCTCATCGAACATTTCGGCACAGTTCTTTCGGACAACGGCGGCAAGCTCGTTGATCACGAATACTGGGGCGTCAAGACGATGGCCTACAAGATCAACAAGAACCGCAAGGGCCACTATGCCTTCCTGCGCACCGACGCCCCGTCGGAAGCCGTTCAGGAAATGGAGCGCCTGATGCGTCTGCATGACGACGTCATGCGTGTTCTGACCATCAAGGTCGACGCTCACGAAGATGGTCCCTCGGTCCAGATGCAGAAGCGTGACGACCGTGGTGATCGTGGCGAACGCCGCGAACGTCGCAATTGATCGCCTGAAGAAAGGACGCTAATCCATGGCTACGAAACCATTTTTCCGCCGTCGTAAGGTGTGCCCCTTCTCGGGCGATAACGCACCCAAGATCGACTACAAAGACACCAAGCTGCTGCAGCGCTACATCTCTGAGCGTGGCAAGATCGTGCCGTCGCGCATCACAGCCGTGTCCGCAAAGAAACAGCGCGAGCTGGCCCGTGCTATCAAGCGCGCACGCTTCCTCGCCCTCCTGCCCTACGCAGTGAAGTAAGGAGAGACTGACATGCAAGTTATCCTTCTGGAACGCGTGGCCAAGCTTGGTCAGATGGGCGATGTCGTCGACGTCAAGCCCGGCTATGCACGCAACTACCTGCTGCTGCAGGGCAAGGCGCTGACCGCTTCTAAAGAGAACATCGCCTCGTTCGAAACCCGCAAGGCACAGCTCGAAGCACAGAACCTGGAAACCAAGAAAGAGGCCGAAGCAATGGCCGACCGTCTTGGTGGCCAGCAGTTCATCGTGATTCGTCAGGCGTCCGATGGCGGCAACCTCTACGGCTCCGTCACAACTCGTGACGCCGCAGAAGTGGCAACCGAAGAGGGCTTCACGCTCGACCGCAAGCAGGTCATCATCCGTCAGCCGATCAAGGTTCTTGGTCTGCACGAGGTTGAAGTACACCTGCACCCCGAAGTTATGGTCACGATCAGCCTGAACGTTGCTCGCTCCCCGGAAGAAGCCGAACTTCAGGCATCCGGCAAGTCCATCCAGGAACTCGCCGCCGAGGAAGAAGCACAGGCCGAATTCGAGATTTCGGAACTCTTCGACGACATCGGCGCAGCAGCGTCCGACGACGACGATCTGGCACCGGCGGCCCCTGCGGAAGAAGAGAAGTCGGAAGACTGATCCAGCTTTCAAAGCTGCACAGAAGGCCCCGCCCATTCGGCGGGGCTTTTTTGTTGTGGGTCTGGTCTGCAAAGAGCCCAAGTCGGCAAATTCTGTACCAGAACAGATGGCTGATTTTGGGATTTCAGATTTTCATCAATGCGACGCCTCCGGCAATCGCCAATGCCGACAACCACCGCCATCCACTCACCGGCTCACGCAGGACGAGAGCGGCGATCAGGACAGCGAAAAGGATGCTCGATTCCCGCAAGGCCGCGACCAGCGCAATCGGAGCCTGCGTGAACGCCCAAACCGCGATCCAATAGGAGCCGAGCGACATGGCCCCAGCCGCGATCCCAGTTTTCCAAGCCGGAAGCATCGCTGGAAATGCCGACCTTCCTCGAGACCAAAGAGCGAAGCCGATCATGCCAACCGCATCACCGATCACCATCCAAAGGATGAAACCCGACGATGTGCCTGAGATCCGCGCACCAATCCCGTCGACCAGCGTGTAACTGGCGGTGAACCCTGCCGTGCCCAAAGCGTAGAAGAGCGCTTTTCCCCGCATTCTGCCATCGGCTGAACCGCGCGCAGCCATGACAAGGATTCCGGCGGAGATACAGAAGATCGCGAGAAGAGATAACGGTTCGATCGACACTCCCAGAAACGCGACCGATACGAGCGTCACAATCAGAGGCGCAGTGCCCCGGGCCAGAGGGTAGGCTTGGCTCAGATCAGCATGGGCATAAGCCTGAACCAAGAAGACCTTGTATCCCGTATGAAGCAAAGCCGCTGCAGCGATCCAGTACCACGCCTCCGTCGCCGGTTGAGGCACGAATGGCAGGATGGGGATCGCGATGAGCGCCTGAACAAGTGCCAAAAGCAGAACCGTTGACACCCGGTCCAGCCCAAGTTTGACAACCGAGTTCCAGCCCGCGTGCAGGAACGCGGCAATCAGCACGGCTGCGAAGACGTGGTTCTCCATACATCAGCGCCGGAAGGAGGTGGCGTTCTCAAGCCCGCGCACAGTTTCGCCGATACCCAAGTCCCTCAAGCAAGCATCATTCAGACGGGAAAACGCACGTCGAGTGACGAGGTTGCGATACCAAACAGCCAGAGGCTCCCAAGGGATCGTGTCCGGGATAGTGGTGCCAACGAAACGGAAGGAGCAATCATGTGCCATGAGCGCTTATCGCACTGCAAATGGATCAAATAAAATGATATTTTTTTCTGCTTAAAACGAAGAAAGTGCGCATAAACTTGGGATCGCTCCCTCTCGCTGCCCTTCACGATCTTCAATAGCATCCCCTCAAACCCACTCCCCAACGCACGCTCCGTTTCCGCACCGTTAACCAATCCACCGGATAACCCCCGCCATCGGATCCGACATCCGTCTTGCCTTCGGGCGGGACATCCAATGGCACTCCTCTCTCCACGGGCGCGCTTTGCGCCCTGACCATGAGAGACGCGTTTCATAAGGTCCCGTTAGCATCGGGATACAGGTCCGGAGCGGGTGACGCCGCTCTGCACAGGAGAGAGGATGTCGACCTCTTCGGTGACGTCACCTCTTTTACCAACGACCAAAGACCGCACAGACCCTGCATCGGCACGCTTGCCTTTGCGGGCGCATCCTGCTGTCTTGCCCACATGTCCATCACCCTGTCCCGTATCACCGTCACCGCCTACCGCGTGCCAATCGCGTCGCCAGTGGCCACGTCCTTTGGCGTCATGCATAATCGTCCCGCCGTATTTGTGCGGCTCGAAGACAGTGACGGCGCATTCGGCTGGGGTGAGATTTTCGCCAACTGGCCCGCTGCCGGAGCCGAACACCGCGCCCGGCTGGTGGTCGAGGATATGGCAGACCTGCTGCTGGGTCAGACGTTTGACAACGCGACAGACCTCTTCACCCAGCTCACCGACAAGACCCATATCCGCGCCCTGCAATGCGGCGAATGGGGACCGTTCCGGCAGGTGATCGCCGGGCTGGACACTGCGATGACCGATCTGGAGGCCCGCCGCGCCGGCTTATCCGTTGCGCAGTTACTCAATGCCGAGGCCGCACACACCGTCCCCTGCTACGCCAGCGGCATCGCCATCGCTCAAGCCGAAAACCAGATCGCCCAAAGCCGCGAAGCCGGGTTCTCCGCCTTCAAGGTCAAGGTCGGCTTCAAACTGTCGCGCGACACCGATCTGTTGAGAACCCTCTTTGCAACCCTCGGCGCAAACGAAACCCTCTGTGCAGATGCGAACCAAGCCTGGTCGCTTCCCGAGGCCGAACGCTTTGTTGCGGCCTGTGCCGACCTGCCCCTTGGCTGGTTGGAAGAACCCCTGCCCGCCGACGCCCCCCTCACCCACTGGAGCGCACTGGCCGACCAATGTCCGGTCCCACTGGCGGGGGGCGAGAACATCACCGGAACGGGCGGCTTTGCTGATGCCATCGCCACAGGTGTCTTCGGCGTGCTGCAACCCGACATTGCCAAATGGGGCGGCTTCAGCGGCTGCTGGCCCGTGGCACAGGCGATCCGCAAGTCCGGGCTGCGCTACTGCCCGCACTTCCTCGGCGGCGGTATTGGCCTCATCGCATCTGCGCATCTGCTGGCGGCGGCAGGTGGCGACGGGCTTTTGGAGGTCGACGTGAACCCCAACCCGCTGCGCGACGGGTTCGACCCTTGGAATGGCGCCTCCGACAGGGGCACGCTCACCCTCTCCACCACACCCGGACTCGGTATCACCGAGTTGCCGGAACCCATTGTTCCCTACTGCTCTTTCACCGCTGAGCTTCATCTTTGATGCGAAATGACCCGCCGGTATTTGCCTGCCCGTCACACCATCGCAACAAAATCGCTACCCGATTGTGAGGATTCGGCCCTAGCCTAGGGACAGACTCATTTCGATCAGGGGATACGATCATGGCATTTACGCTCAACCGCCGCAGCTTTCTGGCCAGCACCGCAGGCTTTCTGGCCCTGCACCCGTTCTCGGTGCGCGCCATGGCAAACCAGGCTCATCTGCGCATCATGGAAACCACCGACCTGCACGTTCACGTGCATCCTTACGACTATTACGGCGACCGCCCGTCTGACACGGTCGGCCTGAGCCGCGTCGCCACCCTCGTCCAGAACATCCGCTCCGAGGCGACGAATTCGATCCTCCTCGACAACGGCGACTTCCTGCAGGGCAACCCGATGGGCGATTACATCGCCTATGAGCGCGGGATGAAAGAGGGTGACATGCACCCGATCATCACCGCGATGAACACGCTGGGTTTTGACGGCTCGACACTCGGCAACCACGAATTCAACTACGGGCTGGATTTCCTGACCAAGGCGATCGCAGGTGCGGACTTCCCCGTGGTCTCCGCCAATGTGGTCAAGACGGCAGGCGCCACCCCGCGCGAGGACGACACGCTGGTGCCGCCCTACGTGATCCTCGACCGCGAACTGACCGACGGTGCAGGCGTCACCCATCCGATCCGCATCGGCCTCATCGGCTTTGTGCCGCCGCAGATCATGACATGGGACCGCCGCCACCTCGAAGGCAATGTCACCGCCCGTGACATCCTCGAAACGGCCCGCGCCTATGTCCCGCAAATCCGTGAACAGGGCGCCGACATCGTGATCGCCCTCTCGCATTCCGGCATCGGTGCGGCAGAGGCCGAAGACATGATGGAAAACGCCTCCATTCCGCTGGCCGGGATCGAGGGCATCGACGTGATCCTCACCGGTCATTCGCACCTCGTCTTCCCGTCCTCCACCTATGACAACCTGCCCGGGCTGGACACGGCGAAAGGCACGATCATGGGGAAGCCGGCGGTTATGGCCGGGTTCTGGGGCAGCCATATGGGCCTCATCGATCTGATGCTCGAACGCGATGGCGACGGCTGGCGCGTGCTCAACCACCAATCCGAAGCGCGCCCGATTTCCAAGCGCAACGAAGATCGCTCGATCACCGCCCTCGTTGAGGATTACAAGCCGGTGCTGGACGTCACGATGGCAGATCACGAGGAAACGCTGGCCTATGTCCGCCGCGCCGTGGGCAAGACAGCCGCGCCCCTGCACAGCTATTTCGCTCTGGTGGCCGATGATCCCTCTGTCCAGATCGTGTCCAACGCCCAGACTTGGTACATTGAACAGATGATGCAGGGCACGCCGCATGAGGGGCTGCCGATCCTCTCGGCCGCGGCCCCGTTCAAGGCCGGGGGTCGAGGTGGACCCGAATACTACACCGATGTCCCAGTGGGCGATGTGGCGATCAAGAACGTCGCCGACCTCTATCTCTACCCCAACACCGTGCGCGCCGTGCGGGTGACGGGCGCACAGGTCAAGGACTGGCTCGAACGCTCGGCGGGTATGTTCAACCAGGTGGAGCCGGGATCGACCGACGCACCGCTCCTGAACTCCAATTTCCCCAGCTACAATTTCGACGTGATCGACGGGGTCAGCTACCAGATTGACCTCAGCCAGCCGTCGAAATTCGACCGCGACGGGGCCGTCATCAACCCCGATGCCAACCGCATCGTGAACCTGACCTATGATGGCGCGCCCATCGACCCGGCCGCGGAGTTCATCATCGCCACCAACAATTACCGCGCAGGTGGCGGCGGCAGCTTCCCCGGCACCGGCGACACCATCGTGTTCGAAGGCCCCGACACCAACCGCGACGTGATCGTGCGTTATATCGTCGAACAGGGCACCATCGACCCGAAGGCGGATTTCAACTGGCGCTTCGCTCCGATGGAGAACACCAGCGTGATCTTCGAGACCGGCCCTGCCGGCGCGAATTACGCAGGCTCACTCGAAGGCATGACACTCGAAGAGGCTGGCACAAATGCCGACGGCTTTGCCCTCTTCCGCATGACGCTCTGAAGCTTCTCTGGTTTGTAAATACTTCGGGGGAGTCCGCCTTTGGCGGACGGGGGCAGCGCCCCCTCCCCGGTCGGAGCGGCGCAGCCGATCCGATCCTCAAAACAGAAAAGGCCGCCCAACGGGGCGGCCTTTCCAATTCAAAACCCCGAAAGGTCTTATTCGTCGTCGAGAGCCTCGACGGCCTTTTCCAGATCGTCCTTGGAGACCTCTTTCTCGGTCACGCTTGCATGTTCTGCGACGTGATCGACAACCTTGTCTTCAAAGATCGGCGCGCGCAGCTGCTGCTGCATCTGCTGGTTCTGGCGCACGAAGTCGAAGAAGGCGCGTTCCTGACCCGGGTACTGACGTGCCTGGTTCATGATCGCCTGGGTCATTTCCGCATCGGTCACGGTGACCTCGGCCTTCTGACCCAGCTCAGCCAACAACAGGCCCAGCTTCACGCGGCGCTGAGCCAGTTTCATGTGCTCATCGCTGGGTTCGATTTCCGGATGATCGTGGCCATGCACGTCCGGGTTTTCCTCGTGCCAGAGCTGATGCGCGATCTGCTTGGCTTCAGCATCCACCAGCGACGGCGGCAGGTCGACCGAAACCTTCTCGTCCAACTGGTCGAGAAGCCCACGCTTCATCACCTGACGGGCGGCACCGGCGTATTCGACTTCCAGACGCTCGGAGATCTGCGCTTTCAGAGCGGCCAGATCTTCGGCACCGAATTTCTTTGCCAGCTCATCGTCGACCTCGGCAGCCACCGGCTCTTTGACGGCTTTAACGGTGCATTCGAACACCGCGTCTTTGCCGGCCAGGTTTTCCGCGCCGTATTCCTCGGGGAATTTGACTTCGACGTTCTTTTCCTCACCGGCCTTCACGCCAACCAGCTGCTCTTCGAAACCGGGGATGAAGGAACCGGAACCCAGCACCAGCGGGTAATCTTCCGCTGCGCCACCGTCGAAGGGTTCACCGTCGACCTTGCCGAGGAAGTCGATCACAACCTGATCGCCGTCTTTGGCTTTGGAGCCTTTCTTGCGGTCTTTGAAGTCCTGCGCGGTCTCGGCGAGGTTCTTGAGAGCCTCATCCACTTCCGCGTCACCGGCCTTGACCACCAGCTTTTCGAGCTTCAGCGCGGACAGGTCCACGTCGGGCATCTCGGGCAGCTTTTCGTAGTTCATTTCGACCTGAACATCGTCGCCTTCTTTCCAGTCCTCGTTGGTCATCTTGACCTCGGGCTGGAGCGCCGGGCGATCGCCGCTGTCTTCGAAATGCTTGGCCATCGCGCCGTCGATGGTTTCCTGCATCGCTTCGCCAAGAAGGCGCTGACCGAACTGCTTTTTCAGAAGCGGCATCGGCACTTTGCCTTTGCGGAAGCCCTTCATTTCGATTTCGGGCTGCGCTTCTTTCAGCTTTTCGTTTACTTTTGCTTCCAGCTCGCTCGCCGAAACGGTGATCGAGTATCCGCGCTTGAGGCCCTCGTTGAGGGTTTCAGTGACCTGCATGTCGTCCTTATCCATTGCATAGGGGCCGCAGAGGCGTCTGCGGCGGTCAAAATCCATCGCGTCTTAGAGGGGCGCCTGACATCGTGCAAGCATGAAATGTGTGGCGCAGAGGGTCATATTCACAAAGCCGCCGACGCCCGGGATAGACGGGACAGAGAGGCCACAAGAACCGGGAACAGGGGTCGCGTTGCGACGCTCTTGCCCGACAGGGTCCGCTGCCGTATTCTCTTTCGCATCGTTTATTGATTTATGGCGGGCCGTGTTGAAAGCCGCACGTGTTTGATTGCCAATAAGATCGTGCGGCCCAGTCACCCTCCGCTCCAATTTGGGAGGGCTGTTTTATGGGCCGAATGCCTGCCGGAACCTACGATCACACCAAGGCCGTTCAGGGCCAGATGATTGCGCCGACATTATGCACACATGCGCCGGATGCTGACCGGGTGATGCGCCGTCACGACCAATTGGCGTTCGCCTACACCGCGTGGTGGTTTCACGTGTACATTCTGGTCCGGAGGTCGAACCCGGAATCGATCAAATATATCGGCCAGACCGGGTTCATTCCCAAAGGCCCGGACACCAAGGCAAAGACCGCGCAGAGGAATGTGGCGATCGAAGGCACAAGGTGGGTGTCAAATGTCGCGGGTCTCGTGTGCAACCCCACCGCCGCCGCCATGCGCCTCGCCTATGCGACGCCCAAGAAATACGAATCCGCCATGAAGGAATGGAAGAAATTCGTGGCCTCGGGCCGTCATTTCGACGACCTCGATTGGGAAGACGCCTCGACCCCGTCCCGGTTCTACCTGCCGATGGGCCAACCGTTCTTCACCGACACCCGTCCCGGCTCGAAACGTTATGGTGCCCTGATGAAGGACACCGGGCGCGGTGTCCTTCATGCCTCGTATATTCACGGCGATTATGACCTCTTTGCAGTGGTCCCCGCAGACAATCCGGGTGTGAACATCGTGGTCTCGGAACAACATGCCAGCAGCCCGTGGTCCCATCTGAACCGCGCCGGGAAAACGCCTGCTGCTACAGAGGAATCCGAGAAGACGGAGGAACAGAAAGTACAGGAAATTCCCAATTTCCGGGGGCAGAAGTTCATCGACGTTCAGAACATGCTCAACCGCCGCATGGGGGTGCCAATGGTGCTTCATGGCAGTCAGGAAAAAGCGGTCAATTCCTTTGACGAGGAAGTGGATGTCTTCATGCCGAACGGCATGGACAGTTTCGCCCTGTTGACCGAAGCTGATCTGCTTGGGTTTTACGACACCGTGCTGCGAGGCCGGAAACTGCACAATTTCATGGCCGGACCTGAGGCCGAAGCGCGGCGCGGGCATTTCGGCAAGTGGCAACAGGTCGGCGTTGCGAACGGACCGGGGCTGATCCACATCAGCCCGCGCGATATTCCCGGCGCACAATTCGTCCAGATCGCGGGATAATGCCGGCATATTTCTGAACGGCTTTAGAAGCGACACAGCCCCATAGGTGATTTCGCTTCGCCATCGCCCGCGTGTCCGTTCAGCCAGCCTGCCCGCGCGTAGAATACGCGCACGTCCCAGCACGTCGCGACATGCGGCGGTCAAAGCCAACCACGATGCCTTACTGTCAAAGTCTCTTGATGAGTATGCAAAGCTGAGGCACCATCATCATATTATTTTAGACACGCGCTGCTCCGCACCACTCATTTCAAACTCCCGTCGGCTCAGCGCTATTTTTTGAAGGAATTGATTTATGGGCAGCCCTCCTCGATGGCCTAACCCGTGGCCAAAAATAACTGCAACCGTCAATGATTACTCGGATCCCCGAACTGGCGCGTATACCGAATACACGCGCGGATCGTCTGTACTGGAGATCGAGAATTTCTCGGAACGCACCGTGGTCGCGGGAGACTCCCTCAGCGCCTACTCCATGATCCTTTACGGCAATTACAAAGAAATCGAAGTCTGGGGTCGGATTAAACAGGGCGTGAGCTACCCGACCAGTCTCGCTGATCTTGAACCGATCAGCGACCTCGACCTCATCCATGTCGGAGAGGTCTTGGTGCATGGCGGCATGTTGCTGGACAGCATGGCCCCCGGCCCGCAGCCCAAGAAGCCCCCAAAGCTCGGGTTTCGCCCGCCGCCCGACGTCAAACTGCCGCGCGGGATGGAGATCGTGGCGGCTGACCGGTTCGATGGTGCGGGATGGTCGGAATACATCACCACCTTTCCCGGCGGTGGTTACGTCGTTCTTCAAGACATCCCGACATTCGTCTTCGGCGTGCACGCTGCAATCGGAGCGCGCCCAATCTCGATCCTGCACATTCAGGTACATGGATCCCCAGGCACCATGTATTTCGGTGATTGGAACAATGGCGGTGACATACTCAATGTCAGCAGCTTTCCGAAACATCGAGTGACGCTGCAAAAGCTGTCACCGCATTTTGCCAATGATGCTTGGGTGGTCGTACGCTCGTGCAAGACCGGTCAGGACCGGGAACTTTTACGGCAACTGGGTCAGCTTTGGGGCGTGAACATCTTTGCCGGCACCGGCGACTGGCGCAACGCGCTGGATTTCAACGATGGCAAATATGTCGTGATCGAAAGGGACGGCACTGAATACTACACCCGCAAGATGCCCGACCAGATCCAAAGCTCCCTTGCGCGACGGGCGTGGAAGAACTGGTAGGAATGGTGCGGGCGATGCGACGCCTATCCCGCAGAACAATTCGGTCGGCATCTACACGCATAAATTCCGCGTAGACGCCGACCGCCCATTCTGTGGGCTTCAGACCTACTGCATCACCAAGGCGCCTGAGCGCTCCATTTCGGTGATCCGGTCCTCCGAGAAACCGTATTCAGCCAAAATTTCGCGCCCATGTTGGCCCAGCGTCGGGGCGGCACGCGTCACGCCACCGGGTGTCTCGCTGAACTTCAATGGCAATCCGATCGCTTTGACCGGACCCGCGATGGGATGGTTGGTTTCAACAATCATGTCCCGCGCCAACGCCTGTTCGTCGCGGTGCATCTCGGACACATCCATAACCGGACCAGCGGGCAGACCCGCTTCATCCATAAAACGCAGCCATTCCTTTGTGTCGCGCGCTTGCAGACGTTCTTCGAGGATCGGCACGAGTTCGGCAAGGTTTTCGATCCTCGCCGCGTTACTGGCAAACCGTTGGTCGTCCTGCAGTTCCCCAGCACCGATGACCTCCAGCAACCGCAGCCAATTCCGTTGGTTGGCCGCGCCGATATTGATCCAACCATCGCGGGTGCGGAAGGATTGATACGGGGCGTTCAAAGGATGGGCCGAACCAAGTGGACCGGGCGCTTTGCCCGTCGCAAAGGTGATCGCCGATTGCCAATAGGTCAGCGAAATGCCCGCTTCGAAAAGCGAGGTATCGACCATCTGACCTTCGCCTGTGGCCTGGGCGTGGGAATAGGCTGCCACACAGCCCAAAGCGGCCAGGAACCCCGCCGTGATATCCGTAATCGGCGCGCCGGGTTTGACCGGCGGACGACCGGGGCCTTCGCCGGTGATCGACATCAGCCCGGACATGCCCTGCGCAATCAGATCGAAACCGCCACGCTCGGCATAGGGTCCGGTCCGGCCAAAACCGCTGATCGCGCAATAGACCAGCTTGGGATTGGTCTTGCGCAAGGTCTCGTAATCGAGACCGAGCCGCTCCATCGTGTCGTGACGGTAATTTTCGACCACCACATCGGCGCTGTTCAGAAGCGTCCGCAGGATCTCTACGGCGTCAGGATCCTTGAGGTTCAGCGAAATGCCCCGCTTGTTGCGGTTCATCATCATGTAGGCTGCGCTTTCGCCCTCGATGTCGGGCGGCAGAAAGCGACGGCTGTCGTCGCCGTCGGGTTTCTCAACCTTGATGACATCCGCGCCCATGTCGGCCAGCATCATGCCACAGGCCGGACCGGCCATGATATGCGCCAGTTCAATGACCTTCATTCCGGTCAGCGGGCCATTGCTGCTCATGTTCCGCTCCACTCGGGTTTGGTCTTGGCAAGGAAAGATTCAAGCCCGTGTTTGAAGTCGCGGCTCATGTAGCACATCGTGATGAGGTCGCTGTCTTCGACGGCCAGAGCGGCGCGATTGCGGCGCATCGCCTCTTTCGTTGCCCGCAGGGTGAGTGGTGCCATGTCGGCCAGTTGCTCCGCAAGGATTTCGGCACGCTCCAAGAGCGCGTTTTCGTCCGGAAGGATCTCTGACACCAGCCCCACGGCCTTTGCGTCGTCCGCCCCCATCAGCCGCGCTGTGAAGATCAACTCACGCACACGTCCCGCGCCCATCAATTCGCTGAGCCTAGCAAGATTTCGGGCGTTGAGGCAGTTTCCAAGCGTGCGAGCGATCGGAAACCCGAATTTGAGTGTCTCGCTTGCAAGGCGAATATCACACGCCGCAGCGATAGAGGCGCCACCCCCGGTGCAAGCACCGTGGATCGCGGCCACGGTCGGGACCGGGCATTGGTCCACGGCAGTCAGCACACGGTCAATCTCGGCTTCGTAGTCGAGCGCGTCCTGCGCTTTCTCGAACGCGCGGAACTGCGTCATGTCCGTTCCGGCCGCAAACGCCTTGCCGCCTGAGCCCGAGATAACCATCGCGCGGATCGAGCCGTCAGTGGGCATCTCATCGCAAAGCCGTGCAAGCTCTTTGTACATGGCAAAGGTCATGGCGTTGCGCGCTTCCGGACGATTGAACGTCACCCAGAGAGTCGTGCCCCGCCGCTCTGACGAGATGTCATTGGTCATATCCTGATATTCCTCCCGAATGCTGGATAGAGTGGTTTCACGCTTGCAGTGACCCGCTTGTGGTCACCCCTCGGCCGCATCCTCCGAAACGGCTTCGAGCGCCCTGATATGGGCCGCGTATTTGTTCATCATGTGGGTCTTCATCAATTGGCCCAAACCGGCGGCGTCACGAACGCGCAGTTTTTCCATCATCTGTTCGTGTTCCTGAATCGCCTGCGCCCAGCGGTCATCGGAGAGGTTGGCCATGAAACGCGCCCGGCGTACGCGAGATGCAAGCAGGCGGTGATGCGTCTCAAGGATATCGTTGCACGCCCCCTCGATCAGAGCGTTATGGATATCCTGATTGGCCTGGAAATAGGTTTTCCGATCCTTGGCGAGATACGCCTTTACCATTGCGGCGTGACGGGTCTCGATCACCTCGATTTCGGCATCAGACAGGTTTTGACACGCCAACTCGCCAGCCAACTCCTCCAGCACAGCGATGATCGGGAAGGTCTTTTCCAGTTCCTCACGCGTCACTTCGGCAACGCGTGCGCCGCGATTGGCCTGCAACACGACCAGCCCTTCAGAGGCCAGTACCTTGAGTGCCTCTCGGAGCGGCGTTCGCGACACGCCGAAGGCTTCGCACAGGTCTTTCTCCGGGACTTTTTCGCCGGGTTTCAAAGTGTCCTCAACGACCAGATTGCGCAGTCGTTCAACCAGTTCCTCGTGCAACGTGGGTCGGTGGATTGTTTTGGTCAGAGGCATGGTTCCTCCTATCTGGAAAGGGCCTGATCGAGCAGGCGCGCAACATGGATTGCCCGGCGCGGCGTTCCATCTGCGATCTGATGACGACAGGACGTGCCGTCAGCAACGACGATCGCATTGTCAGGGGCCGCCTCGAGCGCCGGAAAAAGGTCGAGGTTAGCCATTTTGAGAGACACATCAATAGTGTCAGGCGCATACCCGAAGGCACCCGCCATGCCGCAGCAGGAGGTTTCGATGAAGTTCACCTCCGCGCCGGGAATGCGCCGCAGCAGATCGAGCATCGGCGTCACCGCATCCTGCGCCTTCTGATGGCAATGCCCGTGCACATAGATCGGTCGGTCCAACGGCTGCAACTGAAGATCGTGACTCTTGGCAAGGAATTCCTCGAAGGTGTGGGTCGCGGCCGCCAGAGCCTCGGCTTCGGGTCCGGGGCAAAGCCCCAGGAATTCGTCTCGGAAGGTAAGGATTGAGGACGGCTCTAGTCCCACAACCGGAATTCCACGTGCGACCGCATCGCGGGTGGCTTCGATGACGCGCTGCGCCTCTTCGCGTGCGTCGTCGACACAGCCGACGGCCAGCAGCGTGCGGCCGCAATCAAGCGCCCGGCCGCTGTCGTCTTTTGCCACCGCGACCCGCAGTCCTGCCGCGCGCAAAACGCGGATCGCCGCGCGCAGATTTTCGGGTTCGAAGTACCGGTTGAACACATCCGCAAACAGCAGCACCTGCGGCTCGGCATCCTGCGCCTCGTCATCGCGGAATGGCGAGGACGACCACACCGGCAGGTCGCGGCGATGCGAGACACCGGTGAGCTTTTCGGTCAGTTTGCGGACGGGCGATAGGCGATTGCGCAGGTTCATCAGCCATGCAACCCGCGCTGCTGTCGGCGCATAGCGGGGCAGATAGCCCACCAGCTTGTCGGCCAGTGTCAAACCCGTGTTCTGCCGCCGGGCTGCCAGAACCTCGATCTTCATGCGCGCCATGTCGACGCCCGTGGGGCATTCGCGGCGACAGCCTTTGCACGACACGCAGTATTTCATCGTGTCGGCCATCTCATCAGAGGTCAAACCGCCGGGCATCTGGCCGCTGATCGCGAACCGCAGCGTGTTGGCCCGCCCACGCGTTACATCCCGTTCATTGCGCGTTGCGCGGAACGACGGGCACATGACGCCGCCCTTGAGTTTGCGGCAGGCACCGTTGTTATTGCACATCTCAACCGCACCTTGGAAACCGCCACCTGCGCCGGGCCATGCGGACCAATCCAAAGCCGTCTTGAAATCCGGAACCTCGTAATTCGGGCCGTAGCGGAACACGCGCCGATCATCCATCGCCGGGGCATGTACGATCTTGCCCGGGTTCATCACACCATGCGGATCGAAGCGGGCCTTGACCTCTTCAAAGGCAGAAACGATCCGCTTGCCGAACATCTTCTGGTGGAATTCCGAGCGCACGATCCCATCGCCATGTTCGCCGGAATGCGAGCCTTTGTAGTGCTTCACGAGGTCGAAGATCTCTTCGGCCATGGACCGCATCTTCTTTACGTCCGCATCCTGGCGCATGTTCAGAACGGGGCGCACATGCAGGCACCCGACAGAGGCATGGGCGTACCATGTGCCTTTGCTGCCGTACTTGGTGAAGACGTCGGTCACGCCTTGGGTGTATTCCGCCAGATCGGGCAGCGCGACGGCGCAGTCTTCGACAAACGAGATCGGCTTGCCCGCTTCTTTCATCGACATCATCACGTTCAGGCCCGCCTTCCGGTACTCGGCAATCGCGCCCTGCAAAGCGTTGTCGGTGACGGGCACGACACCGCCCCAGGCAGAACCGCTGGCCGAAAAGCTGAACCCGAGATCGCCCATCAACTGTGACAACTCGACCAGCTTGGCCGCGTTGCCTTCCGCACTGCCTTCGGCGAACTCCACCAACAAAAGCGCTGCGGGTTCACCCTCGACAAAGGCCTCAATGGTCTTGCGGAACAGAGGAATGTCACGACCCAGCGCGATCATTGTATCGTCGATCAGCTCAACGCCCTGCGGGTTGAGCGTGACAAGGTGCTGGGCCGCATCCATCGCGGCATAGAAGGTCGGGAAATGGCAAACGCCCGTCACCTTCTGTCCCGGCAGATGCGCGAGGCTCAGTTCGAGTTCGGTGAAATAGGCCAGCGTGCCTTCAGAGCCCACCAGCAGATGCGCCATGTTCACGTCATTGCCGACAAGAGCGTCGATGTTGTAGCCACCGACTCGGCGTTGCACCTTGGGAAAACGGGCGTCGATTTCATCCGCTTCGCGCTTACCCAGTGCCCGCATGTCGGCAACCAGATCGGCGTATGTCCCCGGTTCGGGATCGGCCCCGTTGAAGCGCGCCCGGGTGCCATCTGGGAGGATCGCTGAAATTGAGCGGACATTGTCGCGCATGATCCCGTAGCGCAGGGATTTGCCCCCAGACGAATTGTTCGCCGCCATCCCGCCGAGTGTACAGCGCGATGCGGTTGATGGGTCCACCGGGAACCAGAGACCGTGGGGTTTGAGGGCGCGGTTAAGCTCGTCCAGAACAAGACCGGGCTGAACCCGCGCGGTCAGTTTTTCGGCGTCGATATCCAGAATGCCATTCAGGTGCCGCGTGTTGTCGAGCACGACCGCACGGTTCACTGTCTGACCACATTGCGACGTCCCCCCGCCCCGCGGCAGGACCGGAACCCCTTCTTCGCGGGCGACCTGCATTGCAGCCTGCACGTCTTCGATATCACGCGGGACGAGAACTGCCTCAGGCACCATTTGATAAATCGAAGCATCGGTGGCGTAGCGGGCGCGCGAGGCATCATCCCCCATGACATCGCCGGAGACTGCGGCGCGCAAGCGGCTGCACAGACGTGTGTTTTCACGCATTGGTCAGAGAACCTCCCCCCAAAACAGGTCGCATTTTTCAGCGCCAAATTTGTTGTTGACTGAATAATGAATTCATAATTACGGTTTGGCAACAAGCAATCGCGCCGACAAACGGTGCCCAAGGGAGGAAACCGATTCGATGCGCCAAGCTGGCAGACATTTCTTGCAAATCCCCGGTCCAAGTGCGGTGCCTGACCGGATTCTGAAGGCCATTGGCCAGCAAACCATCGACCATCGTGGACCCGACTTTGCAGAGGTTGGTCTGAAAGCGCTCAACGGCATGAAGACCATCTTCAAGACCGAGCAGAACGTTTTCATCTTCCCCTCATCGGGCACGGGCGCGTGGGAAGCCGCGCTGGTCAACACCTGCTCGCCGGGTGACAAACTGCTGATGTTTGAAACCGGCCATTTCGCAACCCTCTGGAACAAAATGGCGCGCAAAATCGGGCTGGAGCCCGAGTTTATCGAAGGCGATTGGCGCGGCGGGGCCGAGCCAGACCGGATCGAGGCACGTCTGCGCGCGGACACGGCTCACGAGATCAAAGCCGTCTGCGTCGTACATAACGAAACGTCGACTGGATCGGTGTCACCCGTGGCCGAAGTCCGCAAAGCCATCGACGCGGCGGGCCACCCTGCCCTGCTGATGGTGGATACGATTTCCGGCCTTGCTTCAATCGACTTCCGGTTCGACGAATGGGGCGTGGATGTCTGCGTTTCGGGCTCTCAGAAAGGTCTGATGTTGCCGCCGGGTCTGAGCTTCAACGCGGTGAGCGAACGTGCAATGGAGCACGCGAAATCCGTCACCATGCCGCGCAGCTATTGGGACTGGCACGACATGGTCGGCCCAAACCAGAGCGGTTATTTCCCCTACACGCCGGGGACCAACCTTCTTTATGGCCTGAACGAAGCCATCGACATGCTGCACGAAGAAGGGTTGGACAACGTTTTTGCGCGCCATGCCCGCCATGGTGCGGCAACTCGTGAAGCGGTGCGCACATGGGGCCTGGAGGTGCTTTGCGCCCGACAGGGACAGGAATCCGGCGTCCTTACAGCGGTCATGGTGCCGGAGGGCTGTTCCGCCGACGCGTTCCGCGCCACCACTCTCAAGCATTACGACATCTCGCTTGGCAATGGCCTGTCCAAGGTCGCCGACAAGGTATTCCGCATTGGACACCTGGGCGATTTCAATGACTTGATGCTGATGGCCACATTGTCCGGTGTGGAAATGGGACTGGCCATGGCTGGCATTCCGCATGAATCCGGCGGTGCGCAAGCCGCGATGCAGTATCTCAAGGAGACGACCAATCAGCGGCTTGCCGCTGAATAAATAACGCCCCGGGAGGGGGGCAAAAAAGGAAAGGGAGGAAGAAAAATGAACTTCAAAGCCGTACTACTGGCGGGTGTTGCAAGCATTGCGATGCCGCTCAGCGCCTACGCTGCGGACCTGACACTGCGCTTCGGCCATGTCGGCAACCCCGGATCGCTTTTCGAAGCTTCTGTAAACGCATTTGCAGAATGCGCCAATGGCAAGCTGGGCGACCGGGCCGAGGTCCAGACTTTTGGCTCGAGCCAGCTGGGCAATGACCGGGAGCTTCTGCAGAAGCTCAAGCTTGGCCAGGTCGATTTCTCACTGCCTTCATCAGTGATGTCTTCGGTTGCGCCGGAATTCGGCGTGTTCGAGATGCCCTATATCGTTCAGGACCGCGACCACATGCGCCGCATCCAGGCCGAGCTGGGTGACACGTTCCAAGAGGCCGCACTCGGCGAAGGCTATCGGATTATCGGTTACTTCGAGAACGGTTTCCGCCACATCACCAACAACGTCCGGCCGGTCAATGTGCCCGAGGACCTGAAAGGCATCAAGCTCCGCACACCCAACGGCGAATGGCGCGTAAAGATGTTCCAGCTCTACGGTGCAAACCCGAGCCCGATGTCCTTCTCCGAGGTGTTCACCGCCCTGCAGACAAACGTGATCGACGGCCAGGAAAACCCCTACGCGCAGATCGCGTCGGCCAAGTTCCAGGAAGTGCAGAAGTACCTTTCGATCACCGGTCACGTCTACACGCCAGGCTACATTCTGGTTTCTGAGAACAATTGGCAGAAGCTTCCCGAAGACGTGCGCGCCGATCTTGAGGCCTGCGGTTCTGAAACCCAGGACTTCGTCTACGAGCACGCGGCCAAGCTTGAGAAAGACCTGCTTCAGGTGATCATCGATGCTGGCGTCGAAGTGAACGAAGCCGACAACGAAGCTTTCGTTGCAGCCTCTGGGCCGATCTATGAAGAATTCTCGACCGCCGTCGAAGGTGGCGCGGAATTGATCGAGCAGATCCAGAGCCTCAGATCGGGTTCCTAAGCTCCAAAGTGCGGGGGGCCTATTACGGCCCCCCGTTTCATTGCGATCACGTGACATGACAACGTCACCAGATATCACCGGGCGGCCTGCCCGGCGGGAAGCCTCTATGCTCAATTCACTGCGCAAGTTCTTCGAGATCGTCCTCGAGTATTTCGTCATAATTCTGATGGTCGTGTTGACCGCGACTGTCGTGGTCGCTGTGATCTACCGCCTGCTCGGAGCGAGCCTTTCGTGGTACGACGAAGTGGCGGCGATCCTGCTGGCCTGGATCACCTATTACGGGTCCGCGCTGGCTGCACTGCGTCGACGCCATATCGGTTTCGACACTGTTCTGCTCGCGATCCCAATGCCCATCCGTATGTGGGCGGTGATGCTTGCCGAGTTGATCACCGCAGGCTTCTTTGTCCTGCTGGCATGGGCCGGCTTTGTCGTGATGTCGATCCTGGGCGGCATGTCTCTGACATCGCTCACATGGGTTCCGATCACGTTTACGCAGTCCGTTATTCCCATCGGCGCGATCCTGTTCCTGATCTGTCAGGCGCTGAGCCTGCCGGAATACTGGCGCAAGACAGCCGCCGGCGTATCGCTCGAGCATGCTGAAATTGAAGAAGAAGTAGAAGCCGAAATGAAAAAGGCAGGAAACAACTGATGCTGATGCTGGGTATCTTCATCGCCATGGTCGCGATGATCTGTCTGAACGTTCCGATCGGTGTTGCGCTGGCGGTGTCCGCAGTCCTTGGCCTGCTTGTGCTCGAAGGAGCGAACTCGCTCGTGAACGTTGCGCTCGACATGTATGGTGGCGCTACAAAATTCTCGCTTATCGCCATCCCGATGTTTGTCCTTGCGGGCGCC
This sequence comes from Alphaproteobacteria bacterium, assembly GCA_030425145.1. Lineage (GTDB taxonomy): Bacteria > Pseudomonadota > Alphaproteobacteria > Rhodobacterales > Rhodobacteraceae > Marivita. Next base: position 58,127 of record JAUHVK010000008.1, on the reverse strand, counting down.
ATCATGAACGCGGGCGGCATCACAGACCGACTGATCAATTTTGTGGCTGCGCTGATCGGCTTTGTCCGTGGCGGCCTTGCGCATGTGAACATCGGGGTGTCGTTGTTCTTTGCAGAGATCTCCGGTTCTGCCGTTGCCGACGTGGCGGCCATGGGTTCGGTGATGATCCCGCAAATGAAGAAGCGCGGCTACTCGGGCGCATTTTCTGCGGCTGTCACGTCCTCGTCTGCCTCGCTCGCCATCATCATCCCGCCATCGATTCCGATGATCCTCTACGCCACATCCGCAAACGTTTCGGTGGAACAACTGTTTGTTGCGGGCGTCATTCCCGGGCTGATGGGGGCCGCTGGCCTTATGGGCGTCTCCTATTACTTCGCCGTGAAATACGACCTGCCCCGTGAAGAAGCGTTCTCGGGCCGTGTGCTCTGGAAAGCGTTTGTCGACGCGCTTCCCACATTTGCGCTGCCGGTCATCATCCTTGGCGGCATCTTCGGCGGCTATGTGACGGCGACGGAAGCCGCAGGTCTCGCGGTACTTGCCGCCATCGCGATCAGCCTGTGGTATCGGCAGGTTGACCTGAAGCACCTCCGACGCTCCATGCTGGATGGCGGGATGCAAACGGCAGTGGTCATGATCCTTGTTGCCGCCTCGGTGGTCATGGGGGGCTTCCTGACCCGCGCCCAATACCCGCAGGAATTGGCGAAGGCGATCCTGACCATCACGGAAAACAAGTGGGTGGTCCTGCTGATCCTCAACTTCTTTTTCCTCGTGATCGGATTTTTCCTGCACTCGGCCGCCGCGATCATCCTCGTGGTGCCGATCGTGATCCCCTTGATCGATGCTGTCGGGATCAACCCGATCCATTTCGGGCTGGTGGTCACGCTCAACCTTGCCATCGGTCAGCAAACGCCACCCGTTGCAAGTGTTCTGATCACAGCCTGCGCCGTGGCACGGGCCAATATCTGGGACGTGACCAAGGTGAACATCTACTTCATTGCGGTTCTTCTGACCGTACTGCTGATGTGCACCTATATCCCGTCGATCCCACTCTTCCTCGTAGATTATTTCTACGGCTAAGCAGCGATGGCCACGTCACACCCGTGGCGTGGCTGTCCCCTACTATGAAAGTCCGACAATGAACCTCACCCTCGCCAATGACCTGATCTCGGCCGCGCTGAGCTACCGCCAATCGCATGACCTCAAACCGCTGACCATCGCGGTGATTGACGCAGGCGGCCATCTTGTGGCGCTGCAACGCGAAGACGGGACCAGTAACCTGCGCGCCTCGATTGCGCAGGGCAAGGCGAAAGGCGCGGTCGCCATGGGTCTGGGATCACGGGCACTCTACAACCGTGCGCAAGAGCAGCCCTATTTCATCAGTGCGATGAATGCGTTGAACGATGGCGCACTCGTCCCGGTGCCGGGGGGTGTGTTGATCAAGCAGGACGGCGTTCTGATCGGTGCGATCGGTATCACCGGAGACAGTTCAGACAATGACGAGATCTGTGCGGTTGCTGCCATCGAGGAGTTCGGCCTGACCGCAGAAACCGGCTAAGCCGGTCGACATTTCCTAAACGTCAGAGTTCTTTCCACAGCACGACCTGCGCGTAACGCGTCCTTCGCGCGGAATGCATCTTGCCAAATGTTTGCTCATGGTCCGAGGCGGGTTCACACGCGATGCGACTTACGCGACCAGCGCGGCAATGCCATTGAGGTTCAGGCCTGTTTCGTGACTAGCTCCCATGAAGCGTTTCTAAACCGGAGCAGCCTCGCTTATCCTGATAGCTAGGTCCGCAGCGAGCAGCGGTGTCTCCCACTTCCGAAATATTAGTTTCTAGAGCTTCACAGGATGAACTCTCAGGTTGTGGCTGATTTGGACGCGCAGCCCGGATAACTGTTATGTTTTGCCTTCCGCTCATCCATGCGCATAACTCACCTTAACCACAAGTATATTGAATTTTACTTTGTCAAAATCCACCTGCATAACGCCTCTGTCGTTGGCGACCCGGTGTTAACTGGACCGCAATTTGAACAACGAACGGAGGAAAAAATGAATTTAGTTAAACTCATTAGCGTCATCTCCGTGACTGCATTTTCTGCGTTCGCGGCTAATGCCTGCGACAGCACCAGCTTTCAGGACATCATGTCCGCAGACAGCGTCAACGGTCTGCAAATTGGCCATTTAAACTGTGAAATTGCGGGGGTTTGGGCTCTTATGCTCGGGTCGAGCAAGGTGGGAAAATGCAAATTTGCCAAGACCGACGGAACGACCGAAACCTATACCGGGAAAGTCGAAGAGATCGGTGTCGACATCGGAGAGATCAAAGACGCCTACATGAACTGGGCGGTCTTTACCAATCTCGATACCGCGCCGAGGGCGGGCGCGCTTCTAGGCACCTACACTGGCCTAACGGATGAAACAGCGCTGCGGATTGGACTTGGTGCCAACGCCCTTGTCGACGAAAACACCCAGAACATCAGGCTTCAGCCGTTGTCCCTGCAGGGAAACTCGGGTCTGCACGTCGCATTGCTGACGCTGGAGCCGACGTCCAACTAAACCGCGCCAATTGGACGGTTCGAATTCTCAAAGGAACAACGAGTTCATTACCTCGTGTCGTTGTTCCCTGCTGAGACCGGAGGACAGGATAACCTGTCCTCCTCCTCACAAAGAGGTTTTTATGAACATGAGCCCTGACTTCAACGCGCCGCAAGAAAGCCGCTTCGTCGAGGTGCTGACAGCGCCAACGAGCGGCGTCACCATCGGCTATTGCTTTGGCGGTTATAAAGTCGGCCCCAACGCGCTGATTTCCGGAGACGCTGTGTTGATCAATCAGATCGTCGACCGGCTGATCCTGTTGCCAACCCTGCCTTGGATGCGGGGGCAATTGTACCTAATGAAGCTTGACCGCATCGATTACACAAGCGAGCGCGACATCCGCGCTCATCTTGGAGGCGTGGTCGTTGATGAACTCGTGATGCTGCCGCATCTCAATCCGTTAACCGATGAAACGGAGCAGGTGCAAAGCGGATACTGGACGGTTCTGCGGCTCTGCAGCAAGCTCGGAATGATCGACGGGCGCGGCGTGAACTGAGCGCCTCGGAAAAATTCATTTTCGATGCCGAACCGCCAGAACCGGCTCTCTGTTTGCCGCATTGTAATGCGCGCAATCATAATGTCGTCCGGGGTCATGGTCCCATCAGAGCTTGCGGCTCTCGCACCTCTTGCCGGTTTTCGCTGGTAGATCGTCACCAGTTTCATTCGCGAGATGAGGGGCACGAAACATTGCCCCAACCGTTTTCGAGATCGGTTTACCTTGGTGCTGTCCAGACTTCGCCTCCCGCCTCTTCTGTGAAAATTCAGATCAGGCGGTGACGTCCTTCGTCCGTTAATTGCCTATTTTCAGCATCACGCATCGTCGGCGAGAACGGTTCCAATGCCGCCGGTTTCAGCGAAATTCGGGATGTTCATTAATCACTTCGCTTATTAACCGGCATTGAATATCTTCGATTTTCCACGAGAGGAAAATTCAAAGGCATTCGGTATGGACATCACTCTGATCAAGACGTTCCTTGAGGTCGCCAATACTGGTTCCTTTGTTGCCGCCTGTGATCGACTGTACGTCACTCAGTCTGCCGTTAGCCTTAGAATACAACGACTTGAAGACAGCCTTGGCCATCCGCTTTTCATCCGCTCCAAGGCAGGAGCGGTGCTAACGCCCGAGGGAAAGCAATTTGAACCCTATGCGCTTAGCCTTTTGAAGATTTGGGAGGAGGCGCGCCAGCAGATCGCCATTCCCGAGGGCTATAGCAGGGCCATCTCCATCGGTGCGCAATATTCGCTCTGGTCACGGCTGGGGTTTCGCTGGCTCGACGCGATGCAGACCGAGATGCCCGAGCTCAGCGTGCATTGCGAGCTTGGGATGAGCGACCGGATCATGCGGTTCCTGGTGGAGGGCGTGTTGCAGGCAGCGCTGGTTTATACGCCGCAGCTACGGCCCGGGTTGGAGGTGGAACCCGCTCTGGATGACGAGCTGATCCTGGTGGCGTCTTGGCCCGACGCCACGCTCGATCTGGGTACGGCCTTTGTCTCGGTCGACTGGGGGCCGGAATTCACCCACGCCTTGGCGCTGGCGCTGCCGCACCTGACGGATTCGGGCCGATCGATGGCGCTAGGAGCGCTGGCGATGGAGTATATCGTCAACCGCCGCGCTGCTGCCTACCTGCCCGCCCGCTCGGTCAAGCGGTACCTCGATTCGGGGAAATTGCACCTTGTGGCAGATGCGCCACGATTTCCCTACCCCGCTTGGGTGATTTGGCGCGAAGACCTACCCGCAGACCTTGCAGCGCTGGCCCGGCGCACGTTGACCGAAGTAGCGGAAGCCGCTGAAAACGAACAGGAGACCCTGACAAAGGGGATGGATACGATCGAGCTGTTCGAACCGGGGCATTACAAGTTGTTCGAAGGTGAGTAATACTCATCCTATCATTAAATAATTTAAATTTTCCTCATTTAACTGGCGCATCGAAATCACCTCTCAGCAACGTCTGCTCCCGATCGATCGGCACTTATTGCCGAAATCGGGTCATCCTTGTTGGGAAAGGAAACGCCCATGACCACACTTCTGAAATCCGGTGTCGGAACACTGGCGCTCATCGCGGCTCTCGCCGCCTCTGCCGCCTCTGCCCAAAGCCTGGTTGGCCGCGACTCGATTGCCGAGGATCGCAACGAAGACCTTCTCGAAGCTATCGAGGACGATGCCGAGCGCGAACTGGACCGGTTCGGCAACGAAGGCCGTCCGCAGGGCTTTGACGGCTCTGTCGCGGTACGCGCGATTGCCTCGAACGGCAACACCGACAGCCTCGATATCGGCATCGGCTCCGACCTCAACTACGTCTGGGGTCCGAACGGGATCGAGCTGCAACTGAACTACGCCTATGGCGAAGATGACGGCGAGAAGACCGAGGAAAGCCTGTTCTACAGCCTGGAATACACCCGCGACTTCAACCCGGTGGTGTTCGGCTTTGCCAAGCTGCAGGGCTCGGTTGACGAGTTCTCGGATTTCGAGACCGACACGTTCCTGAGCCTGGGCGCCGGCTACCGCATCTTCAACGACGCGACCCGTCAGTGGTCGGTTCAGGGTGGCCCCGGCTACCGTTTCGCCGAGATCTCCGACGTGACCCGTGGCGACATCAACGAAGCTGCCTTCGGCATAAGCTCGGACTATGCGCACAAGCTGACCGACACCGTATTCGTGACCAACGACACAGATGTGATCTGGTCTGAGAACGATACCGAGGACAACACCCATACATTGTAAATGAGGCCGGAGAGCCAATAGGTGTGGTCTCACTGCGCGGCCTGCTGACGGCCAAGCGCAGTGCACATCTGACGGATATCATGGTTCCCCCATGACTGTGCCCGTTGATATGCCGCTGGAGCAGCTTGAAGACATTTTCGATGAGCACCCGTTTCTCGGCGTACCGGTCGTTGATGTCGCTGGCCTGCTTGTTGGGGTTGTCTCGCGGTCCGCTGTCGCAGAGGCCGTCTTGGAGCGCCGCGAAAGCGAGAGCCTCAAACGACAGGGTGTGGTTGGCGATGAACTGCGGTCGATGCCGACCTGGCTTCGGTCACGTCGTAGGCTCGCATGGCTATCGGCCAATATCGTCCTCAACATTGTCGCGGCCAGCGTTATCTCCGCCTACGAAGAGACACTCGCTGCGGTCATCGCGCTTGCCGTCTTTCTGCCCATGGTGTCAGACATGTCAGACTGTTCCGGGAACCAGGCGGTTGGCGTGACCATGCGCGAACTGAGCCTTGGTCTTGTTCGGCCAATTGATGCCTTCCGTGTTTGGCTGAAGGAAATTTCGGTTGGCGTCATCAACGGGGTCGCGTTAGGGATACTGATCGGCATCGTGGCTTGGATTTGGAAAGGCAACCCGGCATTGGGTCTCGTGATCGGAGCAGCTCTTGCGCTGAATACAATGCTTGCGGTTTCCATTGGTGGTGTCGTCCCGCTCTTGCTGAAGCGCCTGGGTCAAGACCCGGCAGCCGCCAGCGGACCGCTCCTGACTACAGTTACCGACATGGCAGGACTCTTTTTCGTTCTCAGCTTTGCAACCTTGATGATGCCGTGGCTGATCTAATGAAGACGACACATTCTCAAAAAATCGTAAGCGAACGAGCTGTGACTCTGTTTGGGTGGATGGAATACATCGGCTTACCCGAGCTTGGTCTTGATCACGTGAAGGCCAAACTGGATACCGGCGCGCGTACCTCCGCCATACATGCGGAGAACGTGGAGCTATTTGATCGCGATGGTGTCGAATGGGTGCGCTTCCAGACGTTGGCTGACTGGGACAATCCAAACGTCGGGTTCCAAACTGTGGAAGCCCCCGTTGTCCATGTGCGGGAAATAAAAAACACAAGCGGCGTCCCCGAAGAACGTCTGGTCGTGAAGACAAAGGCGCGTTTCGGCAAACGCCTTTGGACGATTGACGTTTCGCTTGCCGACAGAAGCAACATGACTTTCCCAATGATCATCGGGCGGGCGGCGTTGAAAAACCATTCCGTCGCCGTCCACACGCGGAAGACATTTTTGGTCTCCGATAGACCGCCCTATTCCACAAGAAAGGAAAACACATGAAGATTGCGATGCTGGCTAGAAACGCCAAACTCTATTCGCACCAGCGGCTCAAGGAAGCGGCCGAGGAACGGGGCCACGAGCTCGATATTATCGATACGCTGCGCTGTTACATGAACATCGCATCGCGTCGGCCAGAGGTCTACTACAACGGCGGAAAGCTTGAGGGCTACGACGCTGTTATTCCGCGGATCGGAGCGTCAGTCACATTCTACGGAACGGCTGTTCTGCGCCAGTTTGAAATGATGGGTGTATACCCCTTGAACGAGAGCGTTGCGATTGGGCGGTCCCGCGACAAGCTGCGTTCAATGCAGCTGATGGCCCGCGATGGCATCGGCCTGCCCGTCACCACCTTCGCCCATGATGCCAAACAGACAGAAGAAGTCCTGAAGCTCGCAGGAGAGGCACCGCTCGTGATCAAGCTGCTCGAAGGGACACAAGGTCTCGGCGTCGTGCTTGCGGATACCAACCGTTCGGCCAAATCGGTGTTCGAGGCTTTTCGGGCGACCAACACAAACATCCTCATTCAGGAGTTTATCAAAGAAGCCGGCGGCACTGACATCCGCGCCATCGTCGTTGGTGGCAAGGTCATCGCGGCTATGAAACGCACGGGAGCCGAGGGCGAGTTCCGTTCCAACCTGCATCGCGGCGGTTCGGCGCAGGTCGTCAAGCTCAGTTCTGAAGAGCGGGCTACGGCCGTGCGCGCGGCCAAGTCCATGGGCCTAAATGCATGCGGTGTAGACATGCTGCGCGCCAACCATGGTCCGGTCATCATGGAGGTGAACTCTTCGCCGGGCCTTGAGGGCGTCGAAAAAGCGACTGGACTCGACATCGCAGGCAAGATGATCGAGTTCCTCGAAAAGAACTACAAGACAGGCAACACCCGAACCAAAGGCCGTGGCTGATGGCGAAAGTCAAAGCCTTTAGGTTAGCCGACGAGGACATTGCACCGGGGACCCGCAAGACTGTGGAGCTCCCGGTCAGCGTCCTGTCCGACCACACGCCGATTTCGATGTCAGTGCATGTTGTGCATGGGAAATCTCCGGGCCCTGTTGTGTTCGTCAGCGGTGGTATTCACGGTGATGAGGTGATCGGCGTCGAAATCATCCGGCGGGTTTTGGCTTCAAAGTCCCTTAAGAATCTGAAAGGCACATTGCTGGCCGTACCGATCGTCAATGCCTATGGCCTTATAAATCACTCGCGTTACCTTCCGGATCGCCGTGATCTGAACCGTTGCTTTCCAGGCAACGAAAAGGGCTCATTGGCGGCACGGTTGGCAAATCGTTTCCTTAAGGAGGTGGTTGCCCGCGCCGATCTGGGCATCGATCTGCACTCTGCGGCCATTCACCGTACCAACTACCCTCAGGTCCGCATTTCGCCGGGTGATGGCAAAATGCAGGAACTTGCCGAAGTGTTTGGAGCGCCCGTGGTGATGAAGTCCCCCCTCCGCGAGGGTTCACTCAGACATGCAGCCCAGGACATCGACAAACCGATCCTGCTCTTTGAGGGCGGCGAAGGGCTGCGCTTCGATGAGTTTACAATCCGTGCAGGCGTCGCTGGCGTTCTTCGTGTCTTGAACCACCAAGGCATGATCTCTCGCAGAGGGGTAGCAAAGCCAAAGGGTGCTCCGCAGTTCTGCCCGTCGAGCAAATGGGTTCGCGCCCCGATGGGTGGCCTTTTGCGTATCTTCAAGGCCGACGGTGCGCTTGTCCGCAAGGGTGAACGTCTCGCTGTCGTGTCGGACCCGTTCGGGGAAAAAGAGATGGAAATTCTGACGCCGTTCTCAGGCATCATTGTTGGCCGCGCTGTCATGCCAATCGTGAACGAGGGCGATGCCGTCTTCCATATCGGCCGGGTCAATTCCATGACCGAAGCTGAAGGCGCAGTCGAAGACTTGGAAACCCAACTGGAAGATGATCCAATGTTTGATGAAGACGAAATCATCTGATTTTGGTGCGATCAAGGTTTCTTGCGACAAAAACGGTGGGTTTGGACTGTGCCTTACCCATCGTCATGGCGAGCATGGTGTTCGTCGCGACACAAAAGCTTGAGCAGCCTGATCTGATTGGTCCGGTTTGATTGTTAATGCATGACTGGTCGCAGGTCCCTGACGATCGAAAGCGACCGATGCTCGAAAAGAAATAGTTTCTTTGGGGAGGCAGATGGGGGACTTAATCCACGCGTCGGAAAAAATCATTATATTTCAATGATATTTGGTGCGGGTGAAGGGACTCGAACCCCCACGCCAAAGGCGCCAGAACCTAAATCTGGTGCGTCTACCAATTCCGCCACACCCGCACTGCGCTGGTCACTAGCAAAGCTGTCGGGCCGATGCGAGCAGAATTTTCGTGTTAAAATTCGGTTGCCTCGAGAAACTTCCTACGAAGTTTCTTATGTGCCCAAGGCTGAGAAGGTCTTGGGAAGCATTTCAGGCAGGTCTTCCGCGATCAGGCCCGGACCAAAAAGGCGCGCCGCTTCGCAGTGGAGCCAAACCGCGGCTTCGGTCACGCAAAAGAGATCCGGTGCGGTTTCAGGTGCGGCAAGGCCCGCGATTAACCCTGCCAAGACATCTCCCGCCCCGGCCGTCGCCAGCCACGGCACTTCCCGTTCACCGGTGGCGCTGTGGACGCTGGCCCCACCACCCGGCTGGGCAATCACCGTGTCTTCGCCCTTGAGCAGAACCACACATCCCGCGCGATCCGCCGCGATCCGCACCACGTCGATTTTCGACCGTGCGCCACGCTCCGATTGCGCAAGATCCGGGAAAAGCCGCGCGAACTCGCCTTCATGCGGGGTCAGAACGGTGCGTGGATGGGTCATTGCAAACAGCGCGTCCGGGTCCGAAGCAAATGAAGTCAACGCGTCTGCATCCAGCACGACGGCCGGGTCACGCCAACCGCGCTCTCCTCTGCGGTGGCGCAGCGCAGCCTCAACCAGTGTGCGTGTTACGCCCCCGACGCCAAGCCCCGGCCCAAGACAGAGGGCCGACACCCTGTCATCGACGATCTTCGCAAAAGTTTCGGCATCAGCACAGGCGCGCAGCATCACCGCGTTTAGGTGGCAGGCGTTCTCGGTCAGTGCGTCTGGCGGACAGAGCAGCGTCACCAGCCCCGACCCGGCACGCAGGGCGGATCGGGCTGCCATGCGCCCCGCCCCACCCTTGCCCGGTCCGCCAGCGCAGACCATGACATGGCCGTAATCGTATTTGTGCCCTTGCCCTTGCATCTTTGCGATCATTCGGCCCGGCCAGATGCGCAATGGCAGGGCACTGTGCAGGAAGTCCGGGGCGGCAAGGCGTGCGCGCTCTGCGTCGGGTGCCATTCCGACCATCGCGCGTTCCGTAACTTCGGGACCCGAGAGACCTATATCGACGACGCGCACCTCTCCGCAAAGGGTTGGGCCCAGACCCAACTTGTGCCCAACCTTCAGGCTATGGAACGACACTGTCAGATGCGACGAGGACACTTTCGGCAGGCTGTCATCGCTCTGAGCCGGGATCATCCCGGTGTCGAGGTTCAGTCCCGACGGGCAGTCGATGGCCAGCCTCCGCATCGTCGCCAAACCGCGCGGCCAGGCGGTCATCATTTTTGGCTCCAGCGCTTCGGCCAGGTCCTCGGGCAATGCGCGTGTCAGCCCCGTGCCAAACACCGCATCAACGAAGAGGTCTGGCTTGTCGCAGCTTCGGATCGCGTCGAGACTAAAGCTCATCACCTTGCCCATCTTGCGCCAGAGGTCGTGATTGGTCTTTGCGTCGGGTGGGAGTTTTTCCGGATCGCCATAGAGGACGACATCAACAGCCCAGCCCCGGTCGGCCAATCGCCGCGCGATGACAAACCCATCACCGCCATTATTGCCCGGCCCGCAGAGGATCAGCGCACGATGTTGGCCTTCTGCCAGTTCCGGCCATTTAGACAGAGCCGCACCAACCGCCCCGCGCCCGGCCCGTTCCATCAATTTCAGACCTGTGACGGCACCCGACTCGATTTCCGCCTGTTCAAGGGTCCGCATCTGCGCGGAGGTAAGCAATTCGGCCACTGGTTTTTCCTCGGTCGATTCAATTCTGCACGTTTTTTGTGCAATCCGCACATTTTTTGATCGCAGCAATCCAAACGCGGGCGCGGAATACGTCAAGCAGACCCTAGCCGATTGTGGCCCCCAAACAGAAGTGGTCTGTCGGGCTTCGACGCAGGAGCGAGGGATCCGCCATGAAAAAGATTGAAGCCATCATCAAACCCTTCAAACTCGACGAGGTGAAGGAAGCCCTTCAGGACGCCGGCATCCAAGGCCTGAGCGTTGTGGAAGTCAAAGGCTTCGGCCGCCAGAAAGGCCATACCGAGCTGTATCGCGGCGCCGAATATGTGGTGGATTTCCTGCCCAAAGTGAAAATCGAAGTTGTCCTGGATGACGATCAGGTGGACGGCGCGATCGCTGCCATCGTCGATGCCGCCAAGACAGACAAGATCGGTGACGGCAAGATTTTCGTATCGCCTATCGAGCAGGCCATCCGTATCCGTACCGGCGAATCCGGATCTGACGCGATCTGATCCGACGCTCCCCGAATTTCGAACAACGACCCAAACTCAGTGAAAGGGAAGAGAGAATGAGCACTGAAGCGCTTCTCAAGATGATCAAGGACGAAGATGTCGCCTATGTCGACATCCGGTTCACCGACCCGCGCGGCAAACTGCAGCACGTGACTGTGATGTCCGACCAAGTGGATGAAGATTTCCTCGAAGAAGGCTTCATGTTTGACGGCTCTTCCATCGCAGGCTGGAAATCCATCGAAGCCTCCGACATGAAACTGATGCCGGACACCGATAGTGCCTATATCGACCCGTTCTACGCGGAAAAGACTGTCTGCGTGCATTGCTCGGTTGTCGAACCCGACACAGGCGAAGCCTACAACCGCGACCCGCGCGGCACGGCAGCAAAGGCCGAAGCCTATCTTAAGTCCTCGGGCATCGGTGACGTGGCTTACTTTGGCCCGGAAGCGGAATTCTTCCTCTTCGACGACGTGCGCTACTCGGTTGCACCGAACAAGGTGTCCTACGAGGTTGATGCGGACCACGCCGCCTGGAACACCGACGCCGATTTCGAAATGGGCAACCTCGGCCACCGTCCGACCTATAAAGGTGGCTATTTCCCGGTGAACCCGTCCGATGACGGCCAGGATATCCGTTCCGAAATGCTCTCGACCATGAAGCGCATCGGTATGAAGGTCGACAAGCACCACCACGAAGTGGCGACAAGCCAGCACGAGCTGGGCATGATCTTTGATTCGCTGGTCAAGCAGGCCGACGAGCTTCAGAAGTACAAGTACATCATCCACAACGTCGCGCAGTCCTATGGCCGCTCGGCCACCTTCATGCCGAAGCCGCTCAAGGGCGACAACGGCTCGGGCATGCACGTCAACATGTCCATCTGGAAAGACGGCAAGCCGCTCTTTGCAGGCGACAAATATGCCGATCTGAGCCAGGAAGCGCTGTACTTCATCGGCGGTATCCTCAAGCACGCCAAGGCGCTCAACGCCTTCACCAACCCGTCGACCAACAGCTACAAGCGTCTGGTTCCGGGCTACGAAGCCCCCGTTCTGCGCGCGTACTCCGCACGCAACCGCTCTGGCTGCGTCCGTATTCCGTGGACCGAAAGCCCGAAGGCAAAGCGCGTCGAGGCCCGTTTCCCCGATCCCACCGCAAACCCGTACCTGTGCTTTGCGGCACTGCTGATGGCTGGTCTTGACGGTATCACCAACAAGATCGATCCGGGCGAAGCCATGGACAAGAACCTCTATGATCTTCCGGCAGAAGAGCTGGCAGGTATCCCGACTGTCTGCGGCAGCCTCCGCGAAGCGGTCACCGAACTTCAGGCGGATCACGACTTCCTGTTGGCCGGCGACGTGTTCACGAAGGACCAGATCGACGGCTACATCGACCTGAAGATGGAAGAGATCGAAGCCTACGAAATGACACCGCACCCGGTGGAATTCGCGCTGTACTACAGCAGCTGATCTCTTCGATCAGACTCGATTTCGGAAAAGGCGTCCTTCGGGGCGCCTTTTTCTTATCCACAAGATGCGCGCACCCGCCAAGAAGTCGCCCCGTTTTTGTCTTTTCGAGGTCTTATGCGAATGGGACCTTGCCTCTGAAACAGGTCGCGGCACGATGGAGGCGCAGGATGAGTAACAATTTTCAGGACCGTATTGCACGGCTCAATGCCAAGGCAGGAGCAGAGGGCGCGGTGATGATGGATCAGCCGGTTCATGCTGCACCAGCGGGTGCGGACGACCTGCAAACTGAGGCACGGCAAGCAAAGCCGTCGATTGCGAAACACATCGCCTTTGGTCTTCTGATGCTCGTGGTGATGCCGGTCGGCGCAGCTATGGCGACGGTGTATCTTGGCTCATCGGAATCCGGCACGATCGCCTTGAGTGCGTTCTTCAACGACGTCGTCGCAAGCCGTTAAAACGCCAACCGATTTGGATCAACGGATTGCGCATCCTGCGACAACTGGGGAGCCAGGCCACCTGCAGCAGTCGAAAAATTCAAATTTGTGCCAAACTCGATGCTCATTTCGGACACAATTGCATCCTTTAGTAACTTCATAAGCACGCTGCTCTCAACCTAAGAGGTGAAGGGATGACATCCGACGTAACGGTCATCAGCTTGGTCACTGACAAATCGCGCGACGCAATTTGCCAATCCGCCGTGCCCGCCATTCACGCGGCGCTCACCGCACAAGGGGTTACGTTTCAACGCCAGCCGGTCACACGCGACTATATCGACTGGGTGATCGACGGGGCAGACACACTCACTTTGGCGATCGACGAGGTCGAAAAAACCAGCGTCGTCGTGCTGGCCAGCCGGGGAACGGCGGTACAAACCTGCGCCGCGCGTCTTGCGAACATCGTCGCAGAGCTTTGCCGTGAATTCGAGGCGCATACCGTCTTCCTAAATGGCGATGAGCAGCCCATCCCGGCAGCAGACTTCATAGCGGTCGGTGATGCCACGCTTGAAAAGGCCCCTGCCCAAACCCGCATCGTTCCACGAAAGGTGACCGCATCCCACCGTGCGCGCAGCTCTCGACGCCGTGCGGAAGCCAAAATGGACAACTGGATGATCGCCGCCTTGCGTTCCCAGATGAACGGTGTGACTCTGGAAGAGATCGAGCGGCTGGAGCTTGAAGACCGTCGTGCCAAAAGCGCGCCGATGCGTCTGTCCGCCTGGGCGATTTCCTTTACCACGGCACTGTTCGCGGCACCTCTTGCCGTTCCGTTGATCGTTCACAACCTCGTGCGTGGCGAAGACGTCCGCTCTGGCGCAATGGCGCTGGGTGTTGCGGGCCTCTACTCTGTTTTGGCCCATACAGGCATGGCTCCGGGCCTCGAAGCTATACTCTGACCTAGATGGTCATCGGCGTGGACGGCCCACCCTGCCCGCGCCTTCCTGCTTGCCCGTATCGGTACATTTGATAACGTCTCCCAACGATTTTTTGTTGGAGTGGTTTCGGATGCGTCGTTTCATTGCTGCTGTCTGCCTGTCCCTTGGCGCAGCATTCCCTGCTTTTTCGGCTGAGTGCATCACCAGCAAAGGCGCGTTCCCTCAATACAAGCAAACCCTGGCCAGTCAGGCTGCTGCCGCGGGAGTGGGCCAACGCGGGTTGACCGCCTTGCAGAACGCGCGCCTGTCCGACATTACATGGCGCTTTGAATCCAATCCTGGCAATCAGACCGGCACGCTGCAAGGCGATCCGGCCAAGTTTCTGGCCAAGCGGTCGGGCAGCACGGCGGACAGCTTCATCAGCCAGACCCGGAACAAGATCTCCCGCAATCCGAATACGTTTTCGTCGATCGAACGCAACTTTGGCGTACCTGCGGGCATTCTGGCGACCATCTGGGGACTTGAGACAAGCTGGGGTGGCTATCTCGGCGGAACCTCGGTGGTTGATGGCGCAGTGACGCTGTCGTCCTATTGCCGCCGCCATCCGCGCTTTGAACCGCACTCGATTGCCGCGCTGAGCATGGTTGACAGCGGCGTCCTGTCCCCCAGCACCAAAGGCGGTCCGTCGGGCGAACTGGGGCATATGCAGTTTCTGGCCGGGAACTGGTTGAAATACCGCGTCGATGGCAATGGCGACGGGGTGGCCGATCCGTATAACGCCGTTGATGCACTCGCCACCGCCGCCAACATGCTGGCCCGCAACGGCTGGCGTCGCGGCGAGCCATTTGGCGAAGGCACGCATAACTACAACGTGCTGTCGGTCTGGAACGACAGCGGCAATTACCTGCGGGCCATCGTCTATTCCGCCCAACGCGCCGGCGGCTAAACGCCCTCGGCCACGACTGGCACATCTTCGCGTGCCAACATGAAGGTGTGGATCGTGAACAGCGCAGCATCGCTGTCGGGCAGCCGCCAGATCACCTGTCGCTCGCTGCGCAGATAAGGCGTCTTGCCGACTTCGGTCACCGGACGCGGCTCTTTTACCGAGCGCGGTTGAAAGAGGCTTGGGTCTTCGTACCAGAGCGCATTGAACCGCCAGATCGGGTTGCCCGAACGCACCCCGTCGAACAGGCGCTGCACCCGCCGCGCGAGATCGTCGGTATAGCTTTTGACCGGGATGTGGATGTGGGTCAGCGGTTGACCGATCTTTTCTTTCAGTCGCCAACTGGCCGGAAAGCACAGAACCGCGCCGGTCAGCACATGCTCGTCGCCGCGTTTTTCCATCAGGCAAATGTCGTTTTGCAGGATCTGACCAAGGCTGCCAAACGGGTCCGCCTGGTTGATCGTTACCGTCCGACCATCGGGACAGGTGACCTGATCACCTGACCGCGCAAAGCCCGGCGGCAGGTGGTCCAGAACCGCTGCCATCATCTTTGCAACGCTGTCTGCGCTCGGGTTGTCAGTCGCGATCACCTCGTCGCGCCGGGTGCTCATCAGGCGCAGCCGTTCCGTCATCTGCGCGGCATAGGCGTCGTCCGCCAGGAACCATGGATCGTCGCCCAACGGTGTGATCCCCGGCAGCGCGCGCGGGGTCATCACGTCGTATGGAAGGTGTTTTTGCAGGATCATGGCGCAGCAGTAACCCACTGCCCCATCAGGGGGAAGGCATCGCGGACACGATATGTGCAGATGCAGCAAAGCCAAAAGCGTCACGCCCCCTGCCTGATGAGGTCGCAAATCGGCGCGTTTGTGGATCGGCTCGTCTTCAGCATCACGTGCAGGAGGCGCTGCCATGAACACCCATTTCCGCGATACGCGAAAAATCGACCCGACCCGTGGCGCCACCACGGGCGATAACACGCCCAATGACCAGAACCGGGTCGAGATCGGCCCGACGCAACTGGCCTATGCCGAATGGGCCGCAGCGGGTTTGGAACTGCCCGACCTTCAGGAGATGCGCCGCTATCGCTGGGCACGGCTGACACAGCATATCGTAGACCGCGACTATGCCGGGCTGTTGATGTTCGATCCGCTGAACATCCGCTACGCCACCGACAGCACCAATATGCAGCTGTGGAACACGCATAACCCGTTCCGGGCGGTGCTGCTCTGTGCCGATGGCTACATGGTGATCTGGGATTACAAGAACTCGCCCTTCCTGTCTTCGTTCAACCCTCTGGTGCGCGAAGCCCGGTCAGGGGCGGATCTGTTCTACTTCGACCGGGGCGACAAGGTCGACATCGCGGCGGATGTCTTTGCCAACGATGTCCGCACGCTGCTGGCCGAACATGCGCCCGGCAACAAACGGTTGGCGGTGGACAAGGTCATGCTGCACGGGCTGCGCGCACTCGAAGCTCAGGGGTTCGAGATCATGGAGGGCGAAGAGGTCACCGAAAAATCACGGTCGATCAAAGGCCCGGACGAGATCAAAGCCATGCGCTGCTCCGTTCATGCCTGCGAAGTGGCCATGGCCGAGATGGAACGTTTTACCCGGACCCATGTGCCGGGCGGCAATGTGTCCGAGGATGACATCTGGGCCGTGCTCCATGCCGAGAATATCCGGCGCGGCGGTGAATGGATCGAAACGCGGCTTCTGACCTCAGGCCCGCGCACCAACCCGTGGTTTCAGGAATGCGGCGGCCGGATTGTGCAGGACAACGAGATCGTCGCCTTCGACACTGACCTGATCGGCAGCTACGGCATTTGCACAGACATGAGCCGCACATGGTGGATCGGCGACCGTGCGCCCCGCCCCGATATGATCGAGGCGATGAAACATTCCTACGAACACATCATGACCAATATGGAAATGCTCAAACCCGGCGTCATGATCCCCGAACTGACTGCGCGGACCCATGTGCTGCACGACAAATACCAAGCGCAGAAATACGGCTGCCTGATGCATGGCGTGGGCCTGTGCGACGAGTGGCCCCTCGTGGCCTACCCCGATCAGGCTGTACCGGGCTCGTTCGACTATCCGCTGGAACCGGGCATGACACTCTGCGTCGAAGTGCTGGTGGGCGAAGTCGGTGGCGATTTCTCGATCAAGCTGGAGGATCAGGTGCTGATCACCGAAACCGGCTATGAGAACCTGTCGAAATACCCGTTTGATCCCGCGCTCATGGGGCTGACCGGATAGGTCAGGGTTCGAACACAAACACGTTTGCCAGCACGCCGGTATGGGTCGACCCAAGCACCGGGCGCGCCTCTGCCTGCCCGCCGCCGGGGGCAAAGACATGGTCAATCGGCAGCCTTGCACCGTACCGTCTGGACGTCGAGAAGAGTGGTCCGGTGCGCGTTGTGTTCGTCCTGTGCGCAAACTCTCTCAGCGTGTAGGACCAGGGTACCATGTTGAAATCGCCAGCGATGACGACGGGTTCCTCAAGGTCTTCGATGATCGGCAGAATAAGTTCCAATTGCTCGGTTTGATCGTATGGCCATGGCAAGAACCCATGCAGGCTGAAAGCCCAAAATGGGCCGTCGGGAGACATCACCTGAACACCGACAAGACCCTGTCCCTCGATGCAAATCTCACCTTCGACAGGCCAGCGCGACAGGATGGCCACACGGGCCCACTCAACCAGCGCGCAACTGGCCTGATGGGGATAGTCGCCCCGCAGCATGCGCACCAATGCGGCATTGCGGGATGTCAGCTCCTGCAAGGCCACGATATCCGGCTGCGCGGCATCGATATCGGCCGCGATCAAATCGACCTGATCGTTCTCGAAACGCAGGTTTTTCTGGTAGATCGTGATCGGCCCTTTCGGGTGCGACACGTATTTCTGCGCCGCGATGTGCCCCATGGCTGCGAGGCAGATGACGGACACGCTCCAGCGCAACTTGGCTGGCCACGGTGACCAGATCACCAATAGTGCCAGCGTCAGCGCGATGGGTACGCGGAATATCGCGAGGCTGTCGCCAATCGGATGTGCCGATCCAGCGAAACTGCCGAGAAAGGCAGCGCCCAGAAGAACAGCAACACTGCTCACTATCGTTGACCTGACTCTCACCATCCTGTGACGCTCTCGACACAATGCTTGCGCTGAGGGGGCACTCCCCACACTCTTTGAAAACATGACACGAAAACGGGCTGTCCTATCCCAGCCTAAAGGATCAGATGCATGACCACCGAACCAGTCACCTTTGACGGCCACTCTGGCGATCCGCTGTCCGCACGTCTCGATTTACCAGACGGACCGCATCTCGCAACCGCCCTTTTTGCCCATTGCTTCACATGTTCGAAAGACATCCCTGCGGCACGGCGGATTGCGGCGCGTCTGGCGTCTATGGGCATCGCTGTTTTGCGCTTCGACTTCACCGGCTTGGGTCATTCCAAAGGCGAATTCGCCAACACCACATTCACGTCGAATGTCGACGATCTGCATGCCGCAGGGGACTATCTGGCAGGGCGCGGCATGGCGCCTAGCCTGTTGATTGGGCATTCTCTGGGGGGCGCTGCCGTGCTCCGGGCGGCTGAAGATATGGACGGGGTGAAGGCCGTCGTCACCATCGGCGCGCCCTATGATCCCGAGCATGTTACGCACAATTTCGCCGATGCGCTGGCGGATATCGAACTTGAAGGCACAGCGCAGGTCGATCTGGGCGGACGACCCATCACCATCGGCAACGCATTTGTGCAGGACGTGAAAGCGCAGGTATTGGGTCCGGCGATCAAAAACCTGAAAGCCGCCCTGCTGGTGATGCACGGCCCGCGCGACAGCGTTGTGGGCATCGAAAACGCCACCAACATCTTCACCGCCGCGCGCCACCCGAAAAGCTTTGTCACTCTGGACGATGCGGATCACCTCATCACCGAACCGCGCGATGCGGAATATGCCGCCGATGTGATCGCCGCTTGGGCTGGACGTTACTTGCACCTCACCCCACCTGCCCCACCGATCGGAGCGCCGGAAGGGATCGTGCGGGTGTCAGAGGCGGACGCGGCAGGCTTTCTGCAGGACGTGCAGACCGGGCCGCATCACCTTCTGGCTGACGAACCGCTGGCCTATGGCGGCACCAATCGTGGACCGTCGCCCTACGGGTTGCTGGCAGCCGGGCTTGGCGCATGTACGTCGATGACCTTGCGCATGTATGCGCGGCGCAAGGGCTGGCCACTGACACATGTTTCGGTGGATGTCAGTCACGACAAGGTCCATGCGCAGGATGCAAGCACGCCGACCCCTGCCAATATCGACCTCTTCCGCCGCCGGATCACCGTCACCGGCGATCTGAGCGACGATCAAAAGCACAAGTTGCTGGAAATCGCGGACAAATGCCCCGTTCACAAAACGCTTGAAGCCTCCAGTCGGGTCGAAACCGAACTGGTGTGACCCGCGTCGACGCGGGTCAGGCGATCCGTCGACGCATCGCCTTGCGCCCACCTCATAATGGTCTTGAGAATTATGAATTTGTCTCACTACGGGAAATGTGACAGGCAGGCGCAAACCCGCTGACTGACAGGCATCTTATGACCAACCCTCTGCACGATCTTCTGTCCACCCGCGACTGGCTTCTGGCCGATGGCGCCACTGGTACCAACCTGTTCAACATGGGGCTGGAAAGCGGCGATCCGCCCGAATTCTGGAACGAAACCAAGCCCGACAACATCCGCGCGCTCTATCGCGGTGCCGTTGATGCGGGCAGCGACCTCTTCCTGACAAACACGTTCGGGGCCAATTCCTCGCGGCTGAAACTGCACAATGCGGGTCACCGTGCACGTGAACTGTCCCGAATCGGCGCCGAGCTGGCCCGCGAAGTCGCCGACAGCGCGGGACGCAAAGTGATTGTCGCCGGGTCCGTTGGCCCGACCGGAGAGATCATGGAACCGGTTGGCACGCTGTCTCATGCCAGCGCGGTCGAGATGTTCCACGAACAGGCCGAGGGCCTCAAGGAAGGCGGCGCCGACGTGATGTGGGTCGAGACCATCAGCGCCCCCGAAGAATTCCGCGCGGCGGCAGAAGCCTTTGCACTGGCGGATGTCCCGTGGTGCGGCACCATGAGCTTCGACACTGCCGGACGCACGATGATGGGCATGACTTCCGAAGGCATGGCCGAGATGGTTGAAACCCTGCCCAATCCGCCGCTCGCGTTCGGTGCCAATTGCGGGACTGGCGCGTCGGATCTGTTGCGCACGGTTCTCGGCTTCACCAATACCGGAACCAAGCGGCCGATCATCGCCAAGGGCAATGCGGGCATTCCGAAATATGTCGACGGGCACATCCACTATGACGGCACGCCGGAACTGATGGCGCGCTACGCGATTCTTGCACGCAATGCAGGTGCCACGATCATCGGCGGCTGCTGCGGCACGATGCCTGTTCACCTGCGCGCCATGCGCGAGGCGCTAGAAAATACGCCTAAAGGGGACGCGCCGACATTGGAACAGATCGTGGCCGAGATCGGTCCGTTCAGCTCGGACAGCGACGGCACCGGCGATCAGAGCGGTGCGCCGAAACGTGAACGACGTGGACGCCGGCGCGCCTGATCCGTCCGCGTTTGACGCCATCTTGACCACCGTTCGGACAGAAAGGGGGTATGCGTGATATCTTTGCCCGTACCCTGCCCCGGGTCAAAACAGGCTCAACTGGTCCCCGGCGCGGGGCGGTGGCTGAAACGCAGTCGTGTCCGCCGGTGGCAGATCGCCATCCATGCCAAGCCGTTTCCGCGCCTTCGTGAACCGCTGCGCGATAAGGGCGGCATATGCCCCCTCGCCGCGCACCCGTTTGAAGAACTGCGCATCGTAGACTTTGCCGCCGTGCATCTCGCGCAGTTTGGACATGACGCGGGATTTCCGGTCGGGGTAATGCTCGTCCATCCACGCCTCCCAAAGCGGCGCCACCTCAAGTGGCAGACGCAGCATCGCCCACGTCGCGGCGCAAGCACCGGCGTCGCGGGCAGCGGTCAGGATGGGTTCGATCTCGGAATCGGTCAGCCCTGGAACGATGGGCGACACCATCACACGCACCGGGATACCCGCGTCCGACAGGCGACGGATCGTCGCCAGACGGCGCGCGGGGCTTGGCACCCGCGGCTCCATCCGACGGTTCAAATCCGCGTCGAGCGTGGTAATCGTAATACCAACCTGCACAAGGTTTTGCGCTGCCATATCCGACAGAATGTCGATGTCGCGTTCAATCAGCGTGCCTTTCGTGGCGATCATCAGCGGATGCCGGAATGCGAGCAGCACCTCGAGACAGCCGCGCATGATCTGCCGGTCCCGTTCGATCGGCTGATAGGGGTCGGTGTTGGTGCCGATGGCAATCGGCGCAATCTTGTAGCGCTTGGCCCGCAATTCGCGGTCCAGAACTTCGGCGGCATCGGGGCGCGCCACAAGACGGGTTTCGAAATCGAGCCCCGGCGACAGACCAAGCCACGCATGGCTGGGGCGGGCAAAGCAATAGATGCAGCCATGTTCGCAGCCCCGGTATGGGTTGATAGTGCGATCAAAGGACAGATCGGGCGAGGTTACGTAGTTGATGAGGCTGCGAGGGCGTTCCTCAGAGACTTCGGTGCGCAGCGGCGCAACCTCGTCTTCGAGGTCCCAGCCATCCGACTCGTCGACCCGGCGCAGCGCCTCATAGCGGCCACTGTCACGACTCAGGGCCCCACGGCCACGCCGCAGATCGGGCGTAACATATCTGTCCGATTGGGTCATTTCGCGAGATTAGAACAAAATAGGAACATCGACAAGCCTGCGCGCAAAACCGGAAACGGTGATTTCCCGCGCGTCGGTTGCGTTCGCGCGCATGTCGGATTTCACCAAGTGGCAGCGTCGGAAAACGACGATTAGTCGAAAAAGCAATCACTGGCGGCTCCACCCGTCAGCGCCTGGAGATACACACATGGCAGATGAAGACGACGAAATCATCCTCGCGGATCTGAACGACGAGGAACTGGTCGAACAGATGTTCGACGATCTCTATGACGGTCTCAAGGAAGAGATCGAAGATGCCGTGAATATCCTTCTGGAGCGCGGTTGGGAACCCTATGACATCCTGACCAAGGCGCTTGTCGGCGGCATGACCATCGTCGGCAACGACTTCCGCGACGGCATTCTGTTCGTGCCCGAAGTGCTGCTGGCTGCCAACGCGATGAAGGGCGGCATGGCCATCCTCAAGCCGCTTCTGGCGGAAACCGGCGCGCCGCGCGTCGGCAAGATGGTGATCGGCACCGTCAAAGGCGACATTCACGACATCGGCAAGAACCTCGTGTCGATGATGATGGAAGGCGCCGGGTTCGAAGTGGTCGATCTGGGCATCAACAACCCGGTTGAATCCTATCTCGACGCCATCGAAGCCGAACAGCCCGACATTCTGGGCATGTCCGCGCTGCTGACCACCACCATGCCCTATATGAAGGTTGTGATCGACACGCTGGTCGAGAAAGGCATCCGCGACGACTATATCGTGCTGGTCGGCGGTGCGCCGCTTAACGAGGAATTCGGCAAGGCCATCGGTGCCGACGCCTATTGCCGCGACGCCGCTGTGGCGGTTGAAACCGCCAAGACCTTTGTCGGTCGCAAGCACAACCAACTTGCCGCAGGGTAACGCTGCGCGATTTGACGCTTTTTGGGCCTCGCCACGCGGCGAGGCCTTTTCATATCGATCAATTTGCCCCATATTTTCTGGACAAGGAGATCGACATGCCAGTGACGACATTCGCTTCGATGATCTTGGCCGTTTTCGCGGCATCCGGGCTGACCGTCTGGGCCATGGCGGAATTTGGAATCCTCAAGGTGCTGCCCGCCCTGATTGCGATGGGCCTTTTTGCCCGCTGGGGCCTGGCCCATGTGCCCGGTGATGACGAACCCGCCTGACGACTCGACTTTAACAGACGCGGGACTCGCAGCGCGCGGTACAGGTCGTGTGCTGATAGTGGCCTGCGGCGCGCTTGCACGCGAAATCCTTGATTTGCGAGACGCCAACGGCTGGCGCCATCTCGACCTCACCTGCCTGCCCGCCATCTACCACAACACGCCGGACAAGATCGTGCCGGCGATCCGTAAGACAGTTGAGACACATCGCGACAGCTATGATGCGATCTATGTCGCCTATGCCGATTGCGGCACCGGCGGTTTGCTCGAGGCGGCCTGCCGACAGCTTGGCGTCGAAATGATCGCCGGTCCGCATTGCTACAGCTTCTTCGAAGGCACCGAACGGTTCGCCGAACGGGACGAAATCTCCGCATTCTACCTGACGGATTTTTTGGTACGGCAGTTCGATGCTTTTGTCTGGAAGCCGCTCGGGCTGGACCGTCACCCCGAGCTGCGAGACATGTATTTCGGCCATTACGAAAGGCTGGTCTATCAAGCCCAGACCGATGACCCAGCCCTTACGCAACAAGCCGAGACCTGCGCCGACCGACTGGGGCTGCGGTTCGAGCGGCGGTATACCGGCTATGGTGATCTGGCCACTCACATGCGGGATTGGGCGAAGGCCTGACTGCTGGGTGGTTTCCGTCGACGGAAACCGGGGACGCGTCGACGCGTCCCTGGCCTCAATTCGACTGGTTAAGAAGAAGCGCTGAGACCGGCACCATGGCAACGCTCGACGCGCGGTCCTGAAGGCTCCAGAGCACAAGCGAGGAAAGCGTGTCTGGCGTCAACCGTCCGAGCATCACCACCGCCCCGTCCTGCCGCGCGCGGAATGCTGCCCCGTCGAGAAACCGCCGCTTGGTGCGGGCGTCCTGCCCCTCTCCGTCGAAATCCCGCAGGATGCTGAGCGCCGGGACATCTTCGCGCAGTGCGATGGCCTGTGCCGTGTTGAGACCGTTCGGCAGGAACACCAGACCATGACCACTGTCAGCAGCGAAACTGGCGGCCTGCTCAGTGACCGTGCGGTCTGCCTGCAACCCGCCACCGGGCGCTTCGATCAGCGCGACGGCTTCTGGAACGGCGGCGATAGCTCCGCCGAGAATTTGCTCCACATCCGTGGGCTGCGCCGAGGCGGGCAGGTTGACCAATGTCGCCACCTCGTAGCCAAGCGCACGATAGGCGGCCATCCGGTCAGCCGCGCCGGGCTGGGTCGGATCGAGCGCAAAGGTCACTGGAAAGGGAAACCCCTTCAGCGTGTCCGGCCCCAAGGGACCGTTGCCGTCATCGATCATCACGATGGACATTTTCGGCAATGCCGGGTCGCTGTCGACCGAGGCAGCATAGCGTTGCAGCGGCGACAGATTGCTCTCGGTGTCCACGCTGGGCGTTTCCGTCTGAGACGCGTCGTCCGCATCCACGCCAATCGACGGCAGTCGGTTCGGCGTTCCACCATTGCGGTCGGTCAATGACCCCGCCGGAGTGCCGATGGACGGGCGCAGCGCCGCTGTCGTACTGCCCGTGTCCGCCGGAGCAGCTTCGGGTTCAGCCTGAATCAGACGACGCACCGGGGGACGTTCGGCGGTCGGTGTTTCCGCCTCTGCTGCGGCTTCAGGCGCGGCGGATTCCGGTTGTGCGATGGCTTCGGGCGCCTCGTCGGCGGGGGCCAGCGGGGTTTGAACCGCCGGCACCGCCGGCGCAGGGGGCTGGGCGGGTTCGGTCGATACGCTTAGCCCGGTTTCGCTCTCCGGTACGCTCAGGGCCGGAGCAGATGTGCCGCCAGGGCTGCTTTCGGATACAGGTGAGGACGGAGCCACTGGTGCGGAACTGGCATCCGGTGCCGCCATCGCACCGATGGCCTCGCCGGTTTCAGGCGTTGGCAGCGGTGCGGCGGCGGTTTCGGCCGGAACGGGATTTTCGGGCGCGGCGGGCGCATCGAGCATTGGCAGCGCGGCATCGGGAGACACCGGCGTCACGTCAGCCGGTCGTAGGCCGGTTGTGGCGGAGTCGGTCATCGGCACTTCAGCCGTGTTGTCCTTAGTGCTGTCGGCTTCCGGTTCGGACGCCACAGGTTCGGCCACCTCCGGCGTTACGGATGCGTCTTCGGAGTTCTCTGTGGCATCGGACTGCGGAGCGGCCTCCGCGGGCTCTTCGGTTTCGGCTTCCGGTTGGGTCACATCAGCGACTGTGGTGTCTGCCTCGTCCGCTGGCTCGGCTGCGACGACCTCGGTCGTATCAGGGGCGGTCTCGGTCGGTGTGGCGGCGGCTTTGGTGGGCGCATCAGAGGGAGTGGCGACCTCTGGCATCTCGACCGGCGGCAAATCGCGGTCCGGCGCCATCACAGACAGAGCCCCTAAGCCGCCTACAGACAGCACCGTGCCCCAGATGGCTCCTGACAAAAACCCTCGTGCCATGCTCTCTGCCCTCGTCTTGCCTCTCTCGCGCGCTCCGGCATCTCACCCGTGCCGGTTGACCCACCCGCGCCCTTGACGCGCCGTGGTCTGCCTGCGCATGTATACCGCGATTGGCCCCCACCCCGCCAGCCCTGACGACGAAGAAAGACCCATGCTGCTGCTCATCGACAATTACGACAGTTTTACCTACAATCTCGTGCACTATCTGGGCGAGCTGGGCACCGAGGTGAAAGTGGTGCGCAACGACGCCCTGACAGTGCAGCAAGCGATGGGTCTGAACCCGGCGGGTATTCTGCTGTCCCCCGGTCCCTGTGACCCCGATCAGGCAGGCATTTGCCTTCCGCTGACACTGGCGGCTGCGGAAACCGGAATGCCTTTGATGGGCGTCTGCCTCGGCCACCAGACCTTGGGTCAGGCCTTTGGCGGATCGGTGGTGCGCCATTCCGAGATTGTACATGGCAAGATGGGTTTGATGCATCACGCGGGCAAAGGCGTGTTTGCCGGGCTGCCCTCGCCTTTCGAGGCGACACGCTATCACTCGCTGGTGGTGGACAAGAACACGATCCCGGACTGTCTTGAGGTCACGGCATGGCTGGAGGATGGCACCGTCATGGGGCTGAGCCACAGAGAACTGCCGATGCACGGTGTGCAATTCCACCCCGAAAGCATCGCTTCGGAACACGGGCACGCGCTTTTGCAGAATTTTGTCAACGACTTGAAGGTGCCCGCATGAGCGACGCGATGAAGCCCCTGATCTACGCTGCCTCTGAAGGCCCGCTGAGCCGGTCGCAGGCGGAACAGGCGTTCGAACTGCTGTTCGACGGCGAAGCAACCCCGGCCCAGATGGGCGGTTTGCTGATGGCGCTGCGCGCACGCGGTGAGGCGGTGTCGGAATACGCGGCCGCCGCCGCGGTGATGCGCGCCAAATGCACGGCGGTGAAAGCGCCGGAAGGTGCGATGGACATCGTCGGAACCGGGGGTGACGGCATGGGCACGCTCAACATCTCGACCGCGACCGCCTTTGTGGTGGCAGGCGCGGGTGTGCCTGTCGCCAAACACGGCAACCGCAACCTGTCGTCCAAATCCGGATCGGCGGACGCGCTGACCGAGATGGGCATCAACGTGATGGTGTCACCTGAGGTGGTGGAGCGCGCCATCGCCGAGGCCGGGATCGGCTTCATGATGGCGCCAATGCACCACCCGGCGATGAAACACGTCATGCCGGTGCGGCAGGAATTGGGGTCGAAAACCATCTTCAACATCCTCGGCCCGCTGACAAACCCGGCAGGGGTGAAACGGCAGTTGACCGGTGCCTTTGCCATCGACCTGATCTTCCCGATGGCGGAAACGCTGAAAGAGCTTGGGTCTGAAAAAGCGTGGCTGGTGCATGGCGGCGACGGGACCGACGAGATCTCGATCTCGGCACCCACGCAGGTGGCGGCCTTGGAAGACGGCAAGATCCGCGGTCGCGAAGTGCATCCCGAGGATGCGGGTCTGCCGGTCCATCCCTTCCGCGACATTCTGGGCGGCACACCTGCCGAAAACGCGCAGGCGTTCCGCGATCTGCTGGATGGTGCCAAGAACGCCTATCGCGATGCGGTGCTGCTGAACGCGGCGGCGGCGCTGGTGGTGGCGGATAAGGCAGCCGACCTCAAGTCCGGGGCCGAAATGGCCGCCGAGAGCATCGACAGCGGCGCGGCCAAAGCGCGGGTCGAGGCACTGGCACGCATCACGCAAGCGGCGTGATATCCGTTTGGCGGGTGGACGATGCGTCGACGCATCGTCGATTTTCCGTCGACGGAAAATCCTGGGGCGCTGCCCCAGACCCCGAAGTATTTGTGAACCAGAGAAGAAGGC
This sequence comes from Alphaproteobacteria bacterium, assembly GCA_030425145.1. GTDB lineage: Bacteria > Pseudomonadota > Alphaproteobacteria > Rhodobacterales > Rhodobacteraceae > Marivita. Next base: position 30,970 of record JAUHVK010000008.1, on the reverse strand, counting down.
GCGCGCCATGCTGACCCCACCGGGTGCATGGCAGAACTTGCCGTTTTTCGAGGAGACGCTTCCGGAGATCGCGTCTGTTGTTGCGCGCGAAGAGCGTGTGGTTCTGCCACCTGCGCCGCAGGTGTTTGCGGCGCTTGAAGCCTGTACACCTGATGATGTGCGGGTGGTCATTTTGGGGCAGGATCCCTATCCGACGCCGGGCCATGCGCACGGGCTGGCTTTTTCCGTGGCCCCTGATGTGCGGCCCCTGCCCCGATCCTTGGGCAATATCTTCAAGGAGTTGCAGGAGGATATCGGGGATGTGCCGCCCAATGGTGATCTGCACTTCTGGGCCAATCAGGGCGTGTTGCTGTTGAATGATGTGCTCACGGTTCCGGCCGGAGATGCGCGGGGGCATCGGCGGCTTGGCTGGCAGAAACTGGTGCCTCAGGTGCTTGAGGCGCTCTCGGATCGGCCCCGTGCCTTTGTGCTTTGGGGCAATGATGCGCGGACGCATGCGCCGCGTCTTACCGGGCATGGACATCTGGTTCTGGAAAGCGCCCATCCCTCACCGCTTTCGGCCCGGCGCGGGTTTTTCGGCTCGCGCCCCTTTTCCACCGTGAACGCGTGGCTTAAAGAACAGGGTCAACAGCCGATCAACTGGACGGACCCATGAGCGCAACCATTCTCGACAAGATCAAGGCCTACAAGCTTGAGGAAGTGGCCGCCGACAAGGCCCGCGTGCCGCTGTCGGCTTTGGAAGAGGCTGCACGGGCGGCTGATCCGGTGCGCCCCTTCGGCGCGGCGCTGCGCGAGGCTCAGACCACCGGCTACGGGCTGATTGCCGAGGTGAAGAAGGCCTCGCCCTCCAAGGGGCTGATCCGTGCCGATTTTGAGCCGGCCGCCCTTGCGCGGGCTTATGAGGCCGGAGGCGCGACCTGTCTGTCGGTGTTGACCGACACACCCAGCTTTCAGGGCGACAAATCCTATCTGGTCGCGGCGCGGCAGGCAACATCGCTGCCGGCGCTGCGCAAGGACTTTATGTATGACACATACCAGGTCGCCGAGGCGCGCAGCCTGCATGCGGATTGCATCCTGATCATCATGGCCAGCGTGTCCGATGCGCAGGCGGCGGAACTGGAAGAGGCAGCATTTGCCTGGGGTATGGAGGCGCTGATCGAGGTGCATGACCGCGAGGAACTGGATCGGGCGCTGGCACTGAAATCCCCTCTCATCGGCGTAAACAACCGCAATCTCAAAACCTTCGAGACCACTCTTGAGACGACGCGCGAACTGTCGAAGCACGTGCCGGGTGACCGGATGCTGATTTCGGAATCGGGTTTGTTCACCCCTGCGGATCTTGCCGATATGGCCTCTTGCGGTGCGCGCAGCTTCCTCATTGGCGAAAGCCTGATGCGGCAGGCGGACGTGACCGCGGCCACACGTGCGCTGCTTGCCGATCCGGTGGCGGCATGAGCGGTCTCACGCATTTCGACGCCAAGGGCGACGCGCATATGGTCGATGTGTCCGACAAGGCCGTCACATCGCGGGTTGCGGTGGCCGAGGGCTATATCCGCATGGCGAAGGAAACCTTCGACATCATCACCGAAGGCCGGGCCAAGAAAGGTGACGTGATCGGCGTTGCTCGGCTTGCGGGGATCATGGGGGCAAAGAAGACGCCCGATCTGATCCCGCTCTGCCATCCCCTTCCAGTGACCAAAGTGGCGGTTGAACTGACACCTGCGCCCGACTTGCCGGGCCTGCGGATCGAGGCAACGGTCAAGACAACCGGGCAGACCGGGGTCGAGATGGAAGCGCTGACGGCGGTGTCGACGGCGGCGTTGACGGTCTATGACATGGCGAAGGCCGTGGACAAGGCGATGGAGATCACCGGCATTCGCGTGATGCTCAAGGACGGGGGCAAGTCCGGGCGGTACGAGGCGACATGATTTCGGTCGCTGAGGCTCTCGACCAGCTTTTTGCGCTAGCCCGACCGCTTGGGGTCGAGACCGTGCCGCTGTTGCAGGCGCATGGTCGCGTGCTGGCGCTGGACGTGGAGGCGACACGGAACCAGCCGCCGTTCGATAGCTCGGCCATGGATGGGTATGCGGTCATCGAAGTGGCGCCGGGGTTGCGGCTCAAGGTGATCGGGGAATCCGCTGCCGGGCATGGATTTTACCAACCGGTAAAATCTGGCGAAGCGGTGCGGATTTTCACCGGCGCGCCGGTGCCGGAGGGGGCGACGGCGGTTGTGATCCAGGAGGATGTTACCCGTGATGGCGACTGGATCACCATCGGGGACAACCCCGAAGACAATGATCATATCCGACCCGCCGGGGGTGACTTCAGGGTGGGTGACACGGTCAGCGCCGGGCGGGTTCTGGGCTCCAACGACATTGCGCTTCTGGCGTCGATGAATATCGCAGAGGTGCCGGTTGCGCGGCGACCGGTGGTGGCATTGATCTCGACCGGGGACGAATTGGTCATGCCCGGTGAGACCCCCGGCCCCGATCAGATCATCGCGTCGAACACTTTTGGCCTGCATGCGCTGATGCGCGATCTGGGGGCGGAGCCGCGCCTCCTGCCGATTGCGCGGGACAATGAACCATCGTTGAAGACTGCGTTCGATCTGGCGCGAGGCAGCGATCTCATCGTGACCATTGGCGGCGCGTCGGTGGGCGATCATGACGTTGTGGCCAATCTCGCGCCGCAGCTGGGCTTTGATCAGAGCTTTTACAAGGTCGCGATGCGCCCCGGGAAACCGCTCATGGCCGGGAGGTTTGGCGAGGCGATGATGATCGGCCTGCCGGGCAATCCGGTGTCGGCGATGGTCTGCGGACATGTCTTTGTCGCCCCTGTCGTGCGGGCGATGCTCGGTCTGCCAGTGCAACCTGCGCCACGACGGACCGGCGTTCTGGCCGAACCGCTTACGCCCAACGGGCCGCGCGAGCATTACATGCGGGCACGGTTCGAGAATGGCGGTCTGGTGGCGTTTGGATCGCAGGACAGTTCTCTTCTCAGCATACTGGGCAGGGCCGATGCGTTGATCGTGCGAGCGCCGAAAGACGGGCCGCGTGCCGCCGGTGAGACCGTGGAGTACCTGCCGCTGCGGTGATTTCTTGCGCTTGTTTACTGATTCTTGACACAAAACAGGAACAACAGTAGAACAAACGGTGAGGATCATGCGAGCGGAGGCAGTCAATGCTGACCAAGAAACAACTCGACCTGCTGGAATTCATCAGCAAGCGTGTGGCGCGGGATGGCGTCCCGCCAAGCTTTGACGAAATGAAGGAAGCGCTGGATTTGCGCTCCAAATCGGGCATTCACCGCCTGATCACCGCGTTGGAAGAACGTGGGTTCATCCGGCGTCTGGCGCACCGGGCGCGGGCGATCGAGATTGTGAAGCTGCCCGATACGCTGGCAAGTAAACAACCGGGCTTCGCACCACGTGTGATTGACGGCGATCTTCCGGACATTCCTGCCCCGGCGAATGCGATGCCTGTGGACAGGATCGACGCGGCTGAACTGCCGCTGATGGGCCGGATTGCCGCCGGTGTCCCAATTGAATCGATCAATGACGTGCCCCCTTCCGTGGCGGTTCCCGGCGCGATGCTTTCGGGCAGCGGGCGTCACTACGCGCTTGAGGTCAAAGGCGACTCGATGATTGACGCCGGGATCAATGACGGCGACGTGGTGGTGATCCGCGAAACCGGTTCTGCCGACAATGGTGACATCGTGGTTGCGCAGGTCGAAGGGTATGAGGCGACGCTGAAGCGCTATAAACGCAAGGGAGAGAGCATCATTCTCGAAGCGGCCAACCCGGCTTATGAAGCGCGCATCCTTCCAGTGGGCGCGGTCAAGGTGCAGGGACGGCTGGTCGGCCTGATCCGCACTTACTGATCGCCACGCAGATCGGCATCATTCCAAAGGCGCGCGCCCGACCGGTCGCGCGCTTTTTCTATGTGCCATATGCCCGTTTCACTGCGGGTGATGGAGAGACTGCCCATTCCCTTGAGCGCGGTTTGATCCAGAACCAGACAACCTTCGTTCTCAGCGCGGTCTGGGAGATCTGCACTGGCGATGACGAGATTGCCATCGCGACACCCCTCATAGGTTGCGGCCATGCGTTTGCCGTGCAGGTGCCGGACCGGCAGAGTATTGTCCCACAGATCGGCGGCCATGGTTCGGTCTATCGCCTGCCCGTCGTTTTCCAGCCAGACCTTTGCGATGAACCCCGCACCGCTGGCGCGCGAAAGCGCACGGCCTTGGTCCGTCATCACACCGACGAGCACACCATTTTCGGCGACAAGGATGGCGGGCCGATCCGCATTTGCCCAAAGCCCGATTGCGACTGCGACAGGCAGGAGACCGAGCAGCCGCGCGCGGCCGGTCCACAGCACGAGGAAGAGACAGCCAAGCGAGATCAACGGCAGAACCGCTGGTCCGGGCGTCACAACGGGGCGGACCGAGGCGGGCCAGTCCGCGAGGGATTGTGCGACGCTCAGGATCCAGTCGAGTCCCTGCCCCATCACGGTCAGCCCCAGCGCTTCGAGGCCGAACGGCATGAGCACCACGCCCAGCACAGCGGCGGGAATCACCAGCACCCCCATCAGCGGCACGGTCAGGAGGTTTGCCAGCAACCCGAACTGGGCAATCTGATTGAAATGCGCCATGGCCAAAGGCGCGGTGGCGGCCCCGGCCACGGCGGAGGACAACACCACGGACACAGCACCGCGCAACACGCGATGACGTGGCAGGTCGTGCATGCTTTCGCGGATTGCGCCGAACACCGCCACCAGCGCGGTTGTGGCGGCGAATGACATCTGGAAGCCCGGGCCAATCAGCGCTTCGGGACGCAGGACCAACACGATCAGGGCCGCAAGCGCCACAGCACGCAGGGAAATCGCGCGCCGGTCGACCATGATCGCCAGAAGCATCACCGCCACCATGACAAAGGCCCGTTCGGTGGCGACATTGCCACCCGACAGCGCGAGATAGACCGCCGCGACCGCCAAAGCACCCGCCGCCGCGATCTTTTTGATCGGCCAGAACAGGCCGATGGGCGTCAGCAGAAAACCAAGACGCAGCAAGCCAAAGGCAAAGGCGCTGACCAGCCCCATATGCAGACCGGAAATCGCCAGCAGATGCGCAAGATTGGTGTCGCGCAGGGCTTGCAGCAACGGCTGGGGGATGGCGCTGCGGTCTCCGGTGATGATCGCTGCGGCAAATGCCCCTGTGTCGCCCGGCAACGCGGCCTGAACACGGGTCGAGATCGCCATGCGTGTTTGGAAGACGAAGCGGTCGTGCCCTGCTTCCTCCCACAACACCAGCGGCACGCGGGTGTAGCCGACCGCCCCCAGACGCAGAAACCATGCGTGGCGGCGAAAGTCGAAGCCCCCCGGCTCCACCGCGCCTCCGGGTGGGCCGAGATGGGCCGTCGTGCTGATAGACTGGCCAGGTTCAGGAGTGATGCCGGGGATCTTGGCGTGGAGCGACAGGCGCACGCGTGTCGGGGTTTCGGATAGCGGTACATTGGTCAGCCAGACGCGATCCAGTGTGATGCGCCGAGCGTCGGAGGCTGAGCGGTCAATGTCGACCACCCTGCCCGTCACCGGACCATAGTAGCGCCAATCAATCACCGGGCCTGCGACCAGATTCGCCCGCGTGCCTGCCAGTGCCAATCCCAGCGCCACCATTGCCACGGCGCAGATCAGCGGCGCAAAAGCCGATCGGCTGCGGAGATACCAGACCAGCAGCCCGGCCCCCAACAGCGCACAGGTGACAAGCGCCCAGATCGGCGGTTCAATCCGCAGTGCGAAATAGAGGCCGATGCCACTGCCAAGGCAAACCGGAACAAACGGAAACAGCGTGCCGCGCTGTGCGAGGAACATGTCGGCAAGAGCTTCGCGGACCCGCGCCATACTTGCCCCCGTTGATGGTGCTGGTTAAGAGAGCCTTAACCTATCCCCAAGACAGTTATCGAAAGGTAAATGCGCCCAATGACTGGCCAGATCGTCACCCGTTTCGCCCCTTCCCCCACCGGCTACCTGCATATCGGTGGGGCGCGCACGGCGTTGTTCAACTGGCTCTATGCGCGTGGGCGTGGGGGGAAGTTCCTGTTGCGGATCGAAGACACGGACCGTGCGCGCTCTACCCCCGAGGCGACCGCCGCGATCCTGAAGGGGTTGGACTGGCTTGGCCTTGACCATGATGGTAATGTGGTGAGCCAGGCCGCAGGCGCGGACCGCCATGCCGAGGTGGCGCATGAGCTTTTGGCCAAGGGCGCGGCCTATAAGTGTTTCTCGACCCAGGAAGAGATCGAGGCATTCCGCGAGGCGGCACGGGCCGAGGGCAAGTCGACCCTGTTCCAGAGCCCGTGGCGCGATGCAGACGCCAGCAGCCACCCGGATGCGCCTTTTGTGATCCGCCTGAAAACGCCTACCGAGGGCACCACCGTGATCCGCGATCAGGTTCAGGGCGACGTGACCATCCGCAACGATCAGCTGGATGACATGGTTCTGTTACGCTCGGACGGCACACCGGTCTACATGCTGGCGGTTGTTGTCGATGACCATGATATGGGCGTGACCCATGTGATCCGGGGGGATGACCACCTCAACAACGCCGCACGTCAGATGGGCATCTATACGGCGATGGGTTGGGATGTTCCGATCTGGGCGCATATCCCGCTGATTCACGGACCCGACGGCAAGAAGCTGTCAAAGCGGCATGGCGCGCTTGGGGTCGAGGAATATCAGGCCATGGGCTATCCGGCGGCAGGTATGCGGAACTACCTTGCGCGTCTGGGCTGGAGTCATGGCGACGACGAATTCTTCACCGATGCGCAGGCACAGGAGTGGTTCGATCTGGGCGGAATCGGCAAGTCGCCGGCGCGGTTCGACTTCAAGAAGCTTGAGAATCTGAGTGGCCAGCATATTGCCGTGGCCGACGATGCTGCACTGCTGCATGAATTGAAGGCCTATCTTGACGCGGCTGGCGAAACGCCCCTGACAGATGCGCAAGCCGACGGTATCTTTCGTGCGATGTATTGCCTCAAGGAACGGGCGCGCACCTTTCCTGAACTGATTGAAAAGGCACACTTTATCCTTGCCTCGCGCCCCCTCGAAGTCGAAGAGAAGGCGGCAAAGCAACTCGATACGGTATCCCGTGGTATACTGCAATCGTTGACGCCGCAGTTGCAAAATGCTAGCTGGACGCGCGACGAGCTTGAAGCCGTCACATCCCGAATTGCAGAAGAGCACGGGACCAAATTCGGCAAGCTGGCGGGCCCGATGCGGGCAGCGCTCGCGGGCCGGGCCGTGACGCCGAGTGTGTTCGATATGATGCTGGTTCTGGGGCGTGACGAAACCGTCGCCCGCCTGACAGAAGCAGCTGCCGACCGGACTGACTGACGCCTGAATGGCGGCGCGGTCCTTAGGCTTGGGGATAGCTGGCTCTGGGCACTTTGCCCGGAGCAATGAGACGAAGGGACCACGAATGTCTGACACCTCCAAATCCGCACGTTTGACCATTGGCAATGACACTTTTGACCTGCCGATCTATTCGCCCTCTGTCGGGCCGGATGTGATCGACATTCGCAAGCTCTATGGCCAGGCGGGCGTGTTCACCTATGATCCCGGCTTCACCTCCACCGCGGCCTGTGACAGCACAATCACCTTTATCGACGGTGATGAGGGCGTCTTGCTGCACCGGGGCTATCCGATCGACCAACTCGCGGCGAAATCGCACTACCTCGAAGTGTGTTACCTGCTGCTTTACGGTGAACTGCCATCGGCGGCCGAGCTCGAGCAGTTCGAAGGCACGATCACCCGCCACACGATGATCCACGAGCAGATGCACAACTTCTTCCGTGGGTTCCGTCGCGATGCACACCCGATGGCCACGATGGTGGGTGTGGTTGGCGCGATGTCGGCCTTCTATCACGACTCCACCGACATTTCCGACCCGCTCCAGCGTGAAATCGCATCGCATCGCCTGATCGCCAAGATGCCCACCATCGCGGCGATGGCATACAAGTATTCGATCGGTCAGCCCTTCGTGTACCCGCGCAACGATCTGGATTACGCGGCAAACTTCCTGCACATGTGCTTTGCGGTTCCGGCCGAGGAATACGTGGTTGATCCGATCCTCGCCCGTGCGATGGACCGCATCTTCACCCTGCACGCCGATCACGAGCAGAACGCATCGACCTCGACCGTGCGTCTGGCGTCGTCCTCAGGTGCCAACCCGTTTGCTTGTATCGCCGCTGGTATCGCATGCCTCTGGGGCCCGGCGCATGGTGGTGCGAACCAGGCCTGCCTCGAGATGCTCAAGGAAATCGGCACACCGGATCGCATCCCGGAATACATCGCCCGCGCCAAGGACAAGAACGACCCGTTCCGCCTGATGGGCTTTGGCCACCGCGTCTACAAAAACTTCGACCCTCGTGCGACCGTGATGAAGCAATCTGCAGACGAAGTGCTGGACCTGTTGGGCGTCGAGAACAACCCGGTCCTCGCAACTGCGAAGGAACTGGAAAAAGCCGCTCTGGCGGACGACTATTTCGCCGAGAAAAAACTGTTCCCGAACGTCGATTTCTACTCGGGCGTCATCCTCGAAGCGATGGGCTTCCCGACATCCATGTTCACGCCGATCTTTGCGCTGAGCCGGACCGTAGGCTGGATTTCGCAGTGGAAAGAACAGCTGGCCGATCCGCAGATGAAAATCGGCCGTCCGCGCCAGCTTTACCAAGGCGAAACTTTGCGCGACTATGTCGACATCGAAAAGCGCTGATTTCTTCAGGTAAGGCCGCCTTCAGGCGGCCTTTTTCATATGACCCATTTGGTGACCAAACGGCTGGTTCTGCGGAAAGCCCGGATTGCTGATCTGGACGATCTGCACGCGGTCTACAGCGACCCTCTGGTGATGCGCTATTGGTCCACCCCGCCGCATGACGACATTGCCCTAACACGTCGCCATCTGGAGCGGCTGATCGCGTCATCCGAACCGGTCGTGACCTATTTCGTGATCGAACGTGCCGGGCACGCCATCGGGTGCGCAGGTGTACATATGGGCGACGAGGTCGGGTTTCTGCTGCGGTCGGACCATTGGCAACAGGGGTTGATGTCCGAGGCGCTGTCGGCGCTGATCCCCTATTTCTTTGAAGAGCTGCGCTATCCGCAACTGACGGCGGACGCAGACCCGTTGAACGCGGCCTCGGTGGCGACGCTGCTCTCTGCCGGGTTTGTGAAAACCGGAGAAGCGAAGAACACGTTCTGTGTCGATGGGGTGTGGTCGGACAGCGTGTATTTCACGCTGAAACCCGAGTTCAGAGCGGCGTAAGGCCGAACCTTTCGGTCCGGCCCTCATGGCTCGTGATTACCGGCCTTCGTACTGCGCCGGGCGCTTTTCGAGGAACGCGACCACGCCTTCCTTGAAGTCGCGCGTCTGGCCGCACTGGCCTTGCAGCTTGGCCTCCAGTGCAAGCTGGTCTTCGAGAGTATTGTCGAAGGATTCGCGGATGGACTGCTTGACCCGCTGGTAGGCGGCGGTCGGTCCTTTGGCGAGATGCAAGGCGCGGGATTTCCAGTGGTCCACAAAGCGCGCATCCGGCACTGCTTCGTAGATCATGCCCCAGTCATCCGCCTGACGCGCCGTAATTTTGTCGGCGAACAGGGCCGCGCCCATCGCCTTGGCCAACCCGATCTGGCGCGGCAGGTAATAGGTGCCGCCAGCGTCCGGGATCAGGCCGATCCGGGTGAAGGCTTGCAGGAAGAACGCGGATTCGGTGGCAATGACCACATCCGCTGCCAGCGCGAGGTTGGCCCCTGCCCCGGCTGCCGCGCCGTTGACTGCGCTGATGGTCGGAACCGGGCAGTCATAGATCGCGCGCAGCATCGGCACGTATTCGTCGCGCAGGGTACGCTCTAGGTCAAGATTGGCCGCGTTCGCCCGGTCGCCCAGATCCTGCCCGGAGCAGAAAGACTTGCCCTCACCGGTGAGCACCACGACGCGCGCCGACTTGCCGCCTTCGCGCACCGCGTCGGTGATTTCGGCCCGCATCTGGGTGTTGAGAGCGTTCATCACTTCCGGACGGTTCAAAGTGACCGTGGCAATGTCGTCGGTGATGTCGAAGGTAATCGTATCGTAGTTCATGCGCCGGGCACTCCTGCTTCTGTCGCGCGCATGAAACACACATGCGCCCGATTTGGCAAAGCCGAACGCGGCGTCACGACTCTTTGAGGATTTCCTTAAGCCGCGCGGCTTCTTCTTCGGACAGCCCGGTTTCGGTCCGGGCTGTGGCGCTTGCACGGCCACGTACGTAGACGATGCCCACCCCAAGCGCGAGCAGGAACAGCGCCGGACCCGAGAGCCACAGGATAATGTTCCAGCCGTCGGTGCGGGGTTTCAGCAGGACGAACTCGCCATAACGTTCGACGAGGTAGTTAAGCACCTCTTGATCGCTGTCACCCGCAACCAGACGTTCGCGCACGACAAGGCGCAATTCCCGCGCGAGATCGGCGTTGGATTCGTCGATGCTTTCGTTCTGGCAGACCACGCAGCGCAAGCCTTTGGAGAGCTCCCGCGCGCGGTTTTCGAGGACCGGATCATCCAGCACCTCGTCTGGCTGAACAGCCAGTACGGGGGTGGCCAATGGCATGGCCACCGCAAGACAGAGAACAAGGGCGATTGATTTGAACATGTTGCGCAACATCGCCATCACTCCGCCGGAACACCCTGCGGGGTCGACTGACGCCGCGCCCCAGCCGCCACACGGTAGCGACGGTCGCTCAGGGACAGGATACCACCAAGTGCCATCAGGATGGCCCCTGCCCAAATCCAATTCGCCAGCGGCTTGATGTAGGTCCGCATGACCCAGCCGCCATTATCCTGCGGATCCCCGATCACCACGTAGATGTCTCGCAGGATACGGTAGTCGATAGCAGCCTCGGTGGTCGGCATCTGCGCCACGGGATAGTTGCGTTTTTCCGGGTTGAGGAAGGCGATCTGCTCTCCGTCCTGGCGTACGATCACGTCGCCCATGGTTGAAAAGTAGTTCGGCCCGCGCACTTGATTGACGGCGGTCAGCTCCAGTTCGAAATCGCCGACCTGGAACGGCTCGCCGATCTGCGCGACGCGGATGTCCTCTTCCTGCCAGGCCATCAGCCCGGCGATGCCCACCATGGTGATCCCAAGTCCGATATGGGCCGTCGCCTTGCCCCAGTCCGCGCGCGGCAGGCGCAGCAGACGCGACAGGTCGCGGGACTTGCCGGTGCGGTTGAGCAGGTCGAGCAGGGCGCCGGACAGGATCCACGCGCCAAGGAACATGCCCACCGGGCCCAGCAGGCTGTTGCCGGTCTGCATGGTCCAGAAGAGACCCATAACCAGCAGGCTGAATATAAAGAGCGGCAGAAGCTGTTTCAGCGTGCGATCGAGCTTGGCCCGTTTCCAGCTGAGCATGGACCCAACCGGTAGAAGCAGACCGAGCACGACCATGAACGGCGTAAAGGCCATGTTGAAGAACGGCGCTCCGACGCTGAGTTTGGTGTCAAAGAACATCTCGGCGATTACAGGCCAGAGCGTACCCACGAAGACGACGAAGCAGCTGACAGCCAGAAGCACGTTGTTGGCCACCAGCGCGCTTTCGCGGCTGGCCACGCTGAACACGCCCTTGGCCTCCATCGCGCTGGCGCGTGCCGCGTAGAGGGTCAAAGCGCCACCGGTGAAGAATACCATGATCATCAGGATGAACACGCCGCGTTCAGGGTCATTGGCGAAGGCGTGCACCGAGGTCAGCAGGCCCGAGCGGACAATGAAGGTGCCGATCAGCGAGAAACCGAAGGCGAGGATCGCCAGCAGGATGGTCCAGCTTTTCAGCGCTTCGCGCTTTTCCACAACGATGGCCGAATGCAACAGTGCGGCCGCCAGCAACCAAGGCATGAATGACGCGTTCTCGACCGGGTCCCAGAACCAGAAACCACCCCAACCCAGTTCGTAATAGGCCCACCATGATCCCAGCGCGATGCCGATGGTCAGGAAGACCCAGGCCGCCAGCGTCCATGGGCGCACCCAACGGCCCCAAGCAGCGTCCACACGGCCTTCGATCAAGGCGGCGACAGCAAAGCTGAAGCAGATGCTGAGGCCCACATAGCCAAGATAAAGGAACGGCGGATGGAAGGCCAAACCCGGATCCTGCAAGAGCGGGTTGAGATCCTGACCGTCAAAGGGCGGCACCACAAGGCGCAGGAACGGGTTGGAGGTGAAGAGGATGAAGGCGAAAAACGCAACGGCGACAGCGGATTGCACTGCCAAAACGCGCGCGCGCAGCGTTGGCGGCAGCCCTTTGCCGAACCAGGCGGCCATCGCGCCAAAGAGCGTCAGGATCAGCACCCAGAGGAGCATCGAGCCTTCGTGGTTCCCCCAAACGCCACTGATCTTGTAGAGCATCGGTTTGGCCGAATGGCTGTTGAGCCAGACAAGCCGGAGCGAAAAGTCCGAGGTCACAAACGCATAGGTCAGCGCGGCGAACGCAAAACCTGTCAGCAGGAATTGCACCGTGGCGGCTGGTTCGGCCACGGCCATCCAGCCGGGCCAGCGCTTATACGCCCCCACCAGAGGCACAATGGATTGCACGATCGCGACAAGAAACGCGAGGATGAGGGCGAAGTGACCAAGCTCTGTAATCATGCCGGGGAGTATAGGCGGCGCGCGAGGCCCGGCCAATCCGTTTCGGCAGTTCGAGCGGTTCACATTGTCGCGGGTTTTTCGTTGACGGAAAACCCGGACGCGTCGACGCGTCTGCCCTCTAGCGGCGCTGGCGCAGCCAATCTTCCAGCGCGGCGTTGCCATCGGGCTCTGGCTCTTCTGTCGGCTGAACCGGTTCGGGTGTCGGTGCGCGGCGTGGCGTTGATCGCGCCAGGTGCTCCACGAGTTCGCGCTGGAACTCCTGCCCCTTGGTCTGATGCCGGGCACCGAAATAGAAGCTCACGATGGCGCCCAATAGCCACCAGAGCGGCTCTGGCACCAAGCCCAGCCCGAGCATGCGGGCGGAAAACCAGTCCGGATCCACCATCGCCGCGATGAACAGGCCCAGCGTCCCCAAGGCCAAAGCCGGGCGCGGCACCCGGTTCAGCGCATCCATCAACCGGTCGAACCAACTGCGCTGCGGCGCGTAGAATTCGGCGGCGAACTGGCTGAGCGATGCGTCATGCCGCGCATGGTCGCGCTGCGCCTGTGCCTCGGCATTGGGGCGGAAGACCTCGACCGTGTCCCGCACCACGTTGCGACCCGAGCCAAAGACCAGCGAGAACACCTGTTCGATCAATCCCATGCTGCCACCCTTTTACGAAATGCTCCGTCACTCAGGTGATACCGGATCGCAATGAAGGTCTCGGCCCGCGTGATCCACCCACCCTTTCCCCCTGCCCGATTGCGCGCGTATTTGCGGCTGGCGGGACGGCGGTCGGCCAGATCGAAATAGTAATTGCGTCGTTCGATCCCGTAGGCATCGACGATATGATCCGGCGCGCTGGCATGGGCGCGCGCGGTTGCAGCGATGGTCTTGGGGCCGATCACCCCGTCGACGGTCACGGTGAAACCCATCTTGCGCAAAAGTCGTTGCAGGATCTTCACCGCATTTGCCCCTGCGTTCACATACATGTCGAACACCGTCGCGTGCAGCGGCGCGGGCAGTTCCGCGATGCGGGGTTTTGCAAAATATTGGTCGACGAAGATCGCAACGGCCTGCTCTTCGGTGAGGCGCCGAACATCTGCCGCCGTCACCTGCCCGTCGCCCGTCAGGTCAAGACCCAGACGGCGCATCGTGTGGATCGTCACACCGTGTTTGGTGGCTCCGCCGGGGTCATCAGGGTCGTTCACATAGCCACCTTCGCGGGCCACGATCTCCTCTGCAATAGACCGCACGTTGCGGTTTCCCTGGTCCATCCCACGCCCCCGATTGCTCCTTGCCGCAAAGACTGCGAAGCTATGGTTAAGCAAATTACAAGGCACCGGACGGTGGGGAGCGCGCCCTTGAAACAGATTGATATTAAACAGAAATCTGCTGCAGAGATTATCGACCGGCTCGATCTGGCCCCGCATCCGGAAGGTGGGCATTACCGCCAGACCTGGATCGCAGACGAAGCCGGTCGGCCCTCGGGCACCTGTATCTATTTTCTGCTTGGCGCGGGCGAACGGAGCCATTGGCACAAGGTCGACGCCACCGAGATCTGGCACCACTATGCCGGCGCGCCGTTGATCCTGTCCCTGTCAGAGAATGATGCCGGACCGGCGATGGATCATGTTCTGGGGCCAGACCTGTTCGCAGGCCAGTCGCCACAGATCATCGTGCAGCCACACCATTGGCAAGCAGCGCAAAGTACAGGGAACTGGACGCTGGTGGGTTGCACCGTCAGCCCAGCCTTTGACTTCAGCGGGTTCACCCTCGCCCCGCCGGGGTTTGACATTCCCCGCGCCGATTGAGAGAGCGCTGTCATGACAAAAATCCCGTTCCTCACGCCGCTTTCGCCCGACCAACAACGCGCCTTCGGTCTGCCCGAGATATGGCCACTGGCCTTGGCTGACCGTGTGCGCTTTGCCGAGCTTGATCCGCTCAACCACGTCAACAACGTGGCTTACCTGATCTGGTTTGAAGGCGCGCGGGTGACGTATTTCAAGCATGTGGGTCTGTCGACCTATGACGCCGCCGACTCGGAGCCGCGCATCGTCGTTCGGCGGGGCGAGATCGACTGGCTTCAGGAAATGCGGGCGGACGAAGAGTACGTGGTGGTGACGCGGACAGTAAATTACCGAAACACCAGCTTCACGCTTCGGCAGGAAATCTGGTCTGGCGGCACGGTCCGCGCGACGTTCAATTGCGTGATAGTGCTTCTCATCCCCGATGGCAGCGGGCGCATGGCGATCCCGGAACCTGTCCGGGAGCGCTTTCATGCGGTTGATGGGGTGGAAAGGCGCGTCGACGCGCCTTGATAAAGCGCGGACGAACGCGCTTACCCGCCTTACGAATAGCGTTTCACGTAGCCCAAAAGCGCCTGTGTGCTGCCGTCCTTACCGTCGGACGGTGCGTCGCCTGACACAAGCGGCCCCAGCGACGTGGCCAGTTCCTTGCCCAGTTCAACACCCCATTGGTCAAACGAGTTGATGCCGAGGATCACCCCTTCGACAAACACGCGGTGTTCGTACAGTGCGATGATCTGGCCGAGGACTTCGGGCGTCAGTTTCGGCATCATCAGCGTTGTGGAGGGCCGGTTGCCCGGGAACACCCGATGCCGCGACTGCCGTTCCAACTCGTCGCCGGTCAAACCTTTCTTCGCCATGATCGCCCGCGCTTCGTCGAGCGACCGCCCGCGCAGCAGCGCTTCCGATTGGGCTAGGCAGTTGGCGATCAGCAACTCATGGTGATGGCGCAGATCCGCCTCATGCCCTTCAGCGGCGACCATGAATTCGCAGGGAATGACCCGCGTGCCCTGATGGATCAGCTGATAGAACGCGTGTTGACCATTGGTGCCGGGTTCACCCCAGACCACGGGGCCGGAGTTGAACTGAAGAGACGCCCCGTCCATCGCCACCGATTTGCCATTCGATTCCATCTCGAGCTGTTGCAGGTAGGCCGGAAGACGCGACAGGCGGTTGTCATAAGGCAGCACCGCGCGGGTGGCGTGGCCCAGCCCTTGATTGTGCCAGATACCGACGAGGGCCAGCATCACCGGCATGTTCTCGTGCAGTGCCGCAGCGCGGAAGTGACGGTCCATTGCCTGACCGCCGCGAAGGAATGCTTTGAACGCGTCCGCGCCGACTGCGATCATCAGCGAAAGGCCAATCGGCCCCCACATGGAATATCGACCGCCGACCCAATCCTCAAAGCCCAGAACGCGCTCGGAGGAGATACCCCACTCGCTGGCGGCTGCGGCGTTGGAGGACAGCGCGATGAAGCGGCCATCGGTGCTGACACCGTGCTCCTGCAACCACGCGCGCGCGGTGCGAGCGTTGGTCATGGTCTCGATCGTGGTGAAGGTCTTTGAGGCGACGATAAAGAGCGTTTTCTCCGGGTCGCAGCCGCGCAGTGTGTCCGCAATATCGGCTGCATCCACGTTCGACACGAAATGGCAACGCGGCCCATCACAATAGGGCGACAGCGCCAGATAGGCCATTGCGGGGCCAAGGTCGGACCCGCCAATACCAATATTGACCACATCGGTGAACTCCGACGCGCGCACGTCATTCGCAACCGTTTCCATCCGCGCAAGCGTGTCGAGCACAGCGGGCATCACATCCTCACCGTCGACCTTCACCGGATCGCCATCGAGATTGCGCAGCGCAGTGTGCAGAACGGCGCGGCCTTCGGTGTCATTGATCCTGGCGCCACCGAACATGGCGTCGCGCTTGGCCTCGACATCAGCCGCCTGCGCCAAACCAATCAGCACGTCGCGCGTCTCAGCGTCGATCTGGGTCTTCGAATAGTCAAAGAGCAGGTCCAGCGCAGACACGCTGAAAGCGTCGGCCCGGTCGGCATCTTTATCAAAGAGACCAAGGATGGACCGGTCACGGCCCGCTTCGGCCGCGGCGTTCAGTTTGTTCCACATTGTTGTCACTCCGCCCAATGCACCGTAGCGCCGTCGAGAACGGCGTTGATAGGCGCCTCCTCTGGCAGTTTGCCCCGTGCACCTTCAAGCGCGTTGCGCTTATCCTCTCCAAAGATCAGCACGTGTTTACGGATCGCCTCGTTGAGCACCCGTGCAGACAGCGTAATGCGCGGCTCGGGTGCGCCGGGCGCGCGCATCGGAACAAGGATCGGCGCATGGGGATCAAGCGCCTTGGCCAATTGGTCCGCCCCCGGAAAGATCGACGCGGTGTGCATATCGGCGCCCATACCCAACAGCACCACGGCCAGCGGCAGTTCATCGATGATCTGCGATTCCAGTTCGGCCAATACCTCTTCGGGCTCGTGCGCCGGAACATAAAGCGGCAGCAACCGCGCCTCCGCCGCGCGGTTCACCATAAGCCGCTCGCGGATCAGGCGGGTGTTCGAACGCTCACTGTCCTCAGGCACCCAGCGTTCGTCAGTCAGCATAACATCGACGCGGCTCCAGTCGAGATCGGCGGCACAGAGATCGTCGAACACCGGTCCTGGCGAGGTGCCGCCCGGCACTGCCAGCACAACGCGCTCTTCATGGGTCAGTATCGTGCGCAGGTCGCCCGCCAGCTTGTTGGCAAGGTCCATCGCCAGCAACTCGCGGTCCGGATAGGTTTGAAAATCGTAGCTCATGCCTTCACCTCGCGCCATTTCCGCCCGTCCCGGTGCATCAGCATCAAGGCATCTTCGGGTCCGGAGCTTCCGGGGTCATACGTCTTGGGCACATCGTGACGCGCCTGCCACCCCTCTATCAATGGGTCTGTCCACGCCCAAGCCGCCTCGACCTCGTCACCCCTCATGAACAGGGTCTGGTTTCCCCGGATCACATCCATGATCAGGCGCTCATATGCGTCTGGCACTTCTTCCGCCTCCGGGCCCAGCGCATCGGCAAAGCTCATGTCCAAGGGCACATCCACAAGACGCATCCCCCCCGGCCCCGGCTCCTTGATCGTCACGTCCAGCGTCATGCCCTCGTTCGGCTGCAACCGGATGGCCAGCACGTTCCGGTGCCGTCCGGCATCCGCGCCAAAGATCGAATGCGGTGCGTCTTTGAACACCACGGCGATTTCCGAGGCCCGCGCCTTGAGCCGTTTGCCCGTGCGCAGATAGAACGGTGTCCCCGCCCAGCGCCAGTTGGAGATATGGCACTTCATGGCGATAAAGCTTTCGGTGCGCGATTTGGGGTCTTCCACGTCCTCGCGATAGCTTGGCCCGTTGTCGCCCGCGCCATACTGGCCCCGCACGATATGGTGCCAATCCACAGGTTCCAGCGCCCGGATCACCTTAAGCTTTTCGTCCCGCACTGCATCCGGTTCGAACTTGGCGGGCGGCTCCATCGCAATGAGGCAGAGCAGCTGCATCAGGTGGTTCTGTACCATGTCGCGCATCGCGCCGGACTTATCGTAATAGCTGCCACGACCGCCCACACCGACGGTTTCAGCGACAGTGATCTGGATGTGGTCGACATACTGGGCATTCCACAGCGGCTCGAACAGCATGTTGCCGAAGCGGACCGCCATCAGGTTCTGGACGGTTTCTTTACCCAGATAATGGTCGATGCGGTAAATCTGCGTTTCGTTGAAATGCTGCGCCAACGTAGCGTTCAGCGCTTTGGCGGTTGCAAGGTCATGACCAAACGGCTTTTCCAACACGATGCGGCTGTCCGGCGTTGCCAGACCAAACCGATGCAGTCGTTCCGCAAGATCACCGAAAAGCGAAGGCGCGACCGAGAAGTAGAAGGCCCGCACGGTTGCATCGCGCATCTTGCCATGCAACTCGACCCAACCGCCATCTCCCTTGGCATCGGTGGTCACGTAAGACACCGTCTTGAGGAACGCATCAAGCGTGCCTTCTTCACAGGCGCGACCGCCACCGAATTCCGCAACGGCATCCGAGACCATCTGGCGGTATTCGTCGTCAGACAACTCCGTACGCGCTGCTCCGACAATCTGCGACCCCTCGGGCATCTGGCCGGAACAGAACCGCCGGAACAGGCCGGGAAGAATCTTTCGACGAGCAAGATCTCCAGTGCCGCCGAAGATCACCAGGTCAAACGGGTCAACGGGAATAAGGCGGGATACCATGGCGCGATCCTTCCGATTCTGCTTCGCTCCGCGCCTTGTTAGCGCTAACGAGCCGGATGTAAACTTTTTTCGCAGCGTCGGGTGCGAGTGTACCATTGAAGGAACAGGCTGCAATCCTGTTGCCCAAAGACCGGGCAAAGCCTTGCTTGTCCACATCTACTAGCTTGATCCGGCGTCACCTGCATGTCACCACCGGTCCAAGCAAGGAGTCTGACATGGCACCCCGTAAAATCATCATCGACACTGATCCCGGACAGGACGACGCGGTTGCGATCCTGCTGGCGCTGGCCTCACCGGAAGAGATCGAAATTCTGGGCATCACGGCCGTCGCTGGAAATGTGCCGCTGCCACTGACACAAAAGAACGCACGCATCGTCTGCGAATTGGCGGGCAAGCCGGACACTCTGGTGTTTTCCGGCTGTGACGCGCCTATCGCGCGCAAACTGGTCACGGCAGAGCATGTTCATGGCAAAACCGGGCTGGATGGTCCGGCGTTGCCCGACCCGACAATGCCGCTACAGGATCAGCACGCGGTTGACTTCATCATCGACATCCTGCGCGCCGAGGAAAAAGGCACCGTTACGCTCTGCCCTCTTGGGCCACTCACAAATATCGCAACCGCCCTCAAACGCGCGCCTGACATTGCAGAACGGATTCAGGAAATCGTGCTCATGGGCGGGGCCTATTTCGAAGTTGGCAACATCACCCCTGCCGCCGAATTCAACATCTATGTCGATCCCGAAGCTGCCAAAATCGTCTTTGATTGCGGCGCGCCGATCACCGTCATGCCCCTCGATGTGACACACAAGGCGCTGGTGACCGCGGAGCGGAACAACGCCTTCCGCGCGCTTGACACTCCTGTGGGTGTGGCCGTGGCCGAGATGACCGATTTCTTCGAACGGTTCGACAAAGAGAAATACGGCAGCGCTGGCGCTCCGTTGCACGACCCGTGCGTGACCGCCTATTTGATCCGGCCCGACCTTTTCACCGGGCGGCACATCAATGTCGAGATTGAAACCAAGTCGGAACTGACGTTGGGGATGACCGTGGCGGATTGGTGGGGCGTCACAAACCGTGCGCCCAACGCGACCTTCATGGGCGACATCGACGCGGACGGCTTCTTCACCCTGCTCACCGAAAGGCTGTCGCGTCTATGAGGGCGTTGCATCTTGCCGGGCCGGACGATCTGCCCAAGCTTCTGCCGCTGGTGGCTGCTTTTCACGAACATCAGGGCTTTGGCACCTCGCCCGAACACCAGCACAACGCCGTCCTGCCTTTGCTGGAAGGCAGCCCGCACGGTGCGATCTGGCTGATCGGCCCGCGCCGCGCGCCTGTGGGCTATGTTGTCGTGTCCTTCGGGTGGTCAATCGAATATGGCGGCATGGACGCCATTGTGGACGAGCTTTTTGTCCGCAGTGCCGTACGCAAACGCGGCATGGGGTCGGATGCGCTGAACGGGCTTGCCAAAGCGCTCAAGGACGGCGGCATCAAGGCGCTGCACCTCGAAACCGACCAAGGGGATGAGACCCTCAAACGGTTCTACCAGCGCTGCAAATTCGAGACCCGTGAGGGCTACGCCTACATGTCCCGCGAACTGTGAAGCGCCGGGACTGGAGAGTGAGGCGGCAAGCGCCTATATCCACGCCATGACCCTGCACATCCCCTTTGACAACAGCTATGCCACCCTGCCCGACACCTTCTACGCGCGGGTCAAACCCGAGCCGGTGAAAGCGCCGTCGCTGATCGCCATCAACGACGGGTTGGCGCGGGATCTCGGGATCGACGGCCTGGACGATCCGAACCTCGCGGCGCTGTTTTCAGGAAATGCCATTCCAGACGGCGCATCGCCTTTGGCGCAGCTTTACGCCGGACACCAGTTCGGCCAGTACAATCCGCAACTCGGCGACGGGCGCGCGATCCTGCTGGGCGAGACCATCGGCACGGACGGGCTCCGCCGCGACATCCAGCTCAAAGGCTCGGGCCGCACACCCTTCTCCCGCATGGGGGATGGCCGCGCATGGCTGGGTCCGGTGCTGCGTGAATACGTTGTGAGCGAGGCGATGCACGCGCTTGGCGTGCCGACAACCCGCGCACTGGCCGCAGTCCGCACCGGTGAGGTTGTGGTGCGTGAACGCCCCCTGCCCGGTGCAGTACTGACCCGGGTGGCGCAAAGCCACTTGCGCGTCGGAACCTTTCAGGTCTTTGCCGCCCGTGGCGACATCAAAGCATTGCAAACGCTTTTCGACTACGCGGTTGCGCGCCACTATCCCGATGCCACCGATCCCGCCGCGTTCCTCGACGCGGTGATGCGCCGTCAGGCCGATTTGGTGGCGCAGTGGATGAGCATTGGCTTTATTCACGGCGTAATGAACACCGACAATTGCAGCATTTCCGGCGAAACCATCGACTACGGCCCCTGTGCCTTCATGGACAGCTACCACCCGGAAACCGTATATTCCTCCATCGACCGCTACGGGCGCTACAGCTATTCGGCGCAGGCCGACATCATTGTGTGGAACATGGCGCAATTGGCCACGGCACTGCTGCAATTGATGCCCGACCCCGAAGCCTCGCTCGAACCGTTCACGGCGAAAATCCACAGCATGCCGGACATGATCCGCACCGAATGGCTGAAGCGGTTTGCGGCAAAGATCGGCATCGCGGAGCCGACACCCGAGGACGCGACCCTGATCGCAGAGCTTTTGACGCTGATGCAGACGGCTGACGCAGACTTCACCAATACCTTCCGGGGACTGACCGACGGCACCGCCCGCGACCAGTTCTCCGACCCCGCTGGGTTTGACGACTGGTCCGGCAAATGGCAGGCGCGGATCGCGGGTGAGGACGGTGCAGAAGAGCGCATGAACGCTGCGAACCCGGTTCTGATCCCGCGCAATCACCAGATCGAAGCGATGATCGCCGCCTCTGTGGAAGGCGACGACACATATTTCCATCGGCTGATGTTGGCCTATGCCGCGCCCTACGACGCGAACCCGGACTTTGTCGACCTGCGCAGCCCACCCACCCCGGACGAGGTGGTTCAGGCCACGTTCTGCGGCACCTGAGACGGGCGTTTCCGGCGACGGTTGATCAGCACGATCCCCACCGCAACAAGACACATCGCGCCGATAAAGCCCGGTCCCACGGGTTCATCCAGCAAGAGCCACCCCATACCCACCGCCAGAACCGGCGACAGGAAACTGAACGCCGCGATGTCCGAGGCTGGATAGATCGCCATCAGCCGCAGCCAGAACAGGAAGCCGAGGCTCGCCACAAACACCGCCTGAAAACCAAGCCCTGCGATATGCAGCGCCGTCGGATCGCGCAGCAATTCTCCGAACAGCGGAGCGGCGGCGAGCAGCCCAACGGTCGACACCGACAATTGCCAAAAGAGTTGCCCTTCCGGTGACAGCTCTGACACCCGCGTCAATCGCACAGTCAACGCGATGCCCGCCCACGAAAACGCCGCAAGAAGCGCCAGGGCATCTCCTAGAAGGCTCCCCGCCTGACGGGACTCGGGATCAAACAGCGCCCAGATCACCCCTGTCATCGCCAGTACCAGACCAAGGGTGCGCCGCCACGACAGGGTCTCGCCGGGCAATGTGAAATGCGCGATGACCGCCAGCCAGACCGGCATCAAGTAAAACACAATCGACACACGCGACACGGTGGTCAGATCAAGCGCTATGAACAGGAAGATGAACTCGGCCGTAAACAGCCCACCCAGCAGCAAGCCTGACCAGAAGGTGCGCTTGATCCCCTCCAACCTGCGCCGCCGCAGCAGCAGCCAAAGGCCCAACACCAGAAGCGCTAGCGCTGACCGCAGTCCAGCGGCAAAGACCGGGCCAAACCCGGCATTGGTGACTTTGATCACCACTTGGTTGAACGCCAGAATCGTGGCGAACACCACCATCCCGGTCGCCCCGGCCAGATCAATTGCGTCTTTGCGGTTCATCCGTTCAGGGACACCCATGCGCATCCGGGGTCAAGCAGAAATCAGCCAGGCACCGGTGGTCAAATCCGCGCCCCGCAAAGGTTTTTTCCACATCCCCTGCGCGAATCGTGCATCCTGAGGTGGAAACAAAAAACCTGATCGCCGGGAGTAAGAAGTATGAGTCTCATGGGAACACTGGCCAAAGTGGCCATCGGATACGCCGCAGCGCGGGGTGTGGATCATCTGTCCGGCGGAAAAGGGCTTGGCGGGTTGATGGGTGGCGCGCAGGTGCCCGGCGACAACCCGATGGCTCAGCTTCAGGCCCAGATGGGTCAACTGATGAGCGGCGCGGGTGGCTCCAACCCGCTGGCCGGGATCATGGAAAAAATGCAGTCTGGCGGGCTGGATCTCTCTGCGTTGATGGGCGGCGGGGCCGAACAGGCGTCAGGCGACAAAGGCGGGCTGCTGTCACAACTGGGCGGCGGCGGTGGGGCTGGTCTGGCTGGCCTTTTGGCCGCTGCCGGGGGCATGGCCGCAATGGGCGGCAAGAACATGGGCGGTATGCTCGACCAGTTCGCCAAATCGGGTGCCGCTGCGCCACAGGCCGAGGAAACCGCCGCGCTGATGCTGCGGGCGATGATACAGGCCACAAAATGCGACGGAGGTATCGACGAGGCCGAACGCGCCAAGATCCTCGACACTGTGGGTGACGACGCCGATGCAGAAGATATTGCTTTCGTGCAGGAACAACTGGCGGCACCGGTTGATGTCAAAGCCTTGGCCGCCGACACACCTGCCCCGTTGCGCACGCAGGTCTATTCCGCCTCATTGATGGCGATCAGGCTCGATACCCAGCCCGAGGCGCAATACCTCGACGCGCTGGCCCGTGCGATGGAACTGGACCAGCCGACGGTGAACGCACTGCACATGCAGATGGGGGTACAGCCGCTCTATAGCTGAACCTGACGTACCTGTATGAAAGGCATTCTGCTGGCCTGTCTTGGTGTCCTTATCCTGACACCGGACGCGCTCTTAATCCGACTGTCTGGGCTTGAAGCGGCACCGCTGGTCGCGTGGCGGGGTCTGGCAATGGGAACCTTGTTCCTGATCGCGGCCGCGCTGACCGGGCAATTACGGCTGTTCCCGCGACTGGCTTCCGGTGTTGGCGTTGGGTTGGTGCTGGCGCAATGGGCGAATGCCTCGCTCTTTGCGCCCGGCATTTCACTTGCCCCTGTCGCGCTTGTTCTGATCGCCGTGGCGACAGTCCCGATCTGGGCCGCAATCCTGTCGCGAGTGCTCTATGGCCAGCCGACCCGGCCCGCGACATGGCTCACCATCGCAGTGGTCAGTGGCGGAATTGCTTTGGCCATGACCGGCAAAGACGACATCGCAATCACCGCTTCAGCCCTGATTGGCGTGGCC
The DNA here is from genome assembly GCA_030425145.1 of Alphaproteobacteria bacterium. Classification (GTDB taxonomy): domain Bacteria; phylum Pseudomonadota; class Alphaproteobacteria; order Rhodobacterales; family Rhodobacteraceae; genus Marivita. Next base: position 6,900 of record JAUHVK010000008.1, on the reverse strand, counting down.
TGCGGGCTGGGCGTCGCGTTGAGCCTCGCGCTCAGCTTCACGCTGCTGCGCCATAACCCGGAGATGCCGCTTCTGACCGCTGTCGGCACGGGATCAATGCTGGCTGGTATCACCGCCTTTGCCTTCACCTCTCCACAGGAGATGGGATCAGGCACCACCTGGGCCATCGCTGTTGCTGCCCTCTTCGTCCTGCCCACGTCGTTCTACCTGATGTCAGAAGCCTCGCGTCACACGGCATCAGTCAATGTCAGTCTGGTTCTGCTGCTTGAAACCGTTCTTGGCCCGATCTGGGTCTGGGCAGTGATCGGAGAAATGCCGACCGTTCGAATGCTCACTGGCGGTGCCATTGTTGTTCTGGCCCTCGCCACCTATCTCTGGCACCTCCGCCGTAGGGCGTGAAAAAGTCGAGTGCGCATTCTGGCATTGACCTGCGCAGTTCGGTAAACCGTAGCGCACCAAGACACGAGGCCCGGCGATGACCGAAACCATCCTTTCCCGCTGCGAAGCGCAGGGGCTTCGGCTCACCGAACAGCGCCGCACCATTGCGCAGGTGCTCGAGGATGCGACTGATCACCCGGATGTCGAAGAGCTCTATGCCCGTGCCTCGGGGCGCGATCCGAACATCTCGATCGCAACGGTTTACCGAACGGTAAAATTGTTCGAAGAAGCGGGCATTCTGGAAAAGGTCGATTTCGGCGATGGCCGCGCCCGCTATGAGGATGCCGAGCGCGAGCACCACGATCACCTGATCGACCTGCACACCGGCAAGGTGATTGAATTCGTCGACCCCGAGATCGAGGCGCTTCAGGAAAAGATCGCGGCGAAACTTGGCTACCGCCTGAAGGGTCACAAACTCGAACTCTACGGCGTGCCGATCAAGAAGTGACGCCAGCGTAGAACGGGTCTGGCCTCTGCCGTCAAAGCGGCGTAGCTGATCCTCATGCAAATCGTCCGCGCTATCCTGTTGATGATCCTCGCGATGGCGCTTCTGGCGCTCAGCGATGTTTTCATCAAACTGTCGTCACAGGTCCTGTCTCCGGGCTACGTGATGTTCCTGCTCAGCGTCGGCGGCACGCTTTGTTTCATGCTGATTGCCAAATGGCAGGGCGCGAACCTGCTCAGCCGCGACGCGCTGCACCCCTGGGTGCTGGCCCGCAGCGCGCTCGAGATCATCGGCGGTTTTGGCCTTGTGATGTCGATCGGGGTGATTCCGCTCTCACTGTTTGCCGCGATCATGCAGATGGCCCCTCTGGTCGTCACGCTGGGCGCGGCAGTGTTTCTCAAGGAATCCGTCGGCCCCCGCCGCTGGCTGGCAATTTTCGCCGGGATCGTCGGTATGCTGCTGGTCATTAAACCTGGCACCGACGGGTTCGAACCCGCCGCCCTCTTTGCAGTGATGGGGGTCTGTGGCCTCGGCCTGCGTGATCTGATCACACGCCTTTCGCCCTCACATATCCCGTCCATCTCTCTGGCGACATGGGGCTTTACCGCCACCATCCCCATCGGGTTCGGACTGATCCTCGTGTCAGAAGTGCCGACCGGCGTCACCGCCCTCACCGCTTGGCATATGGGGGCGGGCATCATTGTCACGGCGCTCGGATACTACGCAGTAACGCAGGCCATGCGCATGGCCCCGGCGGCCATCGTTTCCCCGTTCCGGTATACGCGGCTGGTCTTCACCATGAGCCTCGGCATTCTGGTTTTCGGCGAACGCCCGGATGGCCTGACCCTGCTTGGTGCCGCCATCATCCTGAGTGCGGGACTCTACGCACTTTACCGCGAACGCAAGCTGGCGCTGAAACAGGAACGGCTTCGGGAAAAAGAGAACCGTTAGCGCTATCAGCCGCAGTTTACTTTGTGTCCGTCCCTGTTATACCGCCGCTCAAATGCAGCTTCATCAGGATCAAGCGCAATGAGCACCATCATCGACATCCACGCCCGTGAAATCCTCGACAGCCGGGGCAACCCGACCGTCGAAGTCGACGTCACTTTGGAAGACGGCACCATCGGCCGCGCCGCAGTGCCTTCGGGTGCATCCACCGGCGCCTATGAGGCGGTCGAGAAACGTGATGGCGACAAGAGCCGCTACATGGGTAAAGGCGTGCTCGAGGCCGTAGCGGCCGTGAATGGCGAAATCGCAGACGAAATCGTCGGTCTGGACGCCACAGAGCAGGTCGGCATCGACTTGGCGATGATTGAGCTCGATGGCACCGACAACAAGGGCCGTCTTGGTGCCAACGCCATTCTCGGCGTCAGCCTTGCCGTCGCCAAAGCCGCCGCTGATTTCTCCGCGCAGCCCCTCTTCCGCTATGTTGGTGGCACCTCGGCCCGCGTTCTGCCCGTTCCGATGATGAACATCATCAATGGCGGCGAACATGCCGACAACCCGATCGACATTCAGGAGTTCATGATCATGCCGGTCGCTGCGGAAAACATCCGCGACGCGGTGCGCATGGGTTCTGAAGTGTTCCACACACTGAAGAAAGAGCTGTCGGCTGCTGGCATGTCCACCGGCCTTGGGGATGAGGGTGGCTTTGCCCCCGAACTCGGCTCGACCCGCGAGGCTCTGGATTTCATCCTGAAATCCATTGAAAAAGCCGGATACACCCCGGGCGACGACATGATGCTCGCACTCGACTGTGCCGCGACCGAATACTTCAAGGACGGCAAGTACGAGCTCAAGGGCGAAGGCAAGTCGCTGACCTCGGACGAGAACGTCGCCTACCTGCAGGCACTGGTGAACGACTACCCCATCATCTCCATCGAAGACGGCATGTCCGAAGACGACTGGGACGGATGGGCAATGCTGACCGAGGTGCTGGGCGACAAGGTGCAATTGGTAGGCGACGATCTTTTCGTGACCAACCCCGTGCGTCTGGCCGACGGTATCGCCCGCGGCTGCGCGAACTCCATGCTGGTCAAGGTCAACCAGATCGGCACGTTGACCGAAACGCTGAAAGCCGTCGATATGGCCCACCGTGCGCGCTATACAAACGTAATGTCGCACCGCTCGGGCGAAACCGAGGACGCGACGATTGCCGACCTCGCGGTGGCCACGAATTGCGGTCAGATCAAGACCGGCTCGTTGGCACGGTCCGACCGTTTGGCCAAGTACAACCAGTTGATCCGCATCGAAGAGATGCTGGCAGAGACCGCCGAATACGCGGGTCGGTCGATCCTGCGCGGCTGATCAGCTTCGAATTTTCCTTCTGAAAATCCGACAGGCCGGGCGCTGCGCGCCCGGCTTTTTTTGCGTATTTGAAAAGAGAAGAAGTAGGAGTGCGCGCTCAGCTGTCCGCGCCGGGCTCTTTGTAAACGCCTTGTTCTTTCAGCGCGTCCACCACCTCTGCCGGCATGTATTCTTCGTCATGTTTAGCAAGGATTTCAGTGGCTTCGAAAACGCCATTAATGTAGCGACCGGTACCGACCATGCCTTCGTTTTCGGAAAAGAGATCCGGCAAAACGCCAGAATAAACCACCGGCACGGTGGCCCCGCCATCAGTCACGCGGAACGATACCGACGACCCTTGCCCCCGAACAATCGAGCCTTCTTCGACCAACCCACCAATTCGGAACACTTCGTTCGGTGCGGGCGGTTCTTCCATCACTTGGCTGGGGGACCGGAAAAAGTTGATCCCGTCGCGCATCCCGTAGCCGATCAAAGCCGTCGACAGGACCAGCGCCACGGTCGCCAACGCGATCACTTGGATGCGGCGTTGTTTCTTCAGCGATTTCAGAGCCATGGCGTCCTCCCGGTTGCGCTTGTGCCAATATAGACGCAGATGCGCCGCCCGAAAACTGCGGCAGTTCAATTTGCCGCAGTCTGAATTGGAATTTTCTTAACCCCATGGGGACCAAGATTCTTCGTACGAAGAATCTTGGCGCTGTCCCTAGAATTTTAGGGGAAGCACGGGGCCAGCATCAGGCCAGCCGTTTCTTCCAGACCCAGCATCAGGTTCGCGTTCTGCAACGCCTGCCCGGACGAGCCTTTCGTCAGGTTGTCGAGCGCCGCCACGATGATGGCCCGCCCCGAGATCCGGTCCCCTGTCACGCCGATATGGCAGAAATTCGAGCCACGCACATGGTGGGTCGAGGGGGTTTCGCCAAAAGGCAGCACTTCGATGAACGGCTCATCCGCATAGGCCTTGGTCAGCGCACCATGGACCGCTTGCGCGTCGCCGCTGACATAGCAGGTGGCAAGGATGCCCCGGTTTGCCGGGATCAGATGCGGCGTGAATTGCACGCGCACCTCTTCGCCCGCCAAGGCACTGAATTCCTGATCGAATTCCCCCAGATGCCGATGTGTGCCACCGACTGAATAGGCGTTGTAGCCTTCGGACAGTTCGGCATGAAGCAGGTTTTCCTTGAGCGAGCGGCCAGCCCCTGACACGGCGCATTTCAGATCGAGGATGATATCTTTGAGCCCGATCACCTTGTCCGTGATCAGCGGCCGCAGGATGTACTGTCCGGTCGCCGCGTTACACCCGGTGCCGGCCACCAGCCGCGCGTCGCGGATCGCATCGCGATAGAACTCGGTCAGGCCATAGACCGCCTCTTTCTGCATCTCGACCGCGGCATGCGGGTTGCCGTACCATTTCTCATACGCTGCCGGATCGCGCAGCCGGAAATCCGCCGAGAGATCAACGATCTTGAGGTCCGTCGGCAGCTTCGAGATCACCTCCTGGCTGGTCTTATGCGGCAATGCACAGAAACACAGGTCGATGCCGGAAAAGTCGATCTCTTCCCATGTCACCAGCTGCGGCAGGTCGAGATGGCGCAGGAACGGAAACACCTGCGCGATTGTCTGGCCCGCCTTGGAATTCGCCGCCAGCGCGGCGATCTCCATGTCGGGATGGGTTGCGATGAGGCGCAGGAGTTCGGCTCCGGTATAGCCGCTGGCACCGATGATGGCGATTTTACAGGTCATGTGGTCACTCCCAGTGACGGAATAATTTGGATCAGGATCGGCGAAAGGCTCAGGCAGCCTTGAAGTCGATCCGTCGTCGCAGGAATTGCGTGGCATGATCCGATACGCGCTTTGCATCGCCCGTGGTCAGGAACATCGAGTCCTCCCCCGGCCCTTTCATATTCGGATGGCGTTCAAGGTAATCGGCCAACGACTCGGCCACCAGATTGGCCTGACTGTACACGGCGACCTCTGGGCCCAGCGCATCCTGAAAAATATCCTGCATCAGCGGGTAATGCGTACAGCCGAGGATAGCCGCCTGCGGGTTGGGCATCTTGCGCTTGAGCGCATCCACATGTGACCGCACCAGCGCTTCGGCAAGGATCATGTCGCCCTCTTCGATCGCATCCACCAAGCCACCACAGGCCTGCGCCTCGACATCGACACCGATGGCGCGGAAGGCCAGTTCGCGCTGGAAGGCGCGGCTGCGCACGGTGGCCGGGGTCGCAAACAGTGCCACATGTTGCACCGCCACTTCGCGTGGCGGGGAATTGTCGCCCCATTGCCGTTCGGTCAGCGCTTCGATCAGAGGCACGAACACGCCCAAAACGCGCTTGTCTCGCGGGATCCAGTTTTCCTGCATCCGCCGCAGGGCTGCGGCCGAGGCGGTGTTGCATGCCAGAATCACCAGATCGCAGCCCGCCTCCCACAGCCGTTCGGTTGCGGCGCAGGTCAGGGTGTAGACGTCGTCGGCATCGCGCACACCGTAAGGCGCGTGTTTGTTGTCGCCCAGATAGACGAACGGCACGTCAGGCAGACGCTTGGACACCGCGTCCAGCACCGTCAGCCCACCCAGACCGCTGTCAAATACGCCTACCGCCATATCGCCCTCGCGCATGTGGCAAGGGGTGGCGTTCAGCCGCGCACCCGGTGCCGCTCTTCAAATTCAAAGCCGTAGTCGTAAGACGCATACGGCGTTGGAGACAGCTCATACGTGGCTTTGCGCAGAAAATCCATCAGCTCTCGCGCGTCTTTTTTGCGCGTGTCGATCTCCTGCACGGGGATTGGCGCACCAATCACGATCCGCACCGGGGTGTCGATCCGTTTGCGGAATTCCTTGATCAGAAGCCCCATGCGCAGAGTGCTGTGCAGATGACTGGCCATCTGGAACAGGCGGCTGGTGTGGCCGTCGAAGTAGATCGGCACCACGGTGGCGTTCGATTTGGCGATCATCCGGGCGGTGAACCCGCGCCAGCCGGGATCCATCGGCGTGGCAAAGGGGGTGACAGCGGTAGAGACGGTGCCCCCTGGGAACACGCCTACGCAGCCTCCGTCGCGCAGGTAATCCAGCGCCACTTTGCGGGTCTCGATGTTCTGCGTGACCGCCTCTTTGGTCTCATCGAAATTGACCGGCAGGATGATGCGGTCGAGGTCTTCGGCTTTTCGGAACACCTTGTGCGCCAGAATGCGGAAATCGCCGCGCGTGGCTGACAGAATGTGGCCAAGGATCAACCCGTCGAGGATGCCGTAGGGATGGTTGGCGATTACGATCAGCGGGCCGGTCTTAGGGATATTGCCAAGCGACCCGCCCACCACGTCGAGGCTGAGACCGTACCGATTGACCATCACGTCCCAGAAATCCCGACCTTGGGCGACCTCTTCCTGATAGCCCGCCGCGCGCTTGATCAGGGCAAGACGCCCCGTGGCGTTTTCCATCAGACGGATGATCGCGCGGCCCGGTTTGGAACGGGCGGAATATGCGTAGGAAATGTCACGGGCGGCGGAGGATGGCACCGATAGGTCTCCGGTTAATCAGGCTCGCGCTCAGCTAGCGCGGGTCTGATTATCCGCAAAGACGTAACAGTTCCGGCACATTCTAGAATGGGTTGCGACACCTCCTCTATCTTGCTGAAAAAGCAAGGAGAACAGACATGGCGCATACAGAGCTGGATTTGCGTGAGAGACGCATCATCGAGGACATGCTCAATGCAAAA
>JAUHVK010000102.1 GCA_030425145.1 Alphaproteobacteria bacterium | reverse complement strand
CACTGTGCCCCAACCACGGCCGCGCCGTCTTGAACACATCCAGAAACGGCTGCTGAACGCTCCAGTCAACAACCCCACGCAAACCAAAAGAAAGTCCCGCAGCAGACGTCTGCGTCCCGAATACATCGGTAAAGGGCTCCATACCCCACACCCCTCATTCAAAACGCCCCCAGGACGGGTGATGCAGAGGCAGGGATGAATGCGGGGTTAAAGGTCTAATTTACTGAAAACCGAATGGTTTTCTGAAGCCTTGAGAAGTGAGGTTTACCGAGGTGGTTCCTGAACAAAGGCCCTGGGAAAACAGCGATATGCGTAAACGTCATTCGTTTCAGCATCCGAATGGCGCAGTGATCAGGAAATGCAGATAAGTTTATGAAGTCGCGCCCGTTTCCGAACGGGCGTCGCTTCGTTGCCGACAAATGTCATGTGTCGCGGATGGAGCGACCGCTCAGGTCCGGCGGAGCTTGATCACAACGTTGACGCTGGAGATCTCCGCCCCTTCCGGCGGGCCGGGGATGCGGGCGATTTCAAGTTCGTCCGCAGGTGCGTCAGTCAGGCGACCTTCGTCTTCCCAGAAAAAATGCGGGTGATCGTGGGTGTTGGTGTCGAAATAGCTGCGTGCGCCATCCACTGTCACTTCCTGCATCAAGCCGGCATCGCAGAAGGCGCGCAGCGTGTTGTAGACCGTGGCCAGAGACACCTGTTCGCCGGTGTCCTGTGCGGAAGCGAACAGGCTTTCAGCGGTCACGTGGCGGTTCTTTCCGTCCCCGACCAGCAGCGACGCCAGCGCGACACGTTGCCGTGTGGGGCGCACGCCCCCCGTGGACAGCCATTCGGTACCGCGTTCGATGGATCGTGAAGACATGCAGAATTCGCTCCTTGCCACTGAGTATATAGGGTGCGAATGGCGCGCAGTTCAAATAAAAATCTTGAACACCTTGTCTCAGGCCTCTTTCCTGCGTGGGCTTGCACGGTTGCGCAGGGCGATGATAGACGGATTTGAATTGAACAATTCCTTCCGGGAGACACACCGACCATGACAGATTTTCCCCGCAGCTTCGATCGCGACGACCTTCTGAAATGCGCGCGGGGAGAGTTGTTCGGACCGGGCAACGCCCAGCTTCCCGAACCGCCGATGCTGATGATGGATCGCATTACCGATATTTCGGGCGATGGTGGGGAACACGGCAAAGGCCACGTCGTGGCGGAGTTCGACATCAAACCGGACCTCTGGTTTTTTGACTGTCATTTCCCCGGTAATCCGATCATGCCCGGCTGCCTTGGCCTCGACGGACTGTGGCAACTGACCGGGTTTAACCTTGGCTGGCGGGGCTGGCAGGGGCGGGGCTATGCGCTGGGTGTGGGTGAGGTCAAGCTGACCGGCATGGTACGCCCGGACCGCAAGATGCTGACCTACTATGTCGATTTCACTAAGGCGATCCAGACCCGCCGTCTGACCATGGGTGTCGCCGATGGACGCGTCGAAGCGGATGGCGAGACCATCTATGTCGTTAAGGACATGAAGGTCGCCCTGTCGGAAAGCTGAGCCAATAGGCTCACGTCTTCGTTCCTCGGGTGAACGCCGTTTTCTGGTTCGCCAGCTATTGCCGCGCGCCTATCCATGCGGTGCAGAGGTGTGCGCGCCGCCAATGGTGGTGACAAGTTTGGCGACTCGGCTAGAGCAAGCGAATGACCACCCAATCTGCTTGCTCCTCCCCCCCACCTTCCCCTACACACAAATGCAACAATTGTAAGGAGCCGTGATGCGCCGTGTTGTCGTGACAGGATTGGGAATTGTTTCGTCGATTGGGAACAATGCCGAGGAAGTGGCCGCTAGCCTGAAAGCAGGTCGGTCCGGGATCACCGCAAATGCCGATATGGCCGAGCATGGGTTCCGGTCCCAGGTGGCTGGTGCCATTGATCTGAACGTGGCCGACCATGTGGACAAGCGCACGCTGCGATTCATGGGGCCGGGCGCGGCTTATGCCCATATCGCGATGGGGCAGGCGATTGCGGATGCCGGGCTCACCCCGGAAGAGGTGGTCAACCCGATGACGGGTCTCATTGCAGGATCTGGCGGTCCGTCGACCAGCGCGATGCTGACAGCACACCAGTCGGTTTTGAGCACAGGGGCCACCAAGCGGATCGGGCCGTTTGCGGTTCCGAAAACCATGTCCTCAACCGTAAGCGCCAACCTTGCGACCGCTTATCAGATCAAGGGCATGAACTTCTCGATCACCTCGGCCTGCTCGACCTCGCTGCATTGCATCGGCATGGCGGCGCAGCAGGTGGCCTTGGGTATGCAGGACGTGATGTTCGCGGGCGGCGGCGAGGAACTGGACTGGACGCTGTCCTGCCTTTTCGACGCGATGGGTGCGATGTCGTCGAAATACAACGACACGCCCGAGAAAGCGTCGCGCGCGTTTGACGCCGGTCGCGATGGCTTTGTGATCTCGGGCGGCGGCGCGATTGTCGTGTTGGAACCGCTGGATCGTGCCTTGGCGCGGGGGGCCACGGTTTACGCCGAAGTCACCGGTTTTTCCGCAACCTCGGACGGAGCCGACATGGTGGCGCCGTCGGGCGAAGGCGGCGAACGTGCGATGCGCGGTGCACTGAAGACGCTGCCCGAAAGGCGCACCGTCAGCTACATCAACGCACACGGCACCTCGACGCCGGTGGGCGATGTGGGGGAGATCGAAGCGGTGCGACGTGTCTTTGGTGAGGGCAGCACACCGCCGGTGAGTTCGACCAAGTCGATGACCGGGCACAGCCAGGGGGCAACTGGGGCGCAAGAGGCGATCTACTGTCTGCTCGCTCTGCGGGACGATTTCATCATCCCGTCGATCAACGTGGAAACGCTGGACCCGGCGCTGAAACCAGAAGAGATTGCGACTGAACTGGTTGAAAATGCAGGGCTTGATACGGTGATGACCAACTCCTTCGGGTTTGGCGGCACAAACGGGTCGATGCTTTTGTCGAAATACGTGGGTTGATTATGGCAGGACAGTTGCAGGGCAAACGCGGCCTGATCATGGGCGTCGCCAATGAACGCTCCATCGCGTGGGGCATTGCCAAGGCAATGGCCGAGGCAGGTGCAGAGCTTGCCTTTACCTATCAGGGTGAAGCCTTTGGCAAACGGCTTGAGCCGCTGGCGCAGAGTGTCGGATCGGACTTCATGGTCGATGTGGACGTGACCGACGATGCATCGCTCGACGCCGCGTTCGAACAGCTTGCTGCGCGCTGGCCGACAATTGACTTTGTCGTTCACGCCATCGCCTTTTCCGACAAGTCGGAATTGCAGGGGCGCATCCTCAACACGAGCCGTGACAACTTCAAGAACTCGCTCGACATTTCGGCCTACAGCTTCATCGACGTTGCCCGCCGCGCGCATCCGCTGATGGTGGAGAATGGCGGCACACTATTGACGCTGACCTATATGGGCTCGACCCGTGTCACCCCGAACTACAACGTGATGGGCGTCGCCAAGGCCGCGCTCGAGGCATCCGTGCGCTATCTGGCGAACGACCTTGGCCCCGAAGGCATCCGCGTCAACGCGATCAGCCCTGGCCCGATGAAGACGTTGGCCGGTGCGGCCATTGGTGGTGCGCGCAAGACCTACAAGCACACCGACATGAATGCTCCGCTCCGGTCGAACGCGACCCTCGAAGCGGTCGGCGGTACGGCGGTGTACCTCGCCTCCGATGCCGGGGCCTGCACCACGGGCGAGATTGTTCGTGTCGATGGCGGCTTCCACGTTCTGGGGATGCCGCAATACGAGCATCTTTGACCCAATCGGGAACCCTGCTCTGAATTGACCGTTGTTTCCGCAAAGGAGACACGTCAAATGGCACACACGCTCACGCTGCAAAGCATCGAACCCGTGACGCATGACACGCACCATCTGGTTTTCAACAAACCCGATGGTTACGAGTACACACCCGGCCAAGCCTGTGATTTTGCACTGGCCAAGGATGGTTGGCAGGACAAACAGCGCCCCTTCACCTTTGTTGGTCTGCCCACGGATTCGACGCTCGAATTCGTTATCAA
>JAUHVK010000041.1 GCA_030425145.1 Alphaproteobacteria bacterium | reverse complement strand
AAACACCCGGTCCCTTTCCGAACCCGGCCGTTAAGTGCCACCGCGCCAATGGTACTGCGACTCAAGTCGTGGGAGAGTAGGTCACCGCCAAACCTAATAAAATCCCCAATCTCTATACGATTACAAACTGTCGCGGGGTGGAGCAGCCCGGTAGCTCGTCAGGCTCATAACCTGAAGGTCGTAGGTTCAAATCCTACCCCCGCAACCAAAATCATCGCCAAGACAACGATCATTCCCGATGCCGCAAAGAGTCCGTCTTTGTGGCATTTCTGATTTCGTTTGGACTCTTGTGGTGTTAACTCTCGCCGCAAATCCGACTATTCCAATCGGAAAAGATTGGGTGCCAATTTGCAGAACGAGACGGGACATGGCGGAAACGACAACGAGTTTTCGACGCGATAGACTTACTTGGGTGAGTAAGCTTCCATGGGTTGTTGCCGGACTGGTAGCGCTCATTTGCGTTCTGCCGCACATAAGCGTGCTTATTGCCGCCTTCATGGGGTCGACGGAAACGCTACAATCTCTCGTCGAAACGGTTTTGGGACGATACACGCAGGCGACGCTTGTTCTGCTAGTTGCCGTGGTGGTCCTATCCACAATTATCGGAACGGTGACGGCCTGGCTGGTCACAACCACGGAGTTCCGAGGACGTCGGATTATGGAAGTTGTCCTCGTCCTGCCGCTTGCTTTTCCAGCCTACGTTCTGGCCTACGCTTACACTCATGTTCTCGACCATCCCGGCATCGTTCAATCGTCGCTGCGCGCGGTGACCGGATGGGGGCCAAGGGATTATTGGTTTCCTGAAATCCGATCGTTGGCTGGAGCAGCGGCGATGTTGACGTTGGTCCTCTACCCGTATGTCTATCTCTTGGCGCGGGCCGCCTTCGCTTCGCAGAGCGCGACAACATTCTATGCAGCGCAATCGTTGGGAAAGACACGGTTAGGCGCGTTTTGGCAGGTATCGTTGCCTATGGCACGACCAGCGATCGCGTCTGGGGCAATGCTCGTCGGGATGGAAACGATTGCTGATTTTGGCACGGTTTCGTATTTCGGCGTGCAGACATTTGCTGTCGGTATTTATTCCAGTTGGTTCAGTTTTGCGGACCGTGCTGCGGCAGCTCAGCTATCACTTGGGTTGCTGGCATTCGCATTGCTCTTGGCCATAATTGAACGGATCAACCGCGGCGAAGCGCGATATGCGTTTGGTCGAAAATTCGAACCGATGCCACGGGTTCACCTGAGCGGTTCCGCGGGTGTTCTTGCCCTGATAGCCTGTTTTCTCCCCGCGTTTCTAGGCGCCATTCTTCCGATCTTAATGTTGTCCAAAATGGCCATCGGATCAGAGCAGAGTTTGCTGAGCCCACGCTATCTGCATTTTGCGAAGAACTCAGTCACGCTTGGCATCTGCGCGGCGATCATCACTGTTGCGGTGGCGCTTTTGTTCGGCAGCCTTGCGCGGTACCGAAAATCCTGGTTCGCGACGACAGTCTTGTACATTGGAAGACTGGGCTATGCCGTTCCAGGTGGGGTTATTGCAGTTGGTCTGCTCGTCCCGTTCGCGTTTTTCGACAACACCCTTGATGCGTATATGCGGGAGACTTTCGACATTTCGACTGGATTGCTGTTCACCGGATCCATCTGGTTGTTGGTGTGCGCCTATATGATCCGCTTTCTTGCAGCCGCGATTGGTGCTTATGAAGGCGGCGCTGCGGTGATCAATCCGAACATGGATGCAGCAGCGCGCGTGCTGGGGCAGAGCGAATGGGGCTTGCTTAGGCAGGTACATTTCCCTTTGCTGCGTCCGAGCCTGTTCACCGCGTTATTGATCGTGTTTGTCGATGTGATGAAAGAGCTCCCGGCCACGCTGATCATGCGGCCTTTCAATTTCGACACGTTGGCAGTGCAGGCGCACCGTTTGGCTGCGGATGAGCGATTGGCCGGAGCTGCGGTGCCAAGTCTTGTAATCGTTGCAATCGGTACTTTGCCGGTGATCCTTCTTTGCCGCCGGATCCGAAACGAGCAGGGTCAAATAAAAGAGGGCGCATAGGCGCCCTCTGATTTACATTCGAAATGCATATTTATTTCCAGCCGACTTCGTTGAAGATTTTTTGCGCAGTCGGCACGTTCTGTGCGACTTCGGACAGGTCTACATCGTCGGGACGGAAAATACCCAGTGCGGCCACCGAAGGTGACAGGCCTACGCCGGGCACTGCCGGGTATTCGTCATTGCCGGCCGAGAAGTACTGCTGTGCTTGATCCGATGCCAGGTATTCGAGGAACTTGATTGCGTTCCCACGGTTCGGCGCGTGTGCCGCAACACCACCGCCGGACAGGTTCATGTGAGCACCTTCGGCATTCTGGGCCGGGAACACCCAGCCGATATTGGCGCGATCAGCTTCGAGCAAACCTTCGACTTCGGTGCGCAGAGCGCGTGCGTAGTAGTACGTGTTCGAGATACCGATTTCACATTCGCCGGACACGATGCCACGGATCTGGTCCGTGTCGCCGCCCTGCGGTTCACGGGCAAAGTTGTCGACCACACCCTGTGCCCAAGCTTTTGCGGCCTCTTCGCCATGGTTCTCGATGACGGCGCTCAGCAAGGTCTGCGAATAGACGTTTGTCGACGAACGGTGGCATACCATGCCTTTGTACTGCGGATCGGCGAGCGAAATGTAATCGAGCGGCGGGTTTTCCACGTCGTTCTTGTCGTAGAAGATGATCCGTGCGCGTTGGCTGAAGCCGAACCACTGGTTGTCATCATCCTGAAGGCTGTCGGGAATGCGTGCTTCCAGGACATCGCTGTCGATGGATTGCAGAACACCAGCGGATTTTGCGCGTTCGAGACGCGATGTGTCGACGGTAATCAGGATATCCGCAGGCGAGTTTGCGCCTTCTGCCTGCATACGCGCGATCAACTCATCTGCGTTTCCTTCGATACGGTTGATCGTGATGCCGGTGGCTTCTGTAAAGTCAGAATAAAGCCGTTCGTCGGTGTCGTAGTGCCGCGACGAGTAGAGGTTCACTTCACCCTCTGCAAATGCGGCGGTGCTGAAAGCTGTGCTGGCGACAAGTGCCAGAGTGGAAGTTGTCCGTAGGACGCGCATGTGACTCTCCGTGATGCGTAATTCTTATGAAAAGAGTCAGTTACATGATTCCATCTGCCGTTCAACTCATTCCGAGTAAATTTGTCGGAATTATTTTGTCGAAAGCTTCGGTTGGCCCGTCGCTGAACGGGAAGAAAGATCGAATACCATTCAGAGATACAGGCTCAGAATGTCATGTCGTCTGCGGGGGAGCCGACCAGAGAAATGAGGAACGACCCATCAATCGGGGTACTCGCAGCGAGATAAAGTTCGTCAATTCGGTCTGTCGCTGCAGTGAATGACGTGTCGCTTCCGTCAAAGAGCGTCATGACTTCTGAGGCCGCTGCAAGGTCGGACATCCCGCGCGTCAGTGCGAACTCGACGCCCAGTTCGGTCTTGAGCGCCAAGTATTCTTGGTCTTCTGCTTGCTGCCCGGCAAGATGGGCGCTTTCCGATGTCGAAATTTCCGCGCGGACCCCGTTCAAGAGTTCCACAATAAAGTCGCCTCGGCTGACCGTCCCTTCTTCCAGCATGGTACTCCAGAATTGCAGCCCTTCGAAGTCCGGAACGCGCCCAAGCACATTGTCATATACGTCAGCCACGAACCTCAGCGTGCTGTGGTCTTCGTCGTAAATGGCGCGGGTTTCGTCCTGATCGGAAAACTGGCCTGCGATCTCATTAAGCGTTGAGCCTTGTGCGTATGCTGTGGCCCAGAAGCTCAAACCGAGCACATCCGGCGCGCGATTGAAGTACGCAATATAGAGTTCAATCAGAGCATCCCTCGCCGCGTGATCCAAGGCAGTAAGGCCTTCAAATTGGCGCAAATCCAGAATTTCGCCGAACGTCGGGTCGTGATCCGAGAATGCGATGAGTTCCACGTTATCGAGGCTAACGTTCCTGTCCTGTTCTATGCCTCGGAGAGTGACCGTCACGCTGTCGTTGCTGAGGAGGACGCTGTAACCGGATTGATTGCCTTCAAAGAGGGCCGTATCCACACCTTCCTGACCATCGACGTGATCCTGTTCCACCGCGACGATCAGCCTGTCATTCGCTGGCGTGCCCCTTAGAACAGCAGCGGTTGTCGGGTCAGAGACATCCTCGAATATCCGTTCATTCGGACCCAATTGTGGGGCGCTGTCAGCTGAGCTCTCAAGTTGGATATGTTGAGGCGTCAAGGGCGTGCCGCTTTGCGACGTGTGGAAAACGTCGACGGTTGTTCCGTCCGATAACGTGATGCGGGACACGTTGCTGAACGGTTTGGAAATGGCGTCGAGAGCTTGATCCGGTGATGTGAACCCGCTGTCTATGAGCCTCACGACATCTTCGTTGAGGTCGAAATCAGACAGACGGGCGCTGCCATCCCCTGCGGCAATGACGAATATGTCCCGACCATCGTGCCCAAAATAAACGTCAGCGCCCGGACCACCGATCAAGACATCGTCGCCAATGCCGCCATCAAGGTAGTCGTCCCCGCTTCCGCCTTCGATTGTATCATTGCCGAACTGACCAAAGAGATCGTCATTACCTGGCCCACCGTTCAGGCGATCTTGACCGTCATTACCTTGAAGGGAGTCGTCTCCGCTGAGGCCATCAATCAGGTCGTCGGTGACAGTCCCGAATACGCGCTCGCCATCATTGGTGGTGATGGAGGGCGTGTTACCCTGCTGATCAAATCCGGAAATGTCGTACCCAATATCCGCGAGAATGGCCTTGTCGATGTCGCTGATCGGAACCCGCGCGCCGTCTGTTAGGATAGGGTCAAGTGCCACGCGGTCATCGGCGAAGCCTTCCTCGACATGGGCGTGATCGTGCTCCAATGGGATTGGTTGTCTCTCATTGATGCGCAACGCATTGGGACCAACGAAGTGATCATCGATTATCAAGTTGTCAAACGCGCCAGAGGTGCCGATCCCGAGAACATGTCCGATTTCGTGAATGGCAACGGATATGAAGTCGCTGTGGCCGGAAACGGGACCGACCAAATCAAAGGTCCAATCCGCCTGCGCGTTGAAGGTGATCGAGCCAACCCAGGGTTCGAAATCCGTCACCGGTCCAGTACCGCGGAAGTCCGGCGAGATGCGTGCGGCAAAAACGTCCCCGGCAGCATCGCCGCCATCCGGCCCGGCGATAGCAAGGGTCGAAGATGACCAAGTCTGCGCCCCGACGAAAATCAGGATGTCGTCAATCGCGTGGTCGAGCGTGATCGTCTCGATGGATTGGTTTGATGGATTGCGGATGCTGAATTGGGTGCCCGCCGCCACATCCGTGAATTCGTCGCGAATGGTCGCTTCCCAAGCGGCGGCTGCTGCTTCCAATGCGGAGCGCCGTGCGGGGTCACTGAAGAAACCCGTGTCGTCAAACCGATAGTCAAACTGGATCGACAAGGACACGATTTACACCTTCTTTACTCGAAACCGAATTGCCCAACCCGAACGCCTCGTAAATGAGCGCCAGGTGAGTTTGCCCGTTCATCGTGGAAGCCAAAATCGGCGATTTCATGATCGGACTAGGGCAAGCCACAAAAAGGATCAGCAGAATTTCCGAAGAGTTTAATCAACGCCCGCTCGGTCCCCTGCGACTAAGCGACAAGTGCAATTGGAGCCAAGCCCACTTGACGCAATGAAGCTGAAAGGTGCAGAAGGCGGCGTTTACGGTCCGAATGTTCCACGCATTCGGTGAAAAGGGAACGCGGTGCTTCTTCGGAAAAATCCGCGACTGCCCCCGCAACTGTGAGCGGTGAGCGACGCTGAAAGTGCCACTGGTGCCCGTGCCGGGTTCTGGGAAGGCCAGCAGAGCAGTGACCCGCAAGTCAGGAGACCTGCCGTAGACCAACACCCAGTCCGATCGCGGGGCGCGATGGGGCGGCGGCTTCGTCCGTAGTGGTGTCCATCACCGTCTGCGGATGCGTCGGCATTCCAGATTATTTGTCAATCTGGCGCATTGCGCCAGGCAAGCTGGGATCAAAGTAATGACACGGCTCACGTCCAAATTACTCTTGTGTTCAACCCTCATCGCGCCATCGCTGGTGGCGGCGCAGGATGCAGGGGGCACCGTCATCGAACTTGAAGACATCGTCGTATTCGGCGGTTTGCTTCCCACCAATCTTGAAACAACGGGTGCCACCATCGACGTGGTCGATGCCGAAGGCATCCAGCGCGGCGGCGTTGCCGCGGTTGCAGCTTTGGACGCGGTTCCGGGTGTTGCCGTCAGCGCGAATGGCGGTCTGGGTAGTTCGGCGACTGTCCGCATTCGCGGCCTGAGCGGGCCTTATGTGGGCGTACGCGTCGACGGCATTGACGTGACGGACCCGTCAGGTCCTCAGACGGCTTTCAACTTTGGACGGCTGACCACCGGATCGCTTGACCGGATGGCAGTCATCAAGGGGACGCAATCTGCGGTCTACGGATCCGAGGCCATTGCCGGTGTGGTCGAGCTTGAGAGCTGGCGGCCTGACGTGTCTGGTGTATCTGGTCGGGCGCAACTGGAACTGGGTAGCTTTGAAACACGCGCTGCAAACCTGAGCTTTGGCTATCTGGATGATCGCGCGGAGGTCGCGCTGAGCGTCGGTCGCGTGACCAGCGAAGGCTTCTCGGCACGCGACACGGACGAGGAAAACGACGGCTACGAGCAAAGCTCGTTCAACCTGTTCGCGGCGTATCAGATCAGCGATGCCATCCGCCTTGGCGTGAACGGTTTCTGGTCGGACGGGACTGCGGAATACGATCAGTCGGCGACCGACCCGAGCGGTGAGATTGATGAGACCCGCCGCGGTGTTCGCGTATTCGGCGAAGTGCAAACCGGCGCATGGACACATGAACTGTCTTTCAGCCGCTACGAGATTGACCGTTTCGATGGCACGGGGTTCACCCGAGACTTCCTGGGCGAGAGGGACACCGTTGCCTATCTGGCCACAGGTGAGCTGTCTTCAGGCGTGGCGCTGGCCTTTGGCGCCGATTGGTCGGAAGAACGTGCTGCTTTGGATGGTGACGCTTATGATGCTGCGAACTCCGCCGTATTTGCCGAGGTGAAAGCCAACCCCACGGAAGCTGCCGAGTTGTCGCTCACCCTCCGCTACGATGATTATTCGGATTTCGATGGCCAGCTGTCTGGTCGCGCGGCGTTGTCTTATGAGTTGAATGAGACAACCCTCGTGCGTGCGTCTTTGGGCACAGGCTATCGCGCTCCGTCGCTCTATGAACGCTTTGGTCCTTATGCCGGATCGACACCGCTCGACCCGGAGGAAAGCCTGAGCTTCGATCTCGGCATCGAGCACAATTATGGTGATCGCGGCTCCGTCAAGGCGACACTGTTCTGGGCCGAGATCGACAATCTGATCGGCTTTGGCATGGGGTCGAACTGCCTGCCGTCGCAGGCCTTTGGTTGCTACATCCAAACCGATGGAAAGACCGAGACACGTGGTCTGGAAATCAGCGGCTCTTACGCGATTACGGATCGTGTCCGCCTGTCTGGCGCGTACACTTTGACCAATACCGACAATAACGGAGACCGCGTGGTCCGCGTGCCGCGCCACGATCTGTCGTTGGCGTTGGAAGCGGATGTCACAGACCGTCTGCAACTGGGAATCAACATGACACGTGTCGCCGATACGCTAGATGGGTTCGGAACTCCGACGCCGCTGGATGATTACACCGTATGGGACGTTTCGGCGCGCTACGCGATCGCCGATACGGCAAGCGTCTATGGTGCGATCGATAACGTGGGCGACGTTTCCTACCAGACAGTACGCGGTTTCAATGCTCCGGAGCGGACCATCCGTTTCGGTGTTGAAACCTCCTTCTGATCAATGCGCCGCTTTCTGGCGCTGATACTATACGCGTTGGCTCCCTTCGGGGCCAACGCATCAGACCTGCCGCAGGTCGTGTCGGTCAATGTCTGCACCGATCAACTTGTGATGTTGCTGGCCGATCCCGATCAGATCGTATCGCTAAGCAATCTATCCGACGATCCTCGCAGTTCTGTGATGGCAGACGAGGCAAGGCGATTTGCCAAGAACAACTCTCGGGCAGAAGTGATTGCGGTGCAGAACCCCGATCTGGTGGTGGCCGGGGATTATAGTGACCCGTCCATGATCGCTTTGCTTCGCTCCATCGGGATCGAAGTTGTGCAATTCCCGATCACCAGTGCTCTTGAGGACATCCCGAACGACATTCGAAAAATGGGTGCGCATCTGGGACAGGTTGCCAGGGCCGAAGCGATGGCAACGGCGTTTGAGCGCGATTTGGCAGCGTTGCCACGTGTCGAAGAAGATGCGCCAGTTGCAGCGTTCTTTCTGCCCAACGGCTATTCCTTGGGCGCAGGGACGCTCAGTCATGAAATCCTATCGGCTGGTGGGTTGCGTAATTTGTCCGTCGAGTTGGGGTTCGAGGGCAATGGTACGCTATCATTGGAGCAAGTCATACTGCACCAGCCTGACGCACTTATCGGAGCGCAGCCGTTTTCAGGGTTTTCTCTTTCCGAAGAGATGGTCTCACACCGGGCACTGACAGAGTTCCCGACGCTCAAAACGTCAGTCGCTTGGGTCTGTGGAGCGCCGTTCGTGATGGATGCCATCGCGTCTGTGCGTGCCCAGCTGGATGACTTGTCCACGTCAGCGCGAAATTGAACGCTAGCCCTTCGAAGCCAATTTCCGCGCCAATCGAAGGGCCCCGTCCAAAGCCGACCCTGCTGGCTCGGACAGCTTCTCCTGAAAAGCGGAGTTCAGTCGTAGTGCATAGCTTTCTGAAAGCCCGCCAAC
The DNA here is from genome assembly GCA_030425145.1 of Alphaproteobacteria bacterium. Taxonomy (GTDB): domain Bacteria; phylum Pseudomonadota; class Alphaproteobacteria; order Rhodobacterales; family Rhodobacteraceae; genus Marivita. The sequence goes on along the minus strand of JAUHVK010000041.1, from coordinate 22,353 downwards.
TAGGCAAACGACGTCGTCCTTCTTCAGATCAAACGAGTTCAGGCATTGATCAAAATAACTCGCGCCCTCTGACACGAGTCGGGTGGCATAAGTGTCGCCGTGCTTTGCGGCATCGAACACGACGGGTGCAAATTGCGCGTAGTCCGATGGGCGCGCGGCACGGGCGAAGCGGATTAACTCCCCTGCATCCTTTTTGAATCTCTGCATAAGCGTTGCAATCAGAAGGGACGGGTCTGCAAGACCATCTGCAACCAACGCAAAGCGTTGCAACGCTTGTTTGCCCAGCCATGCACCGGAGCCTTGATCGCCGAGTTCGAGACCCCAGCCACCGATGGCGTCTATGCGATCACCCCGTTTCATCGCAATGAAGGATCCGGTTCCGACACCAATCAGCGCGCCATCCCGATCCCCAAGCGCGCCGATGACGGAGGTGAGTTGATCGTCACTCACGCGACAGGACTTAAACGGAAGGCGCTGAGCAAATGATGAGGCATCATCCGGAGTAATAATACCTGCCAGACCGAGATGCGCTGGTGCGGCCAAGAGGGTGTCGATGGGCTGATCGATGGATTCGGCCAACTCCGTCACAGCGCGAAGAATGCTTGCTAGCGTTCCTTCGGGATCGCTGGTGAAATTCGCAGCACCCGACTCGGATCGTCCAATTACTGTGCCATCCAATGTGCTCACAGCCGCCCGACATCCACTGCCGCCGCCGTCCATTCCGATTACAAGCTTTGCTGCATCCACCATGTCATAAGCCTTACCACGGCAAACCAACTGCTGTCCTATTGAGTAACCGCCGGGTGCTACTTCCCGGCGGCTTTGGAAAGTCCAAGTGTCGTCATATTAACCGAGGATGGCCTTGACTGCGCGAACTGTGCCTTCGACCACCTGATCCGCCTCGGCGCGGCTCAGGCAGAACGGGGGCGCGAAACCAAGAATGTCCCCCTGAGGCATGGCGCGTGCGATGATCTTGTCCTGCTCGAGCAATTTGGCCGAGATCTGCGGGCCGATCTTGGCGGGGGCGTCAAAGAAAACACGGTTGTCCTTGTCTTTCACAAACTCAACGGCACAGATCATTCCGTCGCCGCGCACTTCTCCGACATGAGGGTGATCGGCTAGTGCATCGCGCATGGAGGTGTTGAGATATGCTCCGATCTCGCCAGCATTCTTAACCAGGTTCAACTCGTCCAGAAGCTTGAGGTTGGCAACACCTGCGGCCGCACCGATCGGGTGCGCGGAATAGGTCCAGCCATGTCCGATGGGCCCGTTTTCGTCGGTGCCGCGCTCCAGCACGCTCCAGACCTTCTCCGATACGATGGAGCCCGAGAGCGGTGCATAGGCCGAGGTCAGACCTTTTGCGATGGTGATGATGTCCGGTTTGATCCCGTAATGCTCGGAACCGAACATTGTTCCGAGACGACCAAAACCGGTGACCACCTCGTCGGCGATGAGCAGGATGTCGTGCCTGTTGAGCACTTCCTGGATCGCCTGCCAATATCCGGCCGGAGGCGGAACGATGCCGCCTGTTCCGAGCAATGGTTCACCGATGAAGGCTGCGATGTTGTCAGCGCCTTCGCTAGCGATCAGGTCTTCAAGATCATTAACGCATTGGGCGACGAACTCTGCTTCAGACTGGTCGAGGTCTTCGCGGCGATAATAGTAGGGCGCGGTGGTGTGGATCACCTGTTCTACCGGAAGATCGAACTTCTTGTGGAACAGCTCAAGCCCGGTCAGCGAGCCTGTTACGAGACCCGACCCATGATAACCACGCCAACGCGAGATGATCTTTTTCTTCTGAGGGCGGCCAAGGATGTTGTTGTAGTACCAAATCAGTTTGACGTTGGTCTCGTTCGCATCCGACCCACCCAGACCGAAATACACCTTGGACATGTGGTCCGGCGCCCGATCGAGGATCATTTTTGCCAATGTGATCGACGCCTCGGTGCCGTGGCCGACATAGGAATGATAATAGGCCAACTCGCGCGCCTGGTCCGCGATCGCCTCGGCTATCTCTCTGCGGCCGTAGCCGACATTGACGCAGTAAAGACCAGCGAAGGCGTCCAACAGCCTGTTGCCGTCTCTGTCTTCGATGAAAACACCGGATGCTGTCTTGATCACGCGATTGGGGCTTTCGCCGCGGGCGTGTTGCGCGAGATGTGTGGACGGGTGGAAGAAATTGTCTCGATCCCACTGATCAAGTTGGTCATTCCGCAGCATGTCGTTTTCCAGTCATTAAAGGTGGCAAATTGTTGTGCACATCAGTCGATGATTCCGGATGATGTCAAGAAATCAGTTGCTGATTCTGTGCGTCATTCGACAGCATTCCTGCCGAGTTGTGTACATCTTACGATAAATATGGCTGAGGACCAACCATGCCCGAGGGAAATGCCCCGTTTAGTCGAACCGAATATGACCGCCGTATCGCGCTGACACGCACGGCTATGAGCGAGGCCGGGTTGGACGCCTTGTTCGTCACGGACCCGTCCAACCAGGCTTGGCTGACAGGATATGACGGTTGGTCCTTCTACGTCCATCAGGGCGTTCTCCTTCGGATGGAAGGCGAACCGATCTGGTGGGGGCGCTTCATGGACTCGATTGGGGCGTTGCGCACCTGCTGGATGTCTTCTGACAACATCTTTGGCTATGCGGACAGCTACGTGCAATCGACCGTGCGCCACCCGATGCAGGAACTGGTAGCCCGTTTGAAAGACATGGGTCTTGGATCAGCCAAGATTGGCGTCGAGATGGAGAACTACTACTACTCCGCCAAAGCGCATCAGGTGTTTGTCAACGAAATGCCGGATGCCACCTTTGCGGATGCCACTGCGCTTGTGAACTGGCAGCGCCTGATCAAATCGCACGAAGAAATCGACTTCATTCGCAAAGCGGCCCGAATTTCGGAACGTGTGATCGAAACGGCGATTGATCGTGCCGCTCCGGGGGTGCGCAAGAATGACGTTGTCGCCGACATCATGCACGCTGGGATCACGGGGGTGGATGACATCTGGGGTGACTACCCGGCGATCGTGCCTCTGACACCGTCGGGTCTCGATGCCACGGCAGCGCACCTGACATGGAACGGCGCACCGATGCGCGAAGGTGAGGCGACCTTCTTTGAGCTTTCCGGTTGCTACCGCCGGTATCACGCGCCTCTGTGCCGGACCGTGTTTCTCGGCACACCGCCCAAAGAGATGCTGGACGCCGAAGCTGCACAGCTTGAAGGGATCGAGGCCGGGCTGAATGCGGCACGGGCGGGCAACCGGACCAGCGACATCGCGAAGGCGTTTGTCGATGTCTTGAAAAGCTACGGCATCCACCGCGAAGGTCGCTGTGGTTATCCGATTGGCCTAAGCTACCCGCCGGATTGGGGCGAACGCACTGCGTCCATCCGCATTGAGGATGAGACCATCCTGCAACCCGGTATGACCTTCCATTTCATGCCGGCGCTCTGGATGGATACATGGGGGTTGGAAACAACCGAAACCATCCTCATTACCGAAAATGGCCCTGCTGAAGCTCTGTGCAATGTGGAGCGAAAGCTGTTCGTCAAGGACTAGACGCGTGGATTACTTGCAGCGCACGACCGAGATACTTGGCGAGTTGATCGCCTTCCCAACCATTTCGGCCGACAGCAATTTCGACATGATCCAGCATATGGCCGGTCTTCTCGAAGACGCGGGTGCGCGCTGCGAAGTGATGTCGTCGCCATGTGGGACCAAGGCCAACCTCCTCGCAACACTGGGGCCGGATCGAAATGGTGGAATCCTCTTGTCGGGTCATAGCGACGTGGTCCCTGTCGCAGATCAGGCGTGGAGCAGTGATCCGTTTCAGATGGTGGCCAATAACGGGCGCTACTATGGGCGTGGCACTTGCGATATGAAGGGCTTTATTGCCGCGACATTGGCGATGGCGCCCTACTTTGCGGAACGTGTCACGGATCGTCCTGTGCATTTCGCCTTTACCTATGATGAAGAAGTTGGGTGCCTCGGCGCTCGGCATCTTGCAGCGACGATGGCCGAACGCGAATGGGCTCCGGGTGTCGCCATCATAGGAGAACCAACCGAGATGCGGATCATTGAAGGCCATAAAGGCTGCAATGAATACAGCACGCATTTCAACGGTCTGGCAGGGCATGGGTCATTGCCGGATCACGGCGTCAACGCTGTCGAGTATGCGGTGCGCTATGTGAACCATCTCTTGGGGCTCAAGGAAGCCCTGCGTGCCCGCGCGCCGAAGAACTCTCCTTTTGATCCGCCGTGGACCACCGTCAACGTCGGCGCATTCATCGGCGGAGTGGCCCATAACGTGATCGCGCCATCTGCTCAGGTCGATTGGGAAATGCGCCCGGTTCAGCTGGGGGATGCAGAATTCGTCAAGGAAAGCATCAGACAATATTGCGAGACCGAGCTTCTTCCCAAGATGCGTGCGGTTCATCCCGATGCGTACATCACCACCGATGTGATCGGCGAGGTGGTTGGCCTGATCCCCACAAACGAGAACGAAGCGCGGCGCATCGTTGCTGAATTGACCGGAGCCAATACCAGCGATGTGGTGGCCTTTGGCACTGAGGCGGGGTTGTTCCAAGCGCTGGGCACTGATGTAGTGGTCTGTGGTCCGGGTTCGATTGAACAGGCGCACAAGGCGGACGAGTTTATTGCGGTCGACCAATTGAGCCAATGCATTGGTATGTTGGAACGCCTTGGGGGCAGGCTGCATGGCTGATGGAGTGTCCGATCCGGGGATGACGGTCAAAGACCGTCACGCTGCACTTCATGAAATTTTAAGGCAACGCATTTGCCTGTTGGATTACCCGCCGGGTACGCAATTGTCCGAGATCGCTTTGGCCAAGGAGTTCGGAACCAGCCGCACGCCCATGCGCCGCGTTCTCGCCCGATTGGAAGAAGAGGGGTTGGTGCAGTCGGTGCACGGTGTTGGAACGATTGTCACCGACGCAGACATCACTGAACTCGAACAAGCCTACCGCCTGCGTGTCGAATTAACGGCGCTCACCGGGACGCTCGATCCGGTGATGCCGGGCGATGTCTTTTTCAACCATTTGCAAGCCCTCATTGATCGGGCAAGCGAGATGGCGGTGTCAGGTACTCCGCGCAGCTTCACAGAGTTGGATATGGACGTGTTCCAGACATTATTGGACCTGACAGCAAACGAGCCGCTGCGGCAGGTCTTGGAGCGGCTGTATTACCAGACCAAACGGCTCTGGCTTGTTCGAGCGATCAAAGCCGAGCTGGACTTGCAGGATGAATACAACATTTTCCGGCACGAGCTTGAGGCGATCCAGATTGCCTTGCGCTCGGGCGATCTGAGTGCCGTCGCGCAAATCCAGCGTGCCCATATCTCGATGAGTTTCAATCGCCTGCTCAGTCAGCGGGACGAAGGTCAATCGGCCTAATCGTTCATTTTTGCCTGTAACGTAGCGCGAACATCGGCAAAAGCATCCCTAGAACCGTCAGTCGAAACACATGATGGGCCGCGACAAGCGCAGGTTCGAGCCCGGTTTCGATGGCGAGTGCCGCCATGACCTCAACCCCGCCGGGTGCGAAGGCGAGAAACAAGGCGGCTGGCGGCAAGCCGATCAACAAAGCGGCGATGTAAGCGCCGAGTGCGGCGACAGCACACCCGACAAGTGTACTCATCAACCCGGCGAGAAATGCGTTCCTCAACAGCAGCCGATCGACACTTCCAAACCGCGATCCAATCAAAGACCCCATCCCGACAAAGGCCGCCAAAGTCATCCAGTTTGGTGCGATGCCGGACACGAGTCCTGTCCCATGAGTGATTGCCGAAACAGCCATCGACCCAATCAACAAGGGTGCCGGAACAGACAATCGCTTGAGGCCAAGGCCGACCGCCAAAGCCAGCGCCAAGACAATCGCAAGGTCAATCCAGGAACTTGTGCCCTGACCGGCAAACGTCGCCGTGCCGGTGACACCCCAAAGGGACACCAAGACGGGGACCATCAGCGTCAGAAGAAACACCCGCACCGTTTGGATCAGCACGACCTGAGGCACATCTGCTTTCAGATCAGCAGCCAGTCCAAGCGTAAAAGTCAGGTGCCCCGGGGCGGATGAAAGGAAGGCTGTTACTGGGCGATGGCCAAAGATCAGGCGCAGGCAGAGCGGAACAAGGATCATGATCGCAATCAGTGTGACCGTCAGCACGAATAGGGACAAAGGCCATGTCATCGCTGCGGAGATCACCTCCGGCGTCACGGTGCTTCCGATCTGTGTACCGATGACGATGAAGATGATGTCGCAGAGCCTTAGCGGAACCTGTGTGCGTACGCCCATCAGCGTCGCGGCTGCAACCGTTGTCGCGGGTCCCGTTACAGCCGCCGCCGGAAATCCGATGGCATGAAAGAGAGCGGCCCCCGAGGCACCGATCATGAGTGTCGGAATGACAGGTGGCAGCAACGATTCAATCGCCTTCATACGTCCATCGGTATTCTGGTGGTGTTGGTCCTTTATTACGCCCACCCTGCTCCATTTGTTCCCAGGAATGAGCCAGGATACCCACCGATCGCGACAAACCAAAAAAGCCGCGGGCCAAGGGTGCTGGGCATCCCAATTCTGCATAGATGACGGCCGTCGCGCCGTCGATATTCATCGGTACAGGCTTGCCGCGCTCTTCTGCAAGACGGCTCTCAATGGCACGTCCGATCTGAGTATAAATGCCGGACACATCCCCCGTTTTGGCCGCCTCATCCACCAAGCCAAGCAAGCGAGGCGCGCGTGGGTCGACCGGTTTGTGGAACCTGTGGCCGAAGCCCGGAATGAAGCGGCCATGTTTCTCACGCCACGCGTCAAGGCAGGCTCCAAGCTGATCCAACCCGGCCTTTTCGATTTCGCGGTAAAGCCCTACGGCTTGTTCTCCGGCACCGCCGTGTACGTCGCCCAGCATGTTCAGCCCGGTTGCCATGGCGGATTGCAGACCGATCCCGCAGGTCGCGGCCATTCTCGCTGCTGCGATGGATGGCGCTTGGGGGCCATGGTCGACTGCAGACACCAGCGCGGCCTCAAACAGGTCTGCACGCGGACCTGAAATGACTTCCCCGACGACCATGAGCCAGATCATCTGCGCAAATCCCGTGTTTCCGATAAGATCCTGTACCGGTTGCCCGCGCAGATGAATGCGACCGGGTTCCATGTCGACGATCTTTGTCCGCCACCAGTCGGCAACATTAGGTTTCGTGGTCAAATCACGCCCTCCGCGCGCAGTGCTTCGATCTGTATCTGATTGAAGCCCAGCTTTTCCAAGATGCTTGTTGTGTGCTGCCCCAATACGGGGGGCGGGTTTGAGACTGCCGGTCGCGCGCCGTCCAGCATTGCGCCCATGGACACGATATCCACAATACGGTCGACACCGGGAACTACTGGGAACCGGGTAATGAACTCCCGACCCGTGATTTGCGTTGTCTTGAGCGCTTCCGGTACGGAGAGAACAGCGCCAGCTGGAACACCTAGGGCGTTCAACTCCTCCGCCCAAATCTGTGCAGACCGTGTGGTCAGTACGGTTTCCAGCTCCGCCTTCAAACGAAGCCTGTTTGCTTTGCGGTCTTCACGAGTAAGGAACGCATCCTGCGCTATAAGGTCGTCCCGTCCCAAGTGGCGGGCAAGAATTTCCCACTGCTCGTCTTTATTGGCGGCGATATTGATCAGCCCGTCTGCGCATTGGAAAGCGCCGGATGGGGCTGATGTGGGGTTCTCGTTCCCCAGTGGACGGGGCGCAACGCCGCCGATCAGATGGTTGGATACGACCCACCCCATCGTGGCGAGGACGGATTCCAACATGGATACATCAATATACGTGCCTCTGGGCGTGGCGTTCAGTGCGGCGCAGATCGTCATGGCTGCGGTCAATCCGCCGATTGAGTCAGCGAGCGGGTAGCCAACACGGAGCGGTGCGCTTCCCGCGTCGCCGGTGATCGACATCACGCCGGATACGCCTTGAATGATCTGGTCGTAGGCGGGCCGATCAGCCCATGGTCCTGTCTGGCCAAACCCCGAAATCGCACAATAGATCAGGTTAGGGTTGACCTCTTTTAGACTGTCATAGCCAAGGCTCAACCGATCCATGACGCCCGGCCGGTAGTTTTCGACCAGAACATCCGCATCCCGTACGAGTTGTTTCAGTATGTCCTTTCCGCGCGGGTCTTTCAGGTTCAGCGTCAGGGAAGACTTCCCCGCATTCTGGGCAAGAAAGCTGATCCCCATGCCAGATGCGGACAATTCGGGATCAGAGCCGAGATTTCTGGCCAGATCGCCTTTCCCGACCGCTTCGACCTTAATGACCTCTGCGCCGAGATGGACAAGTTGGTGGCAGGCAAAGGGGCCAGCCAACACATTTGTCAGATCAAGTACCCGGACCCCACTAAGGGGTCCGGTCGAGTGTTCAGTCCCCATCTGCCACGCCTTCCGCCCGCTTGCGCGCGCGGTAGCCGCGATAGCTGGGCAACACGACAAGGATCACCGCCAGCCCAAGAAGTCCCATTGTCATAGGCCGCTCTAGGATGAAGTCGAAGCCGCGATAGAGCTGCATGGCGCGGGCAAAGTTGTTCTCAAGCATCGTTCCGAGAATGAACCCGATCAGCAGCGGAGCGAGAGGGAAGTCCGCAAACCGCAGGATCGTCGCTACAACACCGAACCCGACAAGGATCAGCAGTTCCGTCGAATTATTCTGACCGAGGTAGCTGCCCATCAGCGTGAAGAACAGAATGAACGGGATCAGGAACGTGCGCGGGATCGTCAGGATCTTGGCGATGTACGGGATCAGCGGGAGGTTGAGGATCAACAGCACGAGGTTGCCGAGGTACATCGAAATGATGACCGCCCAGAACACTTCGGGTGTGTCCGTCATCAAGCGGGGACCCGGTGTGACGTTCAGCGCGAGCAGTGCTCCCAGCAGGATAGCAGTTGTACCGGAACCCGGAATGCCCAAAGTCAGCAAGGGCACGAATGAACCAGTGCAGGCCGCGTTGTTCGCCGTTTCAGGCGCGGCCAGCCCTTTGATCGATCCTTTGCCGAATTCTTCCTGTTCCTCGCCTTTGGCGATGTTGCGTTCGACCGCGTAGCCAAGGAAAGACGCGATCGTGGCACCGGCACCCGGCAGGACACCGATGAAGAACCCTTGCAGCGATTGACGTCCGATCACGGGCGCAATTGTGCGAGCTTCGTCGCGGGTGATCCGCATGTTGGTGATCTTGCCGCTTTCGTCGTCAGACCCACTTGCTGCGCGCGCCGGGTTCATCACCAAGAACAGCGCTTCGGGCAAGGCGAACATCGCCATCGCCAGCGTGATGAAAGAGAACCCGGATTGAAGGTCCTGCATTCCAAAGGTGAAGCGTGGCGTGTTTGACAATGCGCCTTCGCCAACCGTGCCCAGCATCAGGCCGAGAATGGTCATCATCAGCGCTTTCGCCACATGTCCGGTTCCGGCAAAAGCGGCAATCGCGGAAAGGCCGACAACCATCAGGGCAAAGTACTCGGCCGAGTGGAACAGCAGCGCAACCGTAGACAAGGCAGGGGCGAAGATCATCAACAGGATCGCGCCGATGGTTCCGCCAGCGAAACTGGCGATGGCGGCAATGGTCAACGCTTTGCCCGCCTGTCCTTTGCGCGCCATCGGGTAGCCGTCAAAGCTGGTGGCGACGGTCCCCGCTACCCCGGGTGCATTCAGTAGGATCGATGAAGTCGATCCACCGAAGATCGCGCCGTAGTAGACCCCGGACAATAGGATTAAAGCTGCAGTCGGATCGCCAATGCCGATCGCGACGGGGATCATGATTGCGATGATCGACATCGGCCCAAGTCCCGGCAACATCCCGATCAAGGTGCCGATGACGCAGCCCATAACAACCATGATCAGGTTGAACGGGGTGACGGCGGCTGACAAACCAATGAGAATTCCTTCAAGCATGTCCTCAACCCCTTACATGAACATGGCTGGCCAGGGGCGCAGGAAGATCCCCAGCACCTCTTGGACCAGATACCAGATCGACCCGGCGGCAATGACTGCGACGGGGATCAGGATGTGTAACCGGCGTTCGCCAAGAATGACCGCGCCGAGGACGAGGAATGCCACTGTCGATCCGTTGAAACCCAAGGGACGCAACGTGAGCGCATAGGCGACCATGAGAACAAGAAGCGCCACCGCTTGTCCGACATGGTAGTCCCCAAGGCGGGTGAGGTCGATTGCACCGTCCTTGGCCGGAGCCCCGTCTGCCGGCGACTTTGACGTAAAGAGAACGATCAACCCGACGGCGATGCCGAGGACGGTCAGGATTTTGGGGAAAGTTGACGGCCAGACCGGATTACGTTGCAGGATTGGCGGCAGTTGGTCGTCCATCGTGAAAAAGGCAGCATAGCCGTAAATGCAACATAAGGTGATAAAGGCCAATGCGATCCAGCGATCGAGCGCCATTTCTCAACCCTCCAGTTTTCCGTGTGAATTCGTGGGGGCGGATGCCCGGCGCAGACCGTTCCGGCCGAGCATCCGCCAAATAGTCACCGCGGTCCAGCTTGGACCGCGATAGGGATTAGAGGAACCCGAGGTCCCGCATCAGATCACCGATCTGCTTTTCCTGGCCTTCGAGGAAGGTTTTGAATTCGTCGCCAGGACGGAAAATGTTGACCAGACCCATGCGCGCACGGACTTCTTCCCACTCGGGCGTTTCCATCATCGCCGCCAGCATGTCTTGATAGGCAGTGAGCTGCTCTTCGGGCAGACCCGGAGCTGCGAAGAAGCCACGCCAGTTCACGAACTGAGCGTCGATGCCCTGCTCTGCAAATGTCGGCGCATCTTCAAACGCGGGAACCCGATCGGGAGACGTGACGCCAAGAATGCGCACTTCACCCTGTTCGGCGAGAGCCACCGCTTCGGAGAAACCGGTCGAGAGCGCGTCGATTTCGCCAGACAGAAGACCTGCCATCGCTTCGCCACCAGCGTCATAGCCGATGTAGTTGAATGCGGTCGGATCTTCGCCTGCCGCCTGCATGACGATTGCCGCAACGAGGTGATCCATGCCACCCGGAACGGAGCCGCCGCCGATTGCGAAATCAGCCGCGTTCTCGCGGTAGGATGCCAGCGCATCATCCATGGAATTTATCGGGCTGTCCTTTGCCACAACCAGCGCCGCATAGTCACCCACGGTACCTGCAACCAGCGTCAGATCGCGGAAGCTTTGGGAAATCTCACCGGTCAATGCGCGGATGACGATCGGGGTCGAGTTGACCATCAGTGTGCCGTGGCTGCTTGCCGCGTTTTCAATCAGGTTGCCGATGGCAACACCACCGCCGCCGCCTGACATGTTTTCAAAAGTTGCCGCTCCGACCAGGCCGGAGTTCACCAGCGCTTCGCCAGTGCCCCGTGCCGTACCGTCCCAGCCGCCACCTGCGCCGCCGGGAATCAGGAAATGCACCGATTCCATTTTCTGGTGTCCGCCTGCATAGGCGATGCCCGAAACGGCAACGGTTGCAGTAGCTGCAGCAATAAGTGCACGGCGTGACCACTCAAGAGTGTTCATTGAATATCCTCCCATTTGACAGGCGATCCTCTGCCGCCCATGTTCGCACATCACCACAGAAAGCTGACAGAAGCCTGACACGGTGCCACGAGGGAGGAACGGGGTGCGCTATCTTCTGGTCGAGGATAATACAGAACTGGCCGAGGCCGTGGTCAATCGGCTGGCGCTGGATGGCCACGCCGTGGATCATGCAGCCAGCCTGTCCGAAGCAGAGGATTGCCTTGCTGTCGCGCAATATGATCTGATCCTCTTGGACGTAATGCTGCCCGACGGCGATGGTCGTGACTTTCTTGCTCGGAAACGGGCACATATCGAGACGCCAGTGATCGTTCTGACGGCCCGTTCGCAAGTGTCTGACAGGGTCGGTGCGCTGGATCAGGGGGCGGACGATTACATCACCAAACCTTTCGATTTCTCTGAGCTTGAAGCGCGCTGCCGCGCGGTCTTGCGTCGCCGGGGCGGTGAATCCCGAAATGAGATCCGGCTGGGGAGCGCTGTATTCGATCCACTTTCGGGGACGCTGCGAAATGGGGACGAGTCGATAGACCTGCGTAATCGGGAAATCCGCCTACTCGAAGTGTTTGCGCGACACAAAGGTCAGATACTGTCCAAGAGCCAACTGATGGACCGGCTTTTTTCCTACGATGCCGAAGTCACCGAAAACGCCATTGAGGTTTATGTCGGTCGATTGCGTCGCCGGATCGACGGCATGGGTGTGCGGATCGAAACTGTCCGTGGTCTGGGTTACCGGATGGAGACAGGCGAGGCGTGACGGGTACAGGCTCCATTGGCCGCAGGCTGACGCTGCTTCTTGCTGGGGTCGCAGCGCTTCTGTCGGTTTTGAGCTGGTGGATGGTGACGGGCCTCGCGCGGCAGGCTGCGGAGCGCACGCAGGACAACGTTCTGGCTGCATCGGTCACAACGATCGCTGAAACGCTGCGCAGCGAACAAGGGGAGGTTCGACTGGAGCTTCCATACTCGGCGTTTTCGATGCTGGGTGCGATCAGCGAAGACCGCGTGTTTTACCTTGTCGCCACCGGAGACACGGTTCTCACCGGATATGAAGATTTGCCGGTCCCGCGCGAACTTGTGCCCTCCACCGGTCGAGTGGTGTTCGACACGGGTGAATATAGCGGCGAGGAAATTCGCATGGCGACTGTGACCCGGCTTGTTCTGGCAGGAACACAGCCGGTGCCGGTGAATGTGACGGTGGCACAGACGCGACGTGGGGTTGCGTCCATCTCGGCCGAGCTTTCGCAACTCGCGGCTTTCTTGTCGGTCGCGTTCTTTCTTGTGGCGGTTTCGCTTTCGGCCTTTGCCGCACGGACATCGTTGAAGCCGTTGAACGAAATCGCCGCGGCAGTGTCGCGGCGAGGGCCGTCTGACCTGCGCCCCTTACGCCGAGCCGCACCAACAGAGTTGGCGCCTTTGATGACATCGCTCAACCGTCTGATGGACCGGCTTGGACAAAGCATCCGAAGTGCCGAGGATTTCATTGCCGAGGCGGCGCATCGGATTCGGACGCCGCTGGCCACGGTCCGAGCGCAGGCCGAAATCGCTCTCCGCTCCGCCAAGGACGAAGATCAGAAGCAACGTCTTCGCCAGATGATCCGCGCCGTTGATGAAAGCTCCCGTTCTGCGGGACAATTGCTGGACCACGCTACGGTCATCTACCGCTCGGATGACTTGGTTCGTTCGCCTGTCATTCTGTCGGATCTGGTGCGACAGACCGTTGCTGGCCTCGAACCAACTGCCGCTATGAAGGACATTCAGCTGCATGTCGACGCGATCCCGGCTGAAGCCGAGGTTGATCCCGTCCTAATGGACAATGCGCTGCGGAACGTGCTGGACAACGCGATCAAGTATTCGCCGCCTGAAACGGTGGTACGTGTCAGTGTTTCCAACGCCGATGGTGAGATACGTATTTCCGTCCGGGATCAGGGGCCGGGTCTGGGTGAAGGTCCGGCAGATCAGCTGACGCAACGCTTCCAAAGGGGGAATAACACCCAAGGGATTGTTGGTTCCGGTCTCGGTCTGACCATCGCCAAAGACGTACTTGAGGCACATGGCGGGCGGTTGGAGCTTGAAACTCTGAATGAGAAAGAGGGTACATGCGCCACGCTTGTCTTGCCATCCTCCTGAGCTGTCTTGCTTCGATTGTTTCCGCCTTGGAAATTGAGGATCATCGCCATTTTCCCGGCACTGGTGACCGCATCTTAAAGGTGATCTCAACGGCAGATCTTGAGGTGTTCGAACCCTATCTCAAGGCTTTTCAGGTGAGCCAGTCTGCTTTGTCGATCGATTACACGGTAGTGTCGTCCGCTGAGCTTCACCGCGCCATTCGGGGAGGTGCCGAATTTGATCTGGCGCTATCTTCGGCGATGGACCTTCAGTTTCAACTTGCAAATGACGGATTTGCGCAAAGCCATCGGTCGGAGGCGACAGCCGGTTTGCCTGACTGGGCGCGGTGGCGTGATTTGATTTTTGCGTTTACGGCTGAACCAGCGGTGGTTGTTCTGTCGACAAAGAGGTTCGACGGATTGGGCCTACCGACCACGCGGCAAGAACTTCTGACTCTTTTGCGTGAATACCCGGATCGCTTTGAAGGCGCCGTTGGCACGTATGATGTACGTGACAGCGGATTGGGCTATCTATTCGCAACGCAGGAAGCCCGCTCGACAGATGCGTACTGGCGTTTGTCCGAGGTGATGGGGCGTCTGAACCCGCAGCTATACTGTTGTTCCGGTCAGATGATCGACGATGTTGCGACTGGAGAGTTGGCACTCGCATACAACGTTCTGGGCAGCTACGCCGCCGAACGCCTTGCGCGCGACTCGGGGGGGCGCGTGCAGATCTTGCGGATGGAGGATTTTTCCAACGTCATTCTTCGAACTGCCATCATTCCTGCAACGGCAAACGAAACGGCAGGCGCCGGTGCGCTGATCGACATGCTGGCCCGTTTGGGGCAACGCGAGGCGCCGGGAAGCTGGCCTTTGCCTCCATTGGGACAGACAGGCGCGGACAACCTTGGTGGGTTTGGGCCCATCCGGCTTGGCCCAGCATTGATGGTGTACCTCGATCCGCTGAATCGACGTGCGTTTCTGACCGAGTGGGAAAACGCGATGGAGCAGCATTAACCGTCTGAGGAAATGCACCCGGATCAGTATTTAACGCGATAGTCTGCACGTTCGTGATGTAGTTTTAGGCATTCGTGATCGCACCTGCTCAGAAAAGCTATAAAAAATTGAAAACAGGCATACGCCGTGGTTCATTTTCGCAATGGCACATGACCTTGCGATGAAAGACAAAATGCCTGCGCTGAGCCGAGCGCTCGCTGCAAAGGTGCGCGAAATTTATCCCGAAATAGACGCCGATATTCTCGCATCCCAAGTGATCGACGCATTCTGGCCGGAAGGTACACATCGCAGAAAGCGGGCGCGCAAACCAGGCAATGCTCTCTGGTCACAGCGGGATGCTTTGTTGATCACCTATGGCAACTCTATCGTCGACGGTGTGCACAAACCGCTCGACCTGTTGAACGACTTTCTGCGCGGCTACCTCAAAGGTGTGGTGGACGGCGTACATATCCTGCCGTTCTTTCCTTTCACCTCGGACGACGGGTTTGCTGTCACCGACTACATGGCAGTCAATCCGCAACTTGGAGACTGGTCCGACATCAACCGGATCGCGAGCGAGTTCAAACTTATGTCCGACCTGGTACTGAACCATGTGTCGAG
Organism: Alphaproteobacteria bacterium; assembly: GCA_030425145.1. GTDB lineage: Bacteria > Pseudomonadota > Alphaproteobacteria > Rhodobacterales > Rhodobacteraceae > Marivita. The sequence continues at coordinate 7,074 of JAUHVK010000041.1, read as the reverse complement.
CCAAGGGACGTGGTTCAATGCCTACCGTCAGGGTCAGGCTCCATATGATCGGTTCTTCTTTGAAGCCGAGCCTTCCGATGACCTAAGTATGGTGGTTCGCCCGCGGACAACGCCACTTCTGCAGAAGGTCGACACGAAAAACGGTCCTCGGCATGTCTGGTGCACCTTCAGCCATGACCAGATCGATCTTGATTTTCGAAACCCGGAAGTCTTGCTCGAATTCCTGCGCATCATCCGTACCCATATCGACAATGGCGTTCAGATCATTCGGCTCGATGCGGTTGCGTTTCTATGGAAAGAAGTCGGGTCGCCTTCGATCCACCTTCGGCAGACACATTTGATCGTAAAGCTCATTCGTCTGTTGTGCGATTACGCTGTCGAACCGATCGTACTCTTGACGGAAACCAATGTGCCGAAGGCCGAGAACCTGAGCTATTTCGGCAAACGGGACGAAGCACATGTCATCTACAACTTCCCGCTTCCGCCTCTGATCCTGCACGCGCTCTTGTCCGGAAGTGCCGAAAGTCTCGACAAATGGCAGCGTTCCATGCCGCCTGCGCCCTTGGGTTGCGCCTACCTGAACTTTACCGCCAGCCATGACGGGATCGGTATGCGGCCCGCCGAGGGTTTGCTGTCGTCCGAGGATCAAGCCGCGATGATCAAGGCGGTCAGAGCGGCAGGTGGGCTTGTGTCGATGCGGGCGCTGCCGGATGGCAGCGAGGCTCCATATGAATTGAACACGACCTTTTTCGCGGCGCTCAGCCAAACCTTCGACGGGCCGGATGGGTATCACCTCGAAAGGTTCTTGTGTTCGCAGACCATCGTGATGTCTTTGGAAGGGATACCAGCGTTCTACATCCATTCTGTGCTTGCAACGCCGAATGATACCGAAGCGGTCGAGCGGCGCGGTATGAACCGGGCAATCAACAGGCACCGCTGGGATTATGGCGCGTTGCAGTCACTCCTTGCCGACGACAGTTCTGTACATGCGCAAGTTCTCAACGGTCTCAAGCAACGGTTGACGATCCGGCAGAAGCAATCCGCGTTTCATCCGAACGCTACGCAGTTCACGGTGAACACCGGCGATGCGCGGGTCTTTGGCATCTGGCGCCAGAGCCTTGATCGCAACCAATCCATCTTTGCGCTGCACAATGTCAGCAGGGAGACGGTGACGCTTCCAATCAGCACCCTCAACATCATCGCTGACGAAGACTGGCGCGATCTGATGTCAGGCGACGTGATCCTGGACGACGACATAGAGCTTGCGCCCTATCAGTGCCGATGGATCAGCAACGACGGTCATTGATATTCGTTCAGATCCTCTAAAGCTGCCGCCTGCATATCGCGAAGGAATCCGGGATCGGCGGCATGTACCCGGTTCCAAGTGGCGATGAACGGTGTCTCATGCGGGTTGTCGAGGAAGGTTTGACCCGCGCGCATGATATTTTCGGCAAAGAGCTCGATCGAGGCTTCTTCCGCGTGACGGTCCAGGGACAACCCGTTCATCTGGGCGTCGCTGTAATACGCGTCGAGCAGATCCAGCGCGCTGCGGTAATATGTGGCTTTCAGAGTGCGGAAAACGTTGGTCGTAAAGATGGTCCCGTCGGCGGCCAATTTCCGGAAGATCGCCTTGCAGATGTCCGTCGACATCCGGTTGAGACCTGTAGCGGCGTCTTCCGGGCTAAGCGCCTGATGCTTGTGGTCATAGGCATCGGCGATTTCGACCTGACAAACCGCCTTGGGTGCCAGATTGCGCCATGCTTCGGACAGAACGCCGATCTCGAGCCCCCAGTCGGACGGGATGCGCAGATCCGGGAGGATATTGGTCCGCATCGCAAATTCGCCTGACAGCGGATAACGGAAGCTGCGAAGGTAATCGAGGTAGTCCCGATCCCCGACAACGCGTTTTAAGGCGATCAAAAGCGGAGACACCAATAGCCGCGTGACGCGACCGTTCAGCTTCTCTTGTCCGATCCGGGCGTAATAGCCTTTTGCAACCTGGTACGGGAATGTCGGGTTGGCGACGGGATAGATCAGCCGCGCCAGCAGTTCATTGGTGTATGTCAGGATATCGCAGTCGTGGATCGCCATAACCGAACTGTCCTGGCAGCCGATCAGGTAACCGATGGAGGTCCAGACGTTCTTGCCTTTGCCCTGCTCCGCAGGTGCAAGGCCCATGTCTTCAAGCCGTTTGTTGAGTGCCTTCATCCGGGGGCTATCGTTCCAGATCACGATATGGTTCTGGTTCAGACCTTCAAAAAACCGCTTCGCGTGGCGGAACTGGTCTTCATCGGCGCGATCAAGGCCGACGATCACTCGGTGCAAATAGGTGACCCGCGACAGCTCCGCGAGGATCTTCGGCATCGCGTCGGTTTCGAGCTCGGAATAGAGACATGGTAGGATGAGCGACATTTTTCGCGTCTGCGCAAATGTCTCGAGCTCATATGTCATCTCATCGAGTGATCGAGTGCGCAGGTTGTGCAATGTCGCGATGTTGCCGTTCTGATGAAAATCAACCATGCGCGATGGGTCCTTTCTTGGGAAAAACTCGGTTCAGAACGCCTGTCACAGCCGCGTTCCAGCCGACAGGCCCAGTCTCTGTTGTGCGGATGATCCGGCCTTCGCTTTCTCCACGGAGCGGGGGTAAAGGTTCGTGGCTGGGGTTGTGGACAATGATACCGAAATCCGCCTTTTCCAGCATCTCAATATCGTTGGGTGCGTCTCCCAACGCGAGCGTCAGGTCGGTGTTGAGCGCCGATGCAAGTGTGGCCATCGCATCTGCTTTTGTTCTGCCGAAAGACAGCGTCAAGAACCGCCCGCCGCGCTGGGCTGTCACTCCATGTTTCGCTAGCAAAGTGCGGAATGCCGACAGCTCGTCAGTGCTGCCGGTCCAAAGTCCTGGCTCCGAGTAGCCTCGCGCTTTGGCACGCTCGGCGCTCTCGGGCGTTAATCGTGTTAAGGTTGCAATTTCCTCGTCGCTCATATCTCCAAAACCCTTGAATTTTTGGCGTAGGGGCTTTGGCAAATGATCGAGAATCTTGCGCAATTCCGGATAGGTTTCGGCAGCCTCCGATCCCGTACCGCCAATTACTCCCGACCCATTTTCGACGATCGCGGGTTGGTGAGTGAGACCCATCTGCTTTTGAAGGTGATGTACTTCACTGAAGGTCTTGCTGGTGGCGAATACAACGGCACAGCCATGTTCCATCAGACGGTTCAGGGCAGGTTTGGCCGCGTCCCAGCGGTACGTGTCATGGTCAAGGAGCGTTCCGTCGAGATCAGTAAATACAGCCAGTTTCAGGCGATTCTCCATATTTCAAGTTTCGGGCGGCCGAATGGGTAGCTCAAGACGAAACGAACCTTTCGCGGGTCTTGCAGTCATTTTGCTTAAAAAATAGGCGGTTTCGAATGGTCGTGGAAAGCGCAATGTCATCGCCGTCGAAGATCAATACTGATCACAGCCGGAAATTTCCGATAGTTTTTCTATAAAACCCTTCGCGTGTTGGACGTTTCTAAAAGCGAAGATGTACTGAAATTATCTATCGGAGCTTTTTGGTTCGCAGCACGGCATTCCGTGCTTGGATGTTCAGGTGTCGTAAGGTCACCCATCATTTTTTATTTCGCGCTATGGTTGTTTCTTGCAGTTGCCGCCGCTGTAGTCAGATTGGAAGGTAATGAGAGCAAACCGAGAGTCTCTTGTAACTTTTGGCAGGATGCAAAGATGAAAATACTCATCGTTGACGACGAACCTCTATTCCTCGAACTAATGCAGGTGACATTGCAAGAGTTGGGCTATGAAGACATCAGCCTTGCTCTCTCGGCGAAAGACGCGTTCGCGAATATCGACGCCGCGCCCAATCCGTTCGATTGCATTCTGCTGGATATCCAGATGCCTGAGGTCAACGGCATCGAACTCTGCGCAGGGATCCGCGGCTTGCCGGACTATTCAGCGACGCCAATCTTGATGGTCACAGCAATGACCGAAAAGCACTACATCAATCGGGCCTTCCAAGCGGGCGCGAACGACTATGTGACCAAGCCGATTGAGCCCATAGAAATCAAAGCCCGGATGAACATGGTCAAGCGGCTGCTATCGGAACGCAATCAGGCGGTCTGGTTGCACAACCAGTTGCACGAAGCCGAAGCTGCCTTTGGGATGCAAATCGCATTCGACGAACCCTGCATTCTTCCAGAGGTGCAGTGGGTGTTGCCCATGTCGAGCCTTGAGAACTATGTTCTGCGCCTCGGCAACATGCGAATGTTTTCGACCGTTGCTCTTGGCTTTCACATTGAGAACGGACCCACCATCTTTTCGCAATCGCGTGGGATGGAGTTTGTCGATTGCCTGTCGGAAGTTGCTCTTGCCATCAGCGAGGTTCTCCCGCGCTCTCCAAGTTTCCTGTCTTATGCAGGATCCGGCGATTTCTGTGCCGTCATCCCGAAGTTGAGCCAGCTTGATCCAAGTTTTCTGGGAATCCGCATCAATGACAGCCTGTCACAACTCACACACAATTCCTGCGGAGCTTTTGAAGTGCCACAAGTTCGGGTGGGTCGACCGCAGTCGAACGGACTGCTTTCCTTCAGGGATCCGGCAAGTGTTTTGACGCGCGCAATCGAGGATGCGCGGACACCGACTGCCCAGAAGAAGACTTTTCGGAGGAGCTACGAAAAGCATGAGTGGTGACATGAACTCCAGACTATCTGCCGAAAGAAAAATGAGCGAACTGCGAGATCGCTTTTGCGCGTCATTCGAGGAGAGGATCATCGCCATGGATCGCGTTACCGTGGCGTGTCGGAGTACGCAGAGCGTGGAAGATTTTGGGGCCTTGCGCGATCAATGCCATCGCCTCGCGGGCATCGCGGCATCTTTCGGGTACTCCGAAATCGGCGAAAGGGCCGGAGTCATTGATCGCTGCATTTCGGATGCCCTTCGACAGGTGGAAAATTCCGGTTGGAAGTCAGCAGTGCTGGAAGAAGCCGAAAGCCTGATGGATGCGATGGAAGCTGTGCTTCCAGAAGCACAGTTCGGAAACACATTTGAAAATACATATGTAAGCAATGTGTAACTCAACCTTATCGCGTATCGACAAAGTACGATTCTCGCAGAAAGTGCTAAGGGGGGTAGAAAATGGCACTTAGATCGGTTCTTGAAAACCGAGCCATGTCCGTGTCCATCGCTATCGCCATCTTTTGTCTAGGTTTATTCCTTGCGCGCGTTCTGGACATGAACATCACGCAGGCTCGATTGTACGAGGTTCAACAGGAAACCAACGAGGACGCGTATGATATCGTGCGCGCCATCGAGCGGCGATTCGCCTTCCACGAGTTTGTCTCTGTCGCGATTTCGACGGCGGTGCTCCTTGATCCGGACCTTGACCAAGAGTCCTTTGCGTCGCTGGCCCAACCTTTGATCAAGGACCATCCTGGTATCACCAACCTTGCTTTGGAGACCGAATATACGGTCACGCATGTTTACCCGTATGCAAGCAACAAAGCCATTCTTGGACTGGATTACCGTGAGAGTGCCACGTTCGGCCCCGCGGTCAAGAAAATCAGGCAAACGAACGCGCCCGACCTGAGCGGCCCCTTTTCGCTCATACAGGGATTCGACGGGGTAATTTACCGTTATCCGATCGAGTTTGGAGACGTTGGCGATATACAAACGCGCAGGCAGGGTTCCGTAGCCATTGTTTCTTCGGTGAGCAGCTTGCTGTCGCTTGCAGAACAAACTTCCAGCAACGTTCGGGTCGCAATCGAATTCGGCGGTGCCGATATTTCTAGCAAGGGAAATCGCTTCGGGGCAAATATCACAGAGGAAGACGCACCAATCATCAGAACAACTGAAGTTGCCGGCAAACCGTTAACCATTTATGTGACGCCGCGGGAAGGGTGGGGGACGGCCAGTGAGATTAATTACGGGGTATATGTCCTCGCTCTCATTCTTGTCGGTACACTGCTCGGGTTCCTTTTTTGGGCTCAACGGTTGCTCAAATCGCGCCGCGAGAGCTGGCAGCAACTGAGCCAGGCAATCGAAGCGATTGATGACGGGTTTGCTCTTTTCGATCCAGACGACCGACTGGTTCTGTGCAACTCCAGATACAAAGCCTTCTACAACCGTTCGGCGCATCTCATAGTGCCGGGTGCAAAGTTCTCGAATATCATCTGGGGCGGCGTGCAGCGTGGTCAATACAAGGATGCGATCGGACGTGAAGAGGAATGGTTCGAGGAGCGCATGGAGGCACATCGCAACCCGGTCAATTCCATTGTGCAGCGCCTCGATGATGACCGCTGGCTCAAAGTGTCTGAAGCTAAACTCGAAGACGGAAGCCGTGTCGGGTTCCGTGTGGACATTACGTCATTGAAGCGGGCTCAGAACGAGGCTGAAAGCGCAAACCAGGCGAAAACAGACTTCCTAAACGTGATGAGCCATGAGATCCGAACGCCACTTTCTGCGATCATCGGTTTCAGCAAGGTTTTGAAGAGCGCGCACCGCTTGCCAGCCGTCAAAGCATTGGTCGAAGAAGCTGCAGCCGAAAGCTCCGCTACGAAAAGACGCTTCGAGGCGATCCTATCGCATTTCGAGAACTACGCGGAACGCATTGATGTGAACGGCCAGCACTTGCTGAACATCATCAATGACATTCTGTACCTGAACGACTTTGACAAGGCCGACAAACCTCTGAATCTGACGGCAGTCCCGATCTCCGACATCATCCAAACAACTGTTCAACAACTTTCAGGTCTTGCCGATGAGAAAGGGCTGTATCTCAACGCTGCGACGACTGACGCGCTGGTGCATGGAGACCCAGTAAAACTCCAGCAGGTGCTCGTGAACCTTGTGGGCAATGCAATCAAATTCACCGACGCGGGCGGTGTTCGCATTCGTTTCAGAGAAGCCGATGAGTTTGTGCAGATCTCCATTGAGGACACGGGGTGCGGTATTCCGGTCGTAAGCGGTGTCTGAAGGGCACTTGGGTTTCAGCTTGACGGCTGGAAGTTCCAAGGAAGCAACTCGTCGATGCGGTGTTGCGGATGTCCGGCCGCAATGGCTTCGAGCGTAGCCTTGAGATAGGC
>JAUHVK010000040.1 GCA_030425145.1 Alphaproteobacteria bacterium | reverse complement strand
CAACCTGAAGTTCGACGTTGAGCTGATCGCACCGATCGCCATGGAAGACGGCCTCCGCTTCGCCATCCGCGAAGGCGGCCGCACCGTCGGCTCCGGCGTCGTCTCCAAAATCGTCGAGTAATCGACGAAACCAAATTGCGCGGGGCGGTGTCATGCCGTCCCGTATTCGGTTCGAAGAAGGGGCAGGGTGGTCCTGCCTCATCCTCTCAACCGCAACGCCAATAAAGGCTAAGACCAATGCAAAGCCAAAACATCCGCATTCGGCTTAAGGCGTTTGATTACCGTGTGCTCGACGCGTCGACACAGGAAATCGTGAACACCGCCAAGCGGACGGGCGCCACAGTGCGCGGCCCGATCCCGCTGCCGAACAAGATTGAGAAGTTCACCGTTCTGCGTGGCCCGCACGTCAACAAGAAGTCGCGCGACCAGTGGGAAATCCGTACCCACAAGCGTCTGCTCGACATCGTTGATCCGACCCCGCAAACCGTTGATGCGCTGATGAAGCTCGACCTCGCCGCAGGCGTGGACGTCGAGATCAAGGTATAAGGAGGGTATCCAATGATGCGCTCTGGTATCATCGCGAAAAAAGTCGGCATGACCCGGCTTTTCATGGAAGACGGAAAGCAGATTCCCGTGACCGTCCTCCAACTCGACAATCTTCAGGTCGTCGCACAGCGTACACCTGAACAGCACGGCTACTCGGCAGTTCAGCTGGGTACCGGTTCGATCAAGGCAAAGCGTGTATCCAAGGCGATGCGCGGTCACTTTGCTGCGGCGAACGTGGAACCCAAGCGGAAAGTCGCGGAATTCCGCGTCGCGCCCGAGAACCTGATCAACGTGGGTGAAGAGATCACTGCTGACCACTACTTCGAAGGTCAGTACGTGGACGTCTCCGGCACCTCGATCGGTAAAGGTTTCGCCGGTGCCATGAAGCGGCACAACTTCGGTGGTCTGCGCGCGTCGCACGGTGTGTCGATTTCGCACCGTTCGCACGGCTCCACCGGTCAGTGTCAGGATCCGGGCAAGGTCTTCAAAGGTAAGAAGATGGCCGGTCACATGGGTGCCGTTAAGGTAACGACGCAGAACCTTCAGGTTGTGAAGACCGACGCTGAGCGTGGGATCATCATGATCAAGGGCGCCGTTCCGGGCTCCAAAGGTGGCTGGGTGACCGTCAAGGACGCCATGAAGAAGCCGGTTCCGGAAAACGTGATCCTGCCCGCCGCTCTGCGTTCCGCCGCTGAAGAAGCCAAGCGTCTGGCTGAAGAAGCCGCCGCACAGGCAGCAGCCGAGGAAGCCGCAGCAGCAGAAGCTGCAGCAGCCGAGCAGGCCGCAGCGGAAGAAGCCGCTCTGAAAGAAGCCGAGGCTGAAGTTCAGGCTGAGAAGAAGGAAGGCGACGAATGAAACTCGACGTGATCAAACTGGACGGCGGTACCGCCGGGTCGGTCGAGCTGGGCGACGAGATCTTTGGTCTCGAGCCGCGCGCCGACATTCTGCACCGTGTCGTTCGCTGGCAGCGCAACAAAGCGCAGGCTGGTACACACAAGGTGAAAACGCGGTCCGAAGTCAGCTACTCGACCAAGAAGATCTACCGCCAGAAGGGCACCGGTGGCGCACGTCACGGCTCCCGCAAGGCACCGATCTTCCGCAAGGGTGGCATCTACAAGGGCCCGACCCCGCGCAGCCACGCGCATGACCTTCCCAAGAAGGTTCGCAAGCTGGGCCTGATGCACGCTCTGTCCGCCAAGGTCAAAGACGGGTCTCTTGTCATCATCGAGAACATCGAGTCCGATGGCAAAACATCCTCGCTGGCCAAGCAGGTTGCAAACCTGGGCTGGAAGCGCGCGCTGATCATCGACGGGGCAGAGGTGAACGAAAACTTCATCCGCGCCGCAGCCAACATCGATGGTCTCGATGTTCTGCCGTCGATGGGGGCAAACGTTTATGACATCCTCAAGCGTGACACGCTCGTGCTCACCAAAGCGGGTGTCGAAGCACTGGAGGCTCGTCTGAAATGAGCGCGAAAGCTGAACATTACGATGTGATCCGCAAGCCGATCATCACCGAGAAATCCACAATGGCGTCCGAAAACGGTGCCGTGGTCTTCGAAGTGGCGATCGACGCCAACAAACCGCAGATCAAAGAGGCCGTTGAGGCTCTGTTTGGTGTGTCGGTCAAGGCGGTGAACACGACGATCACCAAGGGTAAGGTCAAGCGCTTCCGCGGCCAGCTGGGCAAGCGGAAAGACGTGAAAAAGGCCTACGTGACCCTCGCCGAAGGCAACACGATCGACGTGACCACAGGTCTGTGATCACTTCGGGCTTAAGCCCGGACTGAGAGAACGAGAAAGCCCCTCGCCAGTGATGGCGGGGGGCTTTTTCGTTGTTAGCGAGATTTTCTGTAGCAACCGCCCGTCATGTCTTGCGTTGACGGGCCGGGCATACAGGTGGTGCGTGTGAACACGCACCCTACGGCGGGTTGATCACTTGATGTGGAACTCGAACCCCAGCCTGCGATCAGGCTGGGGTTTTCAATTGGTCAAAGAGGGACGTCGTCGTAGTCGCGCGCGGTGCCGTTGGTATTGGTCAGGAGTTTGTACATCCGCGTGGCTTCTTCGGTGTAATCGGTCAGCGTTTTCTGAACAAACTCGGATTGAATGTTGAGCAACTCGACGGGAGATTTGCAGGTCAGCATGGCCTGCTGGGTTTCCATGTCCTTTTGCAGGCGCTCCGTCATGAACGCGGCGCTTTCGCTCATGATCTCCTGCCAGACCTGAGAATTCATCAGCGGAAAGCTGTTCATCGCATCAGCCATAGCATTGGTCTCTGCGGCCTTTTTTGTCTTCGGTTTGGGTGCAGCCATCTTGGTATCTCCTCACATTGGTTTTCGTCCACTGAGTGCGCGTCAGGAGAATTCTAGCAGATGGCGACGAGGGCGACTTTGATTTGGATCGTGTTTGTTCCGGAAAGCCGGGCCGGTGAAGCCCGTCGGATGTGGTCGGATGCTGCCTCGTTTGTTATCAGACAGACCGCGATCGGGCATTCTGGCGACGGCTGGTTCGCCGGCGGTGCGTTTGAACCCGTACCCTTGAGACATTCCAATCGGATCGCCAGAATGCTGTTTGGCGATGGCCCTGCTTCAGATTTTTTCGTGTGAACACGCACTCTGAGCTGGAATACGTGCTGCCGTGCAGCGAGGATTCTGTTTGCTGAGACTCCGGACCTCGCCATAGTCTGAGCGCGTGAGCCACGTTTTTTCAGGTCTCACGGATTGTAAAGGATTGAACTATGAGAGGTTTTCTAATTGCGGGTGTTTTGAGTGTAATTGCGGGGTCTGTTGCGGCCGAGGTCTCGGTCGAGCGCGGGGAGTATCTGGTGCGGGGGCCGGCGGGCTGCGGGAATTGCCACACGCCACAGACGCCCAACGGACCGGACATGTCGAAAGAGTTCGGCGGCATGATGGTTGAAAAGAACCCGGCTTTCGAAGCCTGGGCTGTCAACATCACGCCAGCATCGCGTGTCGGCGGGTGGAGCGATGAAGAATTCGCCCGCGCCATTCGCGAGGGCATTCGCCCGGATGGTTCGGTGATTGGCCCACCGATGCCGATGTCGCTGTATCGAGGCCTGTCCGACGACGACCTTTACTCGATTGTCGCCTTCATGCGCACGGTTGCGGCCGTTGACACGCAAACGCCAACCTCGACATACAACATTCCGTTGCCGCCAGCCTATGGCCCTCCAATCGATACTGTACCGTCGATTCCACGCGGCGTGACCGTTGCCTATGGCGAGTATCTTGCCGGGCCAGTGGCACATTGTATGGAGTGCCATACACCGATGGGAGACAGGGGACCAAAGTTCGAGACCCATCTGGGTGCTGGCGGGTTCGAGTTCCATGGACCGTGGGGCACTTCGATCTCGGCCAACCTGACGTCACATGAGGACGGTCTTGCCGGATATACCGATGACGAGATCAAGATGATGATCACCCAAGGCATACGGCCAGACGGCACGCGCATGATGCCACCGATGGGCTACGCGCACTATGCAGCGATGACCGAGGGTGACCTCGATGCAGTGGTTTTGTACTTGAGGCAATTGCCGCCACTGCCGGATGTCAATTGATCTACGGGAATAGGGCAGGGCCCTCTTGACCAGGATGGCCTGACCCCCTAGTAAGCCCCAACCGCGCAGCCCCGGATTCGTCCGGGGCTTCGTTGTTGCGTTAACCGGGGACCTTCGGGGCCCTATACCCACGGCGGATACGTCCGCCCAAACATAGCGGGTCCTCAAAGACCTGCACTTGCTAACGGAAGACAGAAAGCATGGCACTCAAGTCGTATAAGCCGACGACGCCGGGCCAGCGCGGGCTGGTGCTGATCGACCGTTCGGAGCTGTGGAAAGGCCGTCCGGTCAAAGCCCTTACAGAGGGTTTGACCAAGTCGGGTGGCCGGAACAACACCGGACGTATCACATCCCGTCGTCGCGGTGGTGGCGCAAAACGCCTTTACCGTATCGTAGATTTCAAGCGGAACAAGTTTGACGTGGGCGCGACCGTCGCGCGCATCGAATATGACCCGAACCGCACCGCCTTCATCGCACTCGTCCAGTATGACGACGGCGAGCAGGCTTACATCCTTGCCCCGCAGCGTCTCGCCATCGGCGATCGCGTGGTCGCATCGGCCAAGGCCGACGTGAAGCCGGGCAACGCAATGCCCTTCTCGGGTATGCCCATCGGTACCATCGTTCACAACATCGAGCTGAAGCCCGGCAAGGGTGGTCAGATCGCTCGTGCCGCCGGCACCTACGCACAGTTCGTGGGTCGTGACGGTGGTTACGCGCAGATCCGTCTGAGCTCGGGTGAACTTCGCATGGTCCGCCAGGAATGCATGGCCACCGTTGGTGCCGTGTCCAACCCTGACAACTCGAACCAGAACTTCGGTAAAGCGGGCCGTATGCGCCACAAGGGCATCCGTCCGTCCGTCCGCGGTGTTGTTATGAACCCGATCGACCACCCGCACGGCGGTGGTGAAGGCCGGACTTCGGGTGGTCGCCATCCGGTGACCCCGTGGGGTAAGCCGACCAAAGGCAAGAAGACCCGCAACAGAAACAAGGCGTCGCAGAAGCTGATCATCCGCTCGCGTCACGCCAAGAAGAAGGGGCGGTAATCCATGTCGCGCTCTGTATGGAAAGGCCCGTTCGTCGATGCTTATGTCTTGAAGAAGGCAGAAGCGTCGCGTGAATCCGGCCGCAACGAAGTCATCAAGATCTGGTCGCGCCGCTCGACGATCCTGCCCCAGTTCGTGGGCCTGACGTTTGGCGTCTACAACGGTCAGAAGCATGTTCCTGTGAACGTCACCGAAGACATGATTGGTCAGAAGTTCGGCGAGTACTCGCCCACTCGGACCTATTACGGTCACGCGGCTGACAAAAAAGCGAAGCGGAAGTAAGTCATGGGCAAGGAAAAGAACCCCCGCCGCGTGGCTGACAACGAAGCCATGGCGAAGCTGCGGATGCTGCGTACCAGCCCGCAGAAACTGAACCTCGTCGCCGGTCTGATCCGCGGCAAGAAAGTGGACAAGGCGCTGAACGATCTGACCTTCTCGAAGAAGCGGATCGCGGTTGATGTGAAGAAATGCCTTCAGTCGGCCATCGCCAACGCCGAAAACAACCACGGGCTTGACGTGGACGAGCTGATCGTCGCCGAAGCCTATGTGGGCAAGAACCTCGTGATGAAGCGTGGCCGTCCGCGGGCACGTGGCCGTTTCGGCAAGATCATGAAGCCGTTTTCGGAGATCACCATCAAGGTGCGTCAAGTTGAGGAGCAGGCCTAATGGGTAACAAGACCAATCCGATCGGCATGCGCCTTCAGGTGAACCGCACCTGGGACAGCCGCTGGTACGCAGACACCAAGGACTATGGCGATCTTCTGCTCGAAGACATCGCAATGCGCGAATTCATCGAGAAAGAGTGCAAGCAGGCTGGTGTCGCACGTGTCATCATCGAGCGCCCGCACAAGAAGTGCCGCGTGACCATTCACACCGCACGTCCCGGCGTCATCATCGGCAAGAAAGGCGCAGACATCGAAACCCTGCGCAAGAAGCTGGCGGCGATGACCGACTCCGAGCTGCACCTCAACATCGTTGAAGTGCGCAAGCCGGAACTGGACGCGCAGCTGGTTGGCGAAAGCATCGCCCAGCAGCTCGAGCGTCGTGTGTCCTTCCGTCGTGCCATGAAGCGCGCCGTGCAGAACGCCATGCGTATGGGTGCCCTGGGCATCCGCGTGAACGTTGCCGGTCGTCTGGGTGGTGCGGAAATCGCACGGACCGAATGGTACCGCGAAGGCCGTGTGCCGCTGCACACACTGCGCGCCGACATCGACTATGCCAATGTCGAGGCGGAAACGCCCTACGGCATCATCGGCATCAAGGTCTGGATCTTCAAAGGCGAGATCATGGAACATGATCCGTCCGCACGGGATCGCAAGGCACAGGAACTGCAAGACGGTCCCGCACCGCGTGGTGCCGGCGGCGGTCGGAGGAACTAATCATGCTTCAACCAAAGCGTACAAAATTCCGTAAGATGTTCAAAGGCCGGATCAAGGGCGAAGCCAAGGGCGGCTCTGATCTGAACTTTGGCACCTTCGGCCTCAAGGCGCTTCAGCCTGAGCGTGTGACTGCACGTCAGATCGAAGCAGCCCGTCGTGCCATGACGCGTCACATGAAGCGTCAGGGCCGTGTCTGGATCCGCATCTTCCCGGATACTCCGGTCACCTCGAAGCCGACCGAAGTCCGTATGGGTAAAGGTAAGGGTTCGGTGGACTATTGGGCCGCCAAGGTTAAGCCGGGCCGCGTGATGTTCGAAATCGACGGCGTCGGTGAAGACATTGCCCGCGAAGCGCTGCGTCTGGCTGCGATGAAGCTGCCGATCAAGACCCGCGTCGTGGTTCGCGAGGACTGGTAAGCGGTTCGGTGCGTGCAAGCACGCACCCTGCTAAATTAGAAGCCCCCGGCGTGGAAGCGCCGGGGGTTTTTTGGTTGGCTCAGCCGTCTAGCGGTTAGTATAGACTGCTTGCCAATTTTCCGGGCACCACGCCTCTCCCTCATCATGGTGATAATCGTGAAAGACGCAGCTTTTATTGAACCATCGGTAAGCCCCGAGACTGAAAACCGCCGATACCAATACCGCAAAAACGATGGTCGTTGTGCCGAGGTTGGAGAACCTGTTTCTCCGCCGATACCAAAATAGGCCGGAGACGGTATAGGGAATAAACAGGGCGGCGATGCTTACACCGGAATGCCATGCCGGTGGGTACCACTGAACCCCCTGCGCTGGCATCAACAAAATCGCTGCGATACCGACTAGGCTCAAAATCCAAACAGCGGCGAAGATTTTGCTCTTGGGACGCAAAGCTAACCCGATCAGCCCAATTAGAACCATCGCGAAGAAGGCTGCGATTGCCGGAAGCACAATAACCGAGAGAAAGATCATTTAAGATACGCGCCCGTTTATCGGGGATAAAAGACTACCATAGCTGAAATGCAAGTTTGATCAGTCAGGACGCCCAAAACCTACTCCCACCGATAATTAAAGCTCACCGACACCCGCTCCTCCTCCGACTGGTTCATCACCACCTCATGGCGCAGCCAGCTTTCCCAGAGCAGGACGTCACCGACCGCAGGTTTCACATAGATGAAGTTCCGCATCTCATCGCGCGCGTCTTTGCGGCGGGGTGGGGCGGCCATCATCATGGCGTGGCGGGGGTCTTCCAGCTTCAGCGCGGATGCGCCTTCGGGCATGGACACGTAGGTGGTGCCGGAAATCACCGAGTGGGGGTGGATGTGGGCGGCGTGAAAGCCGCCTTCCGGAAGGATGTTGATCCAAAGGTCCTCAAGCACCAGTTTGCGCCCGTCCAGATCGAATTCCAGATCCTCGGCAAAAGCGGCGACATGGGCGTCGAGCGATTTCACCAGATCGGCAAAGATCGGGAAGCGCCAGGGCAGGTCGGTCAGGGAAGCATAAGAGGTGTAGCCAGGATAGGCGTTGTCCTCGCACCATTGCTGGCCGGCCTCGTCATCCTCGGCGATGGCGAAACAGGAGTTTTCCATTTCCTCGGAATCAATCGCGGGTCCGTGCTCGGACAGCGGTGCGTGGTAGAGGCGGGTCACGAAGAGGGAAGATATTGTGCTCATGCGCCTCTCATAATATGCGTCGCATCCGTTGGCGAGAGGGCATTGCCCGACCTTGAAAACAAAGGGGTTGCGCCATCGGGCTGTCCGGCCTATACGGCCGCTTCATCCACCTCCACCGGGAATCAGGGTGACCCACGATAACGATGGGGCTCTCCGGTGATGTTGATAGAAAGGAAAGGCGAATGAACGCCAAGGAACTGAATGACAAGACCCCGGATCAGCTCCGGGACGAGCTTGTCGCGCTGAAGAAAGAGGCCTTCAACCTCCGTTTTCAGCAGGCCACAAGCCAGCTTGAGAACACGGCCCGCATCCGTCAGGTGCGCCGCAATGTTGCACGCATTCAAACCGTGCTGAACCAAAAGGCCGCTGCTGCGGCCAGCGACGCGTAAGAGGGAGCCACAAAGATGCCCAAGCGTATTCTTCAAGGTGTCGTCACCTCGACCGCAAACACTCAGACCGTAACCGTTTCGGTTGAGCGTCGCTTCAAGCACCCGGTTCTTCAGAAGACGATCCGGAAGTCCAAGAAATATCGCGCCCATGACGAGGCCGAGAAATTCGCAGTTGGTGACACAGTCCGTATCCAGGAATGTGCGCCGAAGTCGAAGACCAAACGTTGGGAGGTTATCGCTGAGTAAGCGATAGCCTTTCGGCATTTACGAAACCCCCGGGCCAATGTCCTAAAAGGCGGTCCGGGACGTCGGGAGAAACACTATGATCCAGATGCAGACCAATCTGGATGTTGCTGACAACAGCGGCGCGCGCCGCGTTCAGTGCATCAAGGTTCTGGGTGGGTCCAAGCGGAAATACGCGTCGGTGGGTGACATCATCGTCGTTTCCGTGAAGGAAGCCATCCCGCGCGGTCGCGTGAAGAAAGGTGACGTCCGTAAGGCCGTCGTCGTGCGCACCGCCAAAGAAGTCCGTCGCGAAGACGGCACAGCAATCCGTTTTGACCGCAACGCCGCCGTCATCCTGAACAACGCAGGTGAGCCGGTCGGTACGCGTATCTTCGGACCGGTTGTGCGTGAGCTCCGCGCCAAGAACTTCATGAAAATCATCTCGCTTGCTCCGGAGGTGCTGTAATGGCTGCTAAACTCCGTAAAGGTGACAAGGTGGTCGTGCTTGCCGGTAAAGACAAAGGCAAGTCGGGCACTATCGCTTCTGTCGATCCGAAAGCCGGCAAGGCTGTGGTCGATGGCGTGAACATGGCGATCCGTCACGTGCGCCAGTCCCAGACAACTCAGGGCGGCCGCACACCCAAAGCGATGCCGATCGACCTGTCGAACCTGGCGATTGTTGATGCAAACGGCAAACCGACCCGCGTTGGCTTCAAAGTCGAAGGCGACAAGAAGGTCCGTTATGCCAAGACAACAGGGGATGTGATCGATGCTTGATGCTGCAACCTACACCCCGCGTCTGAAGGCGGCGTTCCGCGACTCCATCAAGGCCGCGATGAAGGAAGAGTTCGGTTACTCGAACGACATGATGATTCCGCGCCTCGACAAGATCGTGCTGAACATCGGCTGCGGTGCAGAAGCTGTCCGTGACAGCAAGAAAGCAAAATCCGCTGTGGAAGATCTGACAAAGATCGCTGGTCAGCAGGCCGTGACCACCAAGGCAAAGAAATCCATCGCGGGCTTCCGCGTTCGTGAAGAAATGCCGCTTGGTGCCAAGGTTACTCTGCGTGGCGACCGCATGTACGACTTCCTCGATCGTCTGATCACCATCGCGATGCCGCGTATCCGCGACTTCCGCGGTGTGAAGCCGTCCTTTGATGGTCGTGGCAACTTTGCCATGGGCATGAAAGAGCACATCGTGTTCCCCGAAATCGACTTCGACAAGGTCGATGAGGTTTGGGGCATGGATATCATCATCACGACGACCGCAAAGACCGACGCGGAAGCCAAGGCGCTGTTGAAGCATTTCAACATGCCGTTCAACGCCTGAGGGGACTGATACCATGGCGAAGAAAGCAATGATTGAACGCGAAAAGAAGCGTCAGAAGCTGGTGGAAAAATACGCCGCCAAGCGGGCTGAGCTGAAAGAAATCGCGAACGACGAAAGCAAGCCGATGGAAGAGCGCTTCAAGGCGCGCCTCAAGCTTGCAAAACTGCCGCGGAACAGCGCGCCTTCGCGCCTGCACAACCGCTGCCAGCTCACCGGGCGTCCGCACGCCTATTATCGTAAACTCAAGGTCAGCCGGATTATGCTTCGTGAACTTGCCAGCAATGGTCAAGCACCCGGTATGGTCAAGTCGAGCTGGTAAGGAGGGCATAGTATGAACGATCCTATCGGCGATATGCTCACCCGTATCCGCAACGCACAGATGCGCGGCAAGTCCACCACCCTCACACCGGCATCCAAGCTGCGTGGCCGCGTTCTCGCGGTGATGGCGGACGAAGGCTATATCCGCGGTTTCGAAGAAACCAAAGATTCCAACGGCCACCCCGCATATGAAATCAGCCTCAAGTACTACGATGGCACCCCCGTGATCCGCGAACTCAAGCGCGTATCCAAGCCGGGTCGTCGTGTGTACCTGGGCGTGAACGACATCCCGCAGGTCCGTCAGGGTCTGGGTGTGTCGATCGTGTCCACGTCCAAAGGCGTCATGACCGATGCAAACGCTCGCAGCCACAATGTTGGCGGCGAAGTGCTTTGCACCGTCTTCTAAGGAGGTCTGGAATGTCTCGTATTGGTAAAAAACCGGTCGAGCTGCCCTCGGGTGTCTCCGCATCCGTGTCTGGCCAGACCGTCGAAGTGAAAGGCCCGAAAGGCGCACAGAGCTTCACCGCAACCGATGATGTCACCATCTCGGTCGAAGACAACGTGATCACCGTCGCCCCCCGCGGCAAGTCCAAGCGCGCGCGCCAGCAGTGGGGCATGTCCCGCACAATGGTTGCGAACCTCGTGCATGGCGTGACCAACACTTTCAAGAAAGAGCTTGAAATTCAGGGTGTTGGTTACCGGGCACAGCTTCAGGGCAGTGTCCTGAAACTGAACCTCGGTCTGTCGCATGACGTTGATTTCCAAATTCCGGAAGGTGTGACCGTCACATGCCCGAAGCAGACAGAGATCGTGGTCGAAGGCCATGACGCTCAGCTGGTCGGCCAGGTGGCAGCCAACATTCGCGACTGGCGTCGCCCCGAGCCCTATAAGGGCAAGGGCATTCGCTACAAGGGCGAATATATCTTCCAGAAGGAAGGCAAGAAGAAGTAAGGACGCAAGGACATGGCAAACAGTAAACGTGATCTGTTCCAGAAGCGCCGTCTGCGCGTTCGGAACAAACTTCGCAAGGTCAATGCAGGGCGCGTTCGCCTCAGCGTTCACCGTTCGAACAAGAACATCAGCGTTCAGCTGATCGACGACGTTCGTGGTGTGACTCTGGCAGCAGCCTCGACCATGGAAAAAGAGCTTGGTGGCAAGAACAACGTTGAAGCGGCCCAGAAGGTCGGTGCAGCGATTGCAGAGCGCGCCAAGAAAGCCGGCATCGAAGAAGCATACTTCGATCGTGGCGGCTTCCTGTTCCACGGCCGCGTCAAGGCACTCGCCGACGCAGCCCGCGAAGGCGGTCTGAAGATCTAAGCGATCGGTGCGTGCCTGCACGTACCTTATGAAACGTCGTCAGCCGGGCATCTGCCCGGCTCACGATTTGCGGAAGGGCGCACCCCTTCCCGATGATCCGGGAGCACCGAAAGGCTCACCTGGATTGGTCAATCGGGCCAGTGGCCCACAGTACAAAGGATGCCTAAATGGCAGAACGTGAAAACAACCGTCGTGGCAATCGCCGCGATCGTGAAGAGCAGGCGCCGGAATTTGCGGATCGCCTTGTCGCAATCAACCGGGTGTCCAAGACCGTAAAGGGTGGTAAGCGTTTCGGCTTCGCAGCCCTCGTCGTTGTGGGCGACCAGAAAGGCCGCGTCGGCTTTGGCAAAGGTAAGGCCAAGGAGGTCCCCGAGGCCATCCGTAAGGCAACCGAGCAAGCCAAGCGCAAGATGATCCGCGTGCCGCTGCGCGAAGGCCGCACGCTGCACCACGACATCGAAGGCCGTCACGGCGCCGGTAAAGTCGTCATGCGCACAGCACCGACCGGTACTGGTATCATCGCCGGTGGTCCGATGCGTGCCGTGTTCGAAATGCTGGGTGTTCAGGACGTCGTCGCAAAGTCGATCGGCTCGCAGAACCCTTACAACATGATCCGCGCAACGCTTGATGGCCTCTCCAAAGAGTCCAGCCCGCGCTCCGTCGCACAGCGTCGCGGCAAGAAAGTGGCCGACATCCTGCCCAAGCGTGAAGACGCACCGCAGGAAAGCGCCCACGTCGCTGAGGAGGCTTGATCCAGATGGCTAAGACAATCGTTGTAAAGCAGGTCGGTTCCCCGATCCGCCGCCCCGGCATCCAGCGCCAGACGCTGATCGGTCTGGGCCTGAACAAGATGCACAAGACCCGTGAACTCGAGGACACCCCCGCAATCCGCGGCATGGTCCGTAAAGTGTCTCACATGGTCGAGATCATCGAAGAGCGCGGCTAAGCCCACGCTTAGACAGTTTGAAAACGCCCGTCGGTGCATTCCGGCGGGCGTTTTTCGTTCAACCTGCGTCGAGCGTGACGCTCTCGCGCCAGCCAATCACCGGGCAGCCCAGCGTCATCCGTAGCGCATCGGTCAGCTCGTCAATGGTCTCGGTCGTCACGTAGATACCGCCGGTGGCATCGGCGAGGCATCGCGCGACATTGGCCTCACCGAATTCCTGTTCGGGGTTGTTCCATTGGAAATAGCCGTCATGCGGATTCAGCTGGAACCCGATCACGTGGATTGTCAGGTCATAGGCCTGATCGGCGAGGTCTGCGCCTAAGGCACAGGGGCGGCCCCCGCAGGTCTCGGACCCATCGGTCAGCAAGACGATGACCGCCGGTTCGGTGCGGTATTGCATAACGTCCGCTGCGCGCGCGACCGAGGCTGTCAGGGGCGTCAGCCCGCCGGGCGCGAAACTTCGGGTTGCTTCGAGGATGGGCGCAGCAGAATTTTCGATTGGCAGAAAACGCAGCGAGATGCCTTCGCAAGCGTCGCCGATCGGCTGCGGACCGTAGATCATCAACCCGATGCGGCGGACATCCTCGATCTCGGGCAGGGCGCGTGCCATAGCCCTCTGAGCCTCGGCGATTTTCGGAAGCCCCTGAATGCCCATCGAGGAATCGACCATCGAGGTCGAACCGTCGAAAACCAGCATTGCATCGGTCGTGCAGTCTGGATGCACGATTGTGGGAAGAAGAGCGAAGGCAAACGCAAGTCGCATAACACGACTATGCCACCGGACCGCGAGTGCGCAAAGCAGTGGATCGTGCGTCTTTAGAGCGCCACCCGGTTCGACCCGTATTCAGCGAACTGCCACGCGGCGAAGTTGATACAGGCGGCATCACGTTGGGGACTATCACCATGGTGGCACACATCAGCTATTTCTTGACCTAACGTCAGGCTGGGGTGTCAAATCACCGAAACCGGGGGGAGATTGTAACGATGGCCGAATATACGATGGATGTGCCGCTTATTCCGCAGACGAAAGAGAACAGTTGCTGGCACGCATGCATCCGGATGGTGAAAGCCTATGCTGGAGTCGCCACCAAGACTGGTGAGCAGAAAACAACGGCCTTTCAGAACGCGTGGATCGCGGACAGGGGAACGCGGGATTATACCGGACTTGCGCGGGCCGAAGGGTTCACGATGCTTTCCGCCAACCGGCCGCAATTTACTGTGGCTTCGTTGCTCAATACATTGCAGCGCTTCGGCCCGATTTGGAGCAACACAACCGACGGGTTTCTCTGGCAACATGCGATCGTGATCACTGGTGTTACTGACGAGATGGGAGATGTTGTGTTCATCAACGATCCGTGGCCCATCGACTCCGGCAAGAAAGGTCACATCGTGCCTCTCGAAGAGTTCAACAAGTTCGCGGCGATAACCGCGCAGATGTACTATCCACCGAATGCCCGATCATGAGCGCCGTGCCCTCTTGATCAGGCTGTCTAACACCTCTATACGCCCCCGGTGGCCCGAGGGTCACTGAGTCTGAAAATCAAAAAAAGCCGCGTTCGTCCCACATCGCTTCGGGGACGGTTCCGGCAAAGGAGAAGCGATATGAAACTTCATGAACTAAGCGACAATCCCGGCGCAACCAAGCGCAAGAAGCGCGTTGGCCGTGGTCCGGGCTCCGGCATGGGTAAAACCGGTGGCCGTGGCATCAAAGGTCAGAAATCCCGTTCGGGTGTGGCCATTGCCGGCTACGAAGGCGGCCAGATGCCGCTTTACCAGCGTCTTCCGAAGCGTGGCTTCAACAAGCCGAACCGGAAGTCTTACGCTGTTGTGAACCTGGGCCTGATCCAGAAATTCGTCGACGCGGGCAAGCTCGACGCGAAAGCCGCCATCGACGAGGATATGCTGGTTACGTCCGGCCTGGTTCGTCGCAAGCTGGACGGTATCCGCGTTCTCGCCAAAGGCGACATCACCGCGAAAGTGGCCCTGAACGTCACCGGCGCTTCCAAATCGGCCATCGAGGCGGTTGAGAAGGCTGGCGGTACACTGACGGTCACAACCGCCGAATAAGAGGTTGTGAGCGGCCTCGGCGCCGCTTACATACCCTCCAGAGCTTTCCAAACGCCGCCTGAGCCGGACCGCTCATGGCGGCGTTCATCATAAAAGAGACCCGCATGGTATCAGCAGCAGAACAAATGGCCGCGAATACAAGCTGGGCTGCGCTCGGCAAAGCGACCGACTTGCGCAACCGTATTTTGTTTACGCTTGGCCTTCTGATCGTTTACCGCATCGGCACCTTCCTTCCCGTTCCGGGAATCGACGGCATTGCCCTGCGCGAATTCATGGAGCAGGCGCAGCAGGGGATCGGAGGCATCCTGACGATGTTCACCGGCGGTGCTCTGGGCCGTATGGGCATCTTCGCCCTCGGCATCATGCCCTATATTTCGGCCTCGATCATCGTTCAGCTTCTGACCTCCATGGTGCCGTCGCTGGAACAGTTGAAGAAAGAGGGCGAGCAGGGCCGCAAGAAAATCGCGCAATACACGCGTTATGGCACTGTTTTTCTTGCCACTTTCCAAGCGTACGGTCTTGCTGTCAGCCTTGAGGCAGGTGATCTCGTCACCGATCCGGGCTGGTTCTTCCGCGCATCCTGCGTGATCACCCTTGTCGGCGGGACCATGTTCCTGATGTGGCTGGGTGAGCAGATCACCGCCCGTGGTGTCGGCAACGGCATCTCGCTCATCATCTTCGTTGGCATCATCGCCGAAGTCCCCGCCGCTCTGGCACAGTTCTTTGCTTCGGGTCGTTCGGGCGCCATCAGCCCTGCTGTAATCGTGGGGGTGATCCTCATGGTCATTGCGGTGATCATGTTCGTGGTGTTCATGGAACGGGCGCTGCGCAAGATCACGATCCAGTATCCCCGTCGTCAGATGGGCATGAAGATCGCAGAGGCGCAGAGCAGCCACCTGCCGGTCAAGGTCAACCCGTCGGGCGTGATCCCGGCGATCTTCGCCAGCTCGCTCTTGCTGCTGCCGACGACGATCAGCACCTTCAGCGGTCAGCAGACCGGTCCGGTGATGTCGACCATCCTCGCCTATTTCGGGCCGGGTCAGCCACTGTACCTGCTGTTCTTCGGGGCGATGATCGTTTTCTTCGCGTACTTCTACACCTTCAACGTGTCGTTCAAGGTGGATGACGTTGCAGACAACCTGAAGAACCAGAACGGCTTTGTTCCGGGCATCCGTCCGGGCAAGAAGACCGCCGAGTATCTCGAATACGTGGTCAACCGTGTGCTGGTTCTTGGTTCGGCGTACCTGACGGCTGTCTGCCTCATGCCCGAGATCCTGCGCGGTCAGTTCGCAATTCCGTTCTACTTCGGCGGCACATCCGTGCTCATCGTGGTGTCGGTGACCATGGACACGATCCAGCAGGTTCAAAGCCACCTTCTGGCACACCAATACGAAGGTCTCATTCAAAAGTCGCAACTGCGCGGTAAGGGTAAGGCCAAGACCAAGAGACGGAGCCCGGCGCGCCGATGAATATCATACTATTGGGCCCGCCGGGTGCGGGCAAAGGCACACAGGCGCGGTTCCTTTGTGACGAACGTAACATGATCCAGCTTTCGACGGGCGACATGCTGCGCGAAGCCAAGGACAGCGGAACCGAAATGGGCAAGATCGTCGCCGACGTGATGGCCCGCGGAGAGCTGGTGACGGACGAGATCGTGATTGGTCTGATCCGGGAAAAGCTCAAAGGCGACAAAAAGGGCGGCTTCATCTTTGACGGCTTCCCGCGCACTCTGGCCCAGGCAGACGCTTTGGCCGAGTTGCTGGAACAAGAGGGTGAGACCCTCGACGCCGTGATTGAGATGCAGGTCGACGATAATGCGCTCGTGGCCCGCATCACGGCGCGCTCCACCTGCGGGTCCTGCGGTGAGGTCTACAACGACAACACCAAGCCGATCCCGGCGGATGGTAAATGCTCCAACTGCGGCGGCACCGAATTCAAGCGCCGCGCGGACGACAATGAGGAAAGCCTCAAGCAGCGTCTGATGGAGTACTACAAGAAAACCTCGCCGCTGATTGGCTACTACTATGCCAAGGGGCAACTGTCCTCGGTTGACGGCTTGGGCGAAATGTCCGCCGTGAAAGCGGACATCGCGAAAGTACTCGCATAAGCTATAAGGCGAGGGCGGTCGAACGTCCTCGCTCTTATCGTTTCAAAGCCTTTTGTTTGTGATGAGCCGACTATTCCATGACAAGCAAGAACAAGCGGTGAGACGAGGGTTGACGCCACAGCCAATCACTCCTATCTACCGCCATCTCTTAAAAGAGAATCACCGTCGCAGCGCGGGGCGCGCCCGTCTGCGGATCACCTGATCAGCTCAAGGCCCCAAGGGTAAAACCGACGGGCCTTATGTTGTGAAAAAAGGGTCTGGCGCTACGGACCCGCAACGAAAAGGAAGTCATACGTGGCACGTATTGCTGGCGTGAACATTCCCACAGGGAAGCGTGTTCCAATCGCCCTCACCTACATCACCGGTATTGGCCATACCTCCGCAAAAGCCATTTGCGAGGCCGTCGGTATCGACCCGACCCGTCGTGTTAACGAGCTCAGCGATGCCGAAGTGCTCTCTGTTCGCGAACATATCGACGCGAACTACACTGTCGAAGGCGACCTGCGCCGCGAAGTACAAATGAACATCAAGCGCCTGATGGACCTTGGCTGCTACCGCGGTCTGCGTCATCGTCGCAACCTTCCGGTGCGCGGTCAGCGGACCCACACCAACGCTCGTACCCGCAAAGGCCCCGCAAAGGCCATCGCCGGTAAGAAGAAATAAGGGAGGTCTGCACCAATGGCACGTGATACCCGTCGCGGAGGCAAGAAGAAGGTCTCCAAGAACATCGCAGCTGGCGTCGCACATGTGAACTCCAGCTTCAACAACACCAAGATCCTGATCTCCGACGTGCAGGGCAACGCGATCTCCTGGTCGTCCGCCGGCACCATGGGCTTCAAAGGCTCGCGGAAATCCACACCCTACGCGGCCCAGCTGGCTGCCGAAGATGCGGGCCGCAAGGCACAGGAACATGGCGTTAAGACGCTCGAAGTCGAAGTACAGGGCCCCGGTTCGGGTCGTGAATCGGCTCTGCGCGCGTTGGCCGCTGTCGGTTTCAACATCACCTCGATCCGTGATGTGACCCCGATCGCGCACAACGGCTGCCGTCCGCCGAAGCGCCGTCGCGTCTAATAGCGAACACAACTCAGGCATGGCCCCGCCGTTTGGTGGGGTCGTGCTTTCGTCATTTTAACCTCGGGCGTTTTTGCCTTTCGGACATGGGGCAAAGACAGGAATGGAGGGACGCATGATCCACAAAAACTGGGCAGAACTGATCAAGCCGACACAGCTTGACGTCAAGCCGGGCGCTGACCCGTCGCGCGTGGCAACGGTTGTTGCAGAACCGCTGGAGCGGGGCTTTGGTCTGACCCTTGGCAACGCGCTGCGTCGCGTGCTGCTGTCGTCGCTTCAGGGCGCGGCCATCACCAGCGTTCAGATCGACAACGTTCTGCACGAGTTCTCGAGCGTGGCCGGTGTACGTGAAGACGTGACCGACATCGTTCTGAACCTCAAGGGTGTGTCGCTCCGCATGGAAGTCGAAGGCCCCAAGCGCGTGTCCATCAATGCCAAAGGCCCGGGCGTTGTCACTGCCGGTGACATCTCGGAAACCAACGGCATCGAAGTGCTGAACCGCGACCACGTGATCTGCCACCTCGACGATGGTGCGGACCTCTACATGGAACTGACGGTCAACACAGGCAAGGGCTACGTGTCTGCCGACAAGAACAAGCCGGAAGACGCGCCCATCGGCCTGATGCCGATCGATGCGATCTATTCGCCGGTCAAGAAAGTCGCCTATGACGTGCAGCCGACCCGCGAAGGTCAGGTTCTGGACTATGACAAGCTGACCATGAAGATCGAAACCGATGGATCGCTGACACCGGAAGACGCCGTGGCCTATGCCGCGCGTATCATCCAGGACCAGCTGTCGATCTTCGTCAACTTCGACGAGCCGGAATCCTCCCGTCCGCAGGACGACGACGATGGTCTCGAGTTCAACCCGCTTCTGCTCAAGAAGGTGGACGAACTGGAACTGTCCGTACGCTCGGCGAACTGCCTGAAGAACGACAACATCGTCTATATCGGCGACCTGATCCAGAAAACCGAAGCCGAGATGCTCCGCACCCCGAACTTCGGCCGCAAGTCGCTGAACGAGATCAAGGAAGTGCTGTCCGGCATGGGTCTGCACCTTGGCATGGATGTCGAGGACTGGCCGCCAGACAACATCGAAGACCTGGCGAAAAAGCTGGAAGACAACTTTTAATTCGGTTCGGCGGGGTGTAATCCCCGCCGCACCACACCCGGGCATCCGCCCCAAGGAGAGTCGCTGACACGCATCTGCGGCCGGACAAAGCAAAAACGCCCGTAGAGGGCACATTAGGAGAAGACACATGCGTCACGCACGAGGCTACCGCCGCCTGAACCGCACACACGAGCACCGCAAGGCGCTCTTTGCAAACATGGCTGGCTCGCTCATCGAACATGAGCAGATCAAGACAACCCTGCCGAAAGCCAAGGAACTGCGCCCGATCGTTGAGAAGCTGATCACGCTGGGCAAGCGCGGTGACCTGCACGCGCGCCGCCAGGCCGCTGCACAGCTGAAGGAAGACAAGGACGTCGCCAAGCTGTTCGAAGTCCTCGGCCCGCGCTATGCAGAGCGTCAGGGTGGCTACATCCGCATCCTGAAAGCCGGCTTCCGCTATGGCGACATGGCACCGATGGCGATCATCGAATTCGTCGACCGTGACGTCGACGCAAAAGGCGCAGCCGACAAGGCACGTATCGCCGAGTTCGAAGCCGCCGACGAAGAATAAGATCACGCCCGCAAGGGACGATCAAAGCCCCGCCCATGAGGCGGGGCTTTTTCGTTTTACGTAGGGGGCAGGGCGCACGCACCGCACGGTGCATTTTCGCGCTCTTAACCCTTCCGCCCGATACCTCCCGCCCATCGGTTCCGAGACCCGTTCCGTCTTTTGGCGGAACACCCCAGGCGACTACCCTCTCTCTACGGACGCTTTATGTGCGTTCAGACCATGAGAGACGCGTTTCAACAGGCCCTTCGGGGTACAGGTTCGGAGCCTCGTCAGAGGCTCTGCACGGGGGAGAGGATGTCCACCCAACTCAGGTGACGTCACCTCTTTTTGGATTTCGGGCGATGCCTCGGCACATGAATACAATACACGGTTCGAGCAATTCAGCCCGTCCGAAGGACGGGCCGCGCCCGACCCTCCCCCAGGGAGGGCGCATTGGCGTGTCGTTTGCCCAGAACCACCGTCATGCGCGTGACGCTGCTTCGCTTAGTTCAGAGGCTGCGCGCGCCCACCCAGGGTCGGGCGCTTACGGTTTTCTCAACGAACATCGCACCCGGCGCGGAACAGCACCGAAGGTGCCCGCGCCATCGCCAGACCGCCCCCCGGGCTGGCGATTGGCAACCGTATGCGCAACGCTCATATTTCGTTCGGACTTGGCCACCATAAAGCGCGCCGTTCGATCTGAGGACGCCACCCCGCGGTCTGGCGATGGCGCTCACAACTGCAATTGATTTTAACTACGACAGTGAATAAGCTTTAGCTTGTGTGTATTTCAGGAAAGTATTCTATGGTTGAGTTGCTCACCGACGATGATCTGGCACAAATCCATAAAGTTGCCAACACGACGAAAAGGTTCTGCTATTTTACTGGTTTCATCGAAGGGATAGTTGCTAGCGGTTTCATTGAAGCTGATGAAGTTGAGCCTCTTGTCGCGCAATGCGTAGAATTCTTGAGGCAAACCGTTGACGATGATGCCAAGGAAATTCTTGAAGACTATTCTGCTGATCTCTTAGAATTTGATACTTTGGAGGACTTCGTTGAAATTCGGCTAAACAATGTCGATGCTGAATGCGAGAAAAGCACTATTAATCGTTTTTTCGGTTTCTGCGCTGGTATCGCTTGTGACGACAAAATTACTATGAACGAAGCAGCTTATCTTATTGAGAAATTCGGACAGAACTCCGCCATTCTTGCAGACCCACCGTCGCGCAGCTTAGTTTCCGTTTGCCTCGACGCAGTCGACGATGGAGTCATTTCAACCTCCGAGTCTGTTGAGATATGCAAAGCAATCACGCGCATTGTTGGAGATGCTTATTGTGATACAGGGGTCTCATCTCTAGGTAACGTTCCTGTCTTCGACGCCTACAAGATAGACGTTGATTTTGATTTCTCTGAAAAGCAAATTGTCTTAACTGGAGATTTTTCCATAAAGCCACGGCGAATTTTAGAAGATGAGTTGTCAGCCAGAGGAGCCATAATCAAGAAGTCGGTGTCTAGGAAAACGGACTTTGTTTTGGTCGCTTCAGAAGCATCCCGCGATTGGGTCTACACTCACAAGGGCACAAAGCTTAACAAAGCTCTCGCGCTTCGCGAAACTGAGGATGTGCCCGATTTCCTATCCGAAGCAAACCTGCTTTCCGTATTGGGTTTACGCTAAGTACCTAACTCAAACATCCAACTCCTCAACAAACCGCGCGTTCTCCTGAATATACTGGAACCGCAGCTCCGGCTTCTTGCCCATCAGCCGTTCCACCAGATCGCCGGTTTCGCCCGGTTCGTCCTCGTCGATGGTCACACGGATCAATTTCCGCGAGGCCGGGTCCATCGTGGTCTCTTTCAAATCTTTCGCGTCCATCTCGCCCAGACCCTTGAAGCGCTGGACGTCGATCTTGCCTTTGCCGCCAAGACCCTTTTCCATCATCAGCTCTTTCTCGGCGTCGTCCGCCACGTAAAGCCGCTTGGCCCCCTGCGTCAGGCGATAAAGAGGCGGGCAGGCCAGATACAGATGCCCGGCGTCGATCATCGGACGCATCTGGGTAAAGAAGAAGGTCATCAGGAGCGACGCGATATGCGCGCCATCGACGTCCGCATCGGTCATGATGATGATCTTGTCATAGCGCAGATCGTCGACATTGAACTTGGTGCCAAGACCCACACCCAATGCCTGTGTCAGGTCGTTGATTTCAGCGTTCGAGCCAAGTTTGGAGGAGGCCGCGCCCAGCACGTTCAGGATCTTCCCGCGCAGCGGCAGAAGCGCCTGTGTCTTGCGGTCCCGCGCCATCTTGGCCGATCCCCCCGCCGAGTCGCCCTCGACGATGAACAGCTCTGTGCCGTCACGCGATGTGGCCGAGCAATCGACCAGCTTGCCCGGAAGGCGCAGTTTCTTGGTCGCTGACTTGCGCTGGGTCTCTTTCTCCTGCCGCCGCCGCAACCGCTCTTCCGCGCGCAACACGAGGAAGTCGAGGATCGCGCCTGCGGATTTCGTGTCCGCCGCCAACCAGTTGTCGAAGTGGTCGCGCACGGCCCCTTCGACCATGCGCTGCGCCTCGGTTGTCGCAAGGCGGTCCTTGGTCTGGCCCACGAATTCCGGTTCGCGGATGAAACACGACACCAGCGCACAGCCGCCCGTGATCAGGTCGTCGCGCGTGATCTGCGCGGCCTTCTTGTTGTTCGACAACTCGCCATAGGCGCGGATGCCCTTGAGGATCGCCGCCCAGAACCCGGCCTCGTGTGTGCCGCCTTCGGGGGTGGGGACGGTGTTACAGTAGGACTGGATGAACCCGTCGCGTGATGGGGTCCAGTTGATCGCCCATTCCACCTTGCCCGGCGCGTTGAACTTCTCGCGGAACTCGACCATCCCGGCAAAGGGTTTGTCGGCATAGGTCGACGCACCGCCCAGTGTCTCGGTCAGGTAATCCGCCAGACCGCCGGGGAAGTGGAACGTGGCCTCGGTCGGGGTTTCTCCATCGTTGATCGCGCTTTTCCAGCGAATCTCCACACCCGAGAAGAGATAGGCCTTCGACCGCACCATCTTGAACAGACGCGCAGGTTTGAACCGGTGGTGGCCGAAGATCTGCTCATCTGCGTGAAACGTGGTCGTTGTCCCGCGCCGGTTCGGTGCCGAGCCGACCTTTTCCACCTTGGAGAGTGGAATGCCGCGAGAGAAGCGTTGTTCGAACAGCTCTTTGTTGCGGGCCACCTGAACCACCATCGAATCCGACAGCGCGTTCACAACCGACGCACCCACGCCGTGAAGACCGCCCGAGGTTTCATACGCCTTGCCCGAGAACTTGCCGCCCGCGTGCAGGGTACAGAGGATCACCTCAAGGGCGGATTTGCCCGGAAACTTGGGGTGCGGATCAATCGGGATGCCGCGCCCGTTGTCGCGGATGGTGACGGCGTAATCCTCGTGCAGTTCCACCTCGATCCGGTTGGCGTGCCCCGCCACCGCTTCGTCCATGGAGTTGTCGAGAACTTCGGCCACGAGGTGATGCAGCGCGCGTTCATCCGTGCCGCCGATATACATGCCCGGGCGTTTGCGAACAGGCTCCAACCCTTCGAGGACTTCGATCGAAGAGGCGTCGTAGTCGGTCGGTTCGTGTCCGGAGAGAAGGTCTTCGGCCATGGCAGCTGCTCTGTCTTTGTTGCTTTGCGCCAGTATGGCAGAGCGTGCGACGAGGGGGAAGCGCCAGCGTGCCGTGATCCGCAGCTGCGCTGTGTCTCAATTGCTCTTGTCCGCCTGCATCAACCGCTCAGCCTTACGCCGGACCAGAACGCCCCGCAGGTCGTGCATGGCGAGAAGCAGCGCGTCGGTGACGGTGTCTAGCTGTTCACTGGTGGCACGGGACTGCGCCCATTGGGTGGTGAGGTTCAGGTGATCGACCGTGCGCAGAATGTCATCGACATCGCGGTCCGCAAGGATCCCCTGCCGTTCCTGCATCCAGCCCCGAATGACCGCGACATCGTCTTCGCTCAGTGTACGGTCACCATGCGGTTTGATTTCGCCATTGCGGATATTGACGACCGCGATCTGGTCCATCTCGATCCGGCGCTGCGGGTTTTCGGTATCGACCCGAAACACAAGCGCGCCGTTCTCACGTACCCTGAAGTAATATTCAGGAAGGTCTCCCGCCATACTCGCCTCATGCCCGCTTTTTGACAGGCTACCAATTTACCTTCCGGCAAACCAGCCTTTGGACGGTCGGTCTGCCGGGGCGTTTCAATCCATCACACCTTTCTGTGTCAGCTCATGCCTGCACAGAAAGACTGAATCCGTTTGCAGGCGTCCGCCAAAGCGTCCTCGGACGTGGCATAGCTGACGCGGAAATAGGGGCTGAGGCCGAAGGCCGCGCCGAACACAACCGCCACACCGTGTTCTTCAAGAAGCGCCGTTGCAAAGGCTTCGTCGTTGTCGATCAGTTTGCCGCCCGCGCTGGTCTTGCCGATGCAGCCCGCGATGGAGGGGTAAACGTAAAACGCGCCTTCCGGCACGGCGCAGGTGATACCCTCGCAGGCGTTCAGCCCGGCGACCACCAAATCGCGCCGTTTGCGGAACGCCTCGTTGCGCTCGGCCAGAAACTCCTGCGGGCCGTTCAGGGCCTCAACCGTCGCCCACTGGCTGATCGAGCAGGGGTTGGTGGTGGATTGCGACTGCAACTTGCGCATTGCGGCGATCAGGTGCTCGGGGCCAGCCGCGTAGCCGATCCGCCAGCCGGTCATGGCATAGGCTTTGGACACACCGTTGACCGTCAGAGTGCGGTCATACAGACCCGGTTCGACCTGCGCGGGGGTGCAGAACTGGAACCCGTCATAGGCCAGGTGTTCGTACATGTCGTCGGTCATCACCCAGACATGGGGATGCCGCATCAGCACATCTGTCAAAGCTTTCAATTGGTTGTGTCCATAACCCGCACCTGTAGGGTTCGAAGGCGAGTTGAAAATGAACCACTTGGTCTTGGGCGTGATTGCCGCCTCAAGCGCCTCGGGCGTCAGGCGGAACCCGTTCTCGATCGTGGTTTCCACGATCACCGGCTCACCACCGCCCAGCCGCACCATGTCGGGATAGCTGACCCAATAGGGGGCAGGGATGATGACCTCGTCACCGGGGTTCAGCGTTGCCAGCAGCGCGTTGTACAGCACCTGTTTGCCGCCGGTGGACACCGCCACCTGCGACGGTGTGTAGTCCAGCCCGTTCTCGCGTTTGAACTTGTCACAGATCGCGCGTTTGACCTCGGGAATGCCATCAACCGCAGTGTATTTCGTTTTTCCCGCCTCAATCGCCGCAATCGCAGCGGCCTTGATGTTGTCGGGTGTGTCAAAGTCCGGTTCACCGGCACCAAGACCGATGACATCGTGACCTGCGGCTTTCAGTTCCATCGCCATTTGCGAAACCGCCACAGTAGGCGAGGGGCTGACGCGGGCAAGAGTGTCGGAGAGAAACGGCATGGTCGGCCTCTATTTGTGATTGCACCGGGACTGTCTTAGGGTGGGCGAGAAACACGATCAAGCGACGATCGCGAAAGGAAAACTGATGAGCGACACCGACCAGAATTGGTATGCCCCTGAAATAGCAACCTTCGGCGATCGAATGACCGCGGCACGCGAAGCAGCGGGTATGACACAGGAGGCGCTGGCCAAGCGTCTGGGTGTCAAGAAAAGCACGTTGCGGAACTGGGAAAACGATGTCGCCGAACCGCGGGCCAACCGTCTGTCGATGTTGGCTGGTCTGCTGAATGTTTCAATGATGTGGCTGATCAACGGCGAAGGCGAAGGCGTCGAAAACCCGGATGCCGAAACCATGCCGGCCGATCTGACCGAGATCATTCTTGAAATCCGCGAAATGAAATCTGACCTTCACAGCAAGGCCGAACAACTGGCCAGACTGGAAAAACGCCTGCGCAACCTGATGGTGAAACCAACATGACCGAACCGCGTGAACATCGCCTCAAGCGGCTTTCCATGCGATCGATGCGCCGTGGGATCAAGGAAATGGACATCATCCTGTCGCGCTACGCCGAGCAGCGGCTTGACGGTTTCGACGACGCGATGCTCGATCGGTATGACGCGCTTTTGTCGGAGAATGATCAGGATTTGTACCAGTGGGTCAGCGGGCAGAAACCCGCACCCGAGGCGCTGCGCGACATGATCTCGGATATCTCGGAGGTCGCATTTCAGAAGTGAACCGCAAAGAGTTTTGCGGATTTAACCGATTATTGGGGTTTATGGTCGATTCTCCTGCCTGACGGACAAGGCGGAGAAACGAATGAGCATTCATGCATCTGTGACACGGGGCGGTGCCAGCGGTATGCTGGACGGCTATCTCGAAGCGCTCGCACTGGTAGAACGGCTTCACCGCTTGCTGCTGGATGTGATCAAGGATGAATTCGAACGGGTCGGAATCATCGAAATCAACGCAGTACAGGCGCTCCTGCTGTTCAACATCGGCGATAACGAGGTGACGGCCGGGGAATTGAAAACCCGCGGCTACTATCAGGGCAGCAATGTCAGCTATAACCTGAAAAAGCTGGTGGACATGGGTTATATGCACCACCAGCGCTGCGAAATTGATCGCCGGTCAGTACGCGTCAGGCTGACGCCAAGGGGGCGGGAAATTCGTGATCTGATCTCGGCGCTTTTTGCCCGACATGCGGACGGGCTGATCGCCACCAACGTTATCGACCACAACACGCTTGAAGAGATGAGCGGCACGCTGCGCCGCATGGAACGGTATTGGACCGACCAGATCCGCTATATCTATTAACCGGGGCGCTTGGCGTTGACCGGATTGGCGCTCAGGATCATGTCGTTGAGTTCGCGAAAAAGCTTGCGCGTCATCGCCTCACGATAGCCCTGATACCCTTCGGACGTTTCCACAAATGCGCCAAAGCCAAAGCGCACCTCGCGGTGAAAATAGTCCAGCACGTCATCGGACCCGCCCAAAACGGCCAGACCGTTCACAGTGACATTGGAAAAGGGGAAATTCTTGTAGGCCATATGCGGCGGAAAGCCGTCATTGTTTTCGCCGTCCCCCGAAAGGTCGATCACCTGACGGTCACAGTTGGGGCCACGCGACAGAAGAGTTGCGCCGTATCCCAGCGCATAGCCCATCGCCGTCGGAAACCGCGTATGGCTTCGGGGATTGGAGACGAGGTTTTGGATCACCCGGTCAATGGCCATGTCATCGGTGAGCGCGGTCCAGTTGCTGACGATCGCACTCTGGCGGCGGCCGCTCCATTCATAGATCGCCATCGACACGTGGCCGTTGCCATCCAGAATTGCACTGCGGATCAGCGGATCGTCCAACGCGGCGGCCAGACCGTCGCGTTGCAGAATGTATTCCTCGGCATCGACCGAAGACGACACATCAAGGGCAAGAAGCAGGGCGAGCCGACAGTGCGACTGCTGCGCAAGCGCCGGGGACGACACCCCGGTCACAAGCGCAACAATCAACGCTGTCAGAGCGCGCCACATGACATCACCAGTGCCCGGTGTTTTCCATGCTGACCCAGGGCTCCTGCGGTGGCAGCGAATCCCCAGCCTGCAGCAGTTCGATCGAGATATTGTCGGGCGAGCGCACAAAGGCCATGTGCCCGTCTCGGGGCGGGCGGTTGATCGTGACTCCGTTGTCCATCAGGTGCTGACACATCTCGTAGATATTATCCACGCGATAGGCGAGGTGGCCGAAATGGCGGCTGTCCGACGGCAATCCGTCATCGCCATCCCAGTTATAGGTCAGTTCGACAGGACATTCTTCCTGGCCTTCGGCGGCCATGAAGATCAGCGTGAACCGGCCTTTTTCGCTGTCCGTGCGCCGGGTCTCTTTCAGCCCGAGCAGGCCGTAGAATTTCATCGACGCCTCTAGGTCTTTCACGCGGACCATGGTGTGCAGGTAGCGTAGCGGCATAGTATCCTCTTCGTTTGGTTCTCTGAGAGGCTAGGCCAAATCGCCGCGATGTCGAGGGTGAAATGGGTGTCAGAAGGCCGAACGGATGCCCAGTTGAATGCCGAAATTCTCGGTCTCGTAGAGGTCGATATTGGCGTGCGTGCGCTCCGCATTCACGGTGATCGTCGGAATGAACCCGTAAAAAACCATCTCCGGCAGCGCCGCCGTGATGCTTGCCTTGACGCTGCGCTCGTTTCGCTCATCCGCCGTCAGGTTTGACCGGTCATGCTGTTTATCGGACAGGGTCAAACCAAACTCGAGCTGCGCCGGGCCGACCGGTTTGGCAATGACATAGCGTGCGGAAATCGCGCGCTGCGTATAGTCCAGATAGTCGGCATCGCTTTCCGAAGTGATGAACGCGGTCGAGACCGACAGCGTGTTGCCATTGGCAAGCGCCATACCGTAGCCCAGTTGAGCGCTCCAGATGCTGGCATCCTCGCGGCTGCCTTCGCCGGTCTGGCCTTCGTGGCTGAGCGATAGACTCAGCATCCCGTCGGCCCCTGCGGCGCGGCGATAGTTCAGGCCAAGCCGCGTGTAACTCAGCAGCGGGTCGCCCCCGTACCAGGTGCGCCCCAACCGTGCATCCCACCCCAGCCGCGACCGGCCGCCGGGCAGGGCGTAATCCTCTTGCAGCCCGACAAAGACCGAGCTGGTGGCGAAATCCGAACCATCAGCCTCGGGCGCAATCTCCTGCGCGTCGTCGGAAAGGACATAGGTCTTGTGCGACAGGCCGAAGAGCAGATCGGTGCGTTTGCGGTCGGTATTGACCAGCCGGTAGCGTGTGCTGACCCCTGTGGAGATCTCTACCCCGGACAGGGCGCGCGCCTCACCCTCGAGTGCAAATTCGAATGGCAGGCCAAAGAGTTCGGAGGTTTCGTTGCGGCTGCCATTGTTGATGTTGGATCTGGGCGTCACCGAAAAGCGCAGGGCTGTAGCCCACGGGTTCTGGCGACGCACATAGCGGAAATCCTCGGCTGCGCGGGCCTTTTGCGCTTCATTCGGTGCAATCTGAACCGCGCGGCGCAGCCAAAGCTGGGCAGCCGTGCGCCGCCCCGAGGAGGAGAGCGCCTGCGCCATCGCCAATGCCGCCGCATAGCGCGCGGTTTCGTCTTCGGCGAGCTGCCACGCGCGGCGCGCATGGGCGACCGCGTCGTCGTTTCTGCCAAGATTTCGGGCTGCGCGCGATCGGATGAGATGGGCATCCAGATCGCCCTCATCGCGTGCGATCAGCGCGCCGGTCAGGTCAAAGGCCAGCCCGGCTTGCCTTTGCAGAACGGCTTGGCCCGCCAATTCGCGCATTTGCTCAGGCGACAGAACCGCCTGAGCCGAAGCCTGCGCCGCAGCGAAGGCAAGCGCGCCAAGGGCAACGCCGATCCGCCGCGACCAGCGTGGCATCAGCGGCGGTAGACGATGAACCCACCGGTTTCCTGGTAGGTGGTGTCGTCGTCGAACCGCGGGTCATTGCCGGTCATCACAAGCACACCGACGATTTCGCCTGCGTCTTCGCCCGACATGATGGCATAGTAGGTGCCTTCACCACTTTCGATGACTTCGCCATTGTCGAATTCGGCAACCTCGAAAATGTTACCCGCGATTTCCCCGTTGGAATCGGCGTCATCCGGCGAAATGACCGGGCGGATGGTGGGCAGGACAGGGTTGCCGTCGGCATCGGTATCCTGAATGAGTGACCGCGTGGACGATCCATCATCCGCCTCATCGCCGCGGCCAAGCGCATCGAGATAAGCACGGGTGATTTCGGTGCCGTTGATGTCATAGAGGCGGCGATTGTTGACAAACAGTGCGACGCCCCGGTTGCCGTCGTTGAAGTCCTTGAAGTCGACGATCATTTCGGCATCGCCATCAACGTATTCGAGCCCGCCGCGACCAGTGAAGACGCGAATGCCAGCGTAATCGCCTGTGTAGCTCGCATCACCCTCTTCGGGCAGGACAAGCCGCACTTCGTCGCCGTTATCGTCGATGCCGTTGCGCTGGTAGACGAACCCGCCAAAGCCGTAATCGACGTAAGAGCCAGAGCGCACGATGGCGAACT
Organism: Alphaproteobacteria bacterium; assembly: GCA_030425145.1. Lineage (GTDB taxonomy): Bacteria > Pseudomonadota > Alphaproteobacteria > Rhodobacterales > Rhodobacteraceae > Marivita. Next base: position 1,789 of record JAUHVK010000040.1, on the reverse strand, counting down.
CTGTTGCGCCATTGGTGCTGCGCCCGTAGATCGCGCGATAGGTGAAGGTGCGCAGCGTGGCGCCGGTGACCGGGTCTTCGGTGGTTTCCGCGCCCTCGTACACGGCGAAGGACCCAAGCTGTGCCACGCCGGTGACGGGATCACCACGGGTGTAGACGTTGTTGCCATCAAAGGCGATGTTGTCGACGAAGAATTCGTCCTGACCTTGGTCATTCAGGTATTGGATATTGGTGGCATAACCGCCACCTGTTTCTTCGTCCCGATCTTCGCGGCGGACGATCTGGGAATTCGGTGTCGGATTGCTGGTGCCGGGGGGCAGTTCCGGGGTGCCGCGATCGCTGGTGATCGGCTGTTCATCAGTGCCGCCATCGCCGTCCGTGCCGCCATCGGTGCCGTCGCCGCTGCCGCTTTGCAGGACATCCCCACCGCCGCTCTCGCAGGCGGCTACAAAACCCAAGCAAAGAATAAGTAAGAGAATGCGCGTCATGGAATAAACTGCCCTGGATTGTTTTGGCCTTTTTCTCGACCACTTGAGGGAAAATCCGGCAGGCCGATATGAAAGTCAACGCAAAGCAGGGCGGGGTGGTTGAAAAAGCCCCTGACTGCGGCCTTGCTGCACGACACCATCCTTGGTGGTTCCTACCAGCAAACCCGCGAGATATAGTCGGCGGCGACTCATCCTAGTGGGAAAGGATTCGCCATGCCCCTGTCGCCGGAACAAGAGGCCGAAATCATCGAACAGCGCAGCGCGCCGCTACAGACGCTGCGCGCGGTCAGCGAAGGCATGGAGCAGCATCTGTATACTGCCTATCCGGTGCTGGACCATGGGTTCATCCGGGTTGTCGACTACATGGGCGATGATGCCGCGATCTGTCAGGCGGCGCGTGTCTCCTACGGCAAAGGCACCAAGTCGGTTCAGAATGACGAAGGGCTGATCCGCTACCTGATGCGGCACTGGCATTCGACCCCGTTCGAGATGTGCGAGATCAAGCTGCACGTCAAACTGCCCGTTTTCGTCGCGCGGCAGTGGATCCGGCACCGCACTGCCAACGTGAACGAATACTCCGCCCGCTATTCGATCCTTGACCGGGAGTTTTATATTCCCGCGCCCGAACACCTTGCCGCGCAGTCGGTGGTGAACAACCAGGGGCGCGGCGAAGCTTTGGAAGGCGAGGAAGCGGACCGCGTGCTGCGCTATCTGCGCGATGACGCGATGCGCTGCTATGATCATTACGAAGAGATGATCAACCAGGACGGCCAGCAGGGACTGGCCCGCGAACTGGCCCGGATGAACCTGCCCGCGAACATCTACACGCAATGGTACTGGAAGGTCGATCTGCACAATCTGCTCCATTTCCTCCGACTCCGGGCAGATTCGCACGCGCAGTATGAAATAAGGGTTTACGCCGAAGAGATTTGCAAAGTCGTCGCCGACTGGGTCCCCTTCGCCTACCGCGCCTTCGAGGATTACCGCATGGGGGGCGCGACGCTCTCTTCGACTGCACTTGATTGCGTCCGGCGGATGCTCAAGGGCGAGACCGTGACGCAGGAAAACTCCGGCATGTCCAAGGGGGAATGGCGGGAGTTTGAAGGGTTGTTGGGGTGATTCCAGCGCGTTGGCGTGCACGGTGCCAGTGGTGTGTGAAATCACGCACCCTACATTTTATACCAAGGGCTCCGATCATCGACCCACTTTCACCCAATCTCTTGATCCGATCGACGTGATGACGTCCGGGAGGGCGATCAGGTTGTTCCAGGCCTGGCAGCCTGCATCGAGGATTGCGTCGTA
>JAUHVK010000007.1 GCA_030425145.1 Alphaproteobacteria bacterium | reverse complement strand
TGTAGTCGATGAGAGCCTTCTTGTTCTGCATTGTCTGGTCCTCTTGCAGTCTAAAAGCGGACCCGATCCCCCGTCCGCACACTCTTTATGGCTGATGATTCGCCACAAGTCAACGTGCATAATCAAACTTTTTGCTTGAGCGGTATCATTTTTTGCGCTACGTGTCGGTCAGCGGATGAAAAATGGAGGCCGGAAATGGCTGCGGAGAGAATGAAGTTCGAGCAGTGGGAACGGGAAGCCATGGCGCTTGTCGGCAAGTCGGATCGCGGCTGGCAGAAGCTCGCGGCGCAGATGCTCGACTTGTCAGAGATGACGATCGTCAAGGCGCGCAAGCGCGAAGAGGCGGGTCCGACCATGACCCGCAAGCTGCGCGATGCGCAGGCGCGGGCGCGGGACTGGACGCAGCTTCGCGATGAAGCGGGGGACTGGGTGGTTTCGGTGCCGGAGAAGAGAGCGGGCGGCGACATCGTGTGCGAGATCATCGTCACGCGGCTCATTGAGCCACGGTTCAACGCGTTCTTTCAGTTCAAGAAAGACGGATCAGTCGTGCGGCGCGCAGACTTCTTCGACACGTGCGAGGCATCAGTGATGCAAAAAATGATGCGGGCGGCGGGGGTGCGCGCGGAAGAGCGGTGCAGGACCGAGCGTATGGCCGGGGAGCAGTCCGGGCGGCGGGAGGAGCTGGTTCGGCTGGCGGCGGAGACCAGCGGTCTCGACAAGGACGATCTTCGCGCGATGAGCTCGATCGACTTGATCATGATTCAAAACCGCATCGACGACGAGGCGCGCGAAGAGATCGACGATGAAGTGAGCGGCGGCGTTCGGGATGTGCGTGCTCAGCTGCAAACGGAGCGGGAAGAGCAGGCTTTCGATGCCGGATACCACCTGGGCCAGCTGAGGCTCAGCGCGAAGGCCTCGGCGCTGCTGAGCGCATTCGGCGGTGAGCAGGCGGACAAAGCTACGCTGCTCGCCGGGGCGTACTACAAGAGGAGGGTGGCGCACAAGAACTCGAAGCGGCGGGCGAAAGAAGCGGGCAAGTAAGGGGCGAGTGGAAAGGAAAACGGGGGGTGAAGACTTGAGAGGTCGGGGCGAAAGTTCCGGCCTTTTTCTATGCGTGGGCGGTGGTGCGGAAGCGGAATTTCAGGGCGTGCATGCGTCGGGCTCAGGTGATGCTAGCGATGAAGGCGGCGACATGTTCTCGCAGATCGTCGAGCGTGCCGTTGTTGTCGATGACCAGATCCGTGCGGGCGTTCTCCATGGTGATATCCATGCTGCCGGTCTCGGGCGGCTGGTGCTGGGACCGGTCGACCCACATGACATGGTCAAACAGGTGACGGCTGGCCTCGAGCTCATCGAGCCGGCGCATCCCGACGTAGAGATCATAGCCGCGCTCAAGCATCGTCCTCGCCGTCCGGGTCTTGTCAGGCGTGTTGTAAGCCGCGATCAGCTCCATCCACGTCTCACGGTGGTTGTGCCGGTCGGCATACATCGCGTCGAAGTCCGGATACCGATCTCGACCCCAGCTATCCCAGATGCATTCCCGTCCGACGAATTCGCTTGAGGAGATGAACCGGAACCCGTGCAGATCCCGCAGCATCTCGGCCACCGTGTCTTTCCCATGGCGGCCATAGCCCAGGACCAGGAGCCGGGGGCGCGCGTTGTTGACGGCGAGGCTCAGGTGATCGCGAACCGCGTCGCGATGGTCCCGCTCCGCTTTCTGCAGAGCTAGGGCCGCGTCGATCGTCTTAGACTTGATGAGCTGGTAGCGGGCAGACCTGACCCGCTTCGCCGCGTTCTGCGGCGAGAGTGGCGGCAGGGCAACGCCGTTTGCGCCGGTCCGGGTCTTCACGCGGCGTCTCCGAGCACCTCGAGCCAGCGGGAGCTTGTAGCCTCGCGGGTCCGGTCGGGGCAGGCATCGTCTTTCAAGAAAAGCGGCTGGCGGAAAGTCACGCCGTGTTCCGGATGCAGGATCATCAGCGTTTGCGACGGGTCTTCAGCCGGGGCGCGGAGCATGCGCAACGCGTACTCATCCGGGCCTTTCAGGGCCCCGTTCACGGTCACGTTGGGCAGGTAGAGGGACTGGTGCCAGTGCCCCACGATCAGATGGTCGACATCGATCCCGAGGCTCTGGACGGACCTGATCGTTTTAAGGCTCCCCCTCATGACGGGCCCGATCGCGCCTATAATGCCGTCGCCGCCACGCGTGCCCAGCTGATCGCCGTGCGTGAGCAGGAAAGTGCGACCGTAGACGCGGAAGACCGTCTCGCCGGCGTCCGGGATCATCACAGTGACGCGCGGGTCGTTCTGGAATTCGCGGGCGACGAGCTGGTAGATCAGCCAGTCGCTGTTGCGCTCGGTGTAGCCCTTGGCGCGGGGTTTCCTGTCGAAGCTGCGACCGTGATTTCCGACCGCCGTAGGAACAAAGACCCTGCCGAACTCGTCGGCCAGGGCGCGGATGGCGCCGACGATGAGATCGCGCACCCGAAGGATGGCCATGAAGACGCTGTACTCATCGCTCTCCGCGAGTTCAGGGTGGAGGGCGCCGGACGTCATGTCGCCGAGCAGAGCACACACGATGCCAGGATATTCCAAGCCTGCGAGGGCGTCACGGGTGAGAGAGGCGGTCTTCTCGATCGTGCGGCGGATCCGGTCTTCAGCGATTGCCGCGTTGAACTGGTACCCCCCAGCTTCAGACGGGTTCACACGCTCGCCGTAGTGCCAGTCGCCGAGACACAGGATGGGCACGCTGGCGGTCTTGCCGTTCACGATGTGATCGACGCTGTCAGTGACCCATGCTGGCGGGTTCGCGGGGGCGGCGGTCAGGCCGGCGATGATCTCCGCCAAGGCGTTCTCGTCGCGCGCTTTCTCTTCCGCATCCCGCGCCCGGGTCTGGGCTTCACGGAGCTTGCGGCGGAGCGCGGCGACCTCGCCCGCCTCGGCAGTCGGGACCAGCGCGGGGTCCAGCGTGTCGTAGACGGATTTGATCGAAGCGTAGCGCAGGAGATCGTCCGGGGCGTCGCCGGCGAGGACCATTTTTGCGAGGCTCCGGAAGAGCTTGTTCTTCTTGAGACCGGTTTCGCGCTGAGCTTCCAAGAGCGTCATGTCGCCAGCGGCGAGGGCGAGCAGGATCCTGCGCGGGATCGGGGGGCGGGGGTCGGGCATCGTGAAGTCCTTTCGTTAAGCCGTTGAAAAGACTTTACAACGCGGACTTTATGGGCCGTGCGGTCCGGTTACTGGCCGGCGGTCGTGGCTTGGATCGCTCTCCAGATCGCGAAAAGCACCGCGGTCGTGATCGAGCCGATCACCGTTGTCTTCACTGTCATCGAGATCTTGCGGCTCCCGTCTCGCGCGGATCTTGTCCACGCTTGGTCAGCGTGCCACTCCCGGATGTGATCAGGATCGGAGGGATCGAGGCCGAGATTGCCGAACGCACGCGCGACGGCACGCTCAGCCGCCCGCTCAGCGGCGGCGTCGATGAGACGTTGAAGTGCGGGGTCTGACAAGTTCGGTGGTGACATAGTCGAGCGTTAGCATGCTCTTTTATAGACTCGTGCGGTGAAGCCGCTTACGCTTGTTCTTGAGTTGAAACAGAAGGGATTTTGCCCAGGTTTTCCCTTTCCACTCGTCCGCTCTCGTCCGTGGCCTCGAACGCTGTCTGGTAACAAAATGTTTCAGACCCCTTGACAGCGAAAATTTTGAGGCCATTTCCACTAGTAACTTAGTCGTAGACAAACATGGAGCGCGCTCAAGCGCTTCACTGTTTGCTCTACGACACTAGTGTGTATTTAATAAAATACACTAGGCCTAGTATTCTTTTCTTTATCAAGAAAAGACCACAAAACCAAAAAAACAGAGACGTCGAGACGAGAGCGGGAGTGGGTGCTTGAACGCACCCATCCCGTCTCGCTCGAGTCTTCTAGTGTATCACTAGTCCCATCCCCCGACCCCCGCGCGCCATTTTCGCCGCCGCAGGGCGCCGCACGGCCCCTCTCAGCGCCAGTCTATGCTGCGGGCATGCTGACCATCACCGCCGACATAAGCCGCATCCTGCGCCGCTCCCGCGCGATCTCGCGCCGCTACCCCGACGTCGCCCGCCGGGCCGCGAATTCCGCCGCGTTCTACCTGCGCGAGCGCACGCCCGATCTGCTTGAACAGCAGCTCGACCGGCCCACGCGCCGCACCGCCAAGCCCTCGTCGTTCCGGGTAGATCAAGCGCGCGGACGGGATCTCGGCGCGGTCCTGCGCGCGATACCCGCTATCAACGGGTTTTTGCGAAAGTTGCAGTTCGGCATGCCGGACGAGTTCACGAGCCGCCCGGTCGCGCCCGAGGCGTTCGACAGGTTCGGCAACATCGTCAAGCGCGCGCACCTGCGCCCGAGCTCGAAAGCTGCTCTCCTGGCTCAGACGATCCAGGGCACGCGCGGGCGGGTCGGGAAGTATTTCTTCGGCGACCTCAACCGCGCGGGCAGCCCCGTCGGCCTTTGGCAGAGGTACGACCGGAACCGGCGCGTCCGTCTCTTCGCGCTGTTCGAGCGCGACCGTCAGAACCGGCAGTCGCTCCACCTCCTCGAGGTGTGGCAGGACCTCGGGCGGGACCGCCTTCGCCGGCAGCTGCGGTACTGGACACGCCGCTTCCTGACCGATCCTGACGAGCGGCTGCCGCGCGATCTCCGGTGAGGGCCGCGCCGATCTCGATCATAGCATGCGAAAATGAATCTGCGGGGCGCGCGGGTCCTCCTCGGGCACCCCTGCTTCGTGGTTATTCCCCCGAGCGCGGAGGTTTCCCAGCTACGACCCGCCAAACCGTGGTTTTCATGCAACAGTAGGACCGATTGACCATGACCGACGAACTGCAGCAGCTCCAGCTACACCCGGACGGCAGCATGACGCTCCGGGACGCGGCGGCTGCGCTGGGTCTCACGTATGAGGCGCTCCGCAAGGTCATCGGCCAGGGCGCGCCGGTCGCGTTCAAGGGCGGTCGCGGCGCGAAAGGTGGGACCCGGATCCGCTTGACGGAGCTCATGGAATGGCAAGTAGACAGGAAAGTCCGACAAGCGATCGGTGAGGCCGGCGGGCTGGTTGCAGGAGAAGTGCACGACTTCGAAGCAGAGCGGGCGCGCAAGACTAAATACCAGGCGGACATGGCGGAGATCGACGCCCGGAAAGCGGCGCAGCAGATCGTTGAGATCGACGCCGTGGCAGAGGTAGTCGAGATGGAGCTGGCCGAGGTTCGGGCCGGACTGCTGAACCTTGCTGGCCGCCTCGCCGTGCCGCTTTCCGGGATCACCGATCCTGCCGACATCGCGGATCGCGTATCCGAGGAGGTCTCCGCCGTCCTGAGCCTCCTGTCGGAACCCAGGGAGATCGCGCGACTTGCCGCAACTGGTGAAGACCGGTTCTCCCAGGATGAAGACGAGGCGCTGGCGGACTGATGGACCTGACCCGCAACATTGACCGCCTGCGCGAAGCGATCCGAGAGCGCCGGCGTGCCGCTCTCAAGCCTCCGCCGCGCATGACCGTCGACGAATGGGCGGACACATACCGGCGCCTCTCCCGCTCTGCCGGATCCACCGGCGGAAGATTCCGCACCTCGACCGTCGAGGTCGCGCGCGGGCCGATGCGAGCCGCGTCAGAGAAGGGTGTCCGGAAGCTCACGGTGCTGAGCGCGACGCAGCTCATGAAGACGACCGTGTTGGAGAACGTCCTCGGCTACCACGCGCACCTGGACCCGGCTCCAATGCTCCTTCTCCAGCCAAAGGAAGATTTCGCGCAGGCTTTCGTGAAAGAGCGGGTAAGCCCCATGGTCCAGGGGACGCCCGAGCTTCTGCGCGCGTTCGGGGGCCGGGCGGCATTCAAGACCCGCAGCTCCGACAACACGCTGAGCTTCAAGCGGTTCAGCGGCGGGTTCCTCGCGGTTTCATCCGCCGGATCTCCGACAAACCTAGCTATGAGGGCGATCAGAGTCGTGCTCATGGATGAGATCGATAAGTACAGCGCGACGAAAGAGGGCGACCCGGTTCTCCTGGCGGAGGAGCGGACCGAAACCTTTCCTATGAATAGCCTGTCGGTCCGGGTCTGTTCGCCCACCGTGACCGGCCACAGCCGGATCGAGGCGGAATATCTCCGGAGCGATCAGCGGAAGGCCTATGTGCCGTGCCCCCACTGCTCCCACGAATTTCATTTCCAGTGGTCCGACGTGCACTTCAAAGACGCGGAGGGCCGGTCGGATCCGTCGATCGCCGCGCTGATGTGTCCAGGCTGCGGCGTGCTCTGGTCCGAGGCAGACCGGCGCCGGGTGCTGACCACCCCGCACGGGATCCGGTGGAGGCAAACGCGCAGCTTCACATGCTGTGATCTCGATCAGCACCCCGAAGAGACCCGGAACTGGGATGCGGAAGGCCGCGCCCTCTGTACGGAGTGCGGCAAGCGCGCCGTGCCGAACACGCACGCCGGTTTCCGCGCCTCGGCCCTCTACAGCCCGTGGGGGAGCCTCGAGAAGCTGGTGAGCAACTGGTTGAACTGCCAGGGCGACCGGGAGCGGCTGAAGGCGTTCACGAACACCCGCCTCGCCGAGACCTTCGCCGAGGACGTGGAAGAGGGCGGGATCCCGGAGCCCGATCAGCTGGCCGCGCGCGTCGAGCCGCCTTGGAATGGCGTTCCGGACGGGGTCAAGATCATCACCTGTGGATTTGATGTCCAGGGTGATCGCCTCGAAGGCGAGATCGTCGGCTGGGGCGACGGCGACGAGAGCTGGTCCCTCGACTATGTCAGACTTGAGGGTGATCCGTCGCAAGACCACGTCTGGCGCGCCCTTGACGAGCTTCTGCAGACCCCCCTGCACCGGGCGGACGGGACACCTCTATATATACAGGCCTGCGCGATCGACGCGGGGTACCTGACGGACTCGGTTGTGGCCTTCGCCCGGCCGCGCCTTCGTCGCAACGTCTTCGCTATCAAGTCGGCCTCCGAAGAGGGCGGGTCGCGAAAACCCATCTGGCCTCGCCACGGTGCATCGAAGGCGTCCAACGGCGGCCAGATCTACAGCCTCGGATCTCTCAGCGCGAAAGACCGGATCGAGAAGCACTTGGCGGTCACGCAGCCGGGTCCGGGTTACATGCACGTGCCCGCGAATCGAGACAAGAGCTGGTTCGACATGATCACCGCCGAGCGCCGTGTCATCGTGCAGCGCAACGGCCGGCCGGCCTCGATATGGAAAAAGCGCCCCGGGCGGAACCGGAACGAGGCGCTCGACACGAGGGTCTACGCGATCGCCGCGCTAGAAAGCCTGCGCTCACGCGGGGTCCGTCTCCCGGTCACCGCGCCCGGCACCGGCGCGCCCGATCCGGCCGCAGCCGCTCCCCCAGCACCCCCAGCGAATCACAGAAAGCGGCGTCGGACCGCCTCCGGTTTCTGGACTTGATATAACTTTTTGAGGCCTCCGAGGCCCTGAGACTGGCGTATTTATATTAGAACGACTCTGGGCGTGTATGAGCCTTCTTCGCGTTGTGCGATTTTGCTCCTGCGCAATGAAGCGCATGTCAACAGAAGGACCAGAAAATGTTTGACAACGTTGTTGAAAATGCCGCGAAGCGGATCATCGCCGCGACCGCCGCGTCGCTCGTCTCGACTGAGACTCTGTCGTACTTCGCTGAAGAGATCCGGAAGATCGTTCAGCCGTTCGCTCTTATGCGTCTGTCTACTGAGTTTAGCGTGACCCTCACGCTCCGCGACGGCGAGATCGTCGTTGGACAGGTGACCGAGGAGCTGCACCCCGAGACCGGCGAGCCGGACGACTTCTTCAACTTCAGCTTTAGCGCTTATCGGAATGTTCGTGTTGAAGCTGATCATCTCGATCTCGATTTCTTGATGGATGCGGTCGCTCGTTTCGATGAGCCCCTTGCGCCGTCGACGTTCGTATCCTGCTCAGACGTTCTCGTCTACTCGCTGCTGCATGCGCTGACCGGCGCCAGCTACACCGCCATCGCGAAAGCTTACGCGCTTGAAGAGGGTATTGATTTCTACGGTCGCGGTCATGAGCGGATGCCCGACCGGGTCCGGTGTCTCGCTGATGAAGCCATGAGCTACTACAACCGGAACTTCAGCCGCGAAGCGCTTGAAGATCGCTACGGCACCGGCGCTGAAGATGGCGACGAGTGACCGGAACTGACCGGACCGGGAGGGGTCGCCCCCTCCCACCACCCCCCATTTTTTTCGATGAACGTCAGGAGGACCAGATGACGTCAACATATGATAAAGAAGCCGCAAAAGCAGAGCTTGAGGCGTTCAAGCAGAAGCCGATCGTCGACCTCGCCGTGGCCATGGGATGGCAGGTCATGAAGACTGCAGACAAGCATAACGGAAAGCTGAAGAAGGGAAGCATGAAGATCGCCCCTTTTAAGGGCTCGAACGCGTGGATGTGGAAGGCCTTCTCCGGTGAGGGCCCTGGCGGCCGCACTGCCGGCACGGTTGTCGATCTTGCTATCGATGAAGCAGGGAGCATCGGGAAAGCCCGTCAGCTCCTTCGCTCCCTGACAGGAACCTCGGCCCCGACCTCGATCTCGATCTCGCCCGCATCAGCACCCACCCCCGACACTTCCCCTTCCACTGGTCCGGACTCGGCCTTCTCGGGCAGGTCATACAAGACATCGGACGAGGTGCTGGCCGCTTTCAAGACCGGCGCACGGGTCTGGCGGGTGGGCGATCGCCTTCCCCCGCATATGTCGGAGCGTGGGGTCAGGGAACTGCCCGAGATCTTCGATCGTACGTTCGCTGTGACGACAGATAACTTTCGTAACGCCAGGTTCCCACTTGTTGCATACGATGATGACGGTAATCCGTTCTATGCCGGCTATGAAGATCGGAACCTCCCGCCAGAGCCCGGCGCGAAGAGCTACCGGCGCTACGCGAAGGACGCACGGGCCGGTGTCTGGCATACGAGGGGAGATCAGGGCGCGCCGGTTGTCATCACTGAGAGCCCACTTGACGCCATCTCTTACGAAATCCTCCGGACCGAAGTTAGACGCGAAGACGGTCCGCAGGTCAGCTACATCGCCGTCCGATCTGGTGCTGAGCGGTACGCGGTGCAGGGCATACTGCGCAAGACCAAGAACGGAACAAAATCTGTCATCATCGCGACGCATCAAGACGCGGCTGGGATGGCATATGCGGCTAAGATCATGTCAGGGATACAAGAGTTGAAAGACGACGGCGAGATCGAAAGCGATGTTCTCGTACGATACATCCCGCCGATGGAAGTCGGGGGGGTCATGCACGCGGACTGGAACGACGCGCTGATGGCCCACCGCGCCCAAGAGTTCCGGTCGGAAAGCAAGTCCTCCGGCGGACCGTCACCCCGCCCGGAGCCCCGCCCCGCGCCCCGTCGGACGGTTCATCCCGACACCGCGCCGTGCCCGGCCTGACCGGTCTACAACATCTACACATCAGGCACCTGGGCCGCTCAGAACGAGCGGCCCCTTTTTTTTGCGACCGCACGTCCGGACCGGTCGCTCGGGTATCGTCACGACATGAGCAGCATACCCACCCCCACCGTATCCCACGAACACCTGGCCGCGCTAGACAGCGCGATCGCCCAGGGCGTGACTTCCGTGTCCTACGACGGCAAGACCGTCAGCTATCGGCGCTTGGACGACATGCTGAAAATAAGGGACTGGCTCCGCCGGGAGCTGGGTATCGCCCGCCCCGGAAGGCGCTCCCGCCGCGCGGTGGTTCATCTGTGATGCGCATCGTGGGGATAGACCCGGGTCTGACCGGCGCGGTCGCCTGCGCGACCATCAACCCGTCAAGCGGCGAGGTGATCGCGCCCGAGGCGCACGACCTGCCCGTCACGGATTTTGTGGATCAGCGCAAAGTGCCGGACCCCGTCGGGCTCTATGATCTACTGCGGACAATGAGCCCGGACCTTATCGTCCTGGAACACGTCGAAGCCCGTCCGGGTCGCGGGTCCGTCTCAAGCTGGCGCTTCGCGTCCGGGTTTGGCGCGACCATTGCGGCGTGCCAGCTCGCCGTGGATGGCCCCCGGGTCCACCTGGTCCGGCCGTCTATCTGGAAATCGGCGCTGGGTCTCTCATCCGACAAATCCGCCAGCCTTACCGCTGCCCGGACCGCCTTCCCCCATGTCGCCGACCGGCTGACCCGGGTCAAGGACGACGGGAGGGCCGAGGCGCTCCTGCTCATTCAGTATTACCGCCAGGTCCTCCTGACCACCGGCGAGATGGAGGTCATCTGACATGGCATCGAAACGCCAGCGCCGCAACGCGGCCGCCCAGCGGCACCAGTCCGCCTCTACCGCCTCGACCCCCACGTCGCAGGTGAAGGGCTCGCCACGCCTGCGCCAGCGCGCGTACCGGCCCCCGAAGGACACAACGTCGCCCGGAGGCTGGACGCCCACGACGGCTCAGCAAGAGTACGCCCCCGGCGCGCTACCGCGCATCCGGTCCGCCGCCCGCGACCTCGCCCAGAACAACCCGTACGCCTCCAGGGCAATCTCTGTCTTGACCGCCCACGCGGTCGGGACCGGGATCCGGGCCTCTGTCAGGGGTGACGACGAATTTGAACAGGCGTTCGAAGCGTGGGCCGGGTCGACTGAGGCGGACAGGGAAGGCCGGTTGACCCTCTACGGGATCCAGAATTTGGCCGCGCGGGTGATGTTCGAGGCGGGCGACGCCCTTATCATCCTGCGTGAAAAACGCACATCGACAGGCCTGACGCTGACGCTGCAGGTGATCGACCCCGAACAACTCGATCCTGGCGCCGCCCCGCGCGAGCCCGGCAATAAAAATTTCCAAGGGGTCGAGGTCTATCCGTCCGGCCAGATCCACGGCTACCACGTCCGCTTAAGGTTGGACGATTCCAGATCGGTCTTCATCCCGCGCCGCGACGCGGTGCACCTCGTTGAGTTGTTGTACCCCGGGCAGATGCGCGGGATACCCCGAGGCGCGCAGGCGCTGGCGCGGGCGAACTCGGTCGATCAGTTCATGAGCACGGCGCTGGCGAGGGCAAAGGTGGAGGCATGCCTCACCGCTTTCGTGACAACGGACCACCCCGACGACGCGGGTGGCCTGCTCGGAGAGCCCGGCGATCCGGATTCCGGCTTCCTGCCGCCCGAGCGGCTGGAGCCTGGCCTGATCGTGCCGTTGGCGCCTGGAGAGGACGTGAAAGTCGCGCAGCCCCCGTCCAGCGGCGGGATGGCGGACTACGTCAAGATCGGGCTTCAGAGCGTCGCCGTGGCGTACGGGGTCACATACGATGCTATCAGTGGCGATCTCGAAAAAGTGAATTTTTCCAGCCAAAAAGCCGGAAGGCTGGAGTTCAACCGTGGCATCGACAGCCTCCGCGCGCATACCATTTTCCCTGCCGTTCGTCGGATCGTCGACAGGTTCCGCGAGGTCTTCGAGGCCAACGCCGCCCGCGCCACAGACGCCACGGTCACGCTCGTCGCGCCCGGCCGGGAGTCTGTTGAACCCCTCAAAGACGCGCAGACCCTCTCATTGGATCTACAAATGGGCGTGAAAACCTGGGCTCAGGCGGTGAGAGAGCGTGGCCATGATCCGGACGACCAGATCAGAGAGCTCGCAGACATAGCGGAGAAGTTTAAGGCCGCCGGGATGTCGTTCCGTCTCGACCTCGGCCCGGTCCAGATCACGGCAGAACCTGAACATGAAGACGAGGGCGATACGGACGCGGATCCGGACGACCCGGACACGACCGCATGAGCCGCCGAACGGACGGTTTACGATGCGCTCAACACGAGGAGTAGCTATGCCCGAAAATGTTCAACAGCAGCGCGCGGCGCACGCGGATTTCGCGGTCCGCAGCGAGAGCTTCGATGAAGGCGCGCGCACCGTCGATATCGTCTACGCGACCGGCGCCGAGGTCGGCCGAAGGAGCTTCCGCGAGGTTCTCGTGATCTCGCCGGACGCGATCCGGACGGACCGGCTCGACTCCGGCACGGTGCATCTCATCAGAGATCACATGCCCTGGGGTGACCCCCTCGGCCGCGTGATCGGCCACCGCGTCGAAGACGGACAGGCCGTGGCGACGGTCCGGCTCAGCGACAGTCCGGAAAACGCGGGCGTGGTCGCGGACATCCAGAGCGGGGTCATCCGGAGCGTTTCCGTCGGGTATCTCATTCACGAGTACGCGGACAGCACGGACGAGGAGACCGGCGTCACGACGCGCACAGTGAGCGCGTGGGAGCCGTACGAGATCAGCCTGACCGTCATCCCCGCCGACACGGCTGCCGCGATCCGGTCTGACGATCGGATGACCGCCCAGCTCGACCGGATCGAAGAGACCCTCCGGTCCGCGATCTCTGCGCCGCACGGCGACGAGCCGGCCGGTGCTACTGTCGCAACTGAAGACGAACCCGCCGCCGAGCGTGGCGAACAAATCGAAGAGGAGGAGGCCGCAGTGCCCGAGAACAACGATATTCAGCAGGCCGTGGCCGCCGAGCGCTCCCGCGTCCGCGCGATCAATGAAATGGCCACCCGGCACGGGCTCGACGAGGCTTTCGTCTCTCAGCACGTCGACGCCGGGTCTGATCTCGACGCCGTCCGCGCCGCCGCGCTGGACGTGATCGCGTCCCGCGCCGCGCCCGAAGTTTCGACCGCCACCCCGTCTGTCCGCGTTGTTCGCGACGAGCGTGAGACGCTGGTCCAGCGTGCCGAAGCCGCGCTTGTGAGCCGGGCGACCGGCGAAGCGCCGTCTGACGAAGCGCGCGAGCTGCGCGGTCTGTCTCTTGTCGAACTGGCCCGCCGGTTCTCAGGTGCCGGTGACTCTGTGTCCGCCGCGCGCGCGGTTGACGAGGCCCTGACGCAGCGTTCGGGCATGCACTCGACGAGCGATTTCGCCGCCGTCCTCGGCAACACCGTCGCCCGGACCCTGCGCAACTCTTACGAGAGCGCGCAGCGGACCTTCGAGCCGTTCACCCGGACGGTAGAGCTGACCGATTTCCGGCCTGTGACGCGCGTCGCCCTGGGCGATGCGCCGAAGCTCGAGCGCGTGGCCGAAGGCGCGGAATTCACGCACGGCACGATCGGCGAGAGCGGTGAGAGCTATGCGCTTGCCTCGTACGGCCGGATCGTCGCGGTCACTCGGCAAGCCATCATCAACGATGACCTGAGCGCGTTCACCCGCCTGCCCGCGATGTACGGCGCCCGGGCTGCTGAGCTCGAAGCGGATCTGGTCTACGGGGTTCTGTCCGGCAACGGTCAGATGTCCGACGGGAAGGCCCTGTTCCACACGGCGCACGGGAACGTCATGACTGGCGGTCTGGATGTTGACGGGCTGTCGAAAGTGCGTGCCCTGGGGCGTAAGCAGACCGGCATCGACGGCGCGAAGATCAACGTCAGCTACGTGACCCTCATCGTCAATCCTGACGACGAGACCGCCGCTGAGAAGATCCTGGGCTCGATCGCCCCGACGGCTTCCGGCGAGTTCAACCCCTTCGTCGGGCGCATGACGATCGTCGCGGACCCCCGCGTACCCGAGGGCTACTGGTTCGCTGCGGCAAACCCGAACCTGACAGAGACGATCGAGCTCGGGTTTTTGTCGGGCGCTCGCGGTGTTCAGACTTTCACCAGGGACGGATGGGATGTCGACGGGGTCGAAGTGAAAGCTCGTCTCGATGTCGGCGCCAAGGCCATCGACTGGCGCGGCCTCGCCCGGTCGCAGAAGCCGGCGCAGTGATCTGAGGGCCCCGCTCAGGCGGGGCCTCATCCAACCTTTCAGGAGATGAATGAATGAAGAATTTCGTACAAAGCGGCGACGTGATCACCGTGACCGCGCCTGTCGCCGTCGCGTCCGGCGGGCTTGTGATGGTCGGCGAGCTGTTCGGCTTCGCTCAGACTGACGCCGGCCAGTTCGAAGAAGTCGCGATCGCCACCCGCGGCGTTTTCAACGCTGTTGTCGAGAACGCTGCGGCCCTCGCAGCCGGCGCTGCGATCTACACTGCTGACGGCGAAACGCTGACGGCGGATGCGGACGACGGCGGTGATCCGGCGAACGCTTACGTCAAAGTCGGCGTGGCCGTTGCTGACGCGGTTGTCGAAGATGGCGCCGCATATGTGAATGTCCGGATCGGCTAAGCTGTTCTCAACGAATACGGGGGCGATCACGCCCCTGTCGCGGGCGGCGGTTTCTGGTCCTTTCCTGCCGCCCGCACCATCTAGGAGCTGACAGGATGAGACTTCGCACCCCCGAAAACCAAAATGGCGAGGCGCTCGGCGTCGCCCGGCTCGTGACCGCATCCGGCCTCCGGGTCGCGTTCACTGAGACCGGCAGCACCCACACGGCCGCCCTGGACGACGGGGTCTATCTGGTTTCGGTCAGCGCGCCCGCTTTTGTCAGCATCGGGTCGAACGTGACCGCCGGCGACATCGCCGGCAGCTTCCCGCTGGGCGCAGGCGGGTCCGGGTTTTTCCGCGTGAAGACCGGCGACCGGGTCGCGGTTCGCGGGGTCGAGGGCGCTGGCGCGCTGTTCGTTCTGCCGCTCGAGAAAGCCTGAGGAGGATCGAGATGTTCGGAATTTCTGGCGGGTCCTTCGGCGGATCAGGTGTGAAGAAATACTTGACGGTTGCGGACCTCCCGCTGACAGGTGTCAAGCCGGGGGCGCTCGCGCATGTCGAGGAGAACCTGCAGGGCGAGAGCGCCCTTTATATCTGGTCCGGCACGCAGCTCTCTGGCGGCTGGTACAAGGTGGCGACCGTGAATCTCGCGCCCGCGCTGACGCAGGGCCCGGAGGCGGCTTACGCGCTGCCGACTGACGGCTCGCCTATCACTCTTTCGCTTTCCGCAGAAGATCCGGAGGGCTTACCGATCAGCTGGAGCTACCAGATCTCGGACGGGACGATCGAGGGTGTCGCGGATGTCGTTCAAGACGGCGGGATGTTCATGATCGCTGCTGATCCGGCGGCGGTTGCGGGTAAGACGCCGGGCGCGTTTTCGATCACGTTTGTCGCTTCTGACGGGGTTTCTCTGAGCGCTGCGACGAGCGCGTTCACGCTGACGTTCAGCGTCGGGCCGGCGGAACCGATGACCGCGACGGAGGTCGGATCTTTCCCCGTTCCGGTAGGGTCTTCCGTTGTCTTCGCGGTCCGGCCGGTCAGCGACTCACACGTCGCGGTCATCGCGCGAAACGCAAGCTCGTCAGGTTCTTTCCTCTGTGAGATTTGGGATGTTTCCAACCCAGCCTCGCCGGTGAAGTCTTCGGATCTTCCCGTGCCGTCAGGGGCAGATGACGTCCCGAAGGACTCGGCTGTCTCCGGCGACCGTCTTCTCGTTCTTGCCGGCGTGTTCTTGTACGTTTTCGACGTCTCGGACCCGGCAAACCCCGCTTATGAGGGCGCAACGATCAATCTGGATGCGCCGGGGAGAGTTGTCGGGTACACCCGAGATTTCGCGTTCGTGACGGGGAGTGACTATCCGTTTTACGGAGTCTTGACGATCGATCTTGCAACGCGCAGCGTGGCCGCGCAGACGGACTTGCAGAATGCGAACCTCAGCTCGATACAGCAGCCCAGGCTACCGCGAGACTACGACAGCAATGTCGTTCTCTTCACGCATCTAGACACCGTCACAAGCACGTCGCAGGAGGTTTTCTCCGTTTTCCGCGTCCAGCCGGACGGCTCGCTGACACCACTGGCTCTTGGTGTGGGGTGGGCGAACGAGGCAAACATCTCGTACTTCGACGGACGTTACGCCTACGGTAAAGCAGGCGGCAGCGCGAACGGCGTGACCGGTGAGATTCAGGTCTGGGACCTGATTGACCCTGCAAGCCCGCAGCTCGTCTTCACCGAGGGTCAGAACAGGACCGGGTCTTACACGACGAACTTGTACGAGTCAGATGGTTATTTGTATGCGCTGTACCCGGCGGACGGGCTTCACATCTACGATGTGTCGGACCCTACTGACGTCGTACACCTCGGCATTCAGCCGGAGGCAGTGAGCGTGACCGGGGTTAACACTTCAGCGCATACGACGATCGGAGGCATGATCGCTGTTGTCCAGGATGACGGGACCGGAACGAATGTCGTGAAGCTGCTCGCATGATGGACGCCCCCGCACTGGTCATGAAATTCACGCTCGGCGGCCTGATGGTCGCCGCGCTCCTGCTATGGCTGACGCTGAACGTCGGCGGGCCGGGCGCGCTGCGTGACGGGGTGAACGTGCTTTCATGCATGCCTGACCCGGACCCGCGCACGTGCATCGAGGCCGCGCTGGCCGCCCCGCCGCCCGATCTGGAGACCATCAGATGACCCCTTTCGCTTCTCTCGGATCTACCCTTGCCGCCGTCCTCGGCCGGGACGTGACGCTGACCCTCACCACCGGTGACGAGGTGACCCTTCGCGCGCTCTGGCAGCCGCAGTTTGTTGAGACGAGCGTGGGGGATTACGGGGTAGAGGTGCGCGATGAATACCCGGTGCTTGACGTGCCCCGCGCCGCATTTATTGCGACCGGCAGGCCAGCATCCGCGCTGCACGGCGCCACGCTGACGGTCGACTTGGTCTCTTACACGCTTCACGATCCGCGCGACGACGGGCTTAGCCTGATCCGCTGCCGCGCGTATCTGACTGAGTCCTGACCCGTATCTGGTCCCTTCACTTGTCCCTTCAGTGGTCCCGTGTTCCGGCCCTTCTTCGGTCCCTTGATTTGACCCTTGTTTAGGCCATTAACATGACCCCTCTCCGGTCCCCTCTGTTGACCCCCGTTTGGTCCCTTCCCCCGTTTCCCTTTCCACTCGCCCTTGACTAGACCGCGCCGCCTCTTCGCGGCGCACTTTATGATGCTCTCAACTCCGGAGGACACATGACCCACCCACGCAAAATCTTACGCGACGACGTCCAGTCTCGGCTGCAGGCGGTGCTGAGCGTCCCGGTCTACGCCGGACGCGCCAGAGATCTACCGCGCGGCACGACCGAGGCGGTGGCGGTCTACGTCGCCGAGGAGCAGCTGTCCCGGCCCGCCGCCGCGCGCGGCCGCCCGGCCGGACCGATCACCCGCAAGATGAAGGTCGAGATCATCGCGATCTCGGATGGGCCCGACGAGGAGGTCTGCGACAGGCTCGACGCGCTCTGCCGCGACATCGAACTTGCGCTCGCCGCGCGCGCGGACCTCGAGCCGCAAGCTGTCGAAATCTCCCTGTCATCCGCCGACCGCGTGAGAAGCCTCGCGGTCATGACATACTCCGCGCAAGTCCAAGACACGTTGAACTGACCCCGAAGAGGAGCCCCACATGGCCGTCACCGATCCGCTTTCCAACGATTTGTACGTCGTTCCGAAAGCGCAAATCTTTTTCAAAAAAGCAGGCGCGACCGAGTACGAAAATCTTGGCGACGCCGACAGCCTCACGCTCGAGATCGCCGTTGAAGAGCAGGAACGCTACGCGAACGATCGCGGCATCCGGACGCTCGTAAAGCGCACCGTGACCCAGACCTCCGCGACGATCAGCATGACCCTCGCGCAGATGAGCGCGTTCGCCCGCGCAGCCTCGCTCATGGCGGACGCGGATACCGTGGACGGTACCGAGGAGGTGATCGACCTTGGCGGAGAGATCCTCGAGATCCAGTCCGGCGGGCACAAGTCCGGCGTGGCATCGAACCCGACGCTCCGCGGCGAGCTGGTGATCCGGGGCGTCAACGCAGAGGGCCCGAAGTCGCTTCTGCGGCTCTGGGACGTCGAGATCCGGCCGGCCTCGGCGCGGAGCTTCATTTCCGACACCGAAATCGCGACGATCGAGCTGTCAGGCGCCGCATATCCGGCCGCCGGCAAGTCCGCCGGCTACGAGATCGGCGAAGAGCTTACGATCACAGGCAACACCACCCCGGCGGGAGCGTAACGAATGAGCTCTCTCGCTGATCTTGCGGGCGTTGGGCGGGACGTCCAGGTCCGTGGCCTCCGCGTCACGGTCACCGGCGTCTCCGCGCGCGGGCTCGCCAGTCTCTTCCGCCGCTTCCCCGATCTCGTCGGGGCAGTCACCGGCGCCGGCTTGAACATCTCATCGCTCGTTGACATGGGGCCCGAGGTCCTTGCCGCTGTCATCGCCGCCGGAACCGGATCTCCGGATGACGAGCAGGCCGAGGCGGTGGCGGACCGGCTCGGGATGTCGGATCAGCTGAGCCTCATCGAGGCGATCCTGTCGGAGACGTTCGCGGGTGATCCGGAGGGTTTCATGAAGCGCCTCGAAAATCTGGCCGGCGCGGTCGGGGTGCAGACGGGGCCGGCGGCGGACTGATGCAGGACGTGGCGCGGGCGGTGCATGTTGCCGCCCGCGCGTACGGCTCTCTCGACGCGGCGCTTGGGCTCACCCCGCGCCAGCTCGGCGCGATCATGGGTCTCGAGCACGAGAGCCGGTCCCGCGATCTCGTTGAGCTCTTCACCGTTCACCGCGTCGCGCAGCACGGCGAGAAGAAAGACGCGGACAAACTGTTGCGGGAGCTGACAAGTGTCACAAAACAATGACATAATCATCCGTCTGAGCGCGGAGGGGGTCGAGGCGATCACCGCCGCGTTCCGGCGCGTCTCGACCGCCTCGCGCCGGGTCGGCCGGTCCGTCGAAACGATCGGCCGGCGTGCTGATATCGCGCGCCGTGGCCTCCTGCGCGTTGGCAGCGCGGCCAGGTCTATGGGCCGGGCGGTGGGCGCTGCCGGTCTTGCGATCGGCGCCCTGGGCGCGGGTCTGACTGCGGCCGCGAGCGACTCGCTGGACGGGATCGCCGCGCAGGAGCGGTTCGCGAAATCCGTCGGACTGACGCTCGCGCAGTATCAGCAGCTCGCGTTCGCCGCCGAGCGGGCCGGGTTCGACGTTGAGGCGTTGCAAGGGTTCCTCGTCAACTTAGCAGACAAATCTTTCGACGCCTCTATAGGCGCGGAAGGCTCGGCCGCGCAGCTTGCGGACCTGGGCGTCTCAGCTGTCGACGCGCGCGGCAGGCTCAAGCCGCTGAACGAGCTTTTTCTGGAGCTCGCCGATTCCGTCGCCGAGATGGAGGACGGGACTGCGAAGACCGGTGCCCTCTCGATCTTCGCGGGAGACGACGGCGCGCGCGCGATAACGCTGCTGAATCAGGGCAGTGAGGGTATCCGGAGGCAGGCGACGGAGGCGGAGAGGCTGGGGCGGGTCCTGTCTCAGTCGCAAGTCGATCTCGCGCGGAACACGGTGCAAGCCCGGCGTGAGCTCTTCTCGAGCCTCGCCGCGCTGCGTGACCGGCTGAGCCTGATCGTCGCGCCGGATCTGCAGCGCGGCGCGCAGGACCTGTCGGACTATCTCACTGAGAACCGGGACGCGATCGACGGCTGGGCGGAAGCGAAATGGGGGCAGATCCGGGACGGGATCCGCGATGTGATCCGCGTTCTGAACGGGGAGGAGCCGCAGATCGAGTGGGTTGCGCGCTACGCGCAGAACCTCCGGGATCTTCAGGCGCTGCTGACCGGCGGTGACATCGAGAGCCCGTTCTTGTCCGGCCTGCGCGACCGAGTCCAGGAGCTCGTCGATGGGATGGAGCGGGCGCAGAGCGTGGCGCGGGACGCATACGCGATCTTGTCCGGCGAGGAGGGGCCGCTTGAGAACACCGCGCTTGAGCCGATCAGAGAGACCTGGAACCGGTTCTCTGACGACGTCGGTAGAGCATACAGGAATGTGATCAAACCGGTCCTCGAGGAGCTGAAGCGGCTCTTGGACGGCGCGGCGCAGGCGCTGAACGGTTTCTTCGGGCTTTCGGGCGATTCCGCGATCAGCGGGCAGCAGCTGGGTATCGCGCTTGTCGTGGCGAAACTCACTGGCGCGCTGGGTCTTCTCATCAACGTAGCGCGCCTCGGACTGACAGTGCTTGCGACGGTCTTTTCGGGCGTGTCCGGCATCGCGGCCGCAACAGTCGGACTCCTGGCCTCGATCCGGGGCGCTCGGGTGGCGGAGAGCCAGCTTGAGGAGGTCGGCCAGCGCGCGAACGAGATCGCCGCGACATCTGGAGACGCAGCGGGCGCCGCGTATCAGCTGGCGTTCATCGAGAGCGTGAAAAACCGGTTCGGGGTGAGAGCTGCGAACGCTATCGCCGGGGCCTTCGACAAGATCGGTATCGGGCCGGGTGCGGTTGACTTCGAGGGCGCGGAGACGCAGCTCAAAGCGATCGTCGAGACCGATCCGGAAGCGGCAAGGCGCGGGTTCGAGCTGGCGTTCTCTGAGCTGGGCGTGCCACTGCGGGACGGTCGTGCTTATGTCGGGACGGAGCTGGACGTTCAGGGCGCGACGCTCTCGCCGGAGGCGCAGGCGCAGCTTTCAGAGCTCGAGACCACGCTCAAGGTCCAGGGCATCGAGCTGTCTGACGATGTCCGCAAAACGCTTGCGGAGGGCCTGTCGACTGGTGCGTCCGCCGCACCCCTCCCGGCCTTCTCGACCGGTGGTCGGGTCTTCGGGCCCGGCACGGCGACGAGCGATAGCATCCTGGCGAGGCTGTCTCGGGGTGAATTTGTGATCCGGGCCGCCGCGGTGAAGAAGTTCGGCGCCGGGTTCTTCGAGCGGCTGAACAACGGCGCACTTCCGGCGTTCGCGACCGGCGGGCTGGTGAGCATGCCGTCCCCCGCGCTCTCCGCCGGGATCATGTCCGGCGCGCCCGCGCGGGCTGGCGGCCGGCCGGTTATCTTGAACTTGCCGGACGGTTCGCAGGCGGAGCTGACGGGTGACGCGGACGCTGTCGGAGCACTTGAGAAGCGGCTGCGGCGATCCGCAACGGCGCAAGCAACAAGAAAGCCCAGGTGGTACCGGTGACAAGCGAATCCGAAATTCTCATTCAGCGCGACGGGTCTTCCGTCGCGTTGTTCTTCCCGCCCGGCGCCGCGCGGGGCATCCAGTCGAGCTTTGATCAGGTCTATCCCGGTGAACTCCGCCGGACTGTCAACGGCGATCTGGTCGACCTCACGCGCCCGCAGCTCCGGAAATACAGGCTCTCGCTCACCGCGACCGGCCAGGCCCTTCCCGATCTCCGGGGGCTGTGGCGCGGTCAGCTTGTGACCGTCGCGGCGCCGGTTGTGTGGACCGCCTACGCGGCGCCTGGGGCCGCATCGATCGCCCTGGAGCGCCCCGCACGGGAAGGTTCTTGGCGGGTCCTGGACGCGATCACCGGCGAGAAGATCGAGGGCGCAACGCTATCGCTTGACGGCCGGACGGTCATCCTGCCTCCCGCATCTCCTTCGGTGCAGCTCGAGTATCAGCCGGTCCTATCATGCCGGGTGATCATCGCGTCATCTTCGGGTGACGAGTGGGACGCCTCCGCCACATGGTCGCTTGAACTCGAGGAGGCGTGAGATGAGCGTTGGGAAGGTCTATTTCGCATGGGTTGAGCCCGGCGAGCAGTTCGACGCGATCACCCACGCTCGCGAAGATGAGGACGTGTTCGCGGTCCGGATCTCCGAAGAAGAAGGCGCGTTCGCCGTGGCGAGCGTGGAAATCAAAAACCCGCGCCGGGGGCTCCTGTCACCGGTCAGCCGGCAGCGCGCGTTCATCTCAGCGGAAGTCGACGGCCAAGTTGTCCTGCTGTTTTCTGGTCGGGTCGTGGGCGTTCCCGCGTCGATCACCGGGGAGGTGCTGGAGGTCGAGTTCATCGGGCGTCCGGATGATCACGCGGCGGTTCAAGCCGCTTTCGTGCAGCAGCTCCAGCAAAGCCCGCGCTACCACCCCGCGCTGGTCGCTGAGGCGGACCGGGCTGACCTGACCGCCACGCTCGAGGGTTTCGCGGCCCTGCCGCATTGGGACCGGGCCACGGGTGAGCTCGCGCTCGCGCCGATCTCGAACGAGGGAACGCAGCAGGTTGTCGATTTGACACCGCTCGAGGATAGGTTTGAGGTCACATTCGGTTCCGCGCCGCTGGACCGCGTCGCGGTCGAGCTGGACGTGGCCTGGGAGCAGACCTCGCCGGTCTTGTCAGTGCCGCTCGAAGCGGACCCTCAGGGCGTAGCTGTGGGAATGCTTGCGGACATGTTCGGCGGGAACCCGAAGAGCTTCACTGGCGACGATTTTGCGACCCGCTGGCCGGCGCCGGGTGACACGCTTGATGGCGGGTGGACGGTCAAGAGCGGGTATCTCGAGGTCGCGGAGGTCGAGAAGATCACCTTGGAGGTCGACGTGACGGTCGCCGCGCCGCGCGACCCGGCATACACCGAGCCGACGTGGAGCCTGGACGTGTTCCGGACCCGGTTCGACGGGAATCTGGTGCTCAGCGCCTTCTACCGGCAACCGCGACGTGAGCGGGTCCGGGTCGAGGTCCAGGCGGATCTGCAGCCAGTTGTCGTATTCCCGGAACCGGAGCTGGTCGCGCTGCAAGCGGACGGGAAAGACGTCGTTCCGGACGGTTTGCTGCAGCTTCAGACGACGTTCCGGGCGCCGTCGACGTCGAATGACGGCTTCGCGAACAACACGTTTTTCATGACCGTCGACAAGGGCGGGCTCGCGGAGCCGGCGCTGGCTTCCCAGCCGTTTTTCGAGCCGGTGTTGGACGCGGCGGTCGCCCGGGCGGAGGCCCGCCTGCGCAAGTCAGCGCGGTGCGTGACGGCATTCTTTCAGGTCCCCCTGGGCGACGCGATCGGGCTTAACTCGGCGAGCGTGGTCCGGATCTCTGATGACCGGATCCCGGGCGACGCGATGACCGGCAAGATCGTCGCGCTCGAGCTTGTCGTTTCGGGCGACGGGCAGGCTTATGCGGATGTCGAGATCGGCGCGTCGGTCGGTCGCGCGGAGAGCGCTTCAAGCGTCCCGGCGTTCGTCCCGGCGTATGAGGCCCCGGATGAGCCGGACGTGGTGACGTACTGCCGCGAGATCGGCGTTGATAACGGTATGCGCGCGTTCCGCTACGCCCGGATCCGGAACGATCACCTGAATCAGGAATCGCTGATCCGGGACCTCGATCTGGGCGCCGAGATGAGCAGGTTTGCGAGTTTCGGGTACCTGTGGGCGCAGGATGTGGACGACGCCGCGGCGAAAGAAGTGATCGAGCGCACACTGCAAGAGAACCCGACCGAACTTGACGCGGAGTTCGTGTCGCTGGAGCCCGTAGACGAGACCATGGTCGAGGTGACCGCGCAGCCGGTCGGGACGGTCAGTATCGTCGCGGACATCAACTTAGAAGCGGGCGGGGACTGACATGAGACAGCTTGAACAATACGTGCGCGGATCGCAGCTGCCGGAGCCGAAGCCGAAGCGGCCGGCGCTGCTGCGGCCGTCATCGGTCCCGGCCCGGACCGCGTCGGGCGGGCTGGGCTCGGCGCGGGGAGAGGCGCAGACCCCGTTCCGGCCTGTCGCGCAGGTCGCCGGGGTGCGGCAGGAGCGGTATCTGAACGGCGCCGGCCGGGTCTCGGTGGACCCTTCGCTGGTCTCCTACGTCTCCTACGTGGCGACGACCGGCAACATCGCGGTTCTGGACATCTCGATCCCGGCCGCGCAGCTGCCGCAGGGCCGGTTCTTCCGGATCAGCGCGGACCTCGGCCGGGCCGGATCGGACGCGACGCCGATCGCGACGGGTGCCATCGAAGCGTATGAGCAGGACATGGCGGTCTGGTCAGCACCGGAAGAGACGAGCGCGATCCTGGCCGGGACGTTCCGGTCTGAATACGACGTCGCGTTGACGTTCGCGCTCGGCGTCGGGTCCGACAAGCAAGTCTCGAACAACTTTCAGGGGGCGCGTTTCGGACAGCAGTCCCTCGCCTCTTCGATCCTGTCCGGACCGGACGGGGCGTTCACAGCGAGGACCCCGAGCGGCGGCGGTTTCTCAGGGTCAAGCGCGCCCGGCGTTCACGCGTCGCTGCTGAGCGCGAGCCTGCCCGCACCGCGATCCGCGTACGAGGCGGCCCTCGCATCGGCCGGGGTTGTAGCTCCGGGTTTCGGGTACGCGTTGCTGATCGGGGTCGCGTACGTGTCGAGGCAGCTGTGGGTCGGGCCGGCGGGCTACATCCGGGACGCGGTAAGCGGCGCGTTCGTCGCGGTGTCAAACGGCCAGGTGATCAACGAGGCGGTGTCTGATGGGGTCGACGAGAACCCGACGCTCTCCGCATCTCTGACATACCGTGCCTTCTGACTTGCGCGCGACGCGGCGGCTTGTATGCTTGTCTCATGCAACGCAGGAGGACCGCATGAGACATGATGACGATGAGCTCCCGGAATGGGCCGTAAACATCAGCAGGCTGGCGAACGAGACCGGGTTATCACACGCGGAGCTGGCGCGCCGCGCCGGGATCAGCCGGGATGCGTTCCACCGCTACGCGACCGGCAAGACCCGGCCGCCGGTCGAGAAGGTCTATGTGTTGGCAGATCTTTTCGGCGTGGAAGACAAGGAGATCGACTCCGGCCGATTATATCTACGCAAGAAAAAGAAAGGGCAGCCCTCGTTAGCGAGTCAGCCGTACGTCATCGGGCCGCCGAGCTCGGGGGATCCGGATTTCGTGCACTTAAAGCTCGCCATGGACATGCGCCACGGGACCATGGCGCGGGTGCTGGAGCTGGTGGCGGATGAGCGGAGATGGATCGCGGAGCGCGAGGCGGAGGAGATGAATGATGGCGAACCAGGCGCGTGATCCGTATCTCGTTCAAGTAAAGGGCTCCGAAAACTGGCATGTACGGGACGGGAAAAGACGGATAACGACCGGAAAATCGGACGTGACCGAAGCTGCTCAGTTCCTCGCACGGTACAAAGAGGACCGGACCGGGGAGCTCGCGCGGGCCGGGAAAGCCGGCCTTCAGACGCTCTCGGACCTGCTGAAATTCTGGTCTGACGAATACCGGGCGAAACCAGGCTCGGAGAGGCAGTGGTCGCGGAAATGGCAATACATCGTCAAGACGATCGAGCGCCACGGCGGCCACAAGCCCCTTTCGACGTTGAACTACGACTGGTCTCGCAGCTACGTCGCTGACCGTCTCGCGGAAGGGGTGGAGGGCCCCACCATCCGGCAGGAGCTCCGGACCATCCTGTCAGGCTGGAAGTCCGCTCACGCGCGCAGGCTGACGACGCTACCGCCGCCCGAGTTCGACGTGCCGGCCGCGTCGGAGCCGAAAGACCTCTTTCTCACGAAAGAGGAGGCCCGCCGGCTTCTGGCGGAATGCCACATGCCGCACCTGCGGCTTTTCGTGCGGCTGGGCCTTGCGACCGGCGCGCGGCCGGGGGCGATCACCGCGCTTCAGTGGCGGCATGTTGATCTGGACCGGGGGCGAGTGGATTTTCGGGCGAGTGGACAAAGGAAGCGGGGGGAGGATGAGGTGAAGAGGGGGAAGGAGAAGAAGGCGGCGATGGTTCCGATCAGTGAAGATCTTGTCGATGAGCTGCGGGAGGCGCGGAGGATCTCGCAGACGGATTATGTGATCGAGTACACCGCGCGGCCGGTCGATTCAGTTGCGGCCGGGTTCGCTGCGGCGGTCAAGCGGGCCGGTCTGAACCCGAAGCTCACCCCGCACGTCCTCCGCCACAGCGCAGCAACGTGGATGGCTCAGGCCGGCGTTCCGATGTGGCAGGTCGCCGGATTCTTAGGGCACAGCTCGGTCGCGATGGTCGAGAAGGTCTACGGCCACCACTCACCGGATTTCATGTCACAGGGGCGCGACGCGCTGAAGCTCTAACGAAAAAGGCCGGGCGTTCTGCCCGGCCGTTCTCGTCCTCCTTGATCTCTTCACAGGTTGTCGAGATCGGCCATCAGCTCCGCGTCCAGCGCATCCGACCCCGGCTCGACACCCGTCACCTTAGCCTCCGCCGCTGGTGCCTTCACTTCACCCGTTTCCTCTTCCACTTGACCCTTCTGGGCCTCCTTTTCGGCCGCCCTTGCTTTCTTCTCGACCGCCTGCATCTCAGTCTCAGCGTCGACCGCGCGCAGGTCCTCCATGCGCTCTTTCAGTTCGAGGAAAAGCGGCGCGCCCTTGCGTACGGTGAGCTTCTCGCCGGTGATCTGCTCGTACTCGGTCTCGCGCGCGAACACGCCGTCGGGCACGTCCCATACCAGAGACCCGCCGGCCCGGCTGGCGGTGCAGGGCACGATCTTCCCGTCCCGCTCGAGCTGGCTGAGCGCGTCGGTGATCTGGCTTGCTGAGGCCTTAGGCAGCAGGTCGACGAGCGGTCCGGCCGCCAGCGCCTGCACGCTGAGCTTGCTCGAGGCCTTCTGGATGAACGGGGAGCGCAGCTCCGCCGCCGCCCGGATCGCCAGCGGCAGCGCCGCCCTGAGCTCTTCCTGCAACTTCTTCTCAGCGCCTTCATCCGTCTGAAGCAGCGGAACCCCGTCGAGGTCGGTGGTGCGCAGGACACGCTCGTTGTAGTCGCGGATCACGGGGAAGATCTTGAACGCGGCGTCCGGGATCGCGTTCGTCTTGACGCCCACCATCCAGAGAGTGTCTCGCTCGTCCGACATCTGGACGTTCTCGAACTTGCCGGGCGGGCACGGGGCGAAAGCCAGCGCGTGACGGGTCGAGGCGATAAGGCCGGCAGAACCGGACACGCCACGGATCATATCGTTCGCGGTCGACTCTTTCGTCAGCTTTTCAGACCCGGTCTTCGTCAGGTGCAGCATCAGAAGGATGGCTGAGTTCGTGTCATCGGCCAGCTCGTTCAGCGCGTTGATCGTGTGTTTCGCGTGCTGGCGGTCGAGATATGAGCACGCCGAGAGACTGGTAGACGTGTCCAGGACGATGACGTCAGGCTTGAACTCCCGCATCGCGCGCATGACCGATTTTCCGAGATCGGTCGGCTTACCTTCCACGTCGAAGAGCTCCCCCTCCTCTTGCGTCTTTGCGAAAGACAGGAACGGGGAGATCAGAAGGCGCTTCTCGTTCACCCCCGTCCGGATGTGCAGTTTCGTATCGTCAGGCAGGCCCGCGAGAACGGATTCGAAGGACCGGTTGTTGTCTTCTCCGAGCAAGATCGCGACCCTCAGCGGCTCGGGGTGCTGCTTCCTGCCGATCATGGTCCAGAGACCGGTCGCGGCTGCGGACGCGCCGGCGCGGATCGAGCTGGTGCTCTTGCCGGACCCGGCGTCTGTTGCGATGAGCGTTACCGTACCCTTCGGCAGAAGGTGGCCGTCGAGAAGTTCGAGGGGGCGAGGACCGCGGTCAAGCATACCCAGCTCGAACTGCATCTTATTAAAAAGCGATTCGTATGACATATTCTGGTCCTCTCAGCGCTGGAACGGCAAAGCGCCGTCCGCGTCCCACTCTTCTGCGAACGACTGCGCGTCCCCGATCACGTCGCGAGACGCGCGGGCGATCCCGCCGATCATCTTGAAATCCTCGAGGTTCTTGCGACTGACCGCGTCCAGCGCGAGGCTCAGCACGGCCGCGCTCCGCTTCGCGAAGAGCTTGGACCGGGCGGACAACAAGAACCTGCGGATAGCGGGTTCTTTCTCGAGCAGCGCGGCGCGGAGATCGTCCAGCGCGGCGAGCAGCTCGTCAGCGTCATCAGAGAACTCTGCGGCGCAGGCGTAGCGCCAAGCGTCGCCCTCGTGCCGGTACCCGGCCAGGGAGGCGGCGGCGGCGACGGAGAGCATGCTCTCGCAAAGCTCTTCGACGGTGGCGCGGAGGCTGTCGCGGTAGCCGTACGCCTCCTGCGCGTGCTCGCTCTCGCGCAGGCGCGCGTGCAAAAGTTCGATGTCACGGAGGGTCATGAGATGGCCGGCGCGCGGGTCGGTCATGTCGGGGAGCGGGAAAGCGCGTTCGCGCCTCTTCTCGCGTGTCAGTTGTGCGTTCATCGTCCGGTCCTTTTTCTATTGACACGCAACAGTTACGACAAAAACCGTGAACAACGCGAACGGTCTAGAGTCAGTTTTATATAAAAACGCTCAAGTCAGGGCCTCCGAGCCGCTAAAAAGTTATATCAATCCGGGCCGAATCGGGACCGCGCCCGCTCGCTCCGCGTCGTCGTAAAATCCGGTCAGGGTGGACCGGGAGATGACGAGATGCGGGATCTGATCGAGGCGGCGCAGCACGCGCTGAGGCACGCGAAATTGTACGAGGGGCTAGTCGACGGGATCGCCGGACGGAAGACCCGCACGGCGATCTCGATTGCGCTGCGCGACGCGGCGGCGACGGGGTCTACCGGTCCGGGCGCGCAGTTCGAGGGGGAGCGCAGGATCGTCGCGGCGATGCAGCACGCGCTGAACGTGACCGGGTTCGACGCCGGGCCGGTTGACGGTTACGTTGGGCCCCGCACGCGCGGCTCGCTTGAGGAGCTCATGCACCTCCTCGGCGAGGGCAAGCCTCTCACGCTGGACCGGGAAGACCGGGGCGAGGGTCCGGGGCGCTGGCCGCTACAGCGCGACGTAGAGAGCGTGTTCGGGCCGGCTGGTGGTCAGCAGTGCACCGCAGGGCGCGTGGTCTTGCCATTCGCTTTCTCGCTTGCGTGGGATCTCGACCGGACGCTCTTGACATTTTCATGCCACGCTGACGTCGAGAAGCCGCTTGAGGCGATCTTCAGAGAAGCGGCGGCGGCATACGGTGAGAACGAGTTCCGGCGTCTGAGGCTGGACCGGTTCGGCGGGTGCTTCAATCACCGCCGGATGCGCGGCGGGTCCCGTCTCAGCATGCATTCGTGGGGTATCGCGGTGGATCTCGATCCCGAGCGGAATCAGCTGAGGTGGAATTCGGACCGGGCCGCGTTTGCGCACCGGGACTATCGTCTGTGGTGGCAGATCGTGGAGTCGCACGGGGCGGTTTCTCTCGGCCGGCAACGCGACTTCGACTGGATGCATTTCCAGTTCGCGCGGCTGTCATGATCGCCTGGGTGCTCCTGCTCGCGCTCGAGACCGGCGAGGTCTTCAGCAAAACGTATGACACGCGCGGCGAGTGCGCGGCCCGGCTGCGGCTGGCGGCGCGGGCTGATGGGGTGGCGGACGCGATGTGCGTGGCGGTCCCATGGAGGAAAGCATGATGAGACGGAAAACGTACAAGCGCGAGACCGGCTGGGCCGCGCTGGCATATGTCGCGGGCCTCGGGGTCTACGCGATCGCCCAGGGGGACGAGCAGGCGGTCGCGCTTGTTGAGGCGCTGGCGCTGCCGGTGCTGGCGTTCGCGGCGGCGGCGCTGGGGCTTGACGAATACTCGAAGAATATCGCGCCGAGTCGGGAGATCGATCGATGATCGGCGCCGGTGTGATCATGCGCGCGCTCGCGTCGCGCGCCGGGCTTGCCGTGGCGGCGGCCGGGCTGGCGGTCGGCGCGTGGTTCTACGTGCAGGACCTGCGCGCGGATCTCGCGGCCGAGCGCGACCGGGTCGAGGCGCTCACCGGGCAGCGCGATGACGCCCGGGAAGCGGCCGCGAGGGCGGTCGAGCGGGCCCGGGAGGCGCAGGTCCGGGAGCGGGCGACGCGTGATCAGCTCGACGCCCGTCTTGACGCCGTCCGGCGATCCTCCGACGCGTGTCTCGATCAGCCGTTGCCGGAGGGGTTGTTCGAATGAGAGGGCGAGTTGTGGGCGAGTGGAAAGCAAAACCGGGGGCTTTTGCGGGGGTGGTTCTGTTACTTCTGGCCGGGTGCGGTGTGTCTGAGGTCGAGGTGAAGGAGAGGTTGCCAGAGCTGGTGCTGGACTGTCCGGATCCTGAGGAGCGGCGCAAGCTCGGACCGGGTGACACGTACCGGGACCTGGCGGTCGCGCACGCGAATGCGGTGGCGGGGTGGTCGAGGTGCTATTCGGCCGCCACGCTCAACGCTGAGGCGGCGGCCGGGGATCAGTGAAGTCGCGGTCCGGTCAGGGCCCGCCGGATCCGGTCGATCATCGCGTCGACGTGACGGAGCGTGAGTTTACGCTTTGACCACTCCCGCGCGACCATTTCCGCAGCCTCGGCCGCCAGGTACGGGTCGAGGTCATGCAGCCGGTCCCGGACCAGCTCCGAGATGTGCGAGGCGGACGGGCGCGGCACCGTGAAGACCCGGCACCTCGAGAGCAAAGCCGGGTCTACGCCGGTCAGGCTGTTTGTTGTCAAGATCCACAACACCTTCGACATGTTGAACTCGATCCGGCTGGCCGGGCATGTCCAGCGCCGCGCGGATGCCGGGTCGAGAAGCGGGAGCATCGCGTCATTCAGAGATGTCCGCGATCCGCTGGTGCTTGTGAGCCCGCCGATACGATCGATCTCGTTCACCAGAACTACGGGATTCGCTACGCGGTAGCGCGCGATGGCCTCGACCGGCCGGCCGACGGATGAGCTACCCCATCCCTTTTCGACGCCCGCAACGCTAAACGCCGCGCCGCCGCTGCCCGCATCGATTTCGACCAGCGGAGCCCCCATCTCTTGCGCGAGCAGCCGCCCCAGAGTCGTCTTCCCAACGCCCGGCTCTCCGACGAGAAGAAGCGGACGGAACCACGGCGGGCGGCCCGCCGCCACCTCGGCGCGCATGCTCTTCCAGGCATCCGTCGTCGCGGCGGAGAACCAGGGCGCGAGGGAATGCACGTTTGCAGCAAGCTCGTCCACCTCGTCGACGGTCTCGGGTCCGATCACCGGCAAATCGCCCACGGCGCCCTCGAGCATCTTGCGCATGGACTCGTCTTTCACAGAAGACAGAGGGGACTCCCGACGCTGCTGTTCTGCGCGCAGCCGGATCCGGCGACGCTCCGTGTCCACGATGTGGTCACTGAGATATGCCGCCCATTTGCTCAGCCCGCCGAGCCGGGACCCCATGAGAGGCTCAAGCCTCTCCACGTTAGGATATGCGCCCTCTAAGTTTTTCCGCAGCTGGCAGAAAAGATGGTCGGGCAGGTGCTCGATGTCGGAACCGGGCGCGAGCCTAGGCTCGATCAGCATCCCGTTCACGACATGAAAAGACCCGACCAGCCCCACGCCCTCGAACGCAAGAGACGCGTGCCTTGCGGCTCTCTCAAGAGCGCCGGGCTTCGCCTTCTTGAGCTCCTGCTCGATGTTGAGGGGTTGCGCCGGGTCGACGAGCAGGACCCGCATCTTGAACCTGGGCCCCGGATCGGGCTCGGGCTCGCTCAGTTCGGTGTCGAGATCGGACAGGTCATAGCACCCGAGCAGCGCGTCCCAGTCTTTTTCATCGCTCATCAGAAGAGCCCTCCGAGCCGCTCCAGCCAGCCGGCCAGCGCCTCGAGAATGTCATGCGACCCGACCAGCGCCTGCATCGCGGCGGCGGACCATGCGTGCGCGGCGGCGATTTCTTTCGTGAGCATGTCGACCCCCTCAGGCGTTGCGTAAAACAATTTCGTCTGATCTACAACGTGCATACTAGGGGAGCGGGCGCAAGTCGGAATCGCCTCCTGAAATCAGACGGTATCGCCCAGATACGGGGTGTTGCATTTCCGCAACGCCTTGAAACCCGTATCAGTAATAAAATATCATAATCAACGAATAAAGGGGATATTTCGGGTGACGCTTTTTCGCGGCTCGCGCATCAGACACGTCGCGTCTGACAGCTTTCAGACAAGCCGCTCCCCTGCTAAGGGAGTAGGCGGGAAACCGTCTCGAGGGTTCGAATCCCTTCGTCTCCGCCATCTACATTTCTGGCGATGATAGTGGGCCCTTTCGAGGCCCTTTTTCATTTGGCTTCATTAGGTTTGTGGTCGTATTTCAGGTGTCGCCTTTCCAGTGGAGAGCTACCCTGATTTGACCTTTTCTCGATGAGTCGCACTGGCTGTTGCCCGGACTTATTCGGAGGAATTTATAGTTTTCAGTGCTTTGATGGCCTGCTTGGTTGTCGAGTTCAGATGTGCGCCGGGCGGCGCAGTTTGTTGCGAATCTCGGTGATGGGCGCGGAGAGGTCGATCGGAACAGGCCCCGACTGGTCTTGTCGAAAGGCGCTCGTGGTTTTGCTTCCCAAAATCCATCTTTTCAAACATTCAGGAGGCGGATCGCTGAATATGTGACGCCCGATGATCACTGACTGTCGAGATCATCAGGAGCCTGTCTGCACGGTTCTACATGCTGACGACGCTGTTGCAGGTCCTGGCGATCTGGCTGACAGTGTGTGTTTCCAGAGATGAAAAACACGGGTGGTGACAGGATGACTTGGGGCTTTGTCGGGCTTGGGCAGATGGGCCTGCCCATGGCATTGAACTTGGCGAAAGCCACGGATTGCCGTGCTTTTGACCGTAAAGGGCTGGCGCCGGACGGGCTTCGGACGGTGAGCGATCTGTCCGGTTTGGCTGATTGTACGCACGTCATCCTGTGTTTGCCGAATGCTGCGGCTGTGGACGATGTGCTGTTCGGCGCGGGGGATCTGGCCAATGTGCTGAATGAGGGCGTGCTGGTCATTGATACGTCGACCACCTCCCACGGCGCTGCGCTTCGCGTTGGGGACGGGCTTGCAGAGCGTGGGATCAAGTTTCTGGATGCGCCGATATCGGGCATGCAGAAACGGGCGGAAGACGGGACGTTGACCATGATGGTTGGCGGCGATGCAGTCAGTCTCGGCGCGGTAAGAGACATACTTGGCGCGATGGCCAACAAGATTTTGCATGTCGGCCCGGTGGGTTCCGGTCAGTTGGCGAAACTGATTAACCAGTTGCTGTTCAATATCAATATGGCAGCTTTGGCCGAGATTCTTCCGATCAGCAGCAAGCTTGGGCTTGATCCCGAACAGGTCACGGAGATCGTCAATTCAGGCACAGGTCGATCTTATGCCAGCGAATTTTTCTTGCCGAACATCCTGAAAGGTGTGTTCGACCAAGGTTATCCCATGAGGGCGGCCTATAAGGACTTGATTGCAGGGGCAGAAGTGACGGCCGAGAACGGATTCCCGGCACCCGTTCTGGCGGCTGCGACAGCCACGTATCAACAGGCATTGGCCGAGGGTTATGGAAATGAGGACAAGGGCGCGATGATCAAGGTTTTTGAACGGCTAATCGGTGCGGAATTCCGCGCGGGGGCAGAACAGAATGACTGACGCGACAGGGCTGAGACGTGGGCTGACGAATTACGGAGACAGCGATTTTGCGGTTTACCTGCGTCGCAGTTTTGCTCGATCGATGGGGCTGAGCCGGGAGATGCTGGAGAAGCCTATCATCGGGATCGCGATGACGCCGTCCGACTTCAACAACTGCCATCGCTCCATGCCAGAGCTTGTCGAAGCTGTGAGCCGAGGTGTGCTGGCGGCTGGCGCTCTGCCGCGCGCATTTCCGACGATTTCGACCGGAGAGGTGTTTCTGAACCCGACTTCGATGGTCTATCGCAACCTTATGTCGATGGACACCGAAGAGATGGTGCGTGCGCAGCCGATGGATGCTGTCGTCCTGATCGGCGGCTGTGATAAAACGGTGCCCGCGCAGCTCATGGGGGCGGCCTCTGCCGATATTCCGGCGATCCAACTGGTCACGGGTCCGATGTCCACGGGGCGCTACAAGGGTGAGCGGTTGGGCGCGTGTACCGATTGCCGCCGATTCTGGGGCAGGTTCCGGGCCGGTGAGATCGAACGCGACGAGATTGATTTGGTCGAGGGGCGTCTGGCTGCAACGGCGGGCACCTGTGCGGTCATGGGCACCGCGAGCACGATGGCGATCATTGCGGAAGTGTTGGGTATGTCGTTGCCGGGAACCGCTGCCATTCCCGCCGTGGCTGCCGACAGGTTGGTGGCAGCCGAAGAAACCGGAAAGGCCGCCGTTCACCTTCTGACGCATCCGCGCAAGCCTTCCGAAGTCATTACTGAGAAATCGGTCGAAAACGCGATGCGGGCGCTAATGGCTGTGTCGGGTTCGACCAATGCGGTGGTGCACCTTGCCGCCATCGCCGGACGGCGGGGCATCCGCATCAGCGATGCGCGCCTGAACGAGATCAGCGGCGAAACACCTGTGCTGGTGGATTTGAAGCCTGTCGGGAAAGGCTACCTGGAGGACTTCCACCATGCGGGCGGCGTTGGTGCGCTTTTGCGTGAGCTCAAGCCGTTGCTGCATCTGGATACCGTGGACGTAATGGGCCAAGCTTTGGGCGATCGCCTTGAGGAGCCGCTCGACTGGGTTGATCGCGAAGTGATCCGCCCCATGGACAACCCGGTCAGTCGGCGTGGTGGTCTGATTGCTCTGGGCGGCAATCTTGCGCCCAAGGGGGCGATCTTCAAACGGGCGGCTGCAACGGAGAGCCTTTTCGAGCACGAAGGCCGTGCAGTTGTTTTCGAGAGCCTCGCGGATCTGGCCAAACGGGTTGATGATCCTGATCTCGATATCACAGCCGAAGATATCATGGTTCTCAAGAACGCGGGTCCGGTTGCGGCCGGGATGCCCGAGGCAGGGTATCTGCCTATTCCGAAGAAACTGGCGCGTGCCGGGGTCAAGGATATTGTCCGCATCTCGGACGCGCGCATGTCGGGCACGGCCTTTGGCACCATTGTGCTGCATATCGCCCCGGAATCCGCGCGCGGCGGGCCGCTGGCGGCTGTTCGTAACGGGGATCGCATCCGCTTGTCGGTGGCAGAGAAGTCCATTGACCTGCTGGTCGATGCAGACGAGATCGCGCAGCGCTTGGCCGATTATGAGCTGCCGGAGATGCCAGTTCGTGGCTATCAGCGGCTTTATGCCCGTTCGGTCACACAGGCACCGGAAGGCGCGGACTTCAACTTCCTGCAACACGAGGATTTCGCACGTTGGGGTGAGGAGGGGGAGACGTGATCCGGACAACCTCGCGGGCTGGACGCACCGAATAAGAGTTCCCCCGCGTCGGCATGTTCGGTGCGGGGGAACTGCCCCTTGTATTTCTCATGATAAATCGGCTTCCTGTGGTGCGAAGTCCGAAGCAGCGCGCAGTTCGAGGCATAGAGCATGGCCGAAACCCCTCCCGCCGATCCAAAAAGCCGAGGCCGTCGGTCGCGGCCCTTGCGTGTGGCGGATGCGATCAAGGACTGGGTGGTCGAACATGGTCTGCAACCGGGGGATCGGCTGCCGGGCGAGGCAGAGCTGATTGAGCAGTTCGGTATGTCGAAAGGAACGATCCGCGAGGCGATGCGTCTGCTTCAGGCGCAGGGTTTGGTCGAGACGAAAACCGGGCCAGGCGGCGGCAGCTTTGTCGGGGAGGTCACGCGCGAGCGGGCCTCGGCACTGCTTGCCAACTACTTCTACTTCCGCGATGTCAGCATCAACGACATCTATCAGGTGCGGATTGCGCTTGAACCGGAACTTGCCGCCAGCCTTGCGGGCAAGCTGACCGATGCGCAGCTGGCCGAATTGGAAGCGATCATGGAGCACTACGCCGAACCGGCGCGTTCGGCAGAGGAAGAGCGGCAGCAGCATGTCGCGTCGCTGCGCTTTCATGCCCGACTGTCGGACTTTGGGAACAACGCGCTTTTGGGGTTCTTCATCGGTTTCATGGCGCAGATCCTGACGGACCTGACCGTCTACAAGCAACTCTACACGGCGCCGAACCATGACCTTTGGCAGCGGGGGCGGTTGCACCAGATCGACCTGATCGCGGCATTGCGCACCGGGGATGCGGCCAAAGCCCATGCGGTCATGCGCAGCCATATGGAGATGGCGCAGAGCCTGATGGACATTCAGGAGGCCGAAGTGATGAAACGGTTTATCGCCGAGTGATTAGAGCT
Source organism: Alphaproteobacteria bacterium (assembly GCA_030425145.1). Taxonomy (GTDB): domain Bacteria; phylum Pseudomonadota; class Alphaproteobacteria; order Rhodobacterales; family Rhodobacteraceae; genus Marivita. The sequence continues at coordinate 132,989 of JAUHVK010000007.1, read as the reverse complement.
CGAACGGTGTCGCGCGCTGCGGGTCATTGAGCGTGGGGACGTGTTTTGTCCAGCGGCCATAGTCGCCCGTCGTGGCGCGATAGTGCAATTCGGCGAGCGCTTTGAGCGGGTTTTCCGAATAGTCGACACGCAAGCTGAGTGGGGGACGGTCGGCACCCACCACCAGCAGCGCCGCCGACAACAGACCGCGACTGTCGCCGCCAGCGGTATCCGCCGCGTTCAGGGCGCTTAGAAGCCGTGCTTCGAGCGGGCCGGGGGAGGATTGAAAGCTGTTCAGGCAGGCGTCCAGAACCGCATCTGACGCGAGGAGATTGCCCGCTACGACAACACCCGGCGCGAACCGTGCCCCGGCAGTGGCGATGCTGTTGGCACCAGTGAAAGCCCCCGTGCCGCCTTTGGGATCAAGCGCCGAGAGTTGGCGTTCGTCCCGCCCGGCATCCGCTCCGACGACCTTTTGAACCGCTGCATCGGCTGGAGTGCCGGTCTTCATCAGGTTCAGAACATCCTTCCCCCACATCGTACTGGGCAGCGATCCCTGCGAGGCCGAGAGGCCCGATTCGGCATCCCCACGCAATACCCAGCCTCCGACGCAGAGGCTTCCGGTGGTGGCAGCCCCGCCGTATGCGCCTGATTTTTCGTCAAAAGCCAGAATGGAAATGGTCATTGGGGTCTCCGGATGGTCTTGGGCTTGAATTTATCATGAAAATTTGGCCTGATGCAATTTATCATGATAAATTAAAGTCAAAAATCACAGGAGAGGAAGAAGAGATGTCGCTCTTTCACGTCACCCGCCGGGGCCTCATGGCCGCCGGTACGGCGCTTGCCCTGACATTGGGTCATTTTGGCGCCGCTCAGGCCCAGACACCGCCCGGTGTTTTGATTGTCGGCCAGATTGCCGAGCCAAAGGCGCTTGATCCTGCGGCGGTCACGGCGGTCAATGATTTCCGCATTCTGATGAACGTCTATGACGGGCTGGTGCGCTACAAGGACGGGACGCTCGAGGTCGAACCCGCGCTGGCGACCAGCTGGGAGATCAGCGAAGACGGCACGGAGTACACGTTCACGCTCCGCGACGGGGTCACCTTCCATGACGGCTCTGCCTTCAACGCCGAGGCGGTGAAGTTCAATTTTGACCGGATGCTGAAAGAGGATCACCCCTTTCACGACACCGGCCCGTTCCCGCTGGCCTTTTTCTTTTCGTCGGTCGTGTCCACCGATGTCGTCGATGAGATGACGGTGAAATTCACGCTGAACGGGCCTTACGCGCCGTTCCTGTCGAACCTTGCCTATCCGACCGGTCTGATCGTGTCGCCGGCAGCGGTGGAGCAGCACGGTGCGGATTTCGGGCGCAACCCGTCGGGGACCGGGCCGTTCCGTTTTGGCGAATGGCGGTCGAATGAGGCCGTGGTGATCGAAGCCAACCCGGACTACTGGGACGGCGCGCCGGACTTGCAGGCGGTTGTCTTCCGCCCGATCACCGATGCCAACACGCGGACAGCGGAAATGCTGGCCGGTGGCATCGACCTGATGGTCGAAGTGCCTCCCGTTGCGCTGTCTGAGTTTCAGGGTGATGCCTACACGGTACACGAGCAGGCGGGTCCGCATGTCTGGTTCCTGATCCTCAACGCCAAGGAAGGCCCGTTTGCAGACAAGCGTGTCCGTCAGGCGGCGAACTATGCGGTCAACAAGGAAGCGCTGGTGAACGAGGTGCTGGAAGGCACAGCCGAGGTTGCCGCTGGCCCGACGCCGCCCGCCTTTGCCTGGGCCTATAACCCGGATCTGGAGCCCTATGCCTATGACCCGGACAAAGCCCGCGCTCTGATTGCCGAGGCGGGTGCAGAGGGGGCCGAACTGACCTTCTTCGTCACCGAAGGTGGGTCGGGGATGCTCGATCCGATTGCCATGGGCACCGCGATCCAGGCCGATCTTGAGGCAGTTGGGTTCGACGTGAAGATCGAAACCTACGAGTGGAACACCTTCCTTGGAGAAGTGAACCCAGGTCTCGAAGGTAAGGCCGACATGGCCGAAATGGCGTGGATGACCAACGACCCCGATACGCTGCCGTTCCTTGCGCTGCGCACCGCTGCGTGGCCGGATCAGGGCGGGTTCAATTCCGGTTACTATTCCAACCCCGAGGTGGACGAGCTGCTTGAAGCGGCACGGGTTGCAACCGATCAGGCGGAACGCGCGCGTCTTTACAAGGAAATGCAGACCATCGTGCAGGACGATGCGCCTTGGGTCTTCGTCGCAAACTGGAAACAGAACGCGGTAACGAGCGACAAGGTCGAGAATTTCTCGTTGCAGCCGTCGTTCTTTCTGTTGCTCGATGAAGTTGTGAAAAACTGAGTGGTTTCGGGCGGGGAGACCCGCCCGAATTGTGGGGGACCAGTCCCCCACATCCCCCGGAGTTTACGGGCAAGATGAAGGGATTCCCGAGTGACGGGTTACATTCTCAAACGTCTGCTGTCGGCGGTTCCGGTGCTTCTTGGGATCACGGTGATCGTGTTCCTGATCATGGCGATGATCCCCGGTGATCCGGCGACTGCGATCCTGGGCAGTTACGCCACACCGGAGAATGTCGAAAAGCTGAACCGCGATCTGGGGCTCGATAAGCCGTTGGTGCAGCAGTATTTCATATGGCTGAGTAATATGTTGCAGGGGGATTTCGGCACGTCCTTCGCGCTCAATCGGCCGGTGTTGGACGAGGTTCTGGAACGGTTCAATGCTACGCTGGTGCTTGCAGGCACGGCGTTTGTGCTCTGCTCGGTTCTGGGCGTCATGGCCGGTGTGATCTCGGCAGCAAACCAGTATGGGCTGGCCGACAAGGCGATCACTTTTGCGGTGCTGCTGGGGATTTCGATCCCGTCTTTCTTTCTGGGAATGATGATGATCCTGACCTTTGCGGTGAACCTGCGCTGGTTTCCGGTGTCGGGCATGTGGCCGATCTATGGGGATCGCACGATCCCGGTTCTGATGACCCATCTTGCCATGCCGGCGCTGGCGCTGGCCGTCGTCGCCACGGGGGTCATTGCGCGGCTGTCGCGGTCGGCCATGCTTGAAGTGTTGCGGCAGGACTTCATCCGCACCGCCCGCGCCAAGGGTGTGCACGAGCGCAGCGTGATCTGGCGGCATGCGCTGAAGGCGGCGATGGTGTCGATCATTCCGGTTCTGGGCATTCAGGCGGGCTTCGTGCTGTCGGGTGCGGTTTACATCGAGATCGTGTTCCAGTGGCCCGGCGTGGGTCGAATGCTGGTCGATGCCATCCTCAAGCGAGACATCCTGCTGGTGCAGGGCGGGGTGGTGTTTGTCGCGGGGTGTTACGTGATCTTCAACATCGCTGTTGATGTGGCGCAGAGCCTTCTCGACCCCAGGATCAAGACATGATCGCGTTCCTGACGCTTTTGGCCCGGAACCGGCTTGCGCTCGCGGGTGGGATCGTGCTGGTGCTGGTGGTGCTTCTGGCACTTGTCACACCGCTGTTGCCGCTGGCGGATCCGGACGTGACCAACACATCGAACCGGTTTCAGCCGATCTTTTCCGACGGGGCGCTTCTTGGCACCGATCACCTTGGGCGTGATTTGCTTTCGCGGTTGATGTGGGGGACGCGGCTGTCGCTGGCCGTGGGTTTTGCGGCTGCAATCATCGCGGCAACCATCGGCGCGGCAATCGGCATTGTGGCGGGCTATTATGGTGGGCGCACCGACAATGTGATCATGCGCGGCGTCGATATGCTGATGGCGTTTCCCTACATCCTGCTGGCGCTGGCCATTGTTGCGGCCCTTGGGCCGGGGTTGTTCAATGCACTGATCGCCGTGGCCGCCGTGAACGTTCCGTTCTTTGCGCGCAATATCCGGGGCATCACGGTGAGCATCGCCAACAAGGAGTTTGTCGATGCGGCGCGGCTCGCGGGCCTGTCGAACCGCCAGATCATCCTGTCCGAGATTTTGCCCAACGTGATTCCGGTGATCGTGATCGCCATGTCGACCACCATCGGTTGGATGATCCTTGAGACGGCGGGCCTGTCGTTTCTGGGGTTGGGGTCGCAGCCGCCGCAGGCTGATCTGGGCTCGATGCTGGGTGAGGCGCGGTCTGCGCTGATTACCAATCCTCACACGTCGATCGTGCCGGGGGTGATGATCCTGATCATCGTCATGTCGATCAACCTCTTGGGTGACGGTGTGCGCGACGCACTGGACCCGCGTTTGAAATCTGGCGCACTGTCGCGGCCGATGGCGGCAACGCAAGTGCAGCGGCGCGACGCGCCACCCGCGCCGACCGGGGCCGGGTTGCTTGAGGTCCGGGCGCTGGAGACGCAGTTTCACCTCAAGTCCCGCATCTATCGCGCGGTGGGTGGGGTCGATCTGCATGTCGAAAAGGGCGAATGTCTTGGCATCATCGGTGAGAGTGGATCGGGCAAATCGGTCACGGCGCTGTCGATCATGGGACTGGTCGCATCGCCGCCCGGCGTCATCACGGGTGGTGCGGCCTATTACGATGGCGAAGACCTGATCGGTGCGCCTTATCGGCGCTTGCGTGACATGCGCGGGCGCAATGTCTCGTATATCTTTCAGGACCCGCTGGCGACGCTGCATCCGCTCTACCGTGTTGGCGACCAGTTGATCGAAGCGATCCGGGCGCATCGGCCTATTGGCCGGGCAGAGGGGCAGGCCAAGGCCATCGACCTGTTGCGTGCGGTGCGTATTCCCAACGCCGAAAAGCGCATCTCCGATTATCCGCATGAGATGTCCGGCGGGATGCGTCAGCGTGTGGGCATCGCCATGGCACTGGCCAATGATCCGGACATCATCATTGCGGACGAACCCACCACGGCGCTGGATGTGACAGTGCAGGCGCAGGTGTTGACGATCCTCGATGACCTGCGGCGCTCGCGCGGGTTGGCCATCGTGTTCATCACCCATGATTTCGGGGTGGTGGCGCAACTGTGTGATCGGGTCGCGGTGATGTATGCCGGTCGGATCGTCGAAGAGGGTCCGACGGAAGAAATCCTTGATGCGCCACGCCATCCTTATACCGCGCGTCTTATGGCCTGTGTGCCCGAGTTGGGTGGCGGCAAGCGGCGGCTTGACGCGATCCCCGGACTTCCGCCTGTGGTTGACAGGCTGCCCGAGGGGTGTGCCTTTGCCGACCGCTGTCAGAAGGTGCAGGAGACGTGCCGCCGGGGGGATATTCCCTTCGCGCAGTCGGGTGGCCATGCGGTGCGGTGCCTGTACCCCGTCGGCACAGAGGAGGTTGGGTCATGATCGATGCGCTGAAGCTGACCAACCTGTCCAAGACCTTCCCGGTGGGGCGGTCGCTGTTTGGCAATCCGACGGGGTCGGTCAAAGCGGTGCATCCGCTATCGATGTCGGTGCGGCAGGGTGAAACGTTGGGCATCGTCGGTGAATCCGGTTGTGGGAAGTCAACACTGGCACGGATGCTGGTGGGGCTTCTTGAGCCAAGCAGCGGGCAGATCGAAATCGAGGGAGCGGCGCTTGATACGGCGGACCCTGCGGAGTTCGGCAAGCGGATTCAGTATGTGTTTCAGGATCCCATTTCCTCACTGAACCCGCGCAAGACGATCCGCCAAATCATGGAAGCACCTCTCAAGCATTTGCACAACATGCCTACCGACGCACGGCGCAGGCGGATCTTGGAGATCTTCGAGAGCGTGAATCTACGGGAAGAGTTCCTTGACCGCTACCCGCATGAATTTTCCGGCGGGCAGGCCCAGCGCATCGGGATTGCCCGTGCACTGGCTGCGCAGGCGCGCATCCTGATCCTTGATGAGCCGGTATCGGCGCTTGACGTTTCGGTGCAGGCGCAGGTGCTCAATCTGCTGGCCGATCTGCGTCGGCAATTCGATCTGACCTACCTGTTCATCAGCCATGATTTGGCTGTCGTCGAAGCGGTAAGTGACCGGATCGCCGTTCTCTATTTCGGGTCAGTGGTGGAGCTTGGCCCCGCCGAAGAGGTGTTTGCCGCGCCAAAGCATCCGTACACGAAGCTGCTGGCCAACAGTGCACCAGTGGTGGGGCGGCCGCTGACCGCGCCGGAGGCGGAGGGTACCGAATTGCCCGATCCGCTCAACCCGCCAAAGGGATGCGCCTTTGCCGCCCGCTGCCCGCGCGCCACTGACAAGTGCCGGAGGGAAACGCCGGGCCTGACGCCGATTGGCACGCGCTCGGAAGTGGCCTGCTTTCATCCGCTCACGGATTAGGAGGCCGCATCCGCGTCCTGAGGGAGCGCGTTGTCCTGCTTGCGCGGATCCGGGATCAGCAGGAAGGTCGCGATGGCGGCACAGAGGCACAGCGTCATCACAGCGAAGGACCACCAACCGCCAAAGGTCTGCGTGAGCCATGCAAAGGCAAAGGGGGCGGAGGCATTGATGCCCATCTGCACGAAAGCGATCCAGCCGAGCCGTGTGCCGTAGCCTTTGGCCCCGAAAAGCGCGAGGGGCAGGGTGCCTCTGGCGATGGTCTTGATCCCGTCGCCCATGCCGTAGAGCGCTGCCGCGATCATCAGGCCGGGCAGGGTGAAGCCGAAAGCCAGCAGCACCAGAAAACCAGAGAACATCAAGCCAAGGCTTAGGGCATAGGTCACGCGGGGATACATGTTCTTGCTGACGACCATTTCGAAGAACCGGCCCACGGTCTTGAACGGCCCGATCACAGCGCCGGCCAAAGCAGCCAGCGCGGCGGAATGGCCGAGATCCTGAACATTGGTCACCCAAAGTGCCATCACCGCGCCCATGATGTAGCCGGAACAGACAAACGAGATCACCATCCACAGCATCCCCTGACGCCGCAGCGCGCCGGTCAATTCAGGCCAGTTAGGGCGTGGGCTTCTGGGTGGGGTGTCGGGGAGGGTTTCGGCCCCGCGCAGGGCGAAGAAGTGGATTGGAACACAGGTCAGGAGTAGGGTGATCCCAAGAATAAACCATGTGGTTTGCCACCCAACAGCGTTGTAGAGCGCAAGTGTCAGCGGCCAGTAGATCGTTGATGCGACACCGCCAAAGAGCGTGATGATCGAGATTGATTTCTGGGGCGGTACGGACAGATCGAGCCGCGCCACTGAAGCGAAGGCCATGTTGTAAAGCACGAACATCCCGGCGGCTTCGGCCACGAGGATGGTGACAAACAGGCCTCTTGTTCCCTCGACCTGGCTGAGGGCCATCACTGCAATCGCTGCGATGACCGAACCCAGAGTCATGACCCAGCGCCCGCCGTATCGATCGACCAGCTTGCCTGCGATAGGAGATACCAAGCCACCGAAGAACAAGCCCAGTGACAGGATTCCGAACATCCCCGACAGGGTCAGCCCCAGATCCTCGGCCATGTGCGGCAAAAGGATTGCGTAAGCATACATCAATGTGCCGTAGCCGACGATCTGGCTGACCCCGAGCCCCATGGCCGGAAGATGGTCGCGGGTGATCATCGGCTCACTGACCTTGTCAGGTCTTTGTCGCAGGAATGGAGGCAGGCAGCCATCTTTGGCTTTCGGACATGGTTAATCTCGACTGTTTGTCAGCCAAGTTGCTGCGCCGCGCAAGAGAGGGACGCGGGTTGGGGTGGTCCGGAACGAGGGGCATCGCAACAGGCAAGGCATTGGCAAGCTGCGCTGGCTCTGACATGGACTGCCAGAGGCGAATAGTGACCGGGGCGAAAGAGAGGGCGAAGTCATGCCGTTTACGCGATTTGCGATCTACTACTTGCCGCCCGAAGGCGCGTTGGCCGCGTTTGGAGCGGCTTGGCTGGGCTGGGATTGCGTCGAGGCTCGGACTGTTCCGTCGCTTGATGTGCCCGGTCTGGACGGCGCGACCAAGACACCCCGGAAATACGGATTTCACGGAACACTGAAACCTCCGTTTCGGCTGGCCGAGGGCAAGGATTTGACAGGGTTGCAGGATGCGGTGGCGCAGATGGCTGCGAACTGTACACCCGCGCAAAGTGACGGGTTGGCTTTGACCGCGCTGGGCCGGTTTCTTGCACTGACACCAGTTGGCGATATGTCCGGCATCGCACGCGTGGCCGCCACATGTGTAGAGTCCTTGGATGCGTTTCGTGCGCCTGCCAGTGAAGCGGAATTGGCGCGTCGGCGGAATGCGCGGCTGTCGGATCGGCAAGAGGAATTGCTGGAGCGATGGGGGTATCCCTACGTGATGGACCAGTTCCACTTTCACATGACGCTGACCGGGCGTCTTCTGGTCGATCGCATCGACCATTGGACTAAGACCGCCCTCGCACATCTGCCTCCCTTGCCTGCGCCTTTTGTCATGGATGAGGTGGCCTTGGTTGGCGAGCGCGAGGATGGGCGTTTCGAGGTCATTCAACGCCACCCCCTTGCTGGGTGAAGGGCTGGCGCACGTTCGCGTGCGTCCAATCTTCTTGGGTTCTCGCGTCGGATAATGCGACCGGCCAGCATCAAGAGTGACGCTTTGATGTTGAGTGCTGTCCAAGCCGGGAGCAAGCGTTTCCACCTCTTCTCATCGGCTCGGGTTCCGAAGGGTGACCTAATAGAGTCACAGGGCTTTGCTCGAAATCTGTGCAGCGAGTTCTCACGCTAAAGATGCAAATTCGCGTTTTTCCCAATTCAATAGAAAAATCGTTGAATAATCCCAGCTTCGCTTTACGCTAGGTCATATGTTTATGAGTAGGGGGGCTTATGGACACCCATGGGTGGGACGTTCTGGCCGCGTGCCGGCAAGATGATCTGAACAAGCTCCTTGCCAAGAGAATGAGCCAAGCTCCGACCTCGTTGTCTTATTCAGGTTCCGGTGTTGAAATTAAAGGCGAATTCGGGCCGTGGCAAATCACCAGTTTTGGTTCGGATAATACACTTACACTTATGCTCCCTTTCAAGAGCGGGACCTTAAAGCAATCCGGGCGGTTTGCGGTTAAACCTCAAGTCGATTTAACTGGCGTGAAAATTGAGGTTTCGGTTCAGATCGACTTTGTCGATAATGCCAAAGGAACCGCCTCGGATCTCAAATTCCAACTTAAAACTGTCGGAAAATCAAAGCAAGACCGAACCAAAGGCGCGGTATTCGTGATCAATCCGGATCTGGATGGTACGCTAAAGGCCGAAGACTCCTCGGGAACTTCCGCGACATTGCTGAATGAGCATATCCCACAGGTTCTGATCGCAAATGCGGACAAGCTGAGCTACGCTCTTACGTCCGTAAATCTTGTCCCTACAGGCGAGCGGTCCTGGATCAAACCAGTGTTCAAGCATTTCATGTTTGCGCAAGGTGCCAAGGACAAACACGGTCATCAGGAACCGGGTCACCTTGTTGTGGCGATCATGGTCCGTGATCGCCCCGCCGCCAGCAGATCAGACAAGATTGATAACGCGCTGACCGACAATTCGTCCGGTTTGAACATGGCCTTTGCACCAGACCTGTTTCTGGAGCACTTCATAATGCCATCGCTGCCGAGTTCATTTCAGAACCCGAAGCACGTGCTCTTCAAAATGAAGGGTGACAAAATCCAGATGGTGTTGGGGGCGATGCCGACACCCCCCTACATTTCAACAGCGGCAGAGTGCAAACCAGTGGATCATTGGGGGACCGGGTACACGCCGTGGCTATTTCCGATGACAATCGGCATCGATGATGATGTGATGAGCGTTCACGCAGATGGGACTTTCGACATTACCGGACTTGCCGATAGCTCTGTGTCCTTTTGGTTTACGCAATCTTTGAAGCCAGTTTTTGATGCAAAATCGCAGTCATTGAAGTTCAAGGCGTTCGGCGAAACAAAGTCAGATTATCACAAACACATCCCAGCCTGGATTTATATTGTATCGGGTGTGGCTGCTTTGGCAGTTCCTTTGATCGTTGCCGCGATCATCACCGCCATTGTGGATGTTGTTGTGGCGGCGGTTACCACCGCTGTTGCCAAGCAAGCCGCTGGTGCAGGTGGGCAGCAAACTCAATTGGGCAATCTAGCGGATGCCCTTGTGACTTGGCCGGGTAGCGAGGCAGTCAATATTTCACACGCGGAGCTCGAAACAGCATTCGTCGTGCGTGGAGATGTTCAAATGTGAATTCCTACCCACATTAAGGAAAAGCTTGTTATGGAATTGTCAAAAAACGAAATTCTTGCGGCCACAACTGCGGCGGATGAAGTCGACCTCTCTCAATGGGATATTGTGAACGCAACGACGTTCAAGGGCGTAAACCGGTCTGTCGTTCTTCAGGACAAGACCCCAAAAACGTTCGACAATTCAACGCCAGCGCCACCTGTGGGGGTCGCGACGATCGCGGGTTCCTGGAATACATGGCAACTGACCAACGGAGGAACTGGCCGGGATGTGATGATGGAGTTGCCTGTGAAATCCGGGTCAACGACTTACACGATGCGAACGCCCAGTTATGCGAGACTGTCGCCTCCGGTGACGAACAGCACGTCACAGGGCAATGTATCGCTGAGTGGAGATGCACTGACACTTACCGCGCAAGATATTCAGAATAGCACGGCTCATGCCTTTGCGGAAAAGACCCGCAAGACCGGAAAGATCTATTTCGAAGCCACAGCAATGACGGATGGGCCCGGAATGGTCCTTGGATTGGCCCCACTTTCTTTGCCTAATCGTAACTTTTTGAGTGATGACGATGCGATTGCGTATCGGTCAAATGGCCTCGCCTATTTTGGAGGGCAAGACCAAGGCGTTCTGAACGCGCAAGGCGACAGAGAGAACGCGGAACGTTGGAGCAATCGCAACGACACGATCGGCATGGCCGTCGATTTCGACAACGGTCAGGTCTGGCTGCGTGGACCGGATGGGGCGTGGCAAGGGGCGAATGCCGATCCCGTTCAAAATACCGGTGCGCTGTCCACCTTCGACGTGACGAAAGAGCTGTACCCGCTGATCGCTGTCTTTTCGCAGTCCAGTGTTCGCATCAATCTGGGACAAGAGCCGTTTGTGCATCAACAACCTGCGGGTTTCGATCGGGGTATCGAGGTCAGCGACACGTCTGAGCGTACTCAGGATCTTGCCGGAGTAAAAATCAAGGCGCGGTTGACGCTTCAGAAAAAGGATACGGGCAGCAACACGAAGGCGCTGATGGTCAACGATCAGGCTGGTCCTACAACACAAGCGGTCGAGATCGTTGCGATCACGCGCAATGGTGTGGCCGTGGTCCCGCCGGTCCAGTCCGCATTTGACGCGTGGCTGAACGAACCCGCAAACCTTTCGCAATTCGACAACATCTTCCATGCGATCGACTACGCGAAACTTGCGTCGCAGAGCGGCCAGATCAAAGACACGATGAAATGGATCGCGCCGGTCTATTCGGACTACGCGGTTGCGGATATTCCAGCTGCGGCACCGGGTGAGCCGGAGGCGGTTTTTGCTGTCCTGAACCAAACGTCAAAGTCCACGGTAAAAAAGAACGACCTGGCGGCAGAGGTGTCGCCCAACCTGATGGCCAATCTGGCAGCAAAGGAAAACGCGGTTGTCGCGATCTCGGCCGAGCGTCTGACCGAAGAGATCCTTCTGGCCGGCGCGAATGGGGCTGCAGCTTCGGGTGAAACGCCCGATTTTCAGATCAGCGACGACAAGCGGGTCGTCACGAATATGGCCGAATTCAAGCTGCGCCCAACCAAGCTTGCGCAAGCCGGGGATGAGGTTCAACCCGTTGTTCCGCCCAAAGGCTTCTCGATGCGGATCGACGGGCGTCGGATCAAAATCAAATACACGGGTCTACATTTTGATTTTGCGAATAATAGTTTGAAACAGAACGAAAAAGTGACCTTCGGTTACGAGCAGACGATGTTCCTTTCACTAGAGGAACGCAGCGACGGCTCGCACGTTCTATTGCCTACCTTCAACGATCCCTTGGGCAAACAGCCAAAGTCCAAAGGCGAAATCGTCGACTGGAAGAATGTGATCGACAAGTGGACGGTCAGCATGAAGCTGGACCCGCCCACTCAGGACAAGACCATGCTTTGGATCGGGATTGCCTGTGGCGCAGTCGGCATCGTGCTCGGTGGTCTTGCAATCTATGGCATAGCCAAATGTGTCGCGGCGGCGGGTTCAGATGCAGAAGCCTTGGGCGATGTCGCCTTGCAAAACATGCAGGCCAATAACGGTCAGGCCGACATCAACATGCCGCCCGTGGAAGAGGCGGCAGGCGCGGTTGGACAGTACGACCGGTTTCCTCCTCCGCTGGTGCAATACGAACAGCTACAGGCCGATGTGGCCGAGAACATATACGACGCGGTACACATGCCGCTTGCTTTTGCTCTTGGAGATTCTGATCCGAGCGACGTGTCGGAGTTGGCCGCAAAACCGAAATCAACTCTCAACTCAGGATCGATGTTGTACACGCCCCGGTGGGGGGTCGCGTTCAGCGGTCTGCGAAGCATGGCCGGGGTGACGCAGGTAAAGGAACTCAATCTTTCGGAGGAGGACGTCAAAAAGTTTGCTGGCGAAGATGTGGACGTGCTCGGACTTGAAGCAACTGTGCAGAATTTCCTGAAGACCGCGCTTTCTCCATTCGACTGGCCCGAAACCACAGGGTTCGACCTGACATCGGCGAACCTGAAGGGCGCTCTGTTGCTGCAAGGCGAATTGAAAGCCGCCACTGTTCAATCGTCGTCTACGAAAGGACAGACATCATGACTTTTTTGCCTGAAGGTTGTGTATTCCCGGATCCAGATGTCGAGCTTCAAGCCGCGAACGGCGCGCACGAAGTCGGTCTTCAGGGCTGGGATACGGCCAGCATCCTGACCTTGGATGCTATGAATAAGGTGGTCAAAGGCCAGAACGTCGGGCTTCCCGCACTTGATCAGACCAGCACATGGAACGGAGAAATCCACGGTGTTTGGGGCAGTTGGGACATGATCCCGGACCCGAATGCCGTAGGTGGTGCGGTGCGCTTTTGCTGCATCCTGAAATCCGGGCATGCCGTGGATGTAAAAGGGACCAAATATCCCGACCTGAAGGGCACTAAAGTCTACATCACCGTGAGTATCACGCCGGTCAATGCGCCCAGTGTGAAACTGAAAGACCCCACGGCGGACGCCTCGCAACCAGGAGAGCCTTGGGCCTTATTCCTTCAAAGCAAACCGCAGAACCATGTCGATGCGGTGACCGTGGACACAATCGAACCGGCATCGTTGGAGGGGCCGTTCAAGCCCTTGTTTGGGCTTTGGTTCAACAAGGAGATTTCATCGTTCAACCCATTGTTCCATGCCGCTTTGCTGAACTCAAAAGCCGCGCACGGAAAATACCAATGGGTGAAGCCCACGTTGTTGTCCTATGCGTCGCTTACGAACGCCGGGGGCGACGGATATTTTGCGGCGTTGTGCAAGACGGACAAGAAAAACCCATCCTGGAACAAGCTTGCAAACCAAATCGACAGCGCCGTAGCAGATGATTGGCCGTCCGGTGTGAACTCGATCTTCGCGATCAGCGGCCCTCGGTTTGCAGAGGAATTCCTCAAACGCGGGGCGGTGCATATCTTCAAGGGAGCGAAACCCGAAGACTTCGACGTCGATGGCGATCAGTTGATTGTCACCAACAACAAGATGTTGGTTTGGGGCGACTTTCAATTGGAGGATGGGACAAAGATCAGTCCGACAGTACCCAAGAATGGCCTGACTATGAGGGTCGTTGAAGACAAACTGTCCGCAGACTTTACCGGGGTGACATGGAAACATCCGCTCCTTGTTGGGAATGATGTCTTCACGCTGAACTTTACGCAGAACGTGTACCTGAAGCTTGGCAAGAACTCCAAAGGTCAGCCGGTCATCATGACCACCAATGACTACAAGGCACAGAAAAAGAAAAAGGAAGTTCTAGACATCGAGCGCCCGCACATTTCTGCCCGACCAGATCGTACGGCGGTGCAATTCGACCGCTGGTCGGAGATTGTCGGGATGGTGCTGTCGGTTGTTTCCCTTGGCACCTATGCCGCGGGAAAGTGGGTTGTGAATGCAGCCGAAGCTGCGCAGACCGCGAGCAGCGTGACCAATTGGATCAACTCGGCAGATGATGTGTTAAATATTGCTGTCGATGGCGAAGAGGCAATGAACTCTGTCTCCCAGACCGTTGCTGACTCAGGCAATCTGGCGGCCGCGGCGGCGTTCGTCGGCTCATCGCAGACGGTGCTCGACATCAAATACGGAATATACCTGTTAAGGTTTTCTCAATGTGCAGGATTGATTTCGGCGATCTCGCTGGTCGCCTACAGCACAAACATGCTGAAGATCGCCAATGATCAGGAGTTTGATCCCGATGCATTGCCGGACCTGAACAACTTTCTGGAAAATGTTCTTGGAGCCGAGCAATGGCCAGGCGTCAAAGGTACAGAGCTCAAACATGTGCGCTTGGCGAAATCGCTCCTTTTGTATTTCAATCGGACGATGTGACCCAAATGCTTGAAACTTATATTCAAAACCCATTGCTGATCGAGACCTCACCTGCTCCAACAGAAGAAGCTTCAACATTGGATTGGGATACAGTCTTTGCGGTCAATTATGATGACATAAACAAGGCCATCAAAAAGAACAAAGGTTGCAGGCCGCAGCAACTTACCTGCCCGCCGTCCGGCTTATTCCAATTCTCGGTTAACGCGACTTTCGGTGACTGGCAGGTCATCCCGGGCGGGGATGGGGCGACCGTTCACTTACTGCTGCCGATGACGAATATGACGGCGCACTACGTTTTGAAAGGAAAGCCCGGGACGGTCACCTGTGACGCGTTTACGATGACTGTGGCGGTCAAGCTCAACCTTCTCCCTCACAAGGGAACAGCGAAAGACGCCGATGGCAACATCCTGCCTCCGCCCGCTAAGGGCACCACGCGACATGCGCTCAAACTCCGCACGCAAGGGACGACTCCTCAGGACCCGATCGCGAGTGTGGTCAACGTAGACTACATCAAACCGTTGTCCGAACCTGACGCGCAATCACCGATCCGCACCTGTCTGGACGATTGGGCACTGACCCAAATTCATACGTTCGAGCACATATTTGCGTTCGTCGATCTGAACGACCAAATCGACCATGGTAGCTTTGCCTTTACCAAGCCGGTCTCAACCAACTACGCAGTGTGCGATACGATCGACAAGAGTTCCGGGATGCTTGCCGTCTTGTCGATGACGTCGCCCGATCCAGCGCCGGCGATCCAACAAGTCTCCAGCCAGGCTATTCCTGACAAGGCGTCTGCTGCATTTCTGATCCGACGCAAAAGATTCCTGGTCGATATGGTCAAACCCGGGCTTTTGAAGATGTGGCCGAACCTTCAAGACAACATGCTCGAACTGTCGAAAGACGCGAAGAGTTTGCGTATGAAAGACGGCGTTTCGATCATGCTGCCTGAGGTTAAGCACGACGGAGACAGCTATACGCCTGAGCTTCTGAGCTTTGATTGCAAAGTAATAGGCAACGAACTTGTGGTGACGGTGAGTACACAGGTCGAAGTGTCGACAGGCATTTATGGAACCTGTTTCTCACGCACCTACTACACGCTTGAAACCGGGACGAACAAGAAAGGCAATCAGATCATCACGTACAAGCAAAGCCGAACGCCCAACATTCAGAAAGGGCATTGGTCAAAACCCGGTGTTGAAGTGGTTCAGACCGTGTTGACCATTATTGCTGCTGTTCTAGGCATTGTCTTGATTTTCCTCACTGACGGGGCCGCAGCGATCGTCGTGGCGGCTTTGCTATTTGTGATGATCGGGCATTTCTCGATTACCAGTTTGAAGGACGATGCCCTGGATGCGGCACCGGGATTGAGTGAGATGGTCAAGCACTTCACCGGTGCGATCAAATGGACATCACGGCACATGCATATTTCATCGAGTGGTCTTCACGGGTCATTACAACTGGGGGGCAGCTTTGGCTGACCAAGTGCGGCTAGTGCCCGTCCCTGACACACCTCGATCACAGTGGGTGTTGGAAGCGCGCCGAGGGGATGGATTTGACCGTGCGGCGGACGTGCTGTGAGATTTGCGCGACGATCATCAAATTGGTTTGAGGTCTTTTGAGGATCAAATGCCTGTGCAGGGTATCGGTGACAAAGAGTGTTTCGCCCTGTAGCGTGATCCTTGGCATGCCCGCTCGGGTGAAAAGGTGCCGCTTCACGGAACCCCAAGCCGCAGCATGTCAAGGCATTATCTTCCGGGATTGGTGCAAAGACAACGACCGCGCGGGATTGCCGAATATTCGGGCGTTGGAGACTGATGGCTTCATTGAAAAACATCGCGACTGAGCCGCCGCCTGAACAACCTGTGCGCCGGGTGTTTGACACTGGCTTCTACATTCTTGCGCTATCTGCGTTGGCGGCGGGGGTTCTGGTAGTCATCCTCAAAGGCTGGGGGCGCGCGTTGGAGATCGCCCGGGATGAGATGATGTTCATGGTGGTGCTCGCGCCAAAGATCGCCACCGGGATGTTCATCGCTGCAACGCTTCCGCTTCTCTTGCCTCGGGACAAGGTGGCGATCTGGATCGGGCGGGAGAGCGGATTGCGGGGATTGCTCATAGCGGGATTTGCCGGGGCGGCGATCCCCGGAGGTCCGGCGATGACGTTTCCGCTCGCGGCAAGTTTCGGGCTGGTTGGTGCGGATGTCGGAGCGATCATGGCCTTTGTGACAAGCTGGGCGCTGCTTAGTCTGAACCGCACCTTGATCTGGGAGTTCTCGTTCCTGCCGGTCGATCTTGTGTGGTGGCGGGTGTTGCTTTGCCTGCCATTCCCTATCCTGATCGGTCTTGCCGCGCGCGCCATCTTTGCACGGAGGTCCGTGTGAATATTCTAATTGGAACCGGGTTTCTGGGGGCTGTCGCCCTGTGGCTTTACTGGCAACTTCCCAATGCCGAATGGCGCAGGGCGAGCTTTGCGAATGCATGGCGCATGGCGAGATTTACAGCGCCGCGGATTCTTGTGGCGCTTTTGGGCGCTGGCTTCTTCGCGGAACTTCTGCCGCCGGAACAGGTGCGGGCGGTATTCGGCGAAGGCGCGGGGCTCTCTGGTGTTCTTCTTGCCATCGCCTTGGGGCCGCTCACGCCCGGTGGTGCGTTTGTCAGCTTCGCTGTCGGTGCGGCGGCGCTGAAGGCCGGGGCGACGTCCAGCATGGTTGTAACCTATGTCACGTCCTGGTCATTGTTCTCGGCATCCCGGTTTCTCGCATACGAGCTGCCATTGATGGGGCGCCAGCAAGCGTTCAGACGGTTGCTACTGTGTTTGCCTGTTCCATTCGTTGTCGCTGGTGCGGCGCACGTAATCTGAGGGCGGGAATGGGCGCAGCGGACGCATCACGCGAGCGAAGGTGCAGACCGATTGCACACGCTCCCCATCACGCGATGCGGTCGTAAACACCTGCTTTGAGGTCTTCGAGGATCATGTCCGAGGCTTTTTCTCCGATCATGATGGCCGGGGCGTTGGTGTTTCCCGACACAATCTCTGGCATGATCGAGCAATCCACGACACGTAGTCCGGCGATGCCATGAACCCGCAATCGGGCATCGACCACCGCATCGTCTCCTGGCCCCATCTTGCAGGTGCCGGTTGGGTGGTAGATCGTGGTCGAGTTGTTGCGGGCCCAGTTCAGCGTGCCGTCGTAATCGTCAATATCGAGCGAGGCATCGGGGCGGAATTCCTCGGAAATCTTGTCGGTCAGCGGTGCGTGCCGCGCGATACGGCGGGCAATCTTGATGCCCTCGACAATTGTCCGGCAGTCGGTTTCGGTGGACAGATAGTTGGGGTGAATCTTGGGGTAGACCGACATATCTGACGAGGCCAGCCGGATCGAGCCGCGGCTTTCGGGGCGGAGTTGACAGACAGACATGGTGAAGGCTGAGAACGGATGCACGCCCGCGCCGGGGCTGTCTGCAGACCACGGCTGAACATGGAACTGGATATCCGGCGTATCGACATGATCGCCTGTGCGCATGAACCCGGTTGCAAGGCTTGCCGCCATCGCCATCGGGCCGCTGCGGTGTAGGGCGTATTTCACCGCGATGCGGGCCTGATCCAGCAGGCTGCGCACCTCGTCGTTGAGGGTTGGTTCCTTGCATTTGAAAACCAGACGCGCTTGTAGGTGGTCCTGCATGTTCTTGCCGACGCTTTTCAGTTCGTGCCGCACGGTGATGCCGTGTTCGCGCAGGTGGTCGGTCTCGCCAATGCCGGACACCATCAGCAGTTGCGGAGAGCCGATGGCACCGGAGGAGAGGATCACCTCGGCACGCGCTGTGACCTTGTGTTCAATGCCGCCCGCATCGCGGTAGGCCACACCGGTTGCGCGTTTGCCGTCAAAAAGGATGCGGCTGGCTGCGGCGCGCGTGATGATGGAAAGATTCGGGCGTGACCGGGCCGGGTTGAGAAAGGCCACTGCGCTGGAGCAGCGCCGCCCGTTGCGGGTCGTCAGTTGGAAATAGCCGACGCCTTCCTGCGAGGCCCCGTTATAATCCGGGTTGAAGGGGTAGCCTGCGGCTTGTGCGGCTTCGACCCAGGCATCACAGATCGGGCGTTGCAGGCGCATGTTGGACACGGAAAGCGGGCCTTCGACGCCATGGAACTCATCTGCGCCGCGTTCCTGGTTTTCCGAGCGTTTGAAGAGTGGAAGCACATCTTCCCAGGCCCAGCCGAGATTGCCCATTTGCGCCCAGCGGTCATAATCCTGCGGTTGCCCGCGCACATAGAGCAGACCGTTGAGCGAGGACGATCCGCCCAGCACCTTGCCGCGTGGCCAGTCAAGCTGCCGACCGTTGAGGCCGGGGTCGGGTTCGGTGCGGTAGCACCAGTCGACCGCCGGATTGTGCATCGTCTTGAAGTAGCCGACCGGGATGTGAATCCAGGGGTTGAGGTCGCGTCCCCCGGCTTCGAGCAGGATGACTTTGATATCCGGATTTGCACTCAGACGGTTGGCCAGAACGCACCCTGCCGAGCCTGCGCCAACGATGATGTAGTCTGCTTCCACGGACCTTTTCCTCCACCTGATGCAAAAAACTCTATGCAGATCGCAAAAGCCGATCTAGTCTTTTTTGAAAAGATCTGTCTCAATAATTGCTAAAACGGGAGGAAAGGCAATGAAGATAGGAGATCGAATAAAGGGAGTCTCGCGTCGAGATTTCTTTAGAATCGCAGGGACTTACGGGATGAGCTCGACGCTATTGGCAGCGGGAACATTCGGTGGTGTGATGACTGCGGCCAATCTGGCGAAAGCGGCGGAATCAACCTATAATAAACGCTTTGCCAAAGAGGCGAAGCATACGCTGAAATTCGGCGCGGCGGGTTTCAATCCGCAAAACCTTCTGATCGAGCGGGCGGGATGCCTAGAGTTTGCACGCGATCTTGAAGAGCGTACCGATGGCGAGATCCGCATCGAATTTATCGGCAACAACCAGATTTGCGGTCAGCTGTCCTGCGTTGAGAAAGCGCAGCAGGGCATCATCGACATCTACGCGGCCTCGACGCAGAACTCGGCCGGTGGCGCACCCTATCTGAACGTGCTGGATTATGCGTACATGTTCCGCAGCCGCGCGGACCAGTACTACTTCATGTACTCACCGGAATCGCAGCGCATTCTGCGCGATCCGTTCGAAAAGCGTCATGGTCTGAAGTTCCTCTTCACCCATGCCGAACTGCGCGGCATCCAGATGGGCATGAGCTTTGCCGACAAGCCGACGGTGACCAAGATCGAAGACATCATGGGCACCAAGAACCGAGTGACGGGCACGCAGCTTGGTCGGATTGCGATGGAAGCGCTGAACCTGAACCCGGTTCCGGTGGCGTGGGAGGAAACGCTCGACGGTCTGAAGCAGGGCCTGATCGACGGTGCCGAAACATGGGCGTCGGCTGTGGCCTATGCGAACATGTCGCCGGTGGTCAGCCAGTGTGTGGATCTGCGGTTCTTCTGCGGCACCGAGCACACGGCGATGCGGTCCGAGACTTTCGACGGTCTGTCCGGCGAGTTGCAGGATGCGGTAATGGAAGCGTCCTACCTGACGCAGGTGCATGTGCAGGCGGCGAACGAAGCGGCGCTGGTCAACACGGTCGGCTTTACCGATCCGCCCATGCCGGGCACGATCTTTGCGGAGAACGACGTTCGCGTGGCCAAGCTGTCGGATGCCGAAGTGCGCAAGGCCGAAGAGATGTGTTCGCCCGAGTTCCAGCCGCAACTGTGGGAGCAGTGGCGCGAGCGGATCAACGGCTGGGCCGGTGGCATCGACACCTACCAGGACATCTACAACGAAGTTCGCAACAACCCGCACACGTTGGCTGAGAACGTCGAGCCGCGTCGCTGGTGGAAGGGCTGATCCCCATTTTGCATGGCATTGGAGGCAGCCCCGCTTAGACGGGGCTGTTTCACCTAAAGACACATAGACCGGATCAATCCGGCACGGTCTTCATATGGGAGGATGGAACAGATGGAGCTCTGGTCCGATTTCAGCGCGCTGATGAGCGCGTTTGCCAGTCAGGATTCCTGGACAATCCGGCAGGCACTGTCGCCAAATTCAGTCTACGTTTTTGGGGCGGTCTTTCTGATCTTGGCGGGATTGGCTCTCGCGTGGGTGTACCATCATGTTCCTGTGATCGAGCGCTATTTCGAACGTACGGTGATGATCGTCTGTTACCTTGGAACAGCCGGGATCATCTTCTGGGGGGTGATCGACCGTTTCATCTTTTCCAATCAGCAGCCGTGGTCCACGACCATTCCGCCATTCCTGTTCATGGTGATGGCTTGGTTCGGGGCGGCCTATAATATCCGTGTCCGCACCCATCTGAGCTTTTCCGAGTTCCGCAGCCGAATGTCGCGCGGTGGGCAAATGCTTTGCCTCTGGCTCGACTTCTTTCTGTGGTTCGGCTTTGCGCTGATCTTCCTTGTGACGACGATGCGCGTCGTTGCCCTGTCAGCGTCGAACTTCCAGATCGTGCTGGGAACCGACAACACCATGCAGTGGTGGTTCCTTCTGGGCGCGCCGCTTGCCGGGACACTGATGGCGGCGCGGACGGTTGAGAACATTCAGGACGATATGAAGAATTTCCGGAGCGGTGAGCCGCTGATCCAGCAATCTGTGATCGGGGGGGACGCGTAATGACCGACGGGACCATCATCACGCTGATCTCGGTCGGGGTGACATTTCTGTTCATGCTGGGCGTGCCTGTGCTTCTGGTCATCGCCTATTGGGTGATCGGCTGTTCCTTTGTGCTTGGGCTGACGCTCGACAACATGGGGGCGGAATTGCTCAACGTGTTCAACAAGGGCTTTGCCCTGTTGGCGATGCCGCTGTTCATTCTGACGGGTGACCTGATCAACAAGTCCGGCATTGCCCGGCGATTGTCGGACTTTGCTTACGCTTGCCTTGGCTGGCTGCGAGGTGGTCTGGCGATGGCATCGCTTGGGGCTTGCGGGCTCTTCGCAGCGATCTCGGGGTCGAACTCGGCCACCACGGCGACCATCGGGTCGATGTTGCACCCCGAGATGGTCAAAGGCGGGTATGACGAACGCTTCAGCGCCGCGACGGCTGCTGCTGGTGGCACGGTGGGGATCATCATTCCGCCCTCGATCATTTTCATCGTTTACGGCTTCCTCATGAACCTGCCGATTTCCGACCTCTTCGTGGCGGGGATTGTGCCAGGTGCGCTGATGGTGGTCGGTATGCAGGTCGCGTGCTGGATCATCTGCCGGATGAACGGTTGGGGCTACCTGATCCCGCTGCAACTGAACCGTGTGCTGAAGACGGCATTCGGGGCATGGCTTGGGTTCTTCGCCATCGGGCTGGTGCTGTGGGGCATTTACACTGGCAAGTTTTCCCCTACGGAAGCGGCGGGCGTTACAGTGGGCTTCTGTATCATCGCGGGGCTTGTGTCATGGGTCTTGAGCCGCGTGATGCGTCAGGATCCGAACAAGACGTGGGAAGAAAAGAGCTATGCCGAGATGCTGGTCGTCGAAGGCTTCACGCTCGCGCAGATCCCCGGCATCACCATGCGGTCGGCCGAGATCACCGGCATCCTTGCACCGCTGATCGCGATTTCGGTTGTAATGCAGCAGATCCTCTCGCTCTTGGGGGCACAGCAAGTGATCGGCGATTTCGTGACGGCAATGGGCGGCTACTACGCCGTGCTTTTCACCGCGATGATCATCGTCTTCGTGTCAGGCATGGTTCTGGAGTCGCTGCCGGTGACGATCATCCTTGCGCCCATTCTTGCGCCGATTGCTGCAAGTGTCGGGGTCGATCCGATCCATTTCTCGGTGATCTTCCTGGTTGGGGCCTCCATCGGGTTCATTACGCCGCCTTACGGCTTGAACCTTTACGTCGCATCGGGTGTGACGGGTGTTCCGTATTTCCGGCTGCTCAAGTACACGGTGCCGTATCTGGTCGCTTTGATCAGTGTGTGGGTGCTTGTGGCCCTGACGCCTGAATTGGCGTTGTCACTGTTGCCCAATAGGTGAGACTGATGCATGGCCGACGCTTCTGCCTCTGACACGAAAGAGCAGATACCGACAAATCTGCGGCTTCTTCTGATCCTGGAGGAAGTCGCACGGGCAGGGGCGCCAGTTGCCCCCGCCGCATTGGCAGAGGCGTTGGGCCTGCCCAAGCCGACCATTCACAGGCTTCTGACGACTGCCGAGGAAGAAGGCTTTCTTCAACGCCATATCGACGGGCGGTCCTATGGGCCCGGTCGACGTATGCGCAAGCTGGCGGGCAACACGCTTTCGTCGCAACGTCTGCGGACAGAGCGGCTTTTGATCATGCAAGCTCTGGCCAGCGAGGTGGGTGAGACCTGCAACCTTGCGGCTCCGGGGCGGTACGGCATGGTATATCTCGACCGGGTGGAAACCCATTGGCCTTTGCGTATCCAGTTGCCAGTCGGCACGCAGGTGCCATTCCACTGCACCGCCAGCGGGAAGATGTACCTGTCTTCGCTGCGCGTGGATAAGCTAAAGCGGGTGATGTCATGGCTCGACCTTGAGCCATCGACCGAGAAGTCCATCACTGATCTGGACAGTCTCATGGAAGAGTTGTCGCTTACGCGGTCGCGCGGGTTTTCCACGGACAACGAGGAGTTCATGGATGAGATGGTCGCCGTCGCCGCGCCAATTCGGGACACCGAGGGCCGATTGCTGACCACATTGTCCATTCATGCGCCGCGGCAGCGCTATGATCTGGCAACTCTCATCAAGATGGTGCCACAGGTCCAGCAAGCCGCGAAGCGGATGGAGACGTTGGTTCAGACCTGAGGTGGCGGCTGATTATTCGCAGCCGCCGACAGCCCATTGCCTCAGGTTCCGCTTTAGAATGCCACCAAACGGGTGCGGTTTCTCCAGAGATTTCTGGCCGCTGAGGGTCAGGTAGACATTGGCTTGATCGCAGAGCCGTTCCTTGTTCCACTCATGGCAGTTCGAACAGCTCTGGCCTTTCCAATACTCGTCCGGCAACCCTTCGACCGGCGGAAACAAGGGCGATATATTGGTGATTTCCGACAGAATGATCCCGTCAATCACCGATCCGGGTGCGATGAGAGGCAGGTCGAACTTCACGACGTTCGGAACGGTCGAGCGTTCCTGTTCTACTTCAGCCAAAGCCAACTCGGTTTCTTCGGGCTCCGGGCTCACGCCTTCGCCGATTGGATCGACGCTGGCTTGCGCCTCGAGCGCTACGATTTCGCCTTTTGCAAATTCCGAGAACGTACCGTTCGGGAAGGCATTGAGGTATTCGCGGTAGCCTTCGACGGTCGGGTTGGCCTGAACTGCTTCGAACATGGATTGCTCGTCTGCGGGTGGTTCAGCCGGGGCTGGACGTTGCGCAACTGCGGTATCGTTGGTCAGCTCGGATTCGATTGCCTCGGCCAGAAGGGCGCGGGCGTCGTCAGCATAGGCGCTATCGGGGTAGCCGCGCAGGAACAGCATGATCTGAACGGGGTCTTTGGTCGCCTGAACGGACTCCCAAAGCGACCGGGCAGCCAAGTCCTCGGGGGCTTCGACCGGGGCATCAACAAAGGTGAAGTTGTTGGTGAGCGACGAGGTGTCCCACGGGGTTTGCAGACCATTGGTCTCTTCCAGAACGGAGACGCGCACCTTCTTGAACATCTGTTCCACAGCGACACCGGGTTTCACCATCTCGCGGGCCAACGCGGTGGTGAACGGGCTGTTTTGCCCAAGCCCGTCCAGAGCGACGGCACCCGGGGATGTCGCATAGGACAAAAAAGTGCCCGTCGGCGCTTTCATCTCTGCGAGACCGGGAGAGTCGAATTCGGCCATGTCTTCGAATGGGTTGTTGCGGCAGGCATCAAGGATGACAAAGTTGGTCCGGTTGCGCGCCGAGGCCATCTGGCGGAGGACCGATTGCGCTTCGACACCTTCCAAGTCGAGGTCAGCCGCATCGTTGAGCGAGACATCCACGGGAAGGAGGTAGTTGTTCCCAAAGCTTTGGACGCCGTGCCCTGCGTAGTAGAACAGGCCCGTCGTGTCCGCTCCGCCATTGCGCAGGTTGCGTCCGAAATCGGACAGGGCCTGCTTCATTTCGATCTGGGTGGCGTCGATCAACAGGGTTACCTGAAAGTCGATCTGTTCCAGCGTGGAGGCGATCAGTTCGGCATCGCGCGTTGGATTGTCGAGCGCGGATACCGTTTCGTAAGACGAGTTTCCGATGATCAAGGCGATGCGTTGTCCGGCTGATGCCGGTAGCGCACTTGCTAGCGTCACCGCAGCTACAAGTGTGTGCGCAACTAGAGATTTCAAACGTCTTTGCAGCCAGTCGGTCAAAGGTTCCTCCTGCCGTAGGCGGTTGGTACACTTGAAAAATTCTGTAAACTTCATCAATGTCCACATTGTATCGCGTGTCCTAGTCAACCATGCAAGCACTGTGCTAACTTTAGTTATTACAATACTTGTTTGCCTTCACTTGTTCGCGAAATACATCTGCGAGGTCATTATGAGAAACATGCTACATCGTTTCATCTTTGCCATTGCCTTGGTGATTGTCCTTCCCTTTGGAATGGCGTCTGCCCAAAGTGCCGATCCCTTTGAGTATGGCTGGAATTTGGATGGTGACGCGTCCGAATTGAGGTTTTTGTCGGTCAAGAAGGCAAAAGTCGCGGAATCAAGCTCCTTTGCAACGCTTTCGGGGCTGATCACTGAAGACGGTCAGGCACAGGTCAGGGTGCTGTTGGACTCGGTGGATACCAAGGTCGATCTTCGAAACGTGCGGATGCGGTTCCTGTTCTTTGAAACCTTCCGCTTTCCCGAAGCGGTGATCACCACACAGCTTTCGCCTGACTTGCTGACGGATTTGCACCTGACCCGTCGTAAGGAAATTCAGCTGGATTATGCCCTCACGCTGCGTGGTGTGACGGTGGAACGGAGTACCGATGTCGCGGTTACCCTGATCGATAATGATCGTGTGGTGGTTTCGTCGATTACGCCCCTCGCGTTCACTCTGGAAGAACTTGATCTGGAAGAGGGACGTCGCAAGCTTGAAGAAGCGGCCAATGTGGACATTACGCCGATCGGGGTCGTGAGCTTCAACTTTGTGTTCGATCGCGCGCAGGCTGGAACGCCCCCGGACCTGCCGGAAGCGGTGCTCACCCCTGCGGCGGTGGCGCTTGAGGACAAGGGCAACATGACCGAAGAGGCCTGCCTTGGCCGTTTCGAGATCCTGTCGAAGACCGGCAACATCTTCTTTGCCTCGGGGAGCACGCGTCTGGATGACAAGAGCTTGCCGCTTTTGGAAAACCTCTATGACATCGTGAATCGCTGCCCGACGTTCCGGTTGGAAATCGCAGGTCATACGGATTCCGTTGGCAGCGATCAGCAGAACCAGATCATCAGCGAACGCCGCGCGGCTTCGGTTGTGGGATGGCTTACCGACAAGGGTATCCCGCGCGACCGGCTGACGGCTGTGGGCTATGGCGAGGCGCGCCCCATCGTGGACAATGACACGCCGGAAAACCGGGCGCGGAACCGTCGGATCGAATTCACCGCGCTGGTCGAATAAACGGTTCCAATCAGACTTACTAATGCGAAAGGGCACCTTTGAAAGGCGCCCTTTTTTTATGCGTCGTCGTCGTGCGACGCGCCTAGAACGGGTCGTCCAGAACTCCGACCAGCGGCATTAGGAATTCGCCCGTATTGGCATTCAACGCCGCATTGTGGAACGTGTCGATGCGGGCGACGGCGGCTGTGATACTGCCCTGCGACCCATCAAAGATCGCCATCGCTTCGGACGCGTTGTCGATATCGGACATGCCTTTGTGCACGGCGTAGTAGGCCCCGATATCGGTCTTGTTGGCGAGATAGGCGCGGTCTGCGGCTTGTTGCTGGATGAAGTCCTGGCTTGCTCCGTCCGGTGGCGTTGCCTTGGCACCACCAAGGATCGCAAGGATGAACTGATCCCGGCTGACGCCGCCGCTGTCGAGCGCGTTGACCCAGAAATCAAACCCTTCCTGATCCGGAATCCGCCCAAGCACGTTGTTGTACACGGCGGTGGCAACGTCCGTGTTGCTCAGCTCAGACGGGTAGGTTTCCCGCGTTTCCGGCTGATCGATAAAGAAGCTGGCTGATTGCTCAAGGCTCACTCCATTGGCAAAGGCGGTGCCCCAGAAGTTGAGACCAACCGCATCCGGTGCACGGTTGAAATATGCGATGTAGAGTTCGATGAAGTTCTCGAAGTCGGTCTCTGACAAGCCAGTAGTCCCGGCAAATTGTTGGAGGTCGAATGGGTTGCCTTCAAAGAAGTCCGTATCGAAGTCCAAACGTTCGATGCCGATCAGAGTATCCTGCCCATTGCCATCACCCCGCCGATCTTGAATGACGGTCGATTCCGCGCTGAGTGTCAGTGTGTAGGCGCTCTGCGCACCGCTGTAGATGGCTGTGTCTACGCCAGCTCCGCCATTCACGAGGTCATTGCCGCGCCCGCCTTCAAGGTGATCATTGCCGCCTTCGCCGACCAACGAGTCATTTCCGTTTTCGCCTTCGAGCGTATCGTTGTCCGCGCCGCCATTAATCAGCTCGGCAAGCTCGCCGCCGCGGACGAAATCATCGCTGGCCCCGGTGAAGATGCGATTGGCGTTTTCGCCGCCGCCATTTGGGTTCACGCGCACCAGAGCACCGGGCAAGGTATCCACCACAATGATGTTTTCACCTTCCATCGAGTAGTCCGGCCATTGCGCCGCCACTTCGGCCACGGTGGTTGGTTCTTGCGAGTAATCGATGCTGAACAAAAGCTGGCCGTCGAGAGACCGCACCTCCATCGAGTCGACCGTTCCTGACAATTGGGAGATCTCGATCGGGTCGTTCTTGTTGAACGTGCCTGTGAGTTCAATGTTGAGAGTCTCGCCTGTGACAGCCTCGATGAGAACGACATTGGTGCCGCTGGCGAAGACAAGCTCTGTATTCTCGTCATTCAGGGCAAAGGTGCCAGGAGCCTCTGACAGGACGTTAGGCCGTACATAGATATAGGCCGCACCGTTCGGGATGTCTTCCGCGTCTGGCAGATCATTCAGGAGACGTTTCTGAGCGGTGTTTTGGGTCAGGATAGACATGGACTGTGTTGCAGGGCCATCGGTGGAATGTCGCGAGAGGGCACCCGGGTCGAGGCGGAAGAAATCCGCCTCGTCGTAGTCCACCGTATAGCCGAGGTCCTGCATCGCGGCGATGGTCAGCGCGCTGATCGGGTTGTCCGGAACGCCGGGGTTTCCGGGACCTACGTCGGGACGACGGGTCTCGACGCGCGAGGTCATCAGTTCCTCGTCAAAGACTGCTTCGCTCCAGTATTCGGCGGCGAGGCCCCCGGTGGCCCCGTCTTCGAGCGCGTTGACGCCATTCAGGTTGTCGCTCAGTTCGGACATTTCGCGCAGCCCGTTCGCGCCGGTATAGGTCGGAACACCGTCAATAAGACTGACAATGCCGAACTCTTCCCAAAGTGCACCAAACCCAAGCGCGCGGCCGATGGTGTTGGCCACGAATTCGTCGAGGTTGAGCAGCGTGCCGACCTCGTCGGAATTGATGACGATGCGGGAATATGTCGGCAAAGCGTCGGTGCCCGACACACCGTCGCGCTGGTCAAGGACACTCGAGATCGCCAGAACGGTCTGGCTGACGCCCTCGAAGGTCAGTTCGATGTCTTCGACTGCGACTTCGATCAGGATGTCATCGACGTAGCCGTAACCTTCGACGAAAGCGTAGGGCAGGTCGCCTGTAATGATGTCTTCCCAGCGGTCAGCGGCGTCTTCAAACGCGGACTCGTAGGAACTGGGCACGTCTTCCGAAGCAAACTCAACGGTGATGTCAAAACGACCGTCATCCAATGGGCCGAGGTCGTCTATCTGAAGCCGGTACTGCCCCGTGGCATCGCCAAAACCAGCGGCCGACAGGTAGTAGGTGCCGCTTTGATCGGCGACGAATTGCAGGGCGCTGCTGGTGCCCTCGCCGCCGTCGTCATTGGAGGTGTTCTCGATCAGATTGCCATCGCTGTCATAGACCCCATTGAAGAACGGATCGGCAAGGGCGCTGCCGCCAGCCAGAGGGACGAGGCTGATGTCGTAGAGACGCCCGGCTGAGAGATTGACTTCGAACCAGTCGTTGTCGCGTGCAAAATCAATGCGGCCGGTAGCGGTTCCGCCCGGCGCAATGGAACCCGTGGTGTCGATGTCCGCTGAAAAGTCGTCGCGCAGGCCAAGGTTGGTGACTTCAATCGCGTACGTGCCAAGACCGCCGAACGCGTCCTGCACTGCAATAAAGAAATCGCCCGAACTTTGTGGAGTGAAGTAAGAAACACTGTCGTCTTCGATCAGTTGTGTGTTGATCTCTTGTACCGAAAAGAGAGGCGGACCGCTGATCTCACTGGACCCGAAAATGCCATAGAGGTCAGGGTCAAGCAGCGTCCCGTTGTTGGAAGCCTGACCCAAAATTGTGATTTCGTATGTCGTGTTGGCTTGTAGTGATACTCGGAAGGCGTCGATGTCGGTTGGTGTGTTGATCTCGCCTGTGGCGCGTCCGCCGACAGCAACGGACCCGAACCCATCCGCGACGCCCGGAAGGAAATCATCGGTAAACCTGTTGAAGTTTACGGTCAGCGTGTAGTCTCCGGTAGTGTTGTCGTTCTGACCGGCGACCTCCACCTGATAGACGCCATCCGTCGGAACCGTCAGCCCTGTAACAAGTGCGTTTGTATCCGTCCCGCTGTTGCTGTCGGAACTGCCTGCTATGAGAGCTCCCGTGCTTGAAAACAGACCGACGATTTCGACATTCGGGTTCAAACCTCCGCCGGTCGGAAGCCCTTCGAGAGAGATGTCATACTCTGCGCCGGCGATCAGTGAGATGTCGAATCTATCGCGGTCGCCGAGCCGTTCGATATTGCCCGTGACAGGCACGTCGACCACCGCTGTCCCGAAGACATCGGCAAACGAACCGGGCAGATAGTCATCCGCAAACCCAAGAGACAAGATGGTCAGCTCATAGCCGCCAACGCCGAATGGCGTGTGGCTACCGACTTCGATTTCGTAGAAATCGGTGGTGTCGACGACAAACGGTCCGGCCAGTGCGTTCAGGCCCTGGCCTCCGTCATTGTCGGCCGAGTTTGCGACAGGATTGTTGAGGATGTCGAATACACCGAAAATCTCGGGATCGGCCAAAGACCTTATGCCGTCGGACGTCGAATTCAGACTGATCGAATAAAGCTGCCCCGCTTCGAGCTCGACCACAAAGCGATCCCGGTCGCCAAACTGTTCGACGCTGCCCAGTTCCGACGTTCCGACGTCGATGCTGCCGAACTCCAGCGCGTCGGCGCCGGGAAGGTAGTCGTCAAGCGTGCCGAATTCGACGATCTGCTCGGCCTCGGTGCGGGCTCCACGTTCGTCGACTACGGTGAAACGGATGACGAGGCTCTGGCCGTCGGTGCCGTTTGCGTCGTTGATCAACAGATCGCCATTGGCCAGCAATTCGCCCGTTGCGGTGGGGGATTCGAAGGAGAACGGGATGACCGAAAAAAGTTCGTCGCTTCCATCGTCAAAATTGGTGAGGACGTTCCCGATAATTTCCGGTTCGATGAAACTGTAGTTCGTGATCGGGTCCGGAACGCCATAGGGCGCGGAGTTGATCGCAAGGCTGCGGGTGAAGTCGATTTGCGTTTCGACGAGATCGCCTTGAACCGAGCCACCAAGAAGATTGGTGTGGAAAAAGTTAGAGAACCCGTTCGGCACGATCCATTCGACAGTGCCAAGAACCCGGATAGACACGCCTTCGTCGTCTTCGACAAGGTCGTCCAGCAGAGCCGCGAAGTTCAGTGACTGCGTCGCGCCAAAGGTGTAGGACACTGTGAAGTCTTCACCGTTGATGGCGTTGGCGGTTGTCACAATCACCGAAATCTGACGATCAGCGATAAATTCATCCGGTGACCCGGAGCCCGGAAACGGCGGCGAAATCCCCAACGGAAGCTCCGTTGGGATTGCAAAGGTGATGTCGTCACCCTCATTGACGACTTCGGGTACGCTGAGATCGAAAAACTCGAGAACATATGTCCCGCCGATCGGCAAATTGTCCCCGGCGGCCGATCCGACCGAGAAATAGTGCGTGCCAGTGTAATCGGCAGTGAAGAATTCCAGGCTGTTCAAGCCGATCCCACTGTCGTCGTCGCCAGTGCCGGGGATCAGGATGCCAAGATCGTCATAGACGCCGACCAATAGCGGATCGATCAGCGTGCCATCGTCGGTGGGAGCGCCGCGTACCTGAATTTCGTACTCGTGCCCGGCGATCAGCGTGACCTCGAACCAGTCGCGGTCGCTAAACGAGCCGATACCACCATCAGATGGAAGCCCTGATGTCGCGGACCCGTAATTGCCGCTCAAGCTCAAGAAATCGTCAAAATCTGGAAATTCTTCCATGTCAGTACATCCGTCTGGCAATGTTAGGGCTTGGAATTAAGCCGAAAAAATCAGGCGCGAGACGCGAAACAAGACTGTTCTAATAAGGGTGTCTGACTAACTGGTACAAAGCATCGCGATAATTGGCGAGGCTGTAATGATCGCGGCACGGGCGTTGTCGATCAGACGAGCAAATTGAACTTGAGTCAAGTTTGCCATGGTTTGACACCGGTCAAATGCAGGGTTCAACACGTCACCGAACGCGTTGTTCATCCGATGAATTTTGCGCAAGCGCCGGGCAATTGCTGTGTCGGGTTCGCAAAGAAGTGAGTGAATTCGAGGCGCGCTCGACGTATGGTAAGGCATTACCACGCACGAGATTGGATCAAGTCATGAACCTCATCGTCCGACTGTTTGTTCTTCCGGTATTTCTATTATGGTCAGGCGCTGTCGCGGTTTCGGCCAGCCCGGACCGTGTGGCTCTTGTAATCGGGATGTCCGATTACGAAACAGTCACGCCCCTGACAAACACGCGCAACGATGCCGAGGCGTTGGCGGATACGTTGAGCGATATTGGATTTGACGTCACCCGCGTTATCGACGTGAGCCTCGAAGAACTTCGCGCGGTGATGAAGGATTTTTCCTTCCGGTCCGAAACGGCGGATTTGGCGCTGATCTATTTTGCCGGGCATGGGATCGAGGTGCAGGGCGAGAATTTTCTGATGCCGATCGATGCGAAACCCCGCTCCAACATCGATGTTCAGAACCAGTCGGTGTCGCTCAAGGAGATGCTTGGGGTGGTGGAAAAGGCGCGGGTGATGCGGATCGTGATCCTCGACAGTTGTCGGGACAATCCGTTGGGCGGCGGTATTGATACAAACGCGGTGGTACAATCCGCTTTGCAGTCAACAGATCAGGCGACGCGGGGTGTTGGGGGGCTGGCTCCGGCCAACCCGGATCGTGGCACGCTGGTGGCGTTTGCCGCCAAGGACGGTCAGGTGGCGCTGGACGGTACGCAGGGCAATAGCCCCTATGCGCGGGCTTTGATCGACAAGATGGCGAAGCCCGGTTTGGAGATCAGCCTGATGTTCCGGCAGGTGCGGGATGCCGTGCTGTCGGAAACCCAGAACTTACAGGAACCCTACACATACGGATCGTTGACTGGGCAGCCGTTCTACCTGTCTGGCGGGCCGGAAGATTCAGCCGAGGTGGCTGCGGCAGAGCCTTCGAAATCCTGGTCCAAACTGCGCCCGGATCAGGAGTCGCAATTGCTGGCATTGGCCAATCTGGGTGACACGCGGTCGATGCTGGGTCTCGCCTATATTCGCCTTAATCCCGAAGACAGCCGTTTCGACCCGGCGCAGGCTGTGAGTTTCCTTCAGCGAGCGGTCGAGCGCGGTTCGCCCGAGGCGCAGATGGAATTGGCCAAGCTGTACGAGCAGGGGATCGGCGTGGATGTGGACGAAGCGCGGGCGTTGGAGCTTTATCAGGCGGCGGCGGATCAGGGCTTTGCCGACGCGATCAATGATCTCGGCTTTCTGCACTACCAAGGCGGGCTTGGGCTGCGGCCGAACCCCGAAAAGGCGCTTGAGCTGTTCGAACGGGCCGCCGACTTGCGGCACCCCGAAGCTCAGTTCAATTTCGCCGCGCTGATCGACGACGGGTTGATCCCGGACAAGGGGCCGAAGGATGCGGCGCAATACCTTTATGCGGCGTTGCGCAGTGGCAGTCAGGATGTGCTCAACCTTCTGTTGGAGCGTCCGACAATGTTCGCCGCCGAAACCCGCCGCGAATTGCAGGCGCAATTGCAGGCCTTCAACTTTTACGACGGCAGCATTGACGGCGACATTGGGCCGGGCACCAAGCGGGGCATACGGGCGGCCTATGGTCTGGAATAGGGTTTAGCTGGACCGCAACAAAACCTTGTTCGACCCGACAGCAGCCGCAATCCGCTGGTAGTGAATGGCGCGTGTGGCGTCAGAGCTGGCCGACCGCAGCAACACGGTTTCCGCTTCTGCCACGATTTCGCTGGCCTGCCGGTTGAGATCAGCCGCGCGTGGCTCTTGAACAGCTCGCATCGGCGGGGTCGGCACGGATTGGCCACCAGGTGTGCGAATGCGAGCGGAGAGCGCGGGCTTTGAGCGGTCGATATTGTTGCGCACGATCGCGTCAAGCTTGCGGGCGGTGTCCAAGAGCACCTCGCGCGCTTCTTCGTAGTCCCCATTCGCGGGAATTTCCTCTGCAAGTTCCCGGTAAGTCGTGGCGAAACAGGCGACGCGATACTCATCACCCATGAATTCGCAGATTTGTTGGATCTGGTTCAACTGATTGACGATCTGTGCCGTTCGCGCGTTGGACACGGTCACAGCGGGGCCGCTTGGCACCTGACGGTTGTCATTGCCCGAGGAGTCGTTCGATCCTCCGCCTATGTCGTCGCCGCCGACCTGAGCGTATTGCGGGTAGATCACCTCGATGCTGACTGGCGCTGGGCCAGGGGTGACTGCGGGGCCAACGGGATCGGGCGTTGAGGCATGGATCGGGCTCGACAGCATCCCAACAAGCGCGGGGAGGCCGAAAATGCGGGCAGAGGCGAGCTTTGAGGTCATGATATGAGCTTTCGGTCCGTGGGAAATGAACTGAGTGAAAACAACCCTGTGCTTGAGCGCTTTTGTTTGGGCAGATGGCACAGGATAACGTACTTGACCATACGGTAAGACGGGTCTGCATTTTTCGCAAGTTCGGCGTCAAACCATGGTTGGCCGCCTGTCATTCTGCTGCCGTCGAGACAAAGAAATAGACCCATTCGCCTTTGAAGCCGGGGTCGTCGGCACGCGCTTCGCTGACACGTTCCTGCAACCAATCGAGGTAGGGGCCTGCCGGTTCGACAAGCGGGCGCACGCCGTCGTAGAGCGGGACCGAGGATGCGAATGCTGCGGCGATTTCCTGTCCGAAGGGGGGACCTATTTCAATGTAAAGACCCGGTTCTCCGGCGGCGAGCACGGTCTCTGATCCGATCTGCAGCGCGCCTTTCGCCGGTGTCCGCGTCAGCGGGGAGAACTGATTTGGCATCAGATGCAGCACGTTTCCGTCGGCATCGAAGTAATCGACATAGACAAACGCATCGTAATCCGCGCCTTGCAGGGACATCACCAGAGGGTTCCCGGCGGTGTAACGGAATTCCCGCGCATGAGTGCTTTCCCCGACAAGCAGTGGGTTGGTGATCTGATCGGTCGATTGTGGCAGGCCGACGCTTGCGATGCCAGAAAGGGCTCCACACTGAGGGCGGGGTAGAATGAGGAGGTTGTCACGGACCCGGATGTTCGTGCCCATCTGCTGCTGCATCGCCGCGACCACGCTGTTACGCAAGTCCGGTTCTGGCACGTGCCCGGCCACGACAAGGGTGTTGTCGGTTGGGTCGAACTCGACCTGCAACCGCGAGCAGGGGACCGCGCTGAGAATGCCGGTGATCCCGTCGCGGACATCGGCGGCGGCTCCGCTCAGATCGCCCGGCTCCATGAAACTTTGGAAGGCCGACAAGGAGACCGGATCGACGGGGCCATCTCCGGCGCCTTGAAACGCAAGCGATGCTTTTGTGCGTTCGGCATTCGGCACAACGGATTGTGCGTTGTCCGCGTCCACGGGGCGTTGGGCGACGGGAGTTGGGTCTTGGGCCGCTTCTTCGGCAATTGCGGTTTCGGTGGGAAGCGAGGGCGAGGATGGTGCTGTGATTTCGGTTTCAGCGGGGCGGAACACGGCGGGCTGCGCCGCACTCACCGCGGTGGCCGCGACGGACAAAATGGTGCTTGGCGTGGTTGCGGTAGGCACTGCGACTACACTTGCGGCTTGTACTGAGGTCAGAGCCTGTGCTGCCGATACGGCGGCAGTTGAGAGCGCGACGGTTGTTGTGGTTTGGGCCGTCAAGGTAGGCTGGGAAGCGGGTTCGAGTTTTGGCGTCGCGGACAGTGAGGTTGTCTGAGGGGCCGTCACCGCCGAGACCGGTTGCGCTGGGTCGGTGAGGGCTTCGGCCATATCGCCTTGGGGCGCGTCGGCGGTGACACGCTGGCCTTGGGCGGACAGCGAATCTGTTGTCGTGCTCTCTGCTTCCACGGCCGATGCGCGCGACGTGGCGACTGGCCCCTGACCCAGCGATGTCCCTGTCGTGTCGCCAGCAAGGGCTTGATCCGAGTCCGGTGCAGTTTCCCGCGCTGTGCTGCGCTGCACCTGATACGCGGCAAGTTCAAGCTGGGTTTCTGGGACGGGCTGCTCGGGAATGTCTCCGGGCCGGGTGGCGATGTAGAGAGCGACAGCCCCGGCGGCATGTGCGCCCAGCGAGGCAGCAAGTGCCAGTGTCCAGATCATCCCGGCGCGGATCATTGGGCCGGCGGTGCGGTTTCTGGGGTGACCACCAGCACGACCTCCTGCGCCCCAAGTTCTTCGATCCGGCTCACCAGCGGTAGAACGTGCCGCAACTCGGTGGCTCGGTGCGCATTGATCCGCACCAGCGTTTCCGAGGTACCAGACAGACGCGCGGCCACCGCTGTGTTCAGGTCGGGCTCAGCCATAGAAACGCCGTCGACGGCCAGATCACCTGTTGCCGAGACGGACACCGTGATCCCACCCGACGGCATGTCAGCCCCGGTCTGAGCTGTGGGTGGACTGACGTCGAAAGGGGCGGTGGCGTCCATGCGCCCGATCAGCATGAAGAAGACCAGCAGAAAAAACACGACGTCGATCAAGGCGACAATCGTTTCGGCCGGTTGCTTTGTGATCGGGCGCGACAGTTTCATTCCGCCACCTCCAGCCGGACCACCCGCAGGTTGGTCACACCCGCACGGGTGGCGACGTCCATCACAGACACCAGTGCCTGCATGTCGGCGGCCCCGGAGGGCAGGACCAGCAGCTGAAACGCTGGTGTGCTTTGCAGACGGTCGAGAAACAGCGCTTCGAGCTCTGATGTGTTCAGCCCGGCACCACGCACGGTCGGGATGCCATCGGCACCGATCCGGATCATCAGGGGTGTCCCCGGTGTCTCGGCGGCCTGAGGCGCTGCGTTGCCCGGGTCATCGGCGCGTTGCACTGCCGGGATCATGTCGAGGTTGAGGTAGGTCGACGTTACCATGAAGAACACCAGCAGGATCAGCATCACGTCTATCATCGGCACCAAAGAAATCAGTGCCTTGGGCGGTTTTGGACGTGAGAGTGTCAACGTGCTGGGGTCGTGCATGGCTGCCCCTATTTCGACGGCTGATCCGCGATCAGCATCAGTTGTGCAATGGCACCTTCGATCAATTGCGCGCCACGTTCAGCACGCCCCGAGAGCAGTGATGCCCCCACGGCGGCAGGGATCGCGACAAGCAAACCGGCTGCGGTGGTCAAAAGGGCTTGCCAGATGCCTCCGGCCAGTACCGAGGCATTGGCGGCACCTTCGGCCATCTCAAGTTCCTGAAACGATTGGATCATCCCAAGAACGGTCCCCAGCAAGCCAAGCAGCGGAGAGATCATGGCGATCAGTTCCAGCAGACGGATATGGCTGTTCATGCGCGACAGCTCTTCACTTCCGCGCCGCATCAGCTCGGTCATCAATGGTGCGCCGGAGCGTCCATCGCCAAGCGCCTTGATGGCGAATGCCAGCACCCGGTCGGCCGGGGCAGAGCCGCTTGCCGCTTGGCGCTGCGCCTCTTCGCGATTGCCAGCTTCGTAACTGGCGAGCGCGGCCTCGCGGGTGGCACCGCCTTTGGTAACCGGTAGCAGTTGGATGATCTTGTAAACGATCAGAGCCAGCGAAAAGACCGACATCACCACGAGCAGAAGAATGATCGGACCGCCAGTTCCGATATTCGCAAATGCGTCCGTCACCTTACTTCACCAGCGCGGCGTCGGTCTTGCTGCCCAGTTCCAGGAAAGCGAAACAATCTGTGTTGTCTTCGTTCTGAGGCTTGCAGACCGGCATGTCGTGTAGAACGATTTCCGAAATATCGGTGCAGGCGATTTCGGGGATCGCAAACAGTTTGAGCGTCGTCCGCTGAACGGGCAAAGGCGCGGCATCGATAGACAGCAAGCGGTCGATGACGCCATTCCCATCGAGAATGGCGAGGCTCATTTCGAAACCTTCGAAGCTTTTGCCGGTGCCATTGCGGAACAGGAAATAGGCTTGGCATCCATCTGGGTCACCGGGTTCGAACTTGTTGAGTTCTACCGACAGGTTCCCGGATTGCGCAGAGGCGACCGATGCCGCCGCGCTGACCGTGATAGCGGTCAGCCATGATAGGATTTTGTTCACTATGTCCTCCCGAAACATCCCTGATTTTGTCAGGTTATTATGTCGTTGGTTTTGGTCAGCAGGCTGACGAAAAACGCGCGTTCAATAGCTCTTTCCTGGTCCACTGCGGCGCAAAAGCCTTTTGAGACCAAGAGTATTTTCTAAAGGTAAGGAAACGCGAAACCCTTGTTTCGGTCAAGCCTGAGCACGGGTTGGAAACCGTTCTGCGAGGATGCGTAACTGGGCCAAAGACAGTGCAACCCGAAAAAAATGTTTGTCAGACTCGGTTTTGCAGGGAATGATGGTACTGTGTCTAGGGCACTGTATTTTTCACCTAGGACGTTTTTTTGGGATGCAAGTTTTTGAATCTAAGTCATTTTTGTTTTGGGGAGTGATATGCTTGATGCGGTCAAAAGCCCAAGAGATGTGATAGAAGAGGTGCAGTCTTTCCGTGAGGAACTGTGCAACACCGTCAACGTCGTCGCCAAAGAGATGGCGCTGCGGGACCGGATGAACAGCCAGAAAGTCGAATCCCTCTGCGCGCAGATCGAAGCATGGGTTCGTAACTACGCGTCGTTGCTTCTTCGTATCAATGCCAGCCGCGTAAACCATGAGGCATCCGTGTCGGATCATGCCGAACTGATCGATCTGCGACGGGAGTGGGGTGTTGCCAACGCACGATGCAATCTCTTTCGTGTGGAGTTGAACCAATGGAGCCTCATGCGCGACATGGTGCATGCGCAGGTCGCCGCGCGGAAGAAACGCGTGCCGCTTTATGAGAAACGCCAAAGTGCGATGGATAAGGCGCAAGTCGGTGCAAGCGATGATGTCTTCGATTGGTTACACGCCATACTCAATCAGGAAAGGCAGTCTACAGACGCGTATGACAGCGGGTGTTTTCCCGACATCGCGCTGCCGAACAGCGAATTTCACAAACACTTGCATGCAGCCTACCGGGTTTTGCTCGCCAAGGAGCAGACGGCTGAGATGCGGTTTCTCGACGTCGGTTGCGGCGGCGGGCTCAAGGTTCTGGCCGCGCTTCGGTATTTTAAGGACGCGGATGGGTTAGATTTTCAGCAATCCTACATCGACACTGCAAGGGGGCTGCTGGAGCGGGCAAATGCTCATTCAGCCAACGCATTTCAAGCGGATGCGCTGACCTTTGACGGGTATTCGGATTACGAAGTCATCTATTTCTATCGTCCGATCCGCGATCAGGACAAGATCATCGAGATGGAGCGGCGCATTGTCGACTTGGCTGCGCCCGGCACGCTCTTGATCGCGCCCTACAGCGGATTTGACTGTCGGTATGAAGACCTCGGCTGTGGCCGCGTCGCGGGTGCGGTCTACATGGCCAAAACATCTCAGAAAAAGGCCGATTACTGGCGTCGGAGAGCCGAACAAACCGGCGTAGCCGTTGTACATGCCGAAGAAGAACGCGTGCCGACGATCTGGACGCCATTGCTCACGGCGTCGCGTCAATCGGGCTACGACATCGAACGTTATGTGCAGCCGGTTTGAGGAAAAACCGTTTGAGTTTAGCTCACGTCGCCACGTGAATGACGGGCGAACTTGGTTCGTTCAGGGCCAACGAGCGGTGGGGGGCGACGCAGAAGAAATTTACCTAAGGTCACATTCTAATGCTGGATTTTTCACAAAGACTTGATAACCTTTAGATACTTTTTGTTCCCAAATTTGGGCGTTTAATATTTTTTTATTACTCCAAGCGAAGGCTGCCTACGTGTCGAATATGCTTAAAACTCACGGTGAAGATGCGCCCAGTGGCGAGAATTTGGAGTACGATCCAGATTTCATCGCTATGGAGCTGGCTGCACAGCCCGAGGAAGAGCGGCAGGCCGGCGCGGAGATCATGGAAGGCAGTGATCCCGACTACAAAGACCTTGCCAGCAAGGCCCGTGTCATTCTGGAGCGGAGCAACGATATCCGTGCCGCCGTGTATCTCGCCGATGCAGAGGTGCGTCTGAACGGTCTGGAAGGCTTTGCCGGCATGACTGCCTACATCCGGGGTTGTCTTGAGGAGTATTGGGACACGTGTCATCCGCAGTTGGACGAGGATGACGACGACGATCCGATGATGCGGATCAATGCGGTGACCGGGCTTGCAGGTCGTTCGACCGTGCTGCGCGGGCTTCGTACGGCTGCGCGGTTGACGAACAGCCGGGTGATGGGGCGTGTCACGCTGCGCGATATCGACATACTCAACGGCGAAGCTGAACCCGGCCCCGACGATACGCCGATGTCTTCGAGTGAGATCGAGGCGGCTTTCACTGACACGGCTGATGAAGAACTTGAAGCATATCACGCAGCAGCGAAGTCTGCCTTGGATGATGTGAACGCTATTGATGCGGTGTTTCTTGAGAAAACGCCGGGATATGGCCCGTCACTGGAAGAGCTGCAGAAGCTATTGGGCAAGATCGTCAAGCTTCTGGCGAAACACGTGAAGACCGATGAACCCGAAGCCGAGACGGACGACGCGCCTGCTGAAGAAGGCGTCAGTCGGCCAGTTTCGCGGGGCGGTGGTGTTCCCGGATCGATCGAAACACGATCCGACGTCACAGCCGCCCTTGATCGGATCATTGACTACTATTCCCGGCACGAGCCCTCGAGTCCGCTGCCCATTCTCTTGAAACGTGCCAAGCGATTGGTTGGCGCTGAATTTATGGAGATCATTAAAGATATTGCGCCAGAGGGTGCAGCAAATGTTCGGCTCATCGGAGGAGTTGCCGAAGAAGAAATACCGACTGAAGCGTCTGAAAGCTCATCCAGCGATTGGTGATGTTGCGGCGCCGCATCGCGAGGCGCTTTCGGGACGTGAAGTTAAAAAAACGCGAACAACAGATGGGGAAAATTTATGTCCAGTTCACAGAAATTCATTGCGCGAAACCGAGCGCCGAGGGTTCAGATCGAGTATGATGTGGAACTGTACGGCTCGCAGAAGAAGGTGCAGTTGCCGTTCGTGATGGGGGTCATGTCCGACCTCGCCGGCAAGTCAGAAGTCGAACAACCCAATATTGCCGATCGCAAGTTTCTTGAAATCGATGTCGACAATTTCGACGACCGGATGAAGGCGATGAAACCCCGCGCCGCGTTTTCCGTGCCGAATACACTCACCGGCGAAGGCAATCTATCGGTCGATATCAGCTTCGAGAGCATGGACGATTTTTCCCCTGGTGCCATCGCAAAACAGGTCGAGCCACTGCGTAAACTCATGGAGGCGCGCAACGAGCTGTCCAACCTCATGACCTACATGGATGGCAAGCCCGGCGCGGAAGAACTGATCGCCAAGACAATGAATGATCCGGCGCTTCTCAAGTCACTCGCGGCTCAGGCGGCACCGAGCGATGACGATGACGCCGCAAAGGATGAGGGTTAACACATGGCGGAACAAGCAACAGAAGCGCAGGTCGAAGGTGGTGCAACAGAGACCTCTGAATCCGACTTTGCCAGTTTACTGCAAAAGGAATTCAAGCCACGCACGGATTCTGCAAAAACGGCGGTCGAAACCGCGGTTCAGACACTTGCACAGCAGGCGCTTGCGAATGCGAGCCTGATCTCCGAGGACGTTCTGCTGTCGCTCGAGTCGATGGTCGCGGAAATCGACCGCAAGCTGTCTGAGCAGATCAATCTCATCATTCACCACGAGGAATACCAGCAACTCGAAAGTGCATGGCGAGGTCTGCATTTCCTCGTGAACAACACTGAAACCGACGAGATGCTGAAGATCCGGGTCCTCAATATCTCGAAGAAGGATCTTCATAAGACGGTGCGCAAATTCAAGGGCACCGCTTGGGATCAGTCACCGATCTTCAAGAAGCTCTACGGCGAGGAATACGACCAGATCGGGGGCGAGCCTTATGGCTGCCTCGTTGGTGACTACTATTTCGACCACACACCCCCCGACGTGGAACTGCTGGGCGAAATGGCCAAGATCGGTGCCGCCGCACACGCGCCGTTCATTTCGGCCGCTGCGCCGTCGTTGATGAACTTCGAGAGCTGGAGCGAACTGGCAAACCCGCGCGATCTGACCAAGATCTTCCAGACGCCGGAATATGCCGGATGGCGCAGCCTGCGTGACAGCGAGGACAGCAAGTATATCGGCCTCGCGATGCCGAAGTTCCTCGGCCGCCAGCCTTACGGTGCCAAGTCGAACCCGGTCGAAGAGTTCGCCTTTGAAGAAGAAACCGGCGACGGTGACTCGAGCAAGTTCGCCTGGGTGAACGCAGCCTATGGCATGGCGTTCAACATCAACCGGTCGTTCAAGGAATATGGCTGGTGCAGCCGCATCCGTGGTGTGGAATCCGGCGGCACGATTGAAAATCTGCCGACCCATACCTTCCCGACCGACGATGGCGGAGTGGACATGAAGTGCCCCACTGAAGTGACGATCGGCGACCGGCGCGAGGCCGAACTGGCCAAGGCAGGACTGATGCCGCTTCTGCATCGGAAGAACACCGATCAGGCGTCGTTCATCGGTGCGCAATCGCTTCACAAGCCGGCTGTCTATGAAGACCCGGATGCGACGGCAAATGCCAATCTCGGCGCGCGTCTTCCGTATCTATTCGCGACTTGCCGATTTGCCCATTACCTCAAGTGTATGGTTCGGGACAAAATCGGCTCGTTCAAAGAACGCTCGGATATGGAGCGTTGGCTGAACGACTGGATCAAGCAGTACGTTGACGGCTCTCCGGAATCGTCCAGCGAAAGGACCAAGGCCGAAAAGCCGCTTGCCGCGGCAGAGGTCCAAGTTCAGGCAGATCCGGAAAACCCCGGTTACTACAAATCACAATTTTTTCTTCGGCCGCATTACCAGCTTGAAGGCCTTTCTGTTTCGCTGCGGCTTGTTTCGAAACTGCCTTCTGAAAAGCAATAAATCGATTGGCCGCAGCGGGCGATCGCTGCGGCACAAATTTTGTACAATTGCGGGCGACCCGCACATCATAAGAAAGGAGAAATACCATGGCTGTTGACATGTTTCTGTTGCTCAAAGGAGGGGCAGGCGCCAAGGGTGAAACCAAGGATGCCAAGTACTCCGGAGAAGGCGGTATCGACGTCTTGGCTTGGTCGTGGGGCATGAGCCAATCCGGTTCGTTCCATGTGGGCGGCGGCGGCGGCTCGGGCAAGGCCAGCTTTCAGGACTGCAGCGTGACGAAATGGGTTGATGAATCGTCCCCGACCCTGATGCTGATGTGCTCGAACGGCGATCACTTCGACTCTGCCCATCTGATCGTTCGGAAGGCGGGTAAAAAGCCGCTGGAATACATCAAGTTCGACATGAAGAAGGTCCTCGTGACGTCTGTCAGCACCGGTGGTTCCGGTGGCGAAGACCGTTTGACTGAGAACGTCACCCTGAACTTCGAAGAGGTGAAGTGGACCTACACCAAGCAGAAAGACGATGGTTCCGGCGAGACACCCAAAGAATACAAGTGGAACATCGGTAAGAACGAACAGGGTTGATGCCATCCAGCCACGCGATCTGCGTGCAGATGACAGACCTTCCAAATCTTGGGGGCTCGCTGATGCAAAATACAGCAACAGAATTATTGAAGGCCGGCGATCTGTCCGGTGCATTGGCGAGCTTGCAAGACGCCGTCCGGGCGAAACCGGACGACGCGAAACTAAGAATTTTTCTGTTTCAGTTGCTCTGCGTCATGGGTGACTGGAAACGTGCGGTGGCACAATTAAAGCTGTCTGCACAAATGGATGCCTCGGCTCTTCCGATGGCCCAGACATACCGCGAGGCAATCATCTGCGAAGTGTTCCGCGAAAAGGTCTTTGCCGGGGAAAAAGACCCGCTGATCTTTGGCGAACCGCAGGATTGGCTGGCACTTCTTGCGCAGGCTCTAAAAGCGTTGGCGCAGGGAAAACCGGACCGCGCTGCGGAGTTGCGTGAAGAAGCGTTCGACAAAGCTCCGACCACGTCGGGGAGCCTCGACGAACAGGATTTCGAATGGATCGCAGATGCAGACATGCGTCTTGGGCCGGTTTTGGAAATCATCATTAACGGCAAGTATTTCTGGATGCCGTTCAACGTGCTTTCGAGTTTGCGGATCGAGCCGCCTCAGGACTTGCGGGACACGGTCTGGACCGCCGCCAATCTGACGCTGAAGAACGGCGGTGAATTGGTCGGATTGATCCCGACGCGTTATGCGGGAACCGCTGAACGCGGCAGTGACGCGATGAAACTGTCTCGCGTGACCGAATGGGAAGACTTGGGCAGCGACACCTTTGCCGGCTTGGGGCAACGTCTGCTGGCGACGGACACGTCCGAGGTGTCTTTGATGGACACCCGTAATTTCCAGTTTGCCGCGGTGTCTGCCGATACCGAAGGCGAGGTCGGGGTTGATGGCTGACCGAACACTGACAGACCGGCTTCAGCCGTCCATCCTAGACCGCCTTACCGATGACAGCCCCGACAAGACATCGGAAAATTCGTCTGATCGAGTGATCGACATTCGAAAGCTGCGTGAAATCATCCAGCGTGATC
This sequence comes from Alphaproteobacteria bacterium, assembly GCA_030425145.1. Lineage (GTDB taxonomy): Bacteria > Pseudomonadota > Alphaproteobacteria > Rhodobacterales > Rhodobacteraceae > Marivita. The sequence goes on along the minus strand of JAUHVK010000007.1, from coordinate 89,415 downwards.
TCGCGTGGCTCTTGAACACGGGCAATCTTGATACCGAGCTGGATGCCGAAAAATATCCGAACGTGGTTCGGTCGGTGGTCAATTACGGTGTGCCGGACTCGACTGGGGACTTCGCCAACAAGCAGCGGGCGATTGCCGTGCGGGAGTCGATCCGCCGTGCCGTCGAGCTGTTCGAACCGCGTCTGATCGACGGCACGTTGAGTGTGATCAGCCGAACGGAGGACGAAAAGCGTGAGTCTTTGATCGTGTTTGATATCGTCGCGGATATGTGGGCCGAACCCGTGCCGTCAGAGTTGTATCTGCGCAGCCAGTTTGACACGACCACGGGGCATATCTCGCTCGAGCATGGAGGGTGACCGCGCATGGATACCCGGCTGCTCAGACATTACGAAACCGAACTTGCCTTCCTGCGCGAGATGGGGGCCGAGTTTGCCAAAAGCTACCCCAAGATCGCCGCGCGGCTGGGGATGGATGGATTAGAAATCCTTGATCCCTATGTCGAGCGATTGCTTGAAGGGACGGCGTTCCTGACAGCCCGTGTCCAGCTTGAGCTTGAGCTGCAATATCCGGCTTTCACCAACCATCTTCTGGATGTGGTGTTCCCGCATTTCCTTGCGCCGACGCCGTCCATGATGATCGCGGAACTTACCCCCGATATGGAAAACGCCGATCTGGCGTCAGGCTACACCTTGCCCCGGCATACTGTCCTTCGGTCGAAGCCCGTTCCCGGCGCGCAGAAAGCGTGCCAGTTCCGCACGTCAAACGATCTCGAAATGTGGCCGATCGTTGTGTCCGAGGCCGAGTATATCGACGGTCGCGGAGCCTTGGTTGCGGCCGGTGTCGCCAAAGACCCAAAGGCGCGCGCAGCTGTGCGGTTGCGGCTGACGCGTCATGGCGGATTGCCGATCAAGGAACTGCCACTGGACCGGTTGACCTTCTTCCTCGGGGGACAGGTCAGCACAAGCTGGACGCTGTTCGAAATGCTCTGCGCAAAACCTGCGACGGTCGTTGCGCGCTCGGTAGATCGGCGGGACGATTGGGTGGTGCCGCTGAGTGCTCCGGTTGCATCGCGTGGGCTGGACGCCGAGGACGCGCTGTTGCCGACGCCGCGCCCGTCTTTCGATGGCTACCGCCTTTTGCAGGAATACTTCGCGATGCCCGAGCGAAACCTCTTTGTTGAGGTGTCCGGTCTGTCGGAACCACTCCAGCAAACAAAATCGGACAGCATGGATATCTATCTCCTGTTGCGGGACAACAAATCTGAGATCGCCCCGAATATCACACCGGAAGCCTTCAAGCTGCATTGTGTGCCGTCGATCAATCTTTTCCCCAAGCGCTGCGACCGTGTGCCTGTCACCCATCGCGTGACCGAGCATCACGTCGTGCCGGATCGGACGGCCCCTAAGGATTTCGAGGTCTTTGCGATCACCAAGGTGACCGGCATTCGCAAAGAGGGCAAAGACGACCTGCCGCTCAAAGCCTTCTACTCTTCGGATGAATTCACCGCAGCGGGCGGGGGCGGGTCGGCATATTACACCCACGCCCGGCATCTGCGACAGCGCAGTGAAAGCGAGGCTTTGCGCGGGGTTCGCACCAATTACCTCGGATCGGAAAGTTACCTGTCCATTGTGGATGCTAATGAAGCACCGTATCCGGGTGATCTTCGGCAGTTGGCGGTCGAGGCAATGGTGACGAACCGAGATCTGCCTATGCTTCTGCCGACCGGCGTGGACAATGTATTCCATCTGCCCGACGGTGGTCCGGTGGCCACGATCCGGTCGCTGATTGGGCCGACAAAGCCGCGCACATGTATCGCGCAGGGGGATGCGGCATGGCGTGCGGTCAGCCATCTGAGCCTGAATTACCTGTCTATTTCCGATGAAACCGATGCACCCGGCGGCGGGGCTGCCGCGCTACGCGAGCTTGTCGGGCTGTACACTCCGATCGGCGACACCGCGATGGAGCGCCAATTGGAAGGCATCATCTCGGTCACCACACGTCCCATCGTTCGGCGCATCCATGACGGGGTTTTGTCGACCGCAGTGCGCGGGCTCGAAATCACTTTGCTGATGGATGAAAGCTTGTTCGAGGGCAGCTCGATCTACACGATGGGTGCGGTGCTGGAACGGTTCTTCCGCAAGTATTCAACGATCAACAGTTTCACCGAAACGGTCCTGAAGACCCAACAAAGAGGAGAGATCGCGCGATGGTCACCAAAGATGGGGGCGAACCGCGTGATCTGACTCATTACGAGAGACTGGTCCGCGATCCCAAATCCCACCACATTTTCCACGCCATGCGCATTCTTGAAGCGCATTTCCCCGACGAGCCGCGCCTTGGGACGGCGCGCCGTCCGCGGCAGGAAAAAGTGCGCTTTGGACAAGAGCCGGAATTGGCGTTCCCGAAATCGACCATTCACGCGTTCGAGCCGCAGACGGCAAATTCGCCAGCCAAGCTCAAGAACCTGTTCTTTGGGTTGTTCGGCTCTCACGGTCCGTTGCCATTGCACCTGACCGAATACGCCCGCGGTCGAAAGGTCTATCAGAAAGACACGACCTTTATCGCCTTTGCCGACCTGCTGACGCACCGCGTGATGGAGCTACTCTATCGCGCGTGGGTCAGGGGGCAACCGGCTCCGGCTTTCGATCGCGGTGAAAACACCGAGACCGAAAACAAGGTCGGTGCGCTTGGCGGTTTCATGGGTGAGAGTCTGCGGGATCGTGACGCGATGCCGGACCTTGCCAAACGGCACTACGCAGGTCTTTTGTCTGCCGCTCCGAAGAATGCCGAAGGTCTGGTTTCCATTCTGAATGGGTTTTTTGATGCGCCGGTGATCCTTGAAGAATTCATCGGCGATTGGCTGATGCTTGAGCCGGATGACCGCTGGCAGCTGGGCGGCCAGGGCGGTCTTGGTTTTACCACTTGCATTGGTGAACGTGTCTGGTCGCATTCGGCAAAGTTTCGGCTGCGTGTGGGTCCGTTGAGCCTCGCGGAATACAAGCGGTTCCTGCCGGGCACTCCTGCTTTGGCGCGCATGCGGGCGATCGTCCGAAACTACGTTGGTGACCAGTTAGACTGGGACGTGAACCTCGTTCTTCGCGGTTCCGAAGTGCCGCAAGCGCAATTGGGCGCTGACACCCAGCTAGGGTTGACCAGTTGGATAGGGTCGGAAGACCACCCTGACGAAGTAGCAGATTTGTACCTGACACCTTTGACAGATGTTCCATTGAAAGAGGCCCTCGCGGCCTAGAAGAAACCATTTCGCGATACAGCGGAGGAGAATGACTATGACCGAGATCAGCCGCGTTGCCCTGTTTGGGAAACTCAACAAGGTCGGCTACCAGGCCGTCGAAGGTGCTACGGTGTTCTGCAAGATGCGGGGCAACCCGTATGTCGAGATCATCCATTGGCTGGCGCAGTTGGTGCAGGTCGACAATTCCGATATTCAGAAGATCATCCAGCATTACGACATTGATCCCGGCAAACTCTCCGCCGACATGACCCGCGCCCTTGATGCGCTGCCACGTGGGGCAAGCTCGATCTCCGATCTGAGTTCTCACTTGCAGGACGCGATGGAACGCGCGTGGGTCTACGGGTCTTTACTCTACAACTCCAACCAGGTGCGGACCGGGCACCTGATCCTTGGGATGCTCAAGACGCCGGAATTGCGGTCAATCCTGATGAACATCTCCAAGGAGTTTTCCAAGGTCGGGGTGGATGATCTTTCCGACAATTTCCACAAGGTGACGGACGGATCGGTCGAAGACAATCTGCGCCCTCAGGACGGGTCACAAACCGGCGGCGGTGCGGTTCCCGGTGAAGCATCCGGCGCAATGGCGCCCGGAGCCATGGGCAAGGAAGAGGCACTGGCGCAGTATTGCACCGACCTCACCGAACAGGCGCGCAATGGTGAGATCGATCCAATCGTCGGGCGCGACGAGGAAATCCGCCAGATCGTGGATGTTCTGATGCGTCGCCGTCAGAACAACCCGATCCTCACAGGTGAAGCGGGTGTCGGTAAGACCGCCGTGGTCGAAGGGTTCGCCCTGCGGATCGCGCGCGGCGATGTACCGCCTGCGTTGCGCGAGGCGCGGCTCTTGGCACTGGATGTCGGTCTCTTGCAGGCCGGCGCGTCGATGAAGGGTGAATTCGAAAACCGCCTGCGGCAGGTGATCGACGAAGTGCAGGCTTCGACTGTGCCGATCGTCATGTTTGTCGATGAAACCCATACGTTGGTTGGGGCAGGGGGGGCTGCGGGTACAGGCGACGCGGCGAACCTGCTCAAGCCCGCGCTGGCGCGTGGCACGCTGCGCACCATCGGTGCGACGACATGGGCGGAGTATAAGAAACATATCGAAAAAGATCCGGCTCTGACCCGCCGTTTCCAGGTGGTTCAGGTCGATGAGCCGAGTATTCCGAAAGCTATCATGATGATGCGCGGCATCGCGTCGATGCTGGAAAACCACCACAAGGTGCAAGTGCTGGACGAAGGTATCGAAGCGGCGGTGTCGCTGTCGGCCCGTTACATCCCGGCGCGGCAATTGCCGGATAAGTCGGTCAGTGTACTGGACACCGCCTGCGCCCGCGTTGCGGTCAGCCAGCACGCTGTTCCGGCCGAGGTGGACGACAGTCGTAAACGGATCGACGCACTGACGACCGAGCTTGAGATCATCGGTCGGGATGAAACCGCCGGCATGGATGTCGGCGCGCGGCGCGAAACCATCGAGGAATTGAAGGCAGAGGAAGAAGCCCGCCTTGCAAAGCTCGATGAGCGCTGGAACGCGGAAAAGTCGGTTGTGGCCGAGATCCTCGAACTGCGCGCCAAACTGCGCGAGGGTGGTGCCCCCGTGGACAGCCCCGATGCCGGTGGCGAGGAAGCGGCCGAGAAGAGCCCGATGACGTCTGAAGAACGGGCCGAGTTGCTGAGCCAGTTGAAAGCGAAGAACGCCGAACTGACAGAGTTGCAGGGTGAGAACCCACTGATCCTTCCGATTGTTGATGCCCAAGCGGTCGCCAGCGTCGTCGGTGATTGGACCGGTATCCCTGTCGGGCGGATGGTCAAGGATGAGCTGACGACCGTTCTTGAACTCAAGAATCACCTGGCCAAGCGGGTGATCGGTCAGGACCATGCGATGGACATGATCTCCAAGCGGATCCAGACAAGCCGTGCTGGTCTCGATAACCCGAACAAGCCCATCGGGGTGTTCCTGCTCGCGGGCACCAGTGGTGTTGGTAAGACCGAAACCGCACTTGCGCTGGCCGAGGTGCTTTACGGTGGTGAACAGAACGTCATCACCATCAACATGTCCGAATACCAAGAGGCGCACACGGTCAGCAGCCTCAAGGGCGCGCCTCCGGGGTATGTCGGATACGGTGAAGGGGGGGTACTGACCGAAGCCGTGCGGCGCAAGCCCTATTCCGTCGTCCTTTTGGACGAGGTGGAAAAGGCGCACCCGGATGTGCATGAGGTGTTCTTTCAGGTGTTCGACAAGGGCATCATGGAAGATGGCGAAGGCCGGTTGATCGATTTCAAGAACACGCTGATCCTGCTGACTTCCAACGCCGGATCCGATCTGATCATGGATATGTGTTCCGACCCCGATTTGATGCCGGAGCCCGAAGGCATCGCCAAGGCGCTACGCGATCCGCTGCTCAAGATTTTCCCGGCGGCGCTCTTGGGTCGATTGGTGACGATCCCCTATTATCCGCTGAACCCGGACATGATCGGCAAGATCACACGCCTGCAACTCAACCGTATCAAAAAGCGGGTGACCGAAGCGCATGACGTGCCCTTCGAATATAGTGATGGTGTGGTCGATACGATTGTTGAGCGCTGTCAGGAACTCGAATCCGGGGGCCGGATGATCGACGCGATCGTGACCAACACGATGTTGCCTGACATTTCCAGCGAGTTCCTGCGCCGGATGATGGAAGGCAAGAGCGTGAACAAGGTCGCCATCGACGTGAATGATGGTGAATTCACCTATGCGTTCGATTGATGATGCCTATCGCGGGAACGGGTCAGAGTTGTCCAACACAACATTGGTCAGCTTGACCTATGTGCGCTAGGCTTTGCGTATACTGAAGGAACGATTGCGATGTTTGATAAACCCGATCCTTCGAAATTCCCTTTGCGTCTCGAAGGAGACTGCGAAAGCTTTAAACTGTTGCCCATTTCGGCCAAGGCGACGGAACGCGTCAGCCATGTCTCTTCCTTTGAGGTGCATTTCTACTGCGAAAACAAGAACCTGATGCTGGAAGATATTGTCGGCAAGACAATGCACCTCGTTGCTGAAAGCGAAGACAGATCGGCAAAGCGGTGGTTCCGCGGGACATGTATCTCTGCCGAGTTCGTTTCGCTCATGGATTTCGGTGCGATATTCAAAGCTGAGGTCAGGTCGTGGCTCTGGTTCCTCACGCGGCGCACGGATTTGCGGATTTATCAAAACCTTACCGTGGTCGAAATCATCCAGTCGGTGCTTGAGGAATACGGTTTTTCGGGTGATTTGCAGCTTCAGCTGTCGCATACCTATGAGGCGCGCGAATACTGCGTTCAGTACCGTGAAACCGATCTCGATTTCATCGATCGTCTGATGCAGGAAGAGGGCATCTATTACTATTTCGATCATGAACCCAATGTCGAAAAGATGGTGCTGATCGACGACATGGGAAAACATGTCAGCATCGCAGAACCATCCGATCTGGAGTATCGCGACTATTCGATGCGTTCGACGCACGAGTCTGTGGACCCCTACGTGTTTTCCTGGAGCGGGCAGGAAAACGTGCGCAGTGCGAAAGTTGTTCTGGAAGACTACAACTTCACGACATCGACCGCGACGTTGACTTCGGAAAACAAAACAACACGCAAACCACATTATCTTGACGAGAAAAATGAGCGCTACGATTACCCCGGGCACTTCCGTTCGGCGGACTTGGGGGAACACCGGGCGCGCGTCAGGATGGAGTCCGAAGCTGTCGCCCAGCACATCGTGACCGGCGTGTCGGATGCAGTCCATATGGCTGTTGGATGTCTGTTCAAGATCGACAAATTGCCCAGAACAAAGGGCGAGCCAAAAGAAGTCTTGCTCTTGGAATGTGTGCACGAGCTGATTCAATTGGAGGCACTGTATGATCAGTCGATGAACTGGTCAGAGGAAACTCTTGAAAAAATCGGCCTCAAGTCCGATGAAAAAGAGCCTCACATGGTGCGGTTCTCGGTAATGGATACACTGAGTCTTCAGTTCCGCGCTCCATTCGTGACGCCGTGGCCGAAGGTCGGTGGCATTCATACTGCGATGGTCACCGGTCCCGGGGGGGAGGAAATCCACACCGATGAATATGGGCGGATCAAAGTGCAGTTTCATTGGGACCGTGACGGCAATAAGGACGAAAACACCACGTGCTGGGTACGCACGATGATGCCGTGGACGGGCAAGAACTGGGGCGCAATTGCCATCCCACGGATTGGTCAGGAGGTGGTGATCAGTTTTGAAGAGGGGGATCCCGACCGTCCGCTGTGTATCGGGATGCTCTACAACGACAAGACGATGCCGCCCTACGCGTTGCCCGAAAACAAAACGCAGTCGGGCGTCAAAACAAACAGTTCAAAAGGTGGCGGCGGCTTCAACGAACTGATGTTCGAAGACAAGAAGGGCGAAGAATTGGTCCGGTTCCAAGCCGAAAAGGATTACGAACAGATCGTCAAGAACAACGCGACGATTACTGTCGGTGTTGAGAAAATGGATTCCGGGGACCTAACCCAGACGATTTATAACGATTTCACCGAAACCGTGAACCAAGGTAATCACACAACCACGATCGAGCAGGGCGATCACAATACCACCGTCTCGATGGGTGATCTGGATGTGACCGTCAGTTCGGGGAAAATCACGGTCAGCGCGGCGCAATCCATCGAATTCACGTGCGGTGGGTCCAAGATCAAAATGGATCCGCAGTCGATCACACTGGATAGCCCGACGATCACCGTGAAGGCCAAGATGAAGGCCGATATGACAAGCCCGAAAACCACCGTGAATGGCGACATGATGCTGACGCTTACCGGTGGCGTCGTGATGATCAACTAGGGGCGCAGTATGTCAGATCGCTTCAGTAAACTCGTAAAGATCCCACCCGAGCCCGCCGCAAAACTCTTGGCTCAAGGCAATGTGAAACTGGAAACGCCTCTGGACGCCCCCGCAAGCGCATCTGTCGAAACGGTATTGACAGAGTTGGACAGCAAAGGCGCGAATGTCGACCTGCTGCGGTTGATTTCAATCGCGCTGCCTGCGCGCGAGCGGGTGTGGTGGGCCTGCCTCGCGGCACGGGATATCGTCGGACCGGGAGTTGAAAACGAAACGCCGTCGTTAAGTGCAGCCGAAGCTTGGGTCTTTCGGCCAAGTGACGAAGCCCGTGCGGTTGCAATTGACAGCACGGAACACGCTGACCGTTCCGATGTGACGGTCCATTGTGCAATGGCCGTGATGTATTGCGACGGAACACTGGGCATTGGCGATATGGCACAATTGCCTGCACCTCCAGGCGGATCGTCAATCGCCGCCTTTGCCATGAATGTCGAGGCCATTGCGGCGCACAAAGACAATTTCGACGCGTATATTCAAGAGGTTATTGACCGGGCCATTGATATCGGGCGAGGTGGTAACGGAAAGCGCAAAGATAAGGGGGAGGGCGCCTAGATGCCAGGGCCACCGCAAGCCAGAGTGCTGGATTTCCATGCGTGCTTCACGCCTTTGCCGCCCCCTACGCCGCCCTTGCCGGTGCCGATACCCGGAATTCCGATCATTCCCCCATGTTGCACAACCGTTATCGTCGGAAAATTTCCGGCGGCGCGGATCTTGGACATGGCAGGTCCGGCTTTTCCGCATCCAATCATCAAAGGATCGACCACAGTCATTATCGGGAAGATGCCAGCTGCACGTATCGGAGATAACGTTGCTTGTGGCGGGATGATCATGAAGGGCGAATTCACTGTGCTGGTGGGAGGCTGACCAAACTTGAAGACGGTGACACTGAAATTCCAATCCTCCGGTATGGTTCCGGGCGATGGGCGTCCGGTTCAGATGAAAGGGGGTAGCCTGACGGTGGGTCGTGGACCTGGCAATAATCTTGTTCTGCCGGACCCGGATCGCATGTTGTCGAAGAGCCATTTCGTCATCGAAGACCACAACGGAAAAATCGTCATCGTCGATTTCTCGACCAACGGCACCTTTCTGAATTACTCCAAAGCGCCTCTGGGGCGCACACCGACCACCTTGAACAACGGCGACGTTTTATCGGCCGGTGGCTATGAGTTGATCGTCGAAATCGGTCAGGAACTGCCCGATCTTGACGACCTGGTTGCACCTCAGCAGACACATTCCGGTTTGTCTCACGGCAATGCCGCAAATGCGCCTGATCCGATGGCGCTTCTGGACGATCCTGAACCGGGTGGCGATTTCTTGGACGATCTGCTGGGCGCGGACGGTGGGCCAACTGGACCAAAAGGCATCAGCGCGACAGATCCCATTGACGATCTCTTGCCGCCATTGGGCGAGGAAGAAGACGCGTTTTTCCAGAAACCCAAAGATGGGCGCGAAGGGGAGGGGGCATCGCTTCCGATGCACAACCCTTCTGTAACGGACAACTTTTCTCCCTCCGGGAAAAGCAGTCCGGGTCTGATCCCTGACGATTGGGACGATTTTCTTGCGCCCACGGATGACGCCATTCCGCCCAAACAGGAAGAGCCTCCGGTTGCCGCTCCGCCAGCCGATCCCGTGATTGAGGCCGCTCCGGAAGCGGTTGAACCCGCGCCCGAACCGGCACCCATCCCTGAGGTTGAAGAACCCGAACCTGCGCCGGAAGAGGCGGCGACAAAGGTTTCGGTCGCCGCGCCGCCACCTCCAGTGCAAGAACCGGCAGCGCCAACCCAGGCCCCGCAACCGCCGATCGCCGCTGGCGACCAATCCGCGGCTCGCGCTTTCGTCGCGGCTTTGGATGTGGAAGACCTTGTCATTGATGATGCCGACCTGGAGCGCGCGATGACGCGCATGGGGCGCGTGATGCGGACGATGATCGTTGGACTGCGTGAAATCCTTATGACGCGCACCTCGATCAAGTCCGAGTTCCGCATCGACCAGACAATGATTGCGTCTGGTGGAAACAACCCGCTCAAGTTCTCGCTCAGCGAAGACGATGCGGTGACGGCTTTGGTGAAACCAAAGGCCAAGGGCTATCTCAGTTCGGAGACTGCCACCGAACAAGCGCTCGATGACATCAAGGCGCATGAGATTGCGATGGTCACAGGTATGGAAGCCGCAATCAAAGGAGTGCTCGCCAAGCTTGATCCAGAGGTGCTCGCAGGTCAGATTGAGACATCCTCTGCGATTGGTAGTATGTTTAAGGGTAAGAAGGCTAGGTACTGGGAAGTATACGAAAAGATGTTCGCGCAGATTTCCGATCAGGCCGAAAATGATTTCCACGAGTTGTTCAGCCGCGAGTTCGCCCGCGCGTATAAGGACCAGCTCGATAGATTAAAATAAGCGTGGCTACACGCGACGACGACGGGAGTTTCTGAACGTGTCCTGGGACAATAAGGTGCTGTGGACGGAGGGGTTGTTCTTACAGCCGCACCATTTCCAGCAAGCTGATCGTTACACCGAAGCGCTGATTGCAGGGCTTGCGCGCCGTGTGACGCCCTATGCCTGGGGTTTTAGTGAGCTTGAGATTGACGACGAGGCGCTGAAGATCGGCAAGTTTGCGGTCAAGTCATGCGCTGGACTAACGCAAGATGGAACCGTGTTCCGCGTGCCTCAGGCCGAGGATCACCCGCCCTCGCTCGAAGTGCCGGAAAACATCAAGGACTGCGTCGTGGTCCTGACCATTCCGCAAAGGCGGCAAGGGGCGACCGAGGTTGACCTGACCGACAGTGGAAACTCGGCCAGTCGCCTGAAGCCAGCGGAAATCGAAATCACGGATGTGATGGGCGCGGTCAAGAAAGGCGTCACTGTCGGGGTCGGCAAACTGCGCCTGCAATTCGCTCTCGAGGTGGATGACCTGGCCGATATGCTGGTGATCCCGATCGCCAAGATCATCGAGGTCCGACCGGACAAGGAAATCCTGCTGGACCGTGCCTTTATTCCAAGCTGCGTCGATATCCGCGCGGCACCTGCGTTGGCTGGCTTTGTCAGCGAACTGGAAGGTCTGCTCTCACACCGGATGACTGCCCTTGCCGGGCGCTTGTCAGAAAGTGGTCCGGCGCGGGGAACGGCCGACATTTCCGACTTCCTGCTCTTGATGACCGTGAACAAGGCCCTGCCGCTGTTCCGTCACTTCACCAATATCGAAAACGTCCATCCCGAAGCGGTCTATCGCGCTTGCGTTGTCTTGGCCGGAGAACTTGCGTCCTTCATGGCCGAAAACAAGGAAGTGCCGAAGCTGCCGCCCTACAAACATGACGACCAACCGGCGACATTCATGCCGGTGATCCGGGTCCTTCGCCAATACCTGAGCGCTGTTCTGGAGCAGTCGGCGGTGCTGATCTCGCTCGAAGAAAGGAAATACGGCATCAGCGTGGGGCTCATCGCAGATCGCAAACTGCTGTCGACCGCAGGGTTTGTATTGGCCGTCAAAGCCGAGGTTCCTGCCGAGGACATCCGCCGCCATTTCGCGGGGCAGTCCAAGATCGGTCCGGTCGAAGAAATCCGGCAACTGGTCAATTCAGCCCTGCCGGGCATCACATTGAGACCGCTTCCGGTCGCACCACGACAGGTGCCGTACCAGGCAGGCAAAGTGTATTTTGAACTCGACGCAGACAGCCCGTACTGGGGCAAAATGACAACATCGGGCGGCATCGCCGTGCATGTGTCAGGACAGTACCCGGGACTGGATATGGAACTGTGGGCGATCAGAAATAGTTAAGAAGAGGCTGTTGCGATGTCTGACGAAGACCCGTTTGCCGAACCGGACGACACCGATAGAACGGTCATCAAGCCCAATCCGGGAGGGCGCCGCTCGGCCAGCCCGCAGGTTCCGCCGCAACCGACATATGCGCAGCCCGCGCAGCCGCAGCAGCCCGCGCCTCAAGCCCCGGCTGAACCGCAGGCCGCCCCGGTAGACACATTCGGGATACCGGCCGCTGCAGGCATGGCAGAGACCAGCGCGCCGCGTGCCCAACAGCAGGAGGTGGAACAGGTTCTTACAGGTATGAACCGGCTCAATGCCTGTGCCGCGCCGCTGTTTTCTCTGATAAGCCGCATTCGCAACCGGGCGCAGCATATGGATGCCGATAAGCTGCGCCAGTCTGTCGTGTCCGAAGTGCGCGCCTTTGAGAACCGCGCGCTTCAGGCGGGCATCCCGGCCCAGACGGTCAAGGCCGCGCGCTATTCGCTATGCGCAACGCTCGACGACGTGGTGCTGAATACACCTTGGGGCGGGCAATCCAGTTGGGGTCTGCAATCCATGGTCGGCACCTTCCACCGCGAGACGGTGGGCGGGGACCGTTTCTATGACCTTCTCGCACGGCTCGAGAAAGAGCCTGCAAACAATATCGACCTGCTCGAATTCATGTACATGTGCCTGTCTCTCGGGTTCGAAGGCCGATTGCGCGTGGAGCAGGGTGGTCCCGACAAGCACATGCGCATTCGTGCTGGTTTGGCCTCGGTGATCCGCGCCCAGCGTGGAGCGATGGAACGGGATTTGTCGCCGAACTGGAAAGGTGTGGACAAACCTTACCGTGCCCTGTCCGCGTGGAAGCCGGTTTGGATCGCGCTGGGCGTGACCGGGTTGTTGCTTATCAGCGAATTCGCGAGCCTCAGCTACGTGCTGTCGAACCGCACTGAAAACCTGATCGGTCAGTTGTCGATCATTGAAGCGGGACCGGTGGCGGAACTGGAACGTCGTGCACCGCCACCGCCACCGCCGCCACCGGTCGACACGCAGGCCGAACAGCTTGAGAAATTCGTCACCTTCCTCAAGCCGGAAATTGACGAAGGTCTGGTGAAGGTTTTCGGTCAGGGCAACACGCTGGTAATCCGCATTGCGGGATCGGGTATGTTCGGGTCCGGCTCGGACGTGCTTGTTGAACGCTTTCACGAAATAATCGACCGAATAGCCACGGCACTGAACGATGAACCTGGCAAGGTGATTATTGTCGGGCATTCGGACAATGTACCGATCCGATCCTCCCGGTTCCCCTCCAACATGCATCTGTCGCTGGCCCGGGCGAAGTCTGTGATGACCAAGATGTCCGACAAGATTGATGAAGACGCGCGTCTGAGTGCCGAAGGACGGGCAGACGCCGAACCGATTGCCGACAACAGCACGGCGGAAGGACGGGCGACCAACCGACGGATTGAAGTGGTTCTGGTGCGGGAGAACGAGGCATGAAGGTATTGCGCTTCTTTACATCCGTATATTTCGGCCTGTTCTTCGCTGCCTTCGCGCTGTCGCTGCTTGTCTGGTATCTCGGCCCTCTGATCGGCACAGACCAGTCGCGTCCCCTCGCATCCGTGATGGTGCGGCTTATCGTGGTCGGAGTGTTTGCGCTGATATTTGGCGGGATCGGTCTAGGCATCTTCCTGTCGCGCGGCAAACGCGAAAACAAGATGACCGAGGAAATCGCCGCCAGCGTCGATACCGATGATGACGCGGTCACAGGCGAGATTTCAGAGCTTCGGGACAAGCTGAAAACGGCGATGTCGGCTTTGCGCAAGTCCAAGAACGGGCGGAAGCACCTGAACGAATTGCCGTGGTACATCATGATTGGCCCACCGGGGGCGGGTAAGACGACAGCCATCGTGAATTCCGGACTTCAGTTTCCGCTGGCCGACGAGATGGGCAAACAGGCCATCGGCGGTGTCGGCGGCACGCGCAACTGTGACTGGTGGTTCACCAATAACGCCGTTCTGATTGATACGGCAGGTCGTTACACCACGCAGGAAAGCGATGCGCAGGTCGATAACGCGGGCTGGCTGGGCTTTCTCAGTATGCTCAAGAAGCATCGCAAGCGTCAGCCGATCAACGGCGCAATCATCGCCATCAGCCTGAGCGATCTCGCGCTTCAGGATGAGATCACCCAGAAAGGACACGCTGCCGCTGTGCGCGCCCGCCTCACCGAATTGCGGGAAAAGCTGGGTGTCCGCTTCCCGGTCTATGTGCTGTTTACCAAGGCCGACCTGATCGCCGGGTTCACCGAGTTCCACGACAATCTGGGCAAGGAAGACCGTGAACAGGTCTGGGGTTTCACCTTCCCGCTCGAGCAAGGCAAGGCGGAAGCCTCGCCCGTCGCTGGCTTTGACGCGGAATTCGCGGCTCTGCTCGAACGGCTGAACATGCAGTCGCTGGAACGGATGCAGACGGAAACTGATCCGCAACGCCGCACGCTCGTTGCGGGCTTCCCTTCTCAGGTGGCTTCCATGCGCGGCGTGGCCAAGGCGTTCCTGACCGAAGTGTTCCAGGAAAACCGTTACCAGCATCGCCAGATGCTGCGCGGCGTTTATTTCACATCTGGCACGCAGGAAGGCACGCCGATTGATCGCCTCATGCTGAGCATGGCGCGGACGTTCGGGATTGGCCGTCAGGCCATCGGCACCGGTCAGGGGGCGGGGCGATCCTATTTCCTGACGCGTCTCTTCGAAAGCGTAATCTTCCACGAAGCGGGTCTTGTCTCTGCCGACGACAAGGTCGAGCGGCGCTACAAGATCACCAAATGGGCGGCCATCATCGCGACGATCATGGTTGCGACAGGCGCGGGCGCTCTTTTGGTTCGGTCATTCCAAGGCAATAGCAACCTGATTGCGCAGGCCAATGCGCATACCTCTGAATACTCGCAGTCGGCCTCGGTTCTTCCCGGCAGCCCGATTGGTGACACCGATCTGGTGCCCGTCGTGGCGGCCCTGAATGTGCTGCGCGATATGCCCGCGAACCCCACTATCTCCGACCCGGAACCCGATAGCAGTCTGACCTATGGCCTTTATCAAGGTGAGGTGATCGGATCGCAGGCGGCGCAGACCTACCGACGCGCCCTCAACCAGCGTCTGTTGCCCCGTCTGCTGCTGCGCTTGGAAGAGCAGATCAGCGGCAACATGAACAACCCTGACCTGCTTTATGAAGCGCTCAAGATCTATCTGATGCTGGGTCTTCAAGGGCCGATGAACCAGGATCTTGTACACGAATGGATGCTTTTGGATTGGGAACTGTCTTTCCCCGGTCCCGGGCGCGAGGAATTCCGGCAGGACCTCGAAATCCACCTCAATGCGCTTTTGGATCAGCCGATGCAGCAGATCGAACTCAACGGTCCACTGGTCGAGCAGGTGCAGACGTTGTTGTCGGAAATGCCGCTGGCACAACGGGTTTACAACGGCATCATCAACAGCCCTGCGGCGGTCGCCCTCCCGACGTGGCGGATCACCGATGCAGGCGGTCCCGCCGTATCGCGGGTGCTGGTGCGCTCCTCGGGCAAACCCCTGAGCGATGGCGTTGACGGCATCTTCACTTATGACGGGTTCAACAACGTGTTCCTTGGCGAGGCGCTGGGCGTCGCAGCCCGAATTCAGCGTGAAAGCTGGGTGCTTGGTCCGCGCGGTGAGGCAGAACAAACGGAACAGGCGCTCGCGGCGTTAAGCCGTGATGTGCTTGACCTCTACTACAACGATTTCATCTCGCAATATGACTCCGTTCTGGGGGACATCGACATCATCCCGCTCGAGTCGCTCAGCCATGCCGTTGAAGTGACAAACGTTCTGTCCGGCCCGACGTCGCCCATCGTCAACATTCTCGAAGCGATTTCGGACGAGACAAAGCTGACTGAGGACCGTGGCGGCAATGGTGCAGCGGGGCTGGCCAGCGATGTTGGCGCGATTGCCCAAGGCGATGTCGAACGATCCACAAGTACACGCACCCGCCTGTTGCTTGAGGCGCTGTCGAAATCCGCAACTGCGTCCGGCGAGGCCGCACCACAACCACCCGGTGCCTACGTCGTCGACCGCTTCGTCTGGTTGCATCAACTGACAACGCCGCCCGAGCCGGGTTTGCCGTCGCAGTTGGACGAACTGATCGGTCTTTTGACCGAACTCTATCAAGAACTGAACAAGATGAGCTTCTCGGGATCGACCACCAGCAGCGAAGGTGGTGCCGCCATTCAGCGGTTCCAGGAAGCTGCGGCGCGCACCGATGGCCCGCTGGAGCGTTGGGCCACCCAGATCGGCGCAGGGTCGTCTGGGATCACGTCTGACAATACGCGAACAGGGATCAATGCACGCTGGCAATCGACCATTCTGCCATTCTGCGAACAGGCGTTGGCAGATCGCTACCCGTTCAACCGGCGGGCACAGGCCGATGTTGCAGTGGCGGATTTCCAGAAGCTGTTTGGCCCAGCAGGCCTGATCGACAGTTTCGTCAATGAAAACCTGATCCAATATATCGACACCCGCACGCGGCCGTGGTCGTGGAAACAGGTGAACGATGTTGATCTGGGGATCAGCCCGGCGGTCTTGCAACAGTTGCAATACGCCGCCGAAATCCGCGAAGCCTTCTTTGCCGGTGGATCGGCGAACATTCAGTTCCAGCTGATGCCGCAGGCACTTGACCCCAAAGCGGAGTCGGTCCTGCTCGAAGCGCACGGAAGCCAGGTGCCTTTTGCCCATCGCGGTGGCGCGCCGACACCCGTGGCCATGAGCTGGCCGGGCGCCGTTGGCCTTGCCCGTATCACCTTCACTCCGCCCACGCAGAACACGGAGAGTGTTTTGCAAAAGGATGGGCCTTGGGCGTGGTTCCGGTTGCTTGACGCGGCAGAGGTGCGGCGCACCAACGTGTCAGACCGAAAGCGCGTGATCTTCAATGTGGGTGGCCGGATCTCCATTTTCCAACTTCAGGCCGGATCAGTCTTGAATCCGTTTGCGCTGCCAGCGCTTTCGAAATTCAGCTGTCCCAAGACTTTCTGATGACGGCCACAACCTTCGGAGCCTTTGGCAAGATCCCTTCAGTCGGAGATTTTTTCCGCATCAATGCGCCCCCCGGCTTTGCGTCGATCTGGGACGAATGGCTGCAGCGCTGTCTTGTGTCCGGAGCACATGCCTATGGCACGCGCTGGGACGAACTTTATATGTCAGTCCCGATCTGGCGCTTTGGTCTGTCACCGGGTGTTGCAGGGCAGGGCGCTGTCATGGGGGTCTTGATGCCCTCGGTCGATCGGGTCGGACGGCGTTTTCCCTTAACGCTCATGGCAAGCTTGCCTGACGACGCCAAAGTAATCGACGCACATTTCGCGGATGAAGAAACCTTTGAAACGCTTGAGACCATCGCGCTCTCGGTCCTCGACGATGACATAAGTAAAGACGCGCTAGAGGAAAAATTGGCGTCGGTCACCCGCGCTGATGCCGCCAGCACGTCCCATTGCCGAGTTACGCCGGGCAGCGTTGTCGCCTGCACACGAACCACGGCGCATGAACTGCTTGCCACCACCACCGCCACCCTGTTGGCGCGGTCGTTCCAGTCTCCTACGGTCTGGAGCACACTCATGGAAGACGACAGCCGTCTGATGGTTTGCGACGGTTTACCGGACGGACCGAACATGCAAGGCTTGTTCGATCTGGACGCTGATCTCTGGAGAGAAAGCATTTTATGAATGTTGTTACCTCACGGGTCCGCTACAACGCCCGCAGCCACGTTGGATTGAAGCGTAAGGTCAACGAAGACTCGGTCCTTGCCCTGCCTGAACAGAACATTTGGGTCGTCTCGGATGGGATGGGCGGCCATGAGGCAGGAGATTTCGCCAGCCGTTTGATCACCGACATGATCGCTACCATCGAACCCGATTTACCTGCCGCAGATCGGATGCACGCGCTGCGCCACGCCATTCAGAAAGCCCACAGCGTTATTCGCGCCGAAGCGGATGCACGTGGGGTCGCCACGATCGGGGCCACTGTTGCCAGCCTTATGCTGGCCAATGGGCATTTCGTGGGGATATGGGCCGGGGATAGCCGCATCTACCGTTTGCACGGTGGAAATATCCAAATGCTGACTGCGGATCATTCATTGGTCGCGCCTCTGGTCGAAGCCGGGCAGATGAGCTGGGACGAGGCCGAACACCACCCTCAATCCAACGCGATCACCCGTGCTGTCGGGGTTGGGGAAGAGCTTGAACTCGATAAGGTGCGCGGCGCGGTTGAACCGGGTGACCGGTTCTTGATCTGCTCTGACGGGCTGACCAAATATGCCACGTTCAAGATGATCGAGGACGTGATGCGTGCGGAACCTTTGGAAACCGTAGTCGATCGCCTGTTGCAGATCGCGCTCGACGGTGGCGGTGCCGACAATATCTCGGTGATCGTGGTCGACGTGGCCTGATCGGCCATCCCCGCACTCAGCGCGCGAGGGTTTCGAGGATTCGACTGTCGAGTGAAAAGATTCGCGCTGCCATGTTACGATCTTCACCCAGCAAGGCTTCGGAATAGCTGGTCGCAGATTCACTCGTTGGACGCATTTCGGTGAACAATGGCGCACTGGAATGGATCACCAGCACCTTGCTCTTGCCAAGCGTTGAATCGTCCACCCGGAACGCCAGCCCACCCGTTTGTTGGGATTCCTGGATCGAAAACGCCACCCGGATCGACGTTGGTCCACTTTCCCCGTCGCGCAGGTTCTGAACGGAATTGTCCGGGCGGTTGATGTTTGGCAGCAGGTGGAACACGTTGCCCGACACGTCCAGCACCGAAACGGTCAAGAAACCGTCTGTCACCTCCGCCGGGATCTCCACGTCAATTACAGGGTTTTCTCCGACCAGGAATTGGCCGGTCGGGTTCGGATTATTGTTCTGGTCGCCTTGAAAGAAGGCGACATCATTGGCGCTGGTCGGCGCTTTCGGCAGCACGCTTTCGATCAGACAGAGCGTGGTGTTCAAGATGTCGACATCGATATCCAGTGACCTTGAACCGATAATGGCAGACAGCGCATTTGCCAAAGCAGCGCGGCTGTCTTCGCCCGACATGACACCGCCGACAACAATCGGGCTTTCGGGGCCATATCCAGCGATGGGACGGTTGACCAAACTCAGCGGGCCGCAATCCGCAAACGTATTGAGGATCGGGTCGATCTTTTCCGGCGCGAGAATGATCTCTTCCAGTGTCAATTCTGGCTCGCCACTCAAGGCACCCATCGCTCCGGCATCAAAAGCCGCCAACGCAGTGTCATAGACCGGTCGGCTGGTGGTCGAACCTTCGATCTCTGCGACGTCGCCAGACAGGGAAACGCGCCAGGCATCCATCTCGTCAATCGCATCGACGACGGTCAGCACATTCTGACCCCAGTTCTCCGATATGGAACCGCTTGCGAGGGTCAGGTCAAAAGTTCCTCCCTGCGCTTGCATCTGTTCGCGCAGGGCAGTGGCGACCTCGTCGGTCGGAACAAAGCCCACGGCGCGTGGCGGGGCGTCTTTGGCCTTGGCAATCGACAGGCGGTACGGGTCCGCGACCGGCAAAGTGGGCTCCGACGTGAAGAGCCCCATCGCAAACGCGCCTGCAAGGCCAGCCACCACAACACCACCGATGGCGATGGGTAGGACCATCCCACCTTTCTTAGCTTCGGATTTGGCGGGCTTCGGCTGCGTCTTCGGCGCGACGTCTTTCGGGGGCGGCGGGGCTGTGACCGGTTCCACAGGCCCAGCGTCTTTCGCCGCAGCCTTCATTGGTACGATTACCGTGGCATCCGACAGCGGATCATCGTCAGGCGCATCAAAGGAATTGCCAGCCAAAGCATCCAAAACGGCGGCAGCGCTTTGGAAACGGTCGTCCGGGTTCGGCTGGGTCATCTTGTCGAGGATCGACTTCAGCGGTTCCGGCACGTCGGAAGTGTCCAGCGGCTCCGCCTTTTTCTGAACCACCTCCATCGGGTTCTTGCCGATGTCGGGTGACTTGCCCCGGAAGTTCGCCAAGAGCGACGCCCCAAGCGAATAGATGTCCGTCCGCGCATCGGTTTTGCCGGCCAGTTGTTCGGGCGCGGCATAGGCGTATTTCCCGGCAAATTCATTACCGACAATCGTTTCGGCGCCGGGATTGGTGTCTTTGGCGATCCCGAAATCGATGATGACCGCCTGAGCCGGATCATCGTCGCGCAGCAGGATGTTGTCGGGCGACAAATCGCGGTGGAAGATGTTGCGCTCATGGGCAGCTTGCAAGCCTTCGCAGACGCGTTTGCAGATCACCAGCAGATCATCCGCCGACATCGGCCCTTGCTTGAGCTTCTTGTCCATTCCCGGCCCGTCGATGTAGTCGATCAACAGGTAGACATGTCCTTCGGCAGTGCGGTGGTTCTCGGAGTACCGCACGATCGCATCGTGGCGGATATCGCGCATTGCCTCTTCGCGGGTAAGAAGCAGCAGATAATCTTCGTTGGTCGAAAATTCGGCCTTCAGGACCTTGAGCGCAACAAGGCGGCCTGAGATTTCGGATCGGGCGCGGTATACATCGGAAGTCCCGCCGCGTCCGAGAATTGCTTCGACGCGGTAGGTGTTGTTCACCAGATCGCCAGGCTTAAAAAGGTCTCCTGGACGGCTGTCTGTCATAATGTCTCCGGTTTCAGAAGGTGACCGAAGTCATTAACCAAGCGCTTGGAACTCAACACGTCGATTTTCGTCGCTGCGCGGGTCGTCTGCATTGAATGGAACGCTCTCGCCCATACCGATGGCTTCGAGGCGGTTTTCTGCAATTCCACATTCGGTGACGAGGTGACGCTTCACCTCTTTGGCGCGCAGAAGGGACAGGTTCTCGTTGTAGGATGCCGAGCCTGAACTGTCAGTGTGTCCGACGATCTGGAACAGTTGCACATCGACAGCCTTCATCACTTCGCACAATGTGGCCAGTTGTGGCTTCTGGTCATCGCGCAATGTCGCGCTGTCAAAGTCGAAACGGATCTTGATGTTCACCTGATCGGCCTTGTCGACCTCACTATAGGAGGTTTCGGCTGTCGTGACGGTGGTGCTGGGTTGTGTCTCCACTGCGGCTGGAGCGGTGTTGTCGGACGGGACGAGAACAAGGCCCCGCGTTTTCTGCTTTTCAAAGGCTTGCATCATTTGTTCGGCTGACATGCCATCGCTTCCAGACGATTGTGCAGCAGCGTGATCGGCGCCGCCAAGCGAAAGAGTGACGGCGATCGCAAAGGCGGAAACATTTCGAATTGTCGACATTTTAATACATGTCCTCGAATGAAAAACGATTGATGAATTCAGACTAGCTTAGCTCTTCCCTTGCGGCAATGGCTTTGACTGTCCGCCTTTGTGGGCGTGGAAAGCGGCGGAGTCGCCGTGCCTGAACGTCACAAATGCCAGGGCCTCGGCTGACGCTTGGTCAGGTTACGCTTGGATTGAAGTCAAGAATCCGGTTTAACTAACCAAAGGTTTTTACGTTAGGAATTTTGTTTCATGCGCCTTCTTCCGGCGATTATCCTGAGCGTCGCGATTATTCTGGCACCGATCATCTGGATTTTTGTGCCACGTCTCATGTCCGGGGGCGAAGATGGGTTCTCGGGGACGTCTATTGACTCTGGTGCACGCATCGAGATCGAAATGCTGAACCAACAGGTCGAAGACCTTCAGATCCGGCTGGATGAAATGGCGCAGGAAATGTCACGTATCGCCACTTCCGCTTCGCGCGCTCCGGTTTCACAGTTTCCCAGCGACAACCAAGCGCTTGCCCCCTCTGGGTCCGGTGCCGATGTGTTTCGGCAGAACGGGCCGAACGACATCATCGATGCCTATGCGCAAGTTGTGCTGATCGCCAATCGGCGCGAAGTGAATGAGGGGCTGGTCATCGCGGGGCCGTCATACCTTACGCGAGTATTCGGCCCGCCCAGAGAAGTCATGTCCGACAATTGCGAAGAAATGACCAATCCGCGTCTGGCCAACAAGCTGGTGCTCGAAGACGTTGGGCCGATCCGCGTGCGGATGTTGAAACCCGCTGCGGACTCGTTGCGCCGCGTGTTCGAAGAGGTGCGGGTCACCGACCCTGACCTTTATGCACGTATCAACACCGCCGGTTCGCTTTGTGTGCGCCAGATCAGGGGCACCCGTGGGCGCGCATCGACCCACGCATTTGGCCTCGCGGTCGATCTCAACATTGACGGGGTGCTCGACACGCTGGGCGATGGCAAGACGCAGTTGGGCCTGACCATCCTTGCCGATTTCTTCAAAGATGAAGGCTGGGTCTGGGGTGCCTCTTGGGGGCGCGAGGACAGCATGCATTTCGAAGTCAGCCGCCAAAAGCTCGACGAGTGGGTCAATTCCGGCGCTCTCTGAGCCTATCGTTCGCCACGTCTGTACGGCGCCATTAGCGCCTCTGGCACTTCTGCGCGGCGGGCGACCAAGATTAGAGCAACGATTGAAAGCACATAGGGTGCCATCAGGAACAACTGATAGGGCACGCCTTCGACCACCGTTTGCAGGCGCAACTGGTAGGCATCGAAGAACGCAAACAGCAGCGCTCCGATCAGTGCCTTACCCGGTCGCCACGACGCAAACACGACCAGTGCAATGCAGATCCAGCCACGCCCCTGGACCATCTCGGGAAAGAACGAATTGAAGGCCGCCGTCGTCAGGAACGCGCCGCCAAGACCCATCAATGCCGACCCCGCGACAATCGCCCCGATCCGCAGCGCGTTCGGGTTCAACCCCTGTGCCTCGACCGCATGCGGGTTCTCGCCGGTCATGCGGATCGCCAAGCCCAAGGGCGTGCGCGCCAGCACATAGGCGAGTACAGCGACTGATATGAGCGCCAGGTAAGTCGGTGCGGTCTGGCTGAACAGGATCGGGCCAAGGACCGGAATGTCCGACAGCCCCGGAATATCGAGTGGCTTGAACGGCGTGATCGCCGGCGGTGTTTCTCCGACCTGCACGATCAAACGGTAGAGATAATAAGCCAAAGCCGACGCAAAGAGCGTGATCCCAAGCCCCGACACATGCTGTGACAGACCCAGCGGCACCGTGAGCCCGGCATGGAGAAGCCCCATCAACCCGCCACTTGCCGCCGCGATGACCAGCCCCATCCAAAGGTCGCCGCCCAGATAAACCGTCAGCCATCCGGCCATCGCGCCCATCGTCATGATCCCCTCGATACCGAGGTTCAGCACACCCGCGCGTTCGCACAGCAGCGCACCAAGCACGCCAAAGATCAGTGGCGTGGCAATCCGCAGGACGGCCGCCCAGAGGCTTGTATTGGTCAAAAGCTCCAGTGCTTCGATCATCGGCGCAGCCTGTAGGTTGTGAAGAGGAGGGCGACCAGCATGGTCAACAACGACAGCGCGACAATCACATCCGCGATGAAACTCGGCACTCCGGTCGCGCGGCTCATGGCGTCGGCACCCACGAACACCGTCGCAACAAAGATCGCCGCCGCCACCACACCCGCCGGGTGCAACGCAGCGAGCATGGCGACCACGATCCCGGCATAGCCGAACCCTGGCGACATGGTGGTGGTCACGCCCCCGGTGACGCCCATCACCTCGACCGCGCCCGCAAGACCGGCAAGAGCACCCGACACCAGTGCAACCCCCATGATCGTGCGGGGCAATGAGATGCCCGCAAACGCCGCCGCGCGGGCGTTCAAACCTGCCGCGCGTGTCTCTACGCCGAATACAGTGCGGGTAAGCACCAACCAGACAACCCCCGCCGCCGCGATGGCGAACAAGAGGCCGATATGCAGCCGTGTGCGCGGCACCAGATCGGGCAGGCGGTAGTCGCTATCCACCGGCACCGATTGCGGCCAGCCAAAGGCCAGCGGGTCGCGCAACGGGCCTTCGATCATCAGGCCCACGAACAGGATCACGATGAAGTTCAGCAGCAACGTGGTCACCACCTCATCAACCCCAAACCGCAACCGCAGATAGGCCGGACCGGCCAGCAGCAACGCGCCAGCCGCCATGCCGCAAACCATCAGCACCGCGATGCCAATCGGGCCGGGCAGGCCGAGGGAATGCCCGATCCACGCCGTGACCAACGCACCAACATAGAACTGCCCCTCGCCGCCGATGTTCCAGAGCCGTGCACGGAACGCGACCGCCGCCGCCAGCCCGGTGAGGATCAGTGGCGTCGCACGGGTCAGCATCTCGGTGATCGACAGGCGTGATCCCAAGGCGCCGCGCAGCATCTCGGCATAGGCGCTGAGCGGGTTCACCCCCGCCGCGCCAATCAAGCCAGCCGCCAGAACAAGCGCGGCGAAGATCGCCACCAAGGGCGCGGTGGCGACCAGGGCCAGAGGCACGGTCTCGCGTCGTTCAAGCCGCATCGCTGTCCTCCCACACGCCTGCCATCATCAGGCCCAGCTTTCGGGAATCCGCCTCGCCCGCCATCACAGGTTTTGACAGCCGTCCTTTGACGATGGCTTGAATGCGGTCAGACAGTTGCACCGCTTCTTCCAGTTCTTCCGAGATCAGCAGGATAGCTGCGCCTTCGGCCCGCGCCGCAAGCAACTCCGCATGCACCGTCGCAATCGCTCCTTCGTCGAGGCCGCGTGTCGGCTGGTTGGCCAGCAGAAAGCGCGGCCCGGTGGCAAGGCAGCGGCCAAGGATCAGCTTTTGCATGTTCCCGCCTGACAAGAGCCGGATGCGCGTGTCCGGGCTGGCACCGCGTACGTCGAAACGTTCGATCAGTTCGGCGGCATGCGCCCGCGCGGCGGATTTGCGGACAAATCCGGACTTGGAGAACTCGGCGCTGCGCAACCGCTCCAGCACGGCGTTTTCCCAAACGGTCATCTCGCCGATCGCGCCCTCTGCATGTCGGTCCTCGGGTACCCGCGCGGCCGCTGCGCGGATCAGACCGCGCGGTCCAAGGTGCCCGGCATCGATCCCGTCAAGCGTCAGTGTCCCTTCACTGGGATGCATCAGCCCGGATAGCAGCGCTCCGAGCGCCCCTTGTCCGTTGCCCGAAACTCCAACGACGCCGAGGATTTCCCCGGCATGGACAGTGAAGGATACGCCGTCCAGCTTGGTGTCGCCGTCGTCTGTTACCGTGACCCGATCCGCCACCAGAACCGGCGCACCAATGCTGTGGTTCTGTCGAACGGGGCGGTCTACCCGACGCCCGACCATCAGCTCGGCCAGCTCGGCAGGCGAGGTCAGGGCGGTCTTGCGTTCCGCCACCAGCTTGCCGCCACGCAGCACCGCCACGCGATCCGACGCCGCCATCACCTCGTGTAGCTTGTGACTGATGAAGATCAGCGACAACCCGTCTTTCGTCATGCCTCGAAGGGTCTCGAACAACCGTTCTGCCTCGGGACGGGCCAGCACTGCGGTCGGCTCATCAAGGATCAGAATGCGCGCATCGCGGTAGAGCGCCTTGAGGATTTCGATGCGTTGCCTCTCGCCAACCGACAGGCGCGAGACCTTGCTGTCGGGGTCGACAGGAAGGCCGAACCGCTCGGAAATCGCCATCAGCTTCTTGCGCGCCGCCGCCTTGTCTGACCGCAACCGCCCCAGCGGTTCCGACCCAAGCATCACGTTTTCCAAAACGGTCAGGTTGCCCGCCAGAGTGAAATGCTGGTGCACCATGCCCACGCCCGCCGCAATCGCCGCCCGCGGTTTTCCGGGGGGCAGGGGATCGCCAAAGACGCGCACCTCACCTTCATCGGCTTCGTAGTGCCCGAAGAGGATGTTCATCAGCGTTGTCTTGCCCGCGCCGTTTTCGCCCAGCAGGGCCAGGATTTCGCCTTGGGCGAGGGACAGCGACACGTCCTCGTTCGCCGTCAGCGCGCCGAACCGTTTGGTGATGTTGGAGAGTTCGAGAACGGCGGTCATGTCGGCAGTCCGGCAATTGGGTGCGGGAAGGGAATGTCGGTACAATGCGCAAGACAGGCCGCCAATGCCAGCAGGTCTGCGTCTATTCCCAGTGGTGCAAGAAGCTGTGCGCCGATGGGCAGGCCGTTTCGAAACCCAGCCGGAAAGGCCAGTGCAGGCAACCCAGCGACATTTGCCAGCGTTGCCATCGGCGCGATCTCGGCCATCCGGTCAAAGCGTGCCTCGGGCGATGTCTCCGCGTCGGGGAAGCTGCCGATCCTGGGCGGTGCGCCTGACAGAACGGGCATCAGGATGGCATCGACATCTTCGAACAACGCTGCAGCCTCATGGCTCAAGCGCGCCACGTCGCGGGTCAGGGCGAAAACTTCGGTTCCGGTCATAGCCCGCCCTTGCGCTGCGATGGCTGCCGCGATTGGTGTTATGTCCGGCTCATCGAGGTCCAAAGCATCCACCCATTCCGCCAGAGAGACCGTCAGGATGGCACGGGCAACCCGGTCGCATTCGGCTGCGAGTTCGGAGGGTGGCGCAATGTCGGTCACGACATGCCCCTGCGCCGTCAACGTGTCGGCGGTATTGCGCAGCACGGCTGCACTCTCGTCCGACGCGCCGGGCGGCACGCAGAGGCGAATGCGTTTCGGCTCAGACGCTGCTACGGGCGAAGTCCCAGTCACTGCAAGAAACACCGTCTCCACATCCCGCAGGCTGCGCGCAACGACCATTTCCGATGCGATCCCCAACAGGTGATTGCCGAAATCCGGTCCCTCCGGGACCGCCCAGCGCGAAGGCTTCAAGCCCCAAAGCCCGCAACACGCAGCGGGCACGCGGATCGAACCGGCCGCGTCTGTGGCATGAGCAATGGCGACGATCCCGGTTGCCACAGCCAAGGCGGCACCGCCTGAAGACCCTCCCGCAGAGAGCGCCGGATCGAACGGGTTAACTGCAGGCGGTGTCCCACGTGGTTCGGTGGTCAAGGCAAGTCCGAATTCTGGCACGGATGTGAGACCAAACGGAATCAAACCCGACGCGCGGAAGGCCGCAAAGATCGCGCTGTCCTCGGTTGGGTCAGGCCACCGGTCACGCAGGGCAGGCACGCCAGCAGCAATTCCCAACCCGCGTGCTGATGAACCGAGGTCCTTGCCCAGAAACGGCACGCCTGAAAATGGCCCTTGCGCCGGTGCGTCAGCCAGGGCCAAAGCGTCAGCCTCCGGCAAGACCCGCGCCACCGCGCCGGGAACCTCGCACACTCGCGCAAGGCTCGCCGCCATCACCTCGTGGGCAGTAACCCGCCCGTCAGCAATGGCGGCAGCAAGGGCCGTCGCGTCCGTCACGGACGATCAGGCAGGCTCGTTTGCGTCGATCGGCACCTCGAACTCGCCCGCCTGAATGGCTGCGCGTTTCGCTTCCATCGCAGGCACAGCGTCAGCCGGAACCATGCTGTCGACATAGATCAGCTCGTTGCCGCCATGCGCCATGAACGAATATTCGGTATAGTCGCGACCCACCGGATTGCCCGCAGTCACGTCGGCGACGATGGCCTCGATGGTCGGGCCATAGTTCCAGATCGCGTTGGCGAAGACGGTTTCCGGGTAGCGCGGTGTGTAGTCGATAAGCGAGCCAATCGCTTTGACCCCACGCGCCTGTGCGCCGTCCGCCGTGCCGATGCGTTCGCCGAACAGAATGTCGGCCCCGGAGTCGATCTGCGCAATCGCCGCTTCCTGCGCGCGCGCCGGGTCGAACCATGCTCCGATAAAGCCGTTCAGGAAGGTCGCGTCGGCGTTCACCTCTTTCACACCCATGCGGAACGCGTTGATGAGCAGGTTCACCTCGGGGATGGGGTAGCCGCCGACGGACCCGAAAACATTGCTCTCGGACATCTTGCCCGCCAGCATTCCGGCCAGGTAGGCGGCCTCGTGGTTGCGGGTACCGAAGACGCCAAAGTTGTCGCCTTCCGGGCCACCGGACGATCCCATGAGGAATGCGGTTTCCGGATAGTCCGCCGCCACTTCGCGCGCCTCGCGCTCAACGGCGTAGGATTCGCCCCAAACCAGTTGCACACCGCTTTCCGCGTATTCCCGCATTGCGCGGGGATAGTCGGTGGCAGCCACGCCTTCTGAGAATTCGTATTCGATCAACCCGGACTCGGCCGCCTGCTGCATCGCCAGATGAATCCGGCTGTTCCATGCGTTCTCAACCGGTGAGGCGTGGACGCCCGCCACTTTGACCACGGTCTGCGCATTCACTCGGCGGATATAGGCGGGCAGGGCCAGCGCGGCGGCAGCGCCCACCAGCAGGCTTCGACGGGTTGTATTCAAAGTCATGGCAGCAATCCTCTGTGTTGGGTTTGGTTTATGTATTTTGCGGCGGGGCATAGTCCGCCGGGTTTACGCTGTCGGGACGTCCCTCCAGCGAGAGCTGTGAAATACGTGGCGGGGTGCGCGACAGAACCTTGCCGCCCCGGATGACCGCCAGACGTGTCGCCTTGAGGCGCACCGCCTCAATCGGGTCGCGGGCTTGCAGCAGAACCATGTTCGCCGGACCACCCTCCCGCAGCGTCGGGTCCGGTAGTCCCATCGCCGCCGCACCGCCCATCGTGACCGAATGGAACGCCCATTCCATCGCCTCGCGCGAGGTCATGGGCACGGCATGTACCCCCATATGCGCCACTTCGAGCATGTCGGCAGAGCCCAGCGGATACCACGGGTCCATCGTGCAATCTTGTCCGAAGGCCACGTTTACTCCCGCCGCGCGCAATTCCTGTACGCGGGTCAGACCCCGGCGGCGAGGATAGGTGTCGGAGCGGCCCTGAAGAGTGATGTTGATGAGTGGATTGGGCACCACGTTCATGCCCGACTCTGCGATCAGCGGGACCAGTTTTGTAGCGTAGTAATTGTCGTAGGAATGCATCGCCGTCACATGGCTGGCGACAACGCGCCCGCCCAGCCCAAGCCGCGTGGTTTCCGCCGCCAGCGTTTCCACATGGCGAGACATCGGATCATCGCTTTCGTCGCAATGCAGGTCCACCGGCATCCCCCGATCCGCTGCAATCTCGCAGAGGCGCTTCACGGATCTCGCGCCGTCTTCCATCGTACGTTCGAAATGCGGGATGCCGCCCACCACGTCGACACCCATGTCCAGCGCGCGCAGCAGGTTTTCCTCGGCGCCCGAAGCACGGAACAGCCCGTCCTGCGGAAAGGCCACCAGTTGCAGGTCGATATAGGGGGCAACTTTTTTGCGCACCTCAAGCAACGCTTCGACCCCGGTCAGGGGCGCGGTGCTCACATCGACATGGCTGCGGATCGACAAAAGACCTTGGGATACCGCGAGATCGCAATAGCGCAATGCCCGCTCGACCACCGCCTCGACGGTCAGCATCGGCTTCAATTCACCCCAAAGCGCAATGCCTTCCAAAAGTGTGCCCGACTGGTTCAGCCGGGGCAGGCCAAGGCTCAGGGTCGCGTCCATGTGGAAATGCGGATCGACAAATGGTGGAGACACCAATTGCCCCTTCGCGTCGATGACCTCGGCCGCGTCGTCCGGAGTGTTTTGACCAATCGCGGCGATTGTGCCGTCCTTGATCGCGATGTTCGCGGGGCCACGCCCGTCCGGCAAAAATGCCTCTTTGATCAGCAGATCAAACATAGTCCCACCAGATAGAGTCTCTGCACGATACGCGCAGTTTCGCGTTTTCCCAAACGTTTCTAAAAACTTGGAGGACGGAAAGTAGGATTGACGGAAATCCCGCGTGCCAAAGGGCTCCGGCCAAAGCCGTGCTTAGAACTTAGGCAGTCGCGCACAGCCACTCGCCTTTGCGGGAATTGATCGCGCTCTAACCAGAGAACGGATCGTCCAGAATGCCGACCACCTGAAGGATGAATTCACCGCCTTCAGCGATAAGCGCATCAGCATAAAAGCCATCCGTCGCTTCGATTGCGGCCTGAATACTGCCTTCAGATCCATCGAACAGCGCCATCACTGCCGACGCATTGCCGACATCCGACATTCCGTTGGAGACCGCGAAATAGGCGCCGATATCGGTCTTGTCGCTCAGGTATTGGCGGTCAGCCAATTGCTGGTCGATGAACTCCTGACTGGCGCCGCCCGGCGGATCGGCCTTCGCTCCACCCAGGATGGCAAGGATGAATTGATCCCGCCCAACGCCACCGCTGTCCAGCGCCTCGACCCAGAAATCGAACCCGTCCTGATCCGGGATGCGCCCCAGGACGTTGTTGTAAACGGCAGTTGCGAAGTCTTCATTCGAAAGGTCGGAGGGGTAGGTGGCCCGCGTTTCCGATTGGTCGATGAAAAAGCTCGCCGATTGCTCCAGCGTCACGCCATTGGCAAAGGCGGTGCCCCAGAAGGAGAGGCCAACGGAATCCGGCGCGCGGTTGAAATACGCTATGTAAAGCTCGATGAACGTCTCCAGATCGGCGCGCGACAGTTGCGCCAACCCGCCAAACTGTTCGAGGCTGAACGGCGCGTCCGAGAAATCCGTGTCAAAGTCCAGCGCCTCGATCCCCGTGAGGCTGTCAGTGCCGTTGCCCTCGTCGCGCCGATCGGTGATCGTCACCGATCCGGCACTGATGGTCAGGGTGTAGTGAGCCTGATCACCGTCGAAAAACGCGGTGTCAAAGCCTTCGCCACCGATCAACTCATCATCGCCGCCCCGACCTTCGAGCAGGTCATCGCCGTCGGCACCTTCCAGTTGGTTTTCCGCCCCATCGCCGCGCATCTCATCAGACCCAGCGGTTCCCAAAACGTTTTCGATCCCGGCAAAGCCGTTCGAGATCGTTCCGTTCGATTGCGTGACGGAAGTGACTTCGATGGCGAAGCTGGGGATGTCGTCTTCGCTTTCCTCACCGGTTGGCAACCGCAAGGCCAGATCAGCGGCTGACCGTGCATAAAGCGGATCGGACAGCAGAACGTCACGCGGGGTTATGGATTGTCCGTCGAATTGCCGCGATGCCGTGCTGCCGTCGTCGGCCCAGACCACGCGGCCCAGTTCCACGTCGCGCGACAGGCTGCGCGATTCCAGGTCGATGTTAAGCGACAACGTGCGCCCGCCACCTTCGGCGAAATCCGTACCGCCCGAAAAATCGAGCGTGTCGCTGCCATCCCCGCCATCGGCAAAGAAGGACGACCCGCCGACAACCAGCCGGTCCTCGCCGCCGCCTCCGTATAGCTCGTCCTCTTCATTGGCCGAGTCGTGACCTCCAGCCAGCAGGATATCGTCTCCACCGCCGCCGTTGATCGTGTCCACGCCTGCGCCACCCGACAGAAGGTTCGCCCCGCCATCGCCAGTCAGACTGTCATTGAGATGGGTTCCGAACACGTTTTCGATGCTGGTCAGTGTGTCACTTTCACCGCCACGTCCGCCGGATTGCGAACCAAGATCGACAACCGCACCGGCAAACACCTGCGCCACGATTTCACCCTCGGCACCGCCATAGCTGCCAAAGGTGTAATCTACGGTATCCGTGCCATCACCGCCGTCGATGATGTCATTGCCATCGCCGCCGTTGATTGTGTCGTTATCGCCTTCGCCCCGGATCGTATCGCGCCCGTCGCCGCCAAAGACCTGATCATCGCCATCGCCCGCAGACACCGTGTCGTTCCCGGCGCGGGTGATGAGGCGATCCGCACCGTCGCTGCCAACCACCGTATCCGCCGCATCCGACGTCACCAGCGCTTCGATCCCGGTGATGCTGTCGAGGTCGATATAGGTGTCCGAAATCGCCGTCCCGTTGGCCAGGTTAACCGAGATACCTTCCCCGAAGCGCGGCTCAAGGATGAGCGTGTCATAGCCCGCGCCCCCGATCACCTCATTGTCCATGCGTGTGATGAAGAAGGTGTCGTTCCCGTCACCGCCATCGGCCGTGATGCCCCCGCCCGAGGTCACCTCGATCCGGTCGTCGCCGCTGCCACCAAAGGCATCACCGCCATTGCCGATGATGATCAGGTCATTCCCGGCATCGCCGAAAAAGGTCGGATTCTGTGAGCCATCGCTGCTAACGGATTCCAGATGGTCATCGCCCCCCGCACCACGAATGGTGGCATCACTTCCTGTGCCCCAAGTTACGTAGTCGTTGTTCTCACCCAGAAGGAATTCGTCAATATTATCAATACCGAAACCTTCACCTCGCGCGTCGATCTCGCGCCCGGTGTAATCCTTGTCCGCCGCAACAAAGCGTAGATTCCCGCTTCCGCTGCTGGTTAAAAGGATGAACCGCGCATCACCCACGGGCCGTAGGTCCAGAGTGTTGTACCCGTTGCCGCCGTCAAAGTTTCCGGCGATCTGACCCCCTTGCGGCCCACGCGCGGCAATCAACAGGTCGTCACCGCGCCCACCATTTACTTCATAGGCACCCCACGAATACATCGTGTCATTGCCGCCGCCGCCGCTGATATCGATCCGGTTCAGCGCATCCCCGCTGCCAAAGATCGTGTCTGCCGAATCCGATCCGATGAAGTGTTCGATGTTCAAAGCGATATCTGTGGCAATCACTTCACCCGACCCATTCAGCCGGTCGATCTCGCCCTCGGCGGCACGTATCACCACCGGGCCGGTTGTCGCCTTGTCCTCCATCGCCACGTTGAGCATGCCTACATAGAACTGGTCGTTGGACAGGAACTCATGGATTTCGTCTCGTCCGGTCGCGTAGCTCAGCGTGTCGATGCCCGCTTCGCCGTCATAAAGCTCGGCTCCGCCATTGTCCGAGGTGTTGAGCGCGCCAAGAAAGTCGTTGCTGTCACCACCGCGCAGCGTGTCGATTCCCTGACCGCCCCACAGCACATCCCGCCCTTCATTACCGAACAGCGCATCATTCCCGGCGCGGCCCGACAGCATGTCCCGCCCTCGGCCCGAAAACAGCGTGTTGGCACTGCCGTTGCCGTAGATCTGCATCGAGCTGCCATTCTGGATAATGACGTTCTCGATATCGAAGACCTGATTTATATCGCCATCCGCACCGGCGAATCCGGTTTCGAGGTTGACCGTCACCGGCGAATTCCGCCCCAGATCGAACACCTGGAGCGTGTCGCTGCCTGGACCGCCATCAAGCGCGTCTTCCCCCGTGCGCGGGATAATCAGGTCATTGCCGGGACCACCAAAGATGAAGTCGGACTGAAGCGTGCCCTGAATGCGGTCATCGCCCCCCAGCCCGTAGACGACATTCATGTCGTTGAAGACTTCACCGTTTAGTTCAAGCCCGTCGATTAAGGTGCCGCCAGGATTGAGGAAAATCAGTTCGCTCTCATCGCTGGTCACCTCACCATCCGGCCCCGGCACGTCGTCCAGAACCGACACACCCACAACGGCGGCTTCGAATTGCTCCTTGGTGAACGTCTCCGTGCCGAAGTCGAAAAACTCGACCTCGGTGATGATCTCGATCCCTTCGTTGAAGCCATGACCACCCACATCGGTATGGGTGAAGATCAATTCGTTCGTGGCGTCGTTGCGGGTAAAATCGTACTCCGCCAGTTCGCCCGCGAACACCACACGGTCGATCCCGGGGCCACCGATGATCGTGTCCTCACCTGCGCTGGCGGCGATGATGTCATTGCCCTCATTCGCCAGAACAAGATCATCGCCACCTGCCGGATCGAACGCTTCGTCCCCCCCGGTGCCATACATCGTGTCAGCGGTCGGATCGCCAAGCCGCAGGGCCGGGCCATCGAGAAGCGCCAGCGCGTTCAGTTCAATGGTTTCGAACGTGACCTCGAAAATGTCGAAGGCCTCCAGCGCAATCTCGGTGAAATCCGGTACGTCGAAAAAGTTGAAGTCGATTTGATCCAACAGGTTTTCGAGATCATCGACAACGCTGATGAACCCGTCGAACAGGTCGATATCCGGGAACAGCGGGTCAAGCAGGCTGGCCAATTCATTGAAAAGTTCATCGACCCCCAACTCTTCGGTCAGGAAGTCTATGACTGGCGCGACCACGAGGTCGAACACGGCGCCTATGGCATCAAGCAAGGGCTGGATCGGGCGCAACGCGGACTCGACGATATCAAGGATCACGCCCAGCCCGTCAAAGAGCGAGTCGAACTCGACCAGATCACCGAAGATCGCGTTCAAGTCCGGGAACCTGGTAATGTCGAACGTGCCCAGGATGTCATTGAACCGGGATTTCACGTCGTCATAGGCTTCGGCGGCATCCTGTGCCGGTCCGAACGCCACGTTGATCGGCGCGACCAGATCGTCGGCCTCGCCGAACAGCCCCACGAAATCGTCCCGCCCGGGGCGGCTTGTCCCGGCATTTGGATTTATCTCTGGGATGCCGTTCGGGGTCGACACGCGGTCAAAGGCGCGAACGATCTCGTCGATGCTGTCGCGGATATTGACCAGCGTTTCGTCCGTCGACACGATCGCTGGCATGATCGTCAGGTCGACGGCGCGGTCGGCTTTCACGATCTTGTCGAGCAAAGGCTCGATCTTTTTGGCGCGGTCGGTTGCGTCCTTGATCTGCACCACGCGCGGTTGAATGATCTCAAGCACGTCCTTGAGCGCGCGGGACGGGCCCTGCAAAGGCGCCACATTTTCTGACAGTTTCAGTGTGGTCAGCGCCGCCGAGAAACCGGCATCGGCCACCTTAATGATCTTTCGAAAGGTCAGGTAGCTTTGCGAAGCCGTCGCTGCCGCGTCCAAGGCCGCTGCCAGCTTTTCCGCATCGGCACGGATGGTCTGAACATCCGAAGTTGTGGTTGTAAGGTTCGATTGAAAATCTAGTAGGTCATTTCCGGCAGTCATGAGAAACCTCCGCAGCCCGAAATTGAGCATTCCGTAAGGTAACGCGACGCCGCGCGCGCGAGTCAACCTATTGTTGTCAGTGCCGTCAGATAGGGAAGGTGTGGTTAACCCGTGGCGATCGCCTCTTCCAGTGCATCGAGATCGGGCACAGGCAGGCGCGTCAGGAGGGACTGAAATGCCGCCCGACATTCTGCGCCGCGCCATTGAGCGGGCAGCATGTCTTCCGGAAACTCAGGCGTGCGAAGGATCATCCGGCGCCATTCATGTACGACAATCACGCGGAGCGCGGTGTGGTGCAGCAGGCTCAGACCTTCAAGGTTTGGTATGTCGAGGACTACGTTCAGCCGTTTGGCAAGATCGCGCGACGCGCTCTGTATCTCAGGAGGGCACAGCTTGTCGCCGAGCCAACCCGGCACGTCCATTTCCGCATTCAGCGCAACCCGCAAGCTGTGGTCAGGCATTGCAGTGGCGGTGGTCACCACGACTTTTGGCCCGATCTGAACCGTTGCCCCTACGTCCTCATCAGCAGGCCGATCCGACGGGGCTGCCGGGTTTTCCAACACGAGATAGGCCGTGAGTCCGGACGGTGCCGGGCCGTAAACACGCGGAGAGGCCGTATTGGTTTGGTCCCGCCCATGTCGCGTCAGCCCGTAGCGTGTCTGCCGCCCATTGCGGTGGCTCTCAATCCAGTCTTCTTTGCGCAAACGGTGAAGGGCGACGCGGGTGGCTTCTGGTTTGATACCAATCGCAGCCGTAATCGCGTTTACGGTTGCACCGCTCAGCCGCGCTTTCGGCGCCAGCGCGAGGTCGCCAAACATCGTCACCAGCAGCGACCACACCCTTGGCGTCCTCTCCCCGAGAACACGGCTGACAAGTCTGGCGAAGTCTGCGTCGGTCATAGCTTACCGATACGCCTCGCGAGGCTTTGGTCCAAGTGCCCGCGCATTCAGCTATATGCGTTCATGGTCAGAAGTTCATATTCTGCAACAGGCTCGTTGTCCTGATTGCGCAGGATAACATGCCAACGCACCTCGCCGTAATCTTCTGTACGCTTTGTCTTTTTCTTCACAGTCAACTGCACCTTGATCCGATCTCCCGCGCTCACCGGTTTCTGAAAGCGCAGGCTGTCTAGACCCGTATTGGCCAACACCGGGCCTTCGTCGGGATCGACGAAAAGGCCTGCGGCAAAACTCAAAAGCAGATAGCCATGTGCCACCCGGCCGGGGAAGAACGGGTTACGTTTGGCGGCGTCGTCATCCATGTGGGCGTAGAAGGTGTCGCCGGTGAAGGTGGCGAAGTGTTCGATGTCCTCCATCGTGACTTCGCGCTCTGCCGTGTGCAGCGTTTCCCCGATCTGCACCTCGTCAAAGCTGCGCCGGAACGGATGTGCGGGGCCTTGCGAAGTAGATGCGCCGGGCACCCATTCACCCGTTACGGCTTTGAGAACATCCGGGCTGCCTTGAACCGCCGTGCGCTGCATGTAGTGCAGCACACCGCGCACACCGCCCAGTTCCTCGCCACCACCCGCACGTCCGGGACCACCATGAACCATGTGGGGCAGGGGGGACCCATGCCCCGTCGCCTCTGCCATGCTGTCGCGGTTGTTGAAATAGAGCCGCCCGTGATACGCACCCGCGCCCATCACCACTTCGCGGGCGACCTCGGGGTCGTGGGTGATGACCGAAGCGACAAGGCTGCCTGCGCCACGGTTGACCAGCGAAATGGCATGGCTCAGATCGCGGTAGCCCATGACGGTCGCCACCGGGCCGAAAGCCTCGGTGTCATGCACATGGCTGGCCGCATCCGGGTCGGCGCAATGGTAAAGCATCGGCGGTAGGAACGCGCCTTTCTGGGCGTCTGAATCTTTGATCGAAAAGGCGTTGGGATCGCCGAACACCCGTTCTGCCTCTTCCCCCAGAGCGGCACATTTCGCCAGCACGTCACGCCTTTGACCATCCGACACAAGCGCGCCCATGCGGGTTGCCGGATCGCGCGGGTCGCCAATCACCGTGTCGCGTAGACGGTCGGACACAGCAGTGATCACCGCATCGACCTGCGCTTGCGGTGCGATGATCCGGCGAATGGCGGTACATTTCTGCCCAGCCTTTGTGGTCATCTCGCGGTGGACTTCCTTGACGAAGAGATCGAACTCCGGCGTGCCCGGCAGCGCGTCCGGCCCAAGGATCGAGGCATTCAAACTGTCCTGTTCGGCCACGAACCGAACCGAGTTGCGCAGCAGGTGCGGCGCGCTGCGCAGGGTGTGGGCGGTGTCGGCGGAACCGGTGAAGCTGACGACATCCTGCGGGCCAAGGTGATCGAGCAGATCGCCCAGCCCTCCGGTCACAAGCTGGATTGTACCATTTGGTAAAATTTTGCTTTCCAGCATCAAGCGCACACAGGCTTCGGTCACGTAGCAAGTTGTCGTCGCCGGTTTCACGATCGCCGGGACACCTGCCAAAAGGGTCGGGGCGAGTTTCTCCAGCATCCCCCAAACCGGGAAGTTGAACGCATTGATGTGTACAGCCACCCCCTGCAACGGGGTGCAGACGTGCTGGCCGACAAAGCTGCCCTTGCGCGACAACTGCTCGATCCCGCCATCAAGATAGACATGCCCATCCGGCATCTCGCGTCGACCTTTGGAGGCGATGACAAGCATCGTCCCGATGCCGCCGTCCACGTCGATCAGGTGATCCTTCTGCGTGGCCCCGGTCGAAAAGCTGAGGTCGTAGAGCACTTGTTTGTGCTCTTGCAGGTAGAGCGCCAGGGCCTTGAGCATCCGGGCGCGGTCATGAAATGTCATGGCCAGCAGGGCCGGCGCGCCGACAGTCAGAGCGTGGTCGATCATCGCGCTTGCGTCGACCTGCGCACGGCCCGCGCGTGCGATCACATCGCCGGTCACAGCATCGCGAATGTCCCGCGCGCTGCTGTCCGGGGCAAGCCAGTTACCGGCCACGAAACTCTGAATGTCCTGAACTGTCATGATGGCTCCCTTTTTCCTGTCTAACTATTTGACCGGGCGCGAACTTCATGCAAGCGTCGCGTCCATGACACCAGATGATCGAGCCAAAAAAGCCGCAGAAAAAATGTGGCACCAGGACCATGCCTCGCAATGGATGGGGATGGAGCTGACGCATATCGCCGAGGGCGAAGCGGTCATGGAACTGACCGTGAAGAAACACCACTGCAACGGGCACGGCATGTGCCATGGCGGAGTGATTTTTGCGCTGGCCGACAGTGCCTTTGCATTCGCCTGCAACAGTCGCAATCAGGTGACCGTCGCGCAGCACAACAATATCACCTACATCGCCTCGGGCCGATTGGGAGACCGACTGCGCGCCACGGCGACCGAGATCTCGTTGACTGGGCGCAGCGGGATCACCGATGTGCAGGTGAC
Source organism: Alphaproteobacteria bacterium (assembly GCA_030425145.1). Taxonomy (GTDB): domain Bacteria; phylum Pseudomonadota; class Alphaproteobacteria; order Rhodobacterales; family Rhodobacteraceae; genus Marivita. The sequence continues at coordinate 51,505 of JAUHVK010000007.1, read as the reverse complement.
CAATCAGGCAGGGGTGCTGATTGCCGAGTTCCGGGGGCTGTCGCGGTCGATCAAAGGCACGGTGTTCGACGAAGCGTAGGGGAGGCACAGGCACATGAAAGATTTGTCACCGAAACCGGGTGATCTGGACCCGATTGAAACCGCGTCCATAGACGAGATCCGCGCCCTGCAACTCGACCGCCTGCGGTGGTCGCTGCGACATGCCTACGACAACGTGCCGATGTACCGCGCCAAGTTCGATGCGGCGGGGGTGCATCCGGATGACCTGCACGACCTGTCCGATCTGGCAAAGTTTCCCTTCACCCTTAAGTCTGATCTGCGCGACAATTACCCGTTTGGTCTGTTTGCCGTTCCCCGCGAACAAATCGCGCGCATTCATGCGTCGTCGGGAACGACGGGCAAACCGACCGTGGTCGGCTACACCAAGAACGACATCGACATGTGGGCGAGTGTGGTTGCGCGGTCGCTGCGGGCGTCGGGCCTTCGGGCCGGGGACATGGTGCATGTCGCCTATGGCTACGGCCTGTTTACCGGCGGGCTGGGCGCGCATTACGGGGTCGAAAAGCTGGGCGGCACGGTGGTGCCGATGGGCGGGGGACAGACCGAAAAGCAGGTCGGCCTGATCACCGATTTTCAGCCCAAGGGGATCATGGTCACACCGTCCTACATCCTCAACATTCTCGAGGCGTTCCACAAAGCTGGGCTGGACCCGCGCGAGACCTCGTTAGAGGTCGGTGTCTTCGGTGCCGAACCCTGGACAAATGCGATGCGGCAGGAGATCGAACAGGCCTTCGACATGCACGCAGTCGACATTTACGGGTTGTCCGAGGTGATCGGACCGGGCGTGGCCAATGAATGTGTGGAAACCAAGGACGGGCTGCACATCTGGGAAGATCACTTCTATCCCGAGATCATTGACCCCGAGACCGGCGAGGTGTTGCCCGACGGTGAGAAGGGCGAGTTGGTGTTCACCACGATCACCAAGGAAGGCATGCCCGTCATCCGCTACCGCACCCGCGATCTGACGCGGCTTTTGCCGGGAACTGCGCGGTCGATGCGACGAATGGAAAAGGTGACGGGCCGCAGCGACGACATGATGATCCTGCGCGGCGTGAACGTGTTCCCGACCCAGATCGAGGAAGAGGTCATGGCGACCGGCGGGCTGGCCCCGTATTTCCAGATCGAACTCTATACGTCGGGCCGGATGGACGCGATGCGAGTGTTGGTCGAGGCCTTGCCCGATGCGGCAGATGAACTGTCACGCACGGCGGCGACGCGGATGCTGGTCAAGCGGATTAAGGATCACATCGGAATCTCGACCGAGGTCGAAGTCGGTGATCCGGGCTCCGTGGCGCGGTCGCAGGGCAAGGCGGTGCGCGTTGTGGACAAGCGCAATCCCGGCTGACGGTTACTGGTCGTAATCGACGACAACGCGCTTGGTGATCGGGTAGGACTGGCAGGACAGGACGTAGCCCGCGGCAACCTCGTAATCTTCAAGCGCGTGGTTGGCGACCATGTCCACTTCGCCTTCGAGCACCTTGCATTTGCAGGTGGAACACACCCCGGCGCGGCAGGCATGGGGGGCGTCGAGCGCATTGTCGAGCGCGGCTTCGAGGATCGTCATGTCGCGGCCCATCTCGAAACTGCGGGTCATGCCATCAAGGGTGATGCTGGCCGCAATCGCGTCAGTGGCCGCACCATCGGCGGTTTTGGTGCGTCGTTTCAGCCGTCCGGTCTGGGCGCTGGCGAAAAGTTCAAACTTGATCTGATCCTTGGTCAGCCCGTGATCCTTGAGCGCCTGCGCGATGGCTTTCATCATTGGCTCCGGTCCGCAGATGAATGCGGTGTCGACGTTGTTGATGTCGATCCAATGCTCGAACAGTGCGGCGCATTTTTCGCCATCGACACGGCCTTGGAACAGGTCGATGTCCTGTGCGTCGGTTTCCAGAATGTGGATGATCGTGAAGCGCCCCATATAGAGGTTCTTGAGGTCTTCCAGCTCTTCCCGGAACATGATCGTGCTGACGCTGCGGTTGGCATAGAACAGCGTGACCTGCGATTTCGGCTCTGCCGTAAGTACGGTTTTCAGGATCGACAGAACGGGGGTTATCCCCGACCCGCCCGCAAAGGCGAGATAGGTCTTGGCCTTGTCCGGCTCGATGGGCGTGTTGAATTTGCCCATGGGCTCCATCGCGTCGATGGTCATGCCCGGTTGCAGGTCAGTGTTGGCCCATTGCGAGAACGCGCCATCCGATACTTTCTTGATCCCCACGCGCAGAACGCCTTCTTCCGCGCCTGAGCAGATCGAATAGGAGCGGCGCAGCTCGGTGCCGTCGAAATCGCGTTTGAAGGTCAGGTATTGGCCTTGGGTGAAGGTGAAATCTCCGCCGTCGCGGGCCTCAAGTGTGATGGCCACGGCATCGCGGGTGGTCTTTTCGACAGCGGTGACGGTCAGGGGGTAAAAACGCGCCATATCAGTGCCTTACGGTCAGATGCATTTGAAATAGTCGAATGGCTCAAGACAGTCGTCACACCGCCAATGCGCCTTACAGGGGGTGGAGCCGAACTGGCTGATCCGGGTGAGATGCGTGCCGCCACAGCGCGGGCAGGCATCGGGGCCACCAGCGGGCGACGGGGGCGCGATGCCGTATTCGGTGAGCTTGGCGCGGCCCTTGTCGGACAGCCAGTCGGTTGTCCAGGGTGGCGCGATCTGGGTCTTGATCCGGACGTTTGTGATGCCTTGGTCGTGCAGGGCGGTTTCGATGTCCATCGCGATCACCGATGTGGCGGGGCAGCCCGAATAGGTCGGGGTCACAGCCACTTCGAGCGTATCGCCCTGCCAGGCCACATCCCGAACGATGCCCAGATCGACAACCGAGATCACCGGGATCTCGGGGTCCGGCACCTCGTCCAGCCAGCTCCAGATGGTCGAAAGGTCGGCTGTCATATCACCAGGTCGCACCCGGATAGGCGCGCTGGAGCCACTGCATCTGCGTCAGCATGTGGCCCAGATGTTCGGAATGGCGGAACCCTGTCTTGCCGCCGGACTGGGCATAGGCACTTTCGGGTTTGGCCAGCGTCGCCTCGGTGAGAATGGCGTCGATCCGTGTGTCGAAGCGGGCGCGCAGGTCGTTCAGATCAGGCGCGATCCCGGCGGCGCGCATGGCGTCGTCAACGGCATCGGGTGTGAACATCTCACCGACATAGGGCCAGAGCAGATCGAGCGCGGCCTGCATCCGTCGGTGGCTTTCGTCGGTCCCGTCGCCTAGGCCGATCACAGTCTCGGACGATCGGTCGAGGTGATAGGTCACTTCCTTCAGCGCTTTGGCAGCGATGGCCGCGATGCGGTCGTCGGAGGCGTTGGTCAGATCGGTGAGCAGTTCGACATGGAACGCGTCGAACAGGCATTGGCGCATCAAGGTCTGCCCGAAATCGCCGTTGGGCTGTTCCACCAGCAACAGGTTGCGGAAATCCCAGACGTCGCGATGCATTGCCAGATCATCGGCAGAGCGCCCGGCATTTTCGACCTCTCCGGCCAAGCCAAGCCACATCTGTGTCTGACCGATGAGGTCCAGCGCGGTGTTGGCCAGCGCGATGTCTTCTTCCAGCACCGGCGCGTGCCCGCACCATTCGCTGACCCGGTGGCCGAGCACCAGCGTGTTGTCCCCCAGACGCAGGAGGTATTCGAACAGGGCGGTCTGGTCGGTCATCACATGTGACCCGCTTCGTCGGGAATGTCGAAGAAGGTCGGGTGGCGGTAGACCTTGCTTTCCGATGGCTCGTACAGCGGGCCTTTGTCCGAGGGCGACGAGGCGGTGATGTGCTGCGCCTCGACCACCCAGATGCTGACGCCTTCGTTGCGGCGGGTGTAAACATCGCGGGCGTTCTTGATCGCCATTTCAGCGTCAGGCGCGTGTAGACTGCCGACATGGCGGTGGTTCAGCCCGTGCTGACCGCGGATGAAAACTTCCCAAAGGGGCCATTCCTGAGACATCTGCCGCTCCTCCTATTCCGCTGCCAGCTTTGCAGCACGTTTCTTAGCCGCGTGGGCCATCAGCCCCTCGCGCACCCAAGCGCCGTCGTCCCACGCCTTGTTGCGCGCCGCGAGGCGTTCGGTGTTGCAGGGGCCGTTGCCTTGGATCACGTCGAAGAATTCGGACCAGTCCGGTTCGGCAAAGTCGTAGCCACTTTTTTCCTCGTTCCAGCGCAGTGTGTCGTCCGGCACGGTCAGGCCAAGAAATTCGGCCTGTGGAACGGTCTGATCGACGAACTTCTGACGAAGCTCGTCATTGGTGTTCATTTTGATCTTCCACTTCATCGATTGCGCAGAATGCACACTGTCTTTGTCGGACGGGCCGAACATCATCAGCGACGGGTACCAGAAGCGGTTGAGCGCATCCTGCGCCATCTTCTTCTGCGCGGGCGTGCCTTGGGCCATCTTCATCATGATGTGGTAGCCCTGTCGCTGGTGGAACGACTCTTCCTTGCAGATGCGGATCATCGCGCGGGAATAGGGGCCATATGAGGTGCGTTGTAGCGGCACCTGATTCATGATCGCCGCACCATCGACCAACCAGCCGACTGCGCCCATGTCTGCCCAGGTGAGCGTTGGGTAGTTGAAGATCGACGAATACTTCATCCGGCCATCAAGCAGCATCTCGGTCAGCTCGTCGCGGCTCACCCCCAGCGTTTCGGCGGCACAGTAGAGGTAGAGGCCATGGCCAGCCTCGTCCTGCACCTTTGCCAATAGGATCGCTTTGCGTTCAAGCGTCGGTGCACGGGTGATCCAGTTGCCCTCGGGAAGCTGTCCGACGATCTCGGAATGGGCATGCTGACCGATCTGGCGGATCAGAGTTTTGCGGTAGCCTTCCGGCATCCAGTCTTTCGGTTCAATCTTTTCGCCGGCGTCGATACGAGCCTGAAAACCGGCGAGCTTTTCGGGGTCGTCCTGAGACGCTTCCGATTTGACCATCTGGGCGTACATAATGTGAACCTTTCGCGCGTGGATGGCGGGCGGGGCCGCTCTTTCCTGCCGCGAAGATTACGGCATCGGGTGATTCCGGGCAAGATTAATGTTACATTCAAAATACCGGTTGTAAAATTCGGTAACACGTTTGGGTGTGCACCTGGCACACAAATGGCTTGCGCGTTTGGCGGGTCAGATTGGTGGCGCGGCGCGCTCGGTCATCAATTGGCGCGCTGTCACGCGTTCGCGGTGGATCATGTAAAGCCCCGCACCGATGATGATCGTGATCCCGGTCAGGGTCAGCGTGTTGGGAAAGTCGCCGAACACGAGATAGCCCAGCAGGGTTGCCACTGGCAGTTCGAGATATTGCAGGGGTGCAAGAGTGGCGGACGGTGCCCATGAGAGCGCGTAGGTCATCATCATGTGGCTGACAGTTGCGAAGAAACCGACGCCGAAGAGCCAGGTCCAAGCGATCCCCGTGGGCCAGACCGGGTCAAGCAGGGCCGATCCGCTGCCCTCGGCAAATGCGAGAATGGGCAGACACAGCACGCTGGCGATCAGGCCTGTGTAGAATTGCAAGGTGACCGGGTGCATCTGCCGCGACAATCCGCGGGTCACAAGAATGTAGAACGCAAAGCCGACGGCCGTGCCCAGCGGGAAAAGCGCCACCGCACCGAATGCCGAGAAGCTGGGTTGGATGACAAAAAGCACGCCAACAAACCCCACCAGTGCGGCGGCGACCCGGCGCGGTCCGACATCTTCGCCAAGGTAGAACTTGCCTACCAGCAAGACGATGAATGGTGCGATGAACACAATCGCCAATGCGTCTGCCAAGGGCATGACCCGGATCGCGGCGATGAAGCAGAAGGTCGATGCGAAAAGGAGCAGCGCCCGCACGGTCAGGGGGAGCCATTTCCGGTGCGGTACTTTGAGCGACAACCCCATGACCCACACCACCGGGGCCATCAACAGGCATTGTACGATGAACCGCGCGCCAGTGATCTGACCGACAGGCACGCTGCTGGATGCGAGCTTGGCCGCAACATCCAAAAGCGGAGCCGTCACGCAGAAGCCTACCATCAGGGCAACGCCCGTCAGAATGCGATCAGTGGATGGGGTGGATGGTGAAAGATGTGTCATTGCTTTGGTCTACGGGGATGCAGTGAACCCCGTCTGTTCCTTTTCCGACACTTGGGCTGACGGAAGGGGCACACCACTTCGCACGCCCAATGGCGTGCCAGAGAGTGCTTCGGATGAAGGAATGTGGTGGCGTGGGGGGGACTCGAACCCCCGACCTAACGATTATGAGTCGTTCGCTCTAACCAACTGAGCTACCGCGCCAGACCGCCGCGTGAGTACGGGCGACGCCGCGTGGCGTCAAGGGCTAATCTTGCGTTTTTTGCACGCTATCGCTTGTCTCTGATCTAGGATGCGGACGCGATGACGCATCCGCGATTTTCAGCGGCTGAAAATCGTACCAAAGCCCTTATTTGACGATCTTTTCGTCCTTGACAAACATGTTGGCCCACGCCCGGTCGATCAGTTCCGGCGTCATTTTATAGGGCCATCCTTCGAAATCGCAGACTGCGATCATTTGGTCGATCAGGAACACCGGCTGATAGTTCGCGTAGACGTTCTTGATCGTCGGGTATTTGGTCTTGAGAAGATGGATCAGCGATTTCTCGCAAAGGGCCATCTTCTTCTTCTTCGCCACCATCGAAAAGATCTTGAGGAAGTTCTGCTGGTCGGGTCCGTCGATTTTGATCTTGAAGAAGATCCGGCGCAGCGCGGCTTGGTCGAAGATTTCGTTCGGGTGGAAGTTGGTCGAGAAGATCACCAGCGTGTCGAAGGGAACTTCGAATTTCTCACCTGATTGCAGGGCGAGAATGTCGCGCGCTTCTTCCAGCGGAACAATCCAGCGGTTCACCAGCTTCTGAGGTGGTTCGGCCTGACGACCAAGGTCGTCGACGATGAAGATGCCGCCAGTGGATTTGAGCTGCAACGGCGCCTGGTAGGTGCGGGCCGTCGGGTTGTAGACCAGATCGAGCATGTCGAGCGACAGTTCACCACCGGTAATCACCGTGGGGCGGGCGCAAAGCACATAGCGCGTGTCAAAGCGGTTTGTCAGGCGCAGCCCGGTTGAGCTGCCTGCTGTTTCCGCGGCGCTGTGTACGATCGGGTCATAGACCGTGATTACCTGGCCTGCGTATTCGATGGCATGGGGGATATAGATCTTGTCGCCCATTGCGTCGCGGATGCCGTTCGAGATCGAGGATTTCCCGTTCCCTGGCGGGCCGTACATGAGGATCGACCGGCCCGCGCCGACGGCCGGGCCAAGGTTGTTGAGCAGATCCGGCGGCAGGATCAGGTGCCCCATCGCGTCGGTCAACTGCTGGCGCGAGATGTGGATGTTTCGGATCGACTGGCGTTTTACCTGTTCGGCATAGACTGCGAGCGGCACGGGCATCGCGCCGTAGTATTCAGACTGTGCGAGGGCATCGAGCGCACGCGCCTTGCCCGCGTCTGTCAGCTGGTAGCCCATTTCAGAGCCGTTGTTGGCGTTCAGCGTGCCTGTGGCTTCCAAAAGCAGTTGACTGCGCGACAGATCAATCAGTTCCTGGGTGATCGGCACGGGAAGGCAGACGCTTTGTGCAATTGCGGTCGCGGTCGACACGTTTTTGCGGAACATCGTCTTGAGGAGGATGTCGCGCATCATGACCGGTTGCAGCTGCATGTCTTCCATGCGCTTGGGAGGAGGAGGCGCCATGACGGCGCTTGTCTGCATGTTCATTGATTGCCCCGGATCGGTTCAGCCAGTTTCATCTCTGGCTGACCATGGCAGGCCAATGTGGCAACAGAAGGGCTAGCGCAGGACAGGTTGTTGGCAGGTCACCTGCCGAACCACACCCCGAGGCAGAGGTAGAGCGCCAATGTCCCGCCAAGAGCCATGCCCATGGGGAATTTCGGGTTGGTCCAGCTTTTCCAATTCGGTGCGATCCTGCGCAGAGCCGTATGCTTGGCCAAGCGATGGGTCAGAAACGCGGCGAGGATATTTGCCGCAAAAAGCGCCATCAGCAGCCGCAGGTCGCCCACGTGGATGAACGGCGCGGCAGCGGCGGCGAATTTGGCATCACCCGCGCCCATCGCGCCCCCGGCATTCAGCGCGATCCCGGCGACGAGCACGATCAACAGATGCACATAGCGCCACAGGTAGGCGTCGAAGGGCAGGGCAACGAGGCCGACCACCGCAAAGACGAGGAAAAGCACCACCACGATCACGTTCGGAATGCGCATATCGCGCATGTCCGAAAACACCACGTAGACGCAAAGAGGAAGCACGAAAGGTAGAAATACCAGAGCTGAGAACGCCGAAATGTCCATGCGGCTCAGTTCACGACATTGGATTCTAGAGCTTTCAGGCTGCGGGCGGCCGCTTCGAAATGCTGCGGATGTGTGTCGATGGCTTCGCGCATCAGCCCCTGACCGGTCACAACGTCACCGCGTTTCACCGCTGCAAGACCCATGGTGTGCAGCAGTTCTGCCCGTTCGATTTGCGACATCGGGACAACCGGCAGCACATAATTGCCCTGCGCGCCCCGCGCCAGAACGAGGTTGTTCTTGGCTGTAAAGAGCGAGGCATCATTGCGGATTGCTTCGGTAAAGAGCCGTTCGGCTCCCGAATAATCGCCACGTGTCAGCTTCGAAAATCCCCAATTGTTCATCACCGAGGCGGGGGTGGTGGTCAGGCCCACGGCGGTTTCATAAAAACTGTCGGCCTTGTCCCACTGCTGTTTGCTGTCGGCGATCATCGCTTCGAGGCGGTAGCGCTTGTAGGTCTCGTGTGTCGGGGGAATGGCGTTCAACACTGTTGCCGCGCGATCCCATTCGTTGTTGCGGATCAAGGCATCGGCCAGTTCTACGCGGTCATCGTTTGTGGCGTCTTTGTTGTCGACAACGCGCGACCACGCAGAGACACCTTCGGTATGACGTTTGGCGCGAATGAGGGATACTGCCAGTCCACGGGCCAGATCAATGCGGTCAGGCTCGGCGCTGCTGGCGCGCTGGAAATAGGCGACGGCTTCGTTCGGGTCAGAGACCGACAGCATGACCTCGTTCAAGTTGGTCCCGTCGATGACGTTGACGCCTTGAAATTCGCGGTCAACTGCTTCGGTATCAATGCCGCGTTCACAACCGGAAAGCACGACGGCCCCTGCAACGCACAGGGTCACGATAAAGGGATGGCGCATTTTTGCGTCCTTTACTGCTCTGCCTCATTACTGCGTCGGGCGGATTAAAAAGTCACTGCTGCCGCGCCGCACAAGTTTGTATTCTTGTTCTATATCCGCATCATACAGCGAATTTTCTAATTTTGCGAGAGCCAAGCGCAGATTGTCCCGAATTGCAACACTTTCGCCATTGTCGAGCGCAAACGCCCGTCGAAAGACCTGCGCGGCTTCGGCGGTTTCGCCCTTTTCGATCAGCACCACACCCAGATTGTTCCATGCGTCGGGGCTATCGGGGTCATCTTTGGTGGCACGTCTGAGCAAATCTTCGGCCTGGTTGAGCCGGCCTAACGCAAGGTTGGCCGATCCAAGCGCGAGTAGCACCTCGGGGGTCAGCCCTTGTTCGGCGGCTGCCAGGCTGAACGAACTGAGTGCCAGCTCGTATTCCCGCGCAGCCATCAGGCGATGGCCTACGGTCAGTTGATCGACGGCCTCGCCGCGCGGATCGACGCTGGGTGCAAAGACCGCATCGTCAGACGTGGAAAAGCCGCCTGATCCACAGGCGGCTGTCCCAATCAGAAAGATGGCGGGCCAAAATCGGCCTAAACTCATTGCCCCATCGAGCCCCCGAGACTTCCAAGTTGCTGGATGCCGACTACCGAAGGACCAACGAGAATGATCAATAGCGGCGGCACCGTCAGCATCATTGTGGTCAAAGTCATTTTAGTTGGCAACTTGTTTGCCTTTTCTTCGGCGCGCATCACGCGTTTGTCACGCATTTCTGCCGCATAGACCCGAAGCGCGTCTGAAATCGGCGTACCGAAACTTTGGCTTTGGTTCAGAACTGTCACAAAAGACATCACGTCCTGCACACCGCAGCGTTCGCCCATGTCGTTCAGGACATTGGTCTTGTCTTTACCGGCTTTCATTTCATAGCTGACCAGCTCGAATTCGTCGGCGAGGCTGGGATAGGATGCACGCAGTTCCTTGCTGACGCGGACGATGGCCTGGTCCATGGACTGACCGGCTTCCACGCAGACAAGCATCATGTCGAGGCTATCAGGAAAGCCGCCTTCGATTTCTTCCTGCCGTTTTTGCATCCGGCTGGTGACCCAGTATTTCGGGAACATGTAGCCCGCTGCGCCGGGTCCGAGCGTATACATGACCGTCTGCTGCGTTGAAGCATTGGCCGGGTCGAGGATCAGGTAGAAATAGACGATCCCGAGGATCAGACCGCCGATGCCAAGCGCAAACTGTGCGAAGTAGTAGATCTGGACTGCATCCTTGGTCCGGTAGCCCGCCTGCAACAGCTTCATCCGAACGTCGGACAGCTCTTTTGCGTCCTGCGGTTCGAGGAACTGCGCGTATTTGTTGAGCTTCTGGTTCTTGTGCTTTTCCCGCAGCACGGCCCGGGTTGCTGCGTCGACCTTCTGCCGTCCCGAAGCATTGGTGGTGTTCAGTCGGTCCATCGGGTTGGAGCGCGACATGAAGAACATCGGGATTGCGAGAACCAAGAGCAGAATGCCCAGTCCTGCGATCACGATCATCGGACCGGCGGGGCCGAACAGGCTGGTGGCAAATTCGTTGAAGGCTTGCATGTTTCGGTCCTCAGACTTTGATATTCACGAGAGCACGCATGACGATCAGGTTGGCGACAAGGAACGCACCAACGACGAAACATGCCGGGACGAACCACGGGTGGTCGATCACCTCGTCGTAGTAGTTGGGATCGGTCAACTGGATGACGATAAGAGCGCCGACGGGAAAGCCGGACAGAAACTTGCCGGACCATTGAGCTTCGGCGGTGATTGCCTTCACACGGCGGAACAGCCGGAAGCGGGCGCGGATCACTTTCGCCAGACCCTCAAGGATCTCGGCAAGGTTACCGCCCGATTGCTGCTGGATTGACACGGCGACCGCGAGGAAGCGCAAATCCTGCATGTCGAGACGTTCGGCCATGGCTTTGAGCGCGTCACCGATATCGCGGCCATAGCTGGCTTCGTCGGCGATCACGCCGAATTCGGTCGCAAGCGGGTCTTTGATTTCCTTGGACACGATCGAAATCGCGGAAGAGAAGGGGTGACCGACGCGCAAGGAGCGCACCATCAGTTCCACAGCATCGGGAAGCTGCTCTTCGATCAGGCTGACGCGCTTTTTAGCTTTGCTGGTGACCCAGAAGAACACGCCGCCAACACCCATGGCTGCGCCCATGACCACGCGGACGGCAAGCCCAGCTTCGGTGCCCGCAGTCAACCCGGCAAAGGCCACCACGCTGACGCCGATCATCACCATGATTAGCTGCTGCGGGGTAAAGGCGATTGCGGCTTTCTGGGCCCGGTCGGCAAGGATGGAATAGAGCGGCAGACCACGTGAGGTCATGTGCTGGTCCATCTCCTTTCGGAGCTTGGCCAGCACTTCATCGCGCTTGGAGCCCTTGTCGAGCATCTCAAGGCGGCGGTTTACGCGCTTGTTCAGGCTGATGGATTTCCCGAATGCGACAAGATAGACGCCTTCGACAAGGACGAGGACGGCAATGAAGATTAGTCCGTAGACGATCGGTTCTGCGCTGAGTGTCATAGTCAGTGGTTCCCGTTGAAGGGTTCATAGATCGACGGTGGCAGGTCGTAGCCCCACATCTTGAACCGTTCGGCATAATTGGACCGCACGCCCGTCGCCGTGAAATGCCCGATGATCTTGTTCTCGGGGGTCAGGCCGACCCGCTGGAAGCGGAAGATTTCCTGCATCGAAATCACTTCGCCTTCCATCCCGGTGATCTCGGTGATCGAGGTCATGCGGCGCGAACCGTCTTGAAGACGTGACGCCTGCACGATCAGGTTCACAGCAGAAGAGATCTGAGATCGCATCGCCTTGAGCGGCATCTCGATCCCAGCCATGGCAATCATGTTTTCAAGACGGCTCACACCGTCGCGGGCGCTGTTGGCGTGGATCGTTGTCATCGAGCCGTCGTGGCCGGTGTTCATGGCCTGCAACATGTCGATCACTTCCTCGCCGCGCGTTTCGCCGACGATGATGCGGTCAGGACGCATCCGCAGCGCGTTTTTGAGACAGTCGCGCGGGGTAACGGCACCTTTGCCTTCAACGTTGGGTGGGCGGCTTTCCATCCGGCCCACATGGGTCTGTTGAAGCTGAAGTTCGGCCGTATCCTCAATGGTCAGGATGCGTTCACTGTCGTCAATGAAGGACGACAAAGCATTGAGCGTTGTTGTCTTACCGGAACCTGTACCGCCCGACACGATGACGTTCAGGCGGGTCGCCACGGCAGCTTGCAGGTAGACCGCCATTTCCTCGGTAAACGCACCGAAATTGACCAAGTCGTCGATGCTGAGCTTGTCCGTTTTGAATTTACGGATGGAGACCAGTGACCCGTCTACCGCAATCGGCGGAACCATCGCGTTGAAACGCGATCCGTCCTGAAGGCGGGCGTCCACGTAAGGGTTTGATTCATCAACTCGACGACCAACGGCGGACACGATCTTGTCGATAATCCGCATCAGGTGTTTTTCGTCTTTGAAGGTCACATCGCTGAGCTGCAGCTTACCGCTACGTTCGACGAAAATCTGGTGTGGACCGTTGACGAGAATATCGCTGACGGTTTCGTCTTTGAGAAGCGTTTCGAGGGGCCCGAGCCCCTTCACTTCGTCATAAAGCTCCTGGTTCAGCGCAATCCGCTCTTCGCGGTTCAGAACCATGCCTTTTTCCTGAAGGCTTTCGTTCGTGATCGCGCTGATCTCTTCCTTGAGTTGGCTTTCCGTCGCCTGATCCAGCGCGGCAAGGTTGAGGTTGTCCAGCAACGCGCGGTGCAGCTCAAGCTTGATATCGCTCAGGCGTTCCTTGCGTTTTTTGTCGCGATCCGCACTTTCGGCTGCCGCAGCTTTCTTCGGCAGCACCTTGCGCAGCGCTTTTGCCGGACCCGGCGAATTGGCCGGGGTCTCGGCCTTGGGCGCTGGGGCTTTGGCTACGGGTGCGATTTCGACCGATGGCTTCTTGTAACGCGAAAACATGTGTCTTCTCCTCAGGCCGCTTCAGCTTCGGTGCGGCCTACTTCGTACAAAGACTGAGCCAGCTTTGCGATTTCCTTGCGGAGCGCGTTCTTGGGCTGTTGCAGTCCAAGCGGCTGCCCGTGATCGCCAGCTTCCGCGACCGCTCTACCGCCGTCCGGCAGATGGAGATCGACAGAAATGCCCAAGCTTTCCTGCATCCGCTTGAGGCGGCTTTTGCCTTGCAGGTCAGTGAATTTCGGTGCCCGGTTCAACACAAAGCGGATTTTGTCGAAGGGCAGATCTTCGGCCTGAAGCGCACGCTTGAGACGGTAGGTGTTCTGCGCCGACCGCATGTCGAGCTCAATCACCCCGAAATAGACCTGCGCTGCGCAAAGCACGGTTTCGGACCACTGGACGAGGCTTGGCGGCATATCGACCACAACAAAGTCGAAATGCCGAGATGCGGTGTCGAGCAAGGCCTGAATCTCGGTCTGGCCCACGATGTCGAGCGGCGGAAGATCAGCCGGCGACGTGAATACGTGCAGCTTTTCCTCAAAGGTAACGAGCGCCTGACCAAAGCTGTCTTCGTCCAGCGTTTCGATGTCAGAGAGCAATTCCAGCACGGCTTCACGCCGCTGCACGTCCAGATATGTGGACACGGCCCCGAACTGCAGGCCGAGGTCGATGATGCAGACACGAGGAGCCTTGTCCTTGGTCACAGTCGCCAGTTCCCACGCCAGATTCGTCGCAAAGGTGCTGGCACCACAGCCGCCGGCCATGCCTTGAACCGCGATGATCACACCGTCGCCATCGTCGGACAGTTTTACACCCGAGCCAGTCTTGCCGATGATCTGGGTGACTTCGGCTGCGCGCATCCGTTCGATGGCGGCGGCAAGTTCACCTTCGGGAAGCGGGTAGGGCACAAACTCATCCGCGCCCTGACGCAACAGATGATGCAGCGCCGACGGCGTCACATCATGTGCGATCAGCACGACCTTGATCTTGCGCGCCTTTGCAGCGGCGATGATGGAAGACAGGTGATCTACATTGTCTTCGTCGGCTTCATCTATGGCCAGGGCCACAAATTCCAGCGCTTCACCCTCTTCCTGCGTAAAGAAATGCATGGCTTCATCGAAGCCGAGGTCCCCCCACGCTTCGCCAAGAGCGGCTTCCATATCTTCAATCAGAAGATCGAACTCCTGCACGTCCCGGCTGATCGTGCACGCCACAAGGGGCGCCGGTTGCGGGGTGCTTGGAAGGATACTCGTCATTTGCCTCGTTTCCTCTAACTTCTCGGCGCTCGTGAGCGGCATTTTGCACGCATCACGCACGCCAATCCCGAGTCGCTCGGGAAGGACTGCTACAGTCAGAAGGTCGGTGAGAAACTTGGCAACATTGGGGCCGAATTACCGAAATTGTACGGTATTTCAGGCCGATGGCATGGCCCCTTTCGGGGCCGTGCCTTTATTGAGACGCTTGGAAGTCCGTGCCTTGAATGCCCTCGAGCGTTGTTCTCGGGACGGCACTGTTGATGTACTCGCGATAAATGATCTCGGCATATTTACCTTCAAGAACAGTGGGGTGCGAGCCGACAAAGCCGGAAACCTCGGTCACGGTGCGGCGGTTGCGACGCTCGCGGCCTTCGGTCACGATGAGCGGCTGTGTTTCCCCGTAGGAGACCACTGCTTCAAGCCGGTCCTTGCTGATGCCTTGCGAGGCCAGGAAATTGACCACCGCATGTGCGCGGCTCAGACCCAGGCGTTTGTTGTAGGCTTCACTACCCACCGCATCGGTATGACCATACACCCGGAAGCGCACTTCTGGGAATTGACGGATCCAATGTGCCTGTTCGCGCAGGGTGTCCTGTGCTCCGCTGTCGAGAACTGCGCTGTTGAACGCGAAGTTGACCGTGGTCATCACCTCGCTCGCAAAGCGCTGCGACAGATCATAGGTGTATCGCTTTTCGCCGTTCATGATCTGGGTGTTGTTCATGGTGGCGGTGCCGAAATTGCCCGTATCGAGCAAAGCTCCGGCTTCGCGGTTGAACGCGCTGTAGACCGGATCGCTGCTGGCGCAGGCCGCCAGAAATGCAAGGCCTGTCAGGGCGATCGGGACACGGAGATTTTTTTGAACTGCCATCGCCTCAATCCATCACATAGCCATAGGAACCCGAGAAGTCCTGCTTCGCGACTTCGCCGGCGGCACCACGCAGGTTGCGGGTGTCATCCGCGACGCGTCCGAAGAGGAACAGGTCTTTTTCGCTAGGAGGCCGCACGCGGTCAGTTGGCAGCGCAAGCGCTTCGCCTCGTGTCGGCGTAACCAGATGCGGCGTGATGATAATCACCAGTTCCGACTGTTCGCGCTGGTATTCGGCGCTGCGGAACAGAGCACCCAGAACCGGGATGTCCCCAAGCCAGGGCACCTGGCTGTTCAGGTCGCGGAAATCGTCTTGCAAGAGACCTGCGATGGCAAAGCTTTCGCCGTCCCGCAGTTCAACCGTGGTTGTAGTTTCACGGCGGGTGAAGCCGTCAATCCGGATCGCGCCGATATCGACACCGCTGCTCGGGTCGATGGACGAGACCGCCGCTTCCAGCTCGAGGTTGATCAGATCTTCATCCAGAACACGCGGGATAAAGTTCAACTCGACGCCAAACGGTTTGAATTCAACGGTAATTGCGCCGTCTTCCTGCGATACGGGCACCGGATATTCGCCGCCGGCCAGGAAGGTTGCTTCCTGACCTGAGAGCGAAGTGAGGTTCGGTTCGGCCAGCGTGCGCACAACGCCTTTGGCTTCGAGCGCTTCCAGCAGGATACCCACTTCGAGCCCGCCCGCGTTGAACCCGAACATGATCCCGCCTTGCGATCCAGCTCCGGCGCCGAGTTTGTCGGACACCGCGTCGACCCCGGCGAGCGGGGCAGCATTGCCGGTGCCAATCTCAAGGCCCAAATCCCCGTCAAGCACCGAGCCACCGGTGGCAAGCGATGCTTGCAACGACTTGGAAACAGAGCGCTGCATTTCGGCGAAACGCACTTTCAGCATCACCTGCTGCACACCGCCGACCGTCATCAGGTTCGAGACCCGCTCCGGTGCATAGCGTGCCGCCAGATCAAGTGCCCGCTGCATGCGGATGGTGCTCGAAACCGTACCGGACAGCACGATGCCATCATTTGCGGTGCGCACTTCGATTTTTTCGTCCGGCAGAATCTGCCGCAGACGTTCTTTGAATTCGGTCAGATCCGGGGCGACCCGGACATCGACATTGGTGATCAACTGACCGTTGCCATCCAGAATGGTCAGTGTCGTGGTGCCGGGTGTTTTGCCCAAAACATAGATCGTTCGGTCTGAAAGAGATGAAATGTCTGCGATCGACGGGTTCGCAATGCTCAGTTCCGCAAAAGGAACTTCGCTTTCAACCACAACTGCACGGTTCATGGGAACGTTCAGTGTCGATTCAGTATTGGTCCGGATGACACGCAGGGTTTCAGCGACTGCTGTTTGCGCCATCGGAGAAATAGCAAGAACTGCGCCCATCAGGACGGCCTTGAAGGGACTGCTCGTATACATGTGACCTGCCTTTCCGATCACGCCTCAAAATAGGGTCTTAACGCCCGATATTGCCCACAAGCTGCGTCAAGTCGGCTTTTTTTGCAAGAATCAATGATTTCGGTCGTGTGGCTCATGTGGATAAGGCGCAACATAATGTTGCGCCTTGTCTCATTCGGGACGGTGCGTAATCCACCAAATAAGGTGCGACGCAAATCAATTCGTACAAGGGATGGGCATATCGACCACTTCGCCACCGCGACGGGTCCGAATTGTGCAAACCTGGATCGAACGCGGTTTTTCGTCATCTTTCGTCTCGGTGATGCCGAGAAGCGAGCGCTGGTCGACTTCAATCACCTCAGCGACGGTGTCGTCATTCCGGCCCATCAGGGACAGCGACAGGCGGCCCGTGGACTGTGCCTGTGCAAGGGATGCCACCTGCTGCGGGCTGGCCGCCACGGTGACTGTCCGTGCGATAGTGGTCTGGGCCGTGTCGGTCTCGGCGGTCTGGTCGATTGCGATCAGCTTAACGCCGGTTTCGATCAGCTTGGTGACCTCGCCGTTGGGCATGTTCGGGTCATTGCTGCGAACGCGGCCTGTCCAGTACACATCAACGCGGTCGCTTGGGCGCAGGAAGCCGGACACACCAGAGGCGACATCGACCTTGATTGCAAAGGCGCGCTGGCCTTTTTCAAGCCGCGAGGTCAATCCGGCATCGGCTCCGGGTTCGCTGACCTTGCTGGCCATGATGGCTTCGTTCTTTTCGATTGGACGCAACGCCACGCGGAGCTCTGCGCCTTCGGCGTTCAAAGGGTTGTCCGTGTCGAAAAAGTCATCTGGCAGGGTCTGCTTTGGCCACGGCATCAGCGCGATGTCTTCATCAGAGATGATCTCGCCGTAGTCTAGGGCGCGCGTTGCCACGTAGATGCCCTGTACCGGGATGCTGCTGGTTGCTTTGCTGCGTTCCTGTTCAAGCGCGGTCTGATACGCGCCAATGTAGTTCTGCGCCATGTAGACGGCGAAGCCGGCCAGAGCCAGACCCGCAATCAGAACAAGTCCAAAGACGATACGCATAGTGCCTCCTTACATGTCTCGTTCATGCACGTCGCACGTGCTGAAACATGGTTCAGTGGTTGGTATATCGGACCATTGTGTCTGCCTAAGGGGCAGATTGTGACGATAGTAAGACCGGTGAGGGGGCTTTAACGGTCGGGTTGCGTCGCAGATGTTGAGCTGTGCCAATCCGGTCTTGAGGTGTTTCGGGCGCGACCGTCACCGTCGTCTCCAGTCTGTGTGTGGTTGACAGAACTTGTCGCCCAAAACGAAAAAAGGCGCGCAAGTGCGCGCCTTCTTCCGTCGATGTGTACCAACAAATTAGTCAGCAGCTGCCGGCAGCCATTCCTGTGCGCCGAGAACCGCACCGCCGGTCGAAGTCAGAACGGCGTCGGTGTTTTCCTGGATGGTGCCATAAGCAGCGATTGCCAGGCCCACAACAGCAGCGGTCAGAACGACCCAGTCAACTGTCACAGCGCCGTCTTCATCCTTGCGGAAGTTTTTGATGAAATTGATCATTTTGATCTCCATAGTCCTAGTTTGCTCACGTTGGCCAAGCTCAGGACTTTGTTGCGAGCGCTCTCTCATTCGCTCTATCCCGTCTTGGATGAGTATTTATAGCTGTCGGATTGGGGCAGCAGTTTGTCCGCATTGGACCGATTTTGCAGCTTGGGAAAAAAGTTAATGATTTCATCTTAAGATACTGAATCTGAATAGCTTTATTTTCAGAATTTTTTTGGATTTTAAGAATTTTCTCCAGAATCGCGCCGCCACCGATGCCGGATTGCCCGTGTATGCGAAACGAAATGGCCTTCAATCCATGATTGTGTCATACTTGCGACCAACAAAAACGGGCATCGAGCAGGAGCCTGCATATGAAACGGTATGTTGTGATGGCGCTGGTTGCCATGTGCCTTGGCGTGGGAGGTTCCCATGCAGAGCCGCCGCCTTTTCCCGAATTCTCTGCAAAAAGGATTAAACCGCCATCCTCTAGCACAAAGAAACGCATCACTGTTCAAATTGTGCCGCAAGCTCCCAGTCTGCCGAAAGCCGCGCCAGCGGCGACAGCCCAGCCCAGACGACCGGGCAACGATACACTCGCTTGGTTCTGGAGCGATATCTCGCCGTCGTTGGATGCGCAGGGGCCTGGACGGTTGGAGCCCGCGCTGATCCGTCTTTCAAATCCGCCCTCGGGCAAAGGCGTACCGGGACCGCGGTTGCAAGACCTGCAATCCATTGCCGAACGCCATGGCAAAGACATCCTGTTGAACACGGTAGGCACGCGCATTTCCCCGGCATTGGCACTTGCAGTGATTTCAGTTGAATCGGCTGGCCGGGTGGATGCTCAAAGCTCGGTCGGTGCTCAGGGGCTGATGCAACTGATGCCCGCCACGGCAGAGCGGTTCGGCGTGGCTGATAGTTTCTCACCAGCACAGAACATCAAGGGCGGTGTCGCATTCCTCGATTTCCTGATGGAGAAGTTCGACAACGACGTGATCCTGGCACTCGCGGGCTATAATGCCGGGGAGAACGCGGTTGTGCGGTCCAATGGTGTGCCGGATTACGCGGAAACCCGTGCCTATGTGCCGAGGGTGTTGCAAGCGTTCCAGACGGCGAAAGGGCTCTGCCTCACGCCGCCTCAGCTTGTTACCGATGGTTGTGTGTTCCGCGTGGCGTCACGATAGAACGGCACCGGGGTTCATGATGCCTTTTGGATCAAGCGCATCCTTGATCGCGCGCATCGCAGCCAACTTGGCCGGATCGCCATAGCGCGCCAGATCCGCCTTCTTGGCCCGGCCCACACCATGTTCCGCGCTAAATGTGCCGCCCAGATCATAGGCAATGTCATGCACAATGCGTTTGATCTGCTTGGTTTCCTCCAGGAACAGGTCACGCGACTTTCCCTCGGGGGGGAACACGTTGCAATGCAAGTTGCCGTCGCCGACATGGCCAAAGCAGTTGATGCGGAAGTCACCGAATTGCGAAATGCTCTGCCAGACCCGCGCAATGAAATTGGGCAGTTCACCCAGAGGCACGGACACGTCATGGCTCGACACGGCACCAATATGACGGTTCGCAATCGGAATCATCTCTCGGACGTTCCAGAAGTCGTTTCGTTGAGTCTCGGATTGCGCGATCACCGCGTCCGACACGATGCCTTCGGCTTCGGCGGATACAAAGAGTGTCTCAAGGGCTTCCTGCGGATCAAGGCCCTTGGGCAATCCGATGTCCATGAGGACCATCCATTCGGGATGATGGTCGCCAAACGGTTTGCGCACCTCGGGCATGGTCTGTGTCAGAAAGTCCAAACCCCGGCCATGAATCAACTCGAACGCGCTGATGCTTTCGCCCAGTTGCGATTTCGCCAGTGACAGCAGCTCCAAAGCCGCCTCGGCATCGCGGATGACGAACACCGCTGTCCCGATGCCGGCGGGGCGCGGAAAAAGCTTGAGCGACGCGCCGGTGATGACACCAAGCGTCCCCTCCGACCCGATCATCAGGTTGCGCAGGTCATAGCCAGTATTGTCCTTGCGAAGACGTTTGAGCCCATTCCAGATCGACCCGTCGGGCAACACCACTTCAAGGCCAAGGCACAGATCACGTGTATTGCCATAGCGCAGAACGTTGACACCACCCGCGTTGGTCCCCAGCAGCCCGCCGATCCGCGCTGAGCCTTCGGAAGCCAGCGACAGTGGAAACAGACGGTCAACGTCTTCAGCCGCCTTTTGGATATTTGCAAGGATCACCCCGGCGTCTGCTATCAGCACGTTTTCCTGTGGGTAGACCGCACGGATCGTGCTCATGCGTTCCAGAGACAGGATCAGAGGCATGTCCGGTTCACCTTCGGGCGCGATCTGCCCGGCCACCAGCCCAGTGCCGCCGCCATAGGGGATGATCCCGACGCCGGCTTCGGCACAGGCTTTCACCAGTGCCGACACCTCCTCGGTCGAACGCGGCCGCGCCACAAAGCCGCCCGCACCCTGATAGCGACCGCGCGGTTCTTCCAGATAGGATTGCTCGGCGCGGGCAAACATGTCCGCAGGGAAGTGGTGCGACAGGGCGTCAATGAAGCCGCTATCGGCAGAGTCGCGAGGCATGGACGGGTCTCCGAGTAAATCAGTTCTGTGCGTCGCGCAGCCATGCAGGACGCAGGACCACAACCGTAGGGCGGGACGGCAGATCGCGCAATGACACTTCGAGGAAAGTGCTGTCCCGGCGGTCGATGACGAAACTGTCCTGCACTTGCTCAAGGAATGCCTCTAGAGCAAAGCCCGAGAACCAGTGCATTGGGATCACGATACTGGACTTGAGCCTGTCGACGATGCGCACCATGACCTCGCGGGGCAGGGTATAGCCGCCATCCACTGGCACCATGACCACGTCCAGACGCCCTATGGCGGCGTATTGCTGTTCATTCGGTTCGTGGTGCAGGTGGCCCAGATGGCCGATGCACAGCCCTTCGACTTCGAAGATGAAGATCGAATTGCCATTATCCTCTCGCCCGCCGAATTGCGACCGGATGTCAGTGGAGACATTCCGCACCAACATTTCGCCGAGGTCGAGATGATGCTCGATGCCTTCGCCGAACGGCCCCCATCCGGGCAGGGCGTGCGGGATGGCAGGATCGGGATTGGCGGTCCAGTGCGTGTCATGCGCGTGGTTCATTGTGACCACATCCGGGATCAGGGTGGTGTTACCCAGAAAGCCGGTGAAGTCCGTCGCTACGTTGAGACCACCCGGCGTCTGCAAGAGGAAGGTCGCGTGGGCGACGTAATTGATGCGCACCGAATATTCCGGCACTTCCTCGGTCCAGGACGCCTTCTGGATATAGGCCGCGCCCGGTGTTGCGTCCGCGATGGCGAGACAATGGCTTGGCCGCCGGGCTTCTTGCGCAATCGCAGAACTGCCCATGATCGCGATGGCCAGCGTCATCCAGAGTGGCTTGAAACGCATGTCTTCACCTCCTGCCAAGAAGGTAGCACGTGCAAGACAGCGATCCAGAGAAATAGAGGCTTTGCCTCAGCCCACGTCGGTGCGCCCGCGCCGATCCAGACGCAGGGCTGCATAAAGAACGTGTGTTCGCCAGCGCCCGTCGATCTGAAGATAGCTCTGCGCGACCCCCTCGTATTTGAATCCCGCCTTCTCCAGCAGCCCGCGGGAAGCCTTGTTCTCAGGCAGGCAAGCCGCCTCGATCCGGCTCAGGTCCAGACGGTCGAACGCGTAGTGCACAACCGCATCAATCGCCTCACGCATATAGCCTTGCCGGGCAAACGGCTCACCGATCCAATACCCAAGCGTGCCCGCCTGCGCCGGACCGCGCCGGATATTGTCCAGCGTGATCGCCCCAAGAAGCATGTCATCCTTGCGGCGGAGCAAGAAGAGTGGCACCGCAGACCCGTTGCCGATCGCGCGGTTGGCCCAATAGACACGGTTGGTAAAGGCGCGTCGGGTCAGATGGTCGTCGGCCCAACTTGGTTCCCACTTGGCGAGAAAGGCTTCGCTGTCTCGACGCAGGGCACTCCACGGGTTGAAATCGCTATGGGTCGGCGGGCGCAGAACCATCCGCTCGGTGTCGAGCCGAAGCTTGCGCCGCAAACTCAGCATCAGGCGACGCGGCGTTGGGACAGGCTGGCAAGGTCCGGGGCAAGGCCGACCGGACCATAGAGCGCCATAGCGACCGGGGCGCTGCGGACAATGTGTTCCCCAAAGGCGCGCACGTCGCCGGTTGTCACGCTGTCGATTCGGGACACCGTGTCCTCGAGCGTAGGCACCTCGCCCCAGATCTGGATCATCCGCGCCAGACGCTCAGTGCGTGACGATGGGCTTTCCAGCCCCATCAGAAGCCCGGCCTTCATCTGCGCGCGAGCCCGCGCAACCTCGGCGGGGGACATATCCTCTGCCGCGCGCTTCATCTCGTCGATGGTGAGGTTGGTAAGATCCTTGATCTCTTCGCTGCTGGTGCCTGCATAGACCGTGGTCATGCCGGTGTCGGAATACGCTCCCGTCTGCGCAAAGATCGTGTAGCACAACCCGCGTTTCTCGCGGATTTCCTGGAACAGCCGGCTCGACATGCCGCCGCCAAGGGCAACGGAATAGACCTGCGCGGCATAGAAATTCGGATCGCGATAACCCGGCGATTCGAACGCCAGCGCAAGATGGGCCTGCTCCAGATCCTTGACCTTGCGGCTTTCACCGCCCTGGAAGCTGGCGGCATCGGCTACCAACGCCGGACGCGCGGCCATGTCGCCAAACAGCGCTTCTGCCTGCGCCACGATGGCCTCATGGTCAACCGCTCCCGCTGCGGCTAGGATCATCTGGTCAGGGCCATAGTGTTCGGACACAAAGGTAGCGAGATCGTCTTTGGTAAAGCCCGACACCCGTGCACTTTCACCAAGGATCGTGCGGCCGATGGGTTGGTTGGGGTAGGCCTTTTCCTGCAACCAGTCAAAGATGATATCATCCGGCGTATCGGCGGCCTGTCCGATTTCCTGAAGGATCACATGCCGCTCGACCTCGATCTCCTTGGGGTCGAAGATCGGATTCCGCAGAATGTCGGCCACCACGTCCAGCGCGAGGCTCACGTCATTTCGCAGTACGCGCGCGTAATAGGCGGTCACCTCGCGCGAGGTATAGGCATTGATGTAGCCACCCACGTCCTCAATGGCCTCGGCGATCTGAAGCGCGGTGCGAGTCTCGGTGCCTTTGAACGCCATATGCTCCAGAAAATGGGCGATGCCATTCTGTTCGGGACGCTCATGGCGTCCACCTGCAGTGACCCAGATGCCGATGGCGGCACTCTCCAGACCGGGCATGTGCTCGGTGACGATACGAAAGCCGTTGGGGAGTGTGGCGGTCTGGACGGTCAAGAGGCGATCCGATCTTTGATGAGGGTTTCAAGCTGGTCGAGGTCGTTCGACACGCGTGTCACGCGTTCGTCGCGCTCGAAGAGGTCGGCCATACGGTCGGGCAGCGGCGGGTGGATGCCGCTCGCCTTTTCAACCGCATCGGGGAATTTTGCGGGATGAGCTGTGGCCAGTGTGATCATCGGTGTTGCGGGATCACGCTGTTCTTCGGCCACCTTCACGCCAATTGCGGAGTGTGGGCAAAGCAACTCGCCCATTTGTTTGTGTGCATGCGTGATCATTGCGAGCGTTTCGTCCTCGGACACGCGGCCACTGTCATAGTGGTCGCGCAGAACCTGCATCGCACCTTGGCTGACGTGGAAGCCGCCCGCTTTGAGCTCGTCCATCAGCTGCGACACCGCATTGCCATCACGATTGTAGGCGTCAAACAGCGCGCGTTCGAAATTCGACGACACCTGAATATCCATCGATGGGCTGATCGACGGGGTCACGCTGTCGGTGACATAGCCGCCGGTGCTCAGGCAGCGGTGCAGGATGTCGTTCTGGTTCGTAGCCACAACCAGACGGTCAATGGGCAGGCCCATGCGCTTGGCGATATAGCCCGCGAAGATGTCGCCGAAATTGCCGGTCGGGACAGTAAAGCTGACGGTGCGGTCCGGTGCGCCCAGACTGACGGCGGACGAGAAGTAATAGACCACCTGTGCCAGCACGCGGCCCCAGTTGATCGAATTCACGCCTGCGAGTTTCACCGCGTCGCGGAATTCGAAATGGTTGAACATGTCCTTCAGGCGCGCCTGGCAATCGTCGAACGTGCCATCCAGCGCCAGCGCGTGGACGTTCGATTCGACCGGGGTAGTCATCTGGCGGCGCTGTACTTCGGACACCCGGCCATGCGGGTAGAGGATGAACACATCGACCGCGTCCAACCCCCGGAACGCCTCGATTGCGGCAGAGCCGGTATCGCCCGAAGTTGCGCCGACAATGGTTACGCGCTTGCCGCTTCGGCTCAGCGCCTCTTGGAACATCTGCCCGATAAGCTGCATTGCGAAGTCTTTGAACGCGAGCGTTGGCCCGTGGAAAAGTTCCAGCAGGAAATGCCCATTGCCCAGCTGCACCAGAGGCGCGCGGGCATCGTGGCCGAACCCGGCATAGGCTTTGGCAATCAGGTCGGCGAACACCTCATCGGTGAACGCATCACCCACGAAAGGTCTCATCACGCGGAACGCGATCTCTTCATAAGAGAGGCCGTGCATTGCGCGGATGTCTCCGGCACTGAGTGTCGGGATGGTTTCGGGAACATAAAGACCGCCGTCACGGGCAAGGCCCGACAGCATTGTGTCTTCAAATCCAAGCGCCGGGGCTTTTCCGCGGGTCGAGATATACTGCATCGGGCCTCAGCCTTCCTTCGTCTGTCGCATGCGCCATACCAGCGCGATTGTTCCGATCAGCCAGACAACGGCCAGCGAATACCAGGTGATCGCGTATTGCAGGTGATCGTTCGGAATGCCGCTGGTGTCCACCGCAAGGGGCGTCACACCGGGATCAGTGGGCGACATGTTGCGGACAATCACCAGCAGGGGCTCGGTGCCGAGCACCTCGGCCATCGGAGCGATGTCGCGTGCAAACCATGTGTTGCCATCAATGTCATTGTCCGGGGTCGCAGAAGTCCGGTCATCCGGCCAATGAAGATTGCCGTTAATCGACTTTTCACCACCGTCGCGCGCTGTATCGCGCTCGTCGACCGGTATGAACCCGCGATCCAACAGGATGCGGCGGCCGTCATCTGTCACAAAAGGCGAGATCACCCGGTATCCCGCGCCAACGCGCTTCTGCGAGACCAGAACGTACAGTTCCTCCGGCTCAACCGTACCGTTCAACTGTACAGGTTGGTACCGATCAGTCTCTGGAGTTCGGGTGGCGGGCAGGGGGGCTGGGTCGCCTCCGATCCGCGCCTGGATCTCGGTCAGGATGTCCCGCTTCCACTCCAGTCGCTGCATCTGCCATGTGCCCAGCCACACGAGGATCGCGGTGCCGATCAGGCCGGTCAGCAAGGGCAGGGTGATACGCGACAAAAGAGGGCTCCTGAGAGTGACAAAGGCGCGCCGATCCGGCGCGCCTTGCTTTATCCTTGAGGCAGGGTCCGTTCAAGCCGGAACGCCTGTGCCGGGTGTGCTTACTGACCCCAGACGTAGATCGCGGCAAACAGGAACAGCCAGACCACGTCCACGAAGTGCCAGTACCATGCTGCCGCTTCGAACCCGATGTGCTTTTCCGGGGTGAAGTGGCCGCGGCCCAAGCGCAGCAGGCAGACGAACAGGAAGATCGTCCCGATGATCACGTGCGCACCGTGGAAGCCGGTCGCCATGAAGAAGTTCGCGCCGTAGATGTTGCCCGAGAAGCCAAAGCCCGCGTGGCTGTATTCGTATGCTTGAAGCACGGTGAAGATCGCGCCGAGACCGATAGCAATGATCAGGCCCCACTTCATGTCTTCACGGTTGTCTTCATGCACCAGCGCGTGGTGGGCCCATGTGGCCGCCGCACCCGAGCAGAGCAGGATCAGCGTGTTGATTAGCGGCAGGTGCCACGGGTCGAATGTTTCGATCCCGACCGGCGGCCAGACACCGTCAATCGCCGGGCTGTCCGGACCCATCGGGTACATGGCGTGCTTGAAGAAGCTCCAGAACCAAGCCGCGAAGAACATGACTTCGGACATGATGAACAGGATGAAGCCGTATTTCAGGCCGATGCGCACAACCGGGGTGTGGTCGCCGACCTGGCTTTCAGACACAACATCCGACCACCATGCGAACATGGTGTAGAGAACGCCAACAAAGCCGATAAGGAACAGCCAGGGGCCACTGTCGTGCATCCAGAGCACAGCCCCGAAGAGCATCGCGAACCCAGAGACTGCGCCGACGAACGGCCAGACGGAGGGGTTCAGGATGTGATAGTCATGATCTTTTGCGTGCGCCATTTTGGTCCCTCGTGGCTATAGGCGTTAGTTCAGAGAACCGCTGTCGGTCCGCTCCGTCTCAAGCATGGCCTGCGCCTCTGCGGGCAGGTCGATCTCGTGGAACGTATAGGACAGGGTGATGTGTTTCGCGAATTTCGTGTCGGCGTCGTTCATGATGTCGGGATCGACGAAGAAACTGACCGGCATCTGGACCCGTTCACCGGGCATCAGGATCTGCTCTTCAAAGCAGAAACACGCGATCTTCGAGAAATAGAGGCCAGCGCCATACGGCGCGACGTTGTAGCTTGCGGTTCCCGCGATCGGTCGGTCGGTAGGGTTGTAGGCTTCGTAGAAGGCCAGACCCTCTTCGCCCAGACGCAGTTCCACCTCGAGCTGCATCGGCTTGAATTCCCACGGCATGCCGCGTTCGAGCGACGCATCAAAGCGGACCTTGATCGTGCGGTCGACAACCTCGACGCTGCCGGCATCGGCGACATTCGTGGTGCCACCAAAGCCGGTGACCCGGCAGAACCAGTCGTACATCGGCACAGAAGCCCAGGCCAACGCGCCCATGACGACGACGACGCCAACGCCCTGAAGGGCTGTCTTTTTCTTGGGATCAAGCGGTTTCATTCACTCACCGAGGTGGTTGCCGGGGTCTCGTAGTCCCCGCGTGTGACTTTCACGACAGTCAGACCGAACACGATCGCGATCAGTCCGACAAGCACAAGCCCGACGCCGACATTGCGGCCGAACCGGCGCTCGTGAAGTTCATGTTGCTTGGACAGGCTCATGCCCAAACTCCGATTTTGTCCAGTCCCGCTTCGATCAGGATCGCACCGAAATGGGCGAAGAGATAGAGCAGGGACAGTTTGAAGAACTTGCGCTCGGCAAGGAAGTTGTCTTCTTCAGACATATCCTCATCACGGCGCCAAATCTGCACAGCGCCACGCAGGAACATCGCGTTCAGCACCACGGATGTCGCGATGTAAACCGGGCCACCGATCGAGGTGAAGCCAGCGGCCACCGCAAGGATCGCCAGAAGTACAGTGTAAACCAGAATGTGGTTGCGCGTCGCGCGGCGACCGTGGGTCACCGTCAGCATCGGCACGTCGGCATTGTCGTAATCCTTGCGCATGAACAGCGCCAGCGCCCAGAAATGCGGCGGGGTCCACATGAAGGTCAGGCAGAACATCAGGACGGATTCAACGCTCACGCCGCCGGTTGCCGCCGCCCAGCCGATCATCGGAGGGAAGGCACCTGCCGCACCACCGATGACGATGTTCTGCGGGGTCCAGCGCTTGAGCCACATCGTGTAGATCACGACGTAAAAGAAAATGGTAAAGGCCAGCAGGCCAGCCGCGACCCAGTTGGTCGCAAGGCCAAGGAAGACAACCGAAAATGCAGACAGCGCGATGCCGATTGCAAATGCCTCGTCGCCTGTGACTTTGCCCGCAGGGATCGGGCGGCGCTGGGTACGCTTCATCACGGCGTCGATATCGGCATCCCACCACATGTTCAGAGCACCGGACGCGCCGCCACCGATAGCGATGAACAGGATTGCGCAGAAGCCGACGAACGGATGGACCGGGCTTGGGGCCGCCAGCAGTCCGACAAAGGCGGTGAACACGACAAGCGTCATCACGCGCGGCTTGAGAAGCGCGAAGTAATCGCTGAATTGTGCCTCGTTCTGGGCAACATGCGATGTCGTGTTGATGCTTGTATCGGTCACGTGTGTCTCAACTGGGTTGGGTCAGTAGGGGCCGGTTGGTGTGGCGCACGCGAGGTCCGCGTGCGCCGTTTCGTCTTAGTTAGTCAGAACTGTGCGGACATCAACATAGCCGCCTTCGGTCTTCGACGCCTGGAGCCATGCGTCATAGGTCGCTTCGCTGACCACTTTGACGGTGATCGGCATGTAAGCGTGAGCAAGGCCGCAGAGTTCGGAACACTGACCGAAATACACGCCTTCTTTCTCAGCCGTGAACCACAGCTCTGCCAGACGGCCAGGAACCGCGTCCTGCTTCACGCCGAAGGCCGGGATGGTCCACGAGTGGATCACGTCGGCACCAGTCACCTGCATCACGACGGTCTTGCCAACCGGCACGACAACGGCGGTGTCAGTGGCCAGCAGGAAGTCTTCCTTCTGGTAGCCGGCTTCGGTCAGCTGCGCTTCTACGTCCGGGGTCATACGGTTGTCGCCACCAGTGAAGGGCGAACCGATCATGTAGCCGTCATAGGCCAGATCTTCGCCGATGTACTCGTAACCCCAGTACCACTGGTAACCGGTCACCTTGATGGTCAGGTCGCCTTCGGGGATTTCCTGCTGCTTGAACAGAACCGGCAGCGAGAACGCGCCGATGAACACCAGAATCAGGATCGGACCAACGGTCCATGCGATCTCGAGCGGGGTGTTGTGGGTAAAGCTGGAGGGGTTCGGGTTGGCGCGGCGGTTGTAGCGCACGATGCAGTAGGCCAGCAGCGCGGTTACGAAAAGTACGATGGCGGTGATGATGATAAGGATCATCCCGTCAAGCCACTGAAGGTCGCGCGCCAGTTCGGTTGCCGCGGGTTGAAAGCCTGTGCCCCGGTCCACCGGTACGCCGATTGTTTCAAGCGTCTGCTGTGCAAACGCCGGTGCGGCGGCGAAGGTGGTGGCCAGACCCAAGAGCAAAGATTTGAGTTGCATGTCTTACCCTGATCGGTTGCGTGTTCTGTCAAAATGCAACGGCAGTTGAGGTCCGGCACAAGCCGACACAATCCTCCCGTTGTCTTGGCTGCGGTTAAAATCATATTCTGAGCATCAGTTAAAGAAGCTTGCTTGCGGCAAAAACGCGCTTTCTTTGATCTGGATCAAAATTCAACTCTGGGGGCTCCATGACCAACACGTCTTTCCAACCATTCGTCACGCATCTCGATCAGGACCGCGCGCTGGCACTGCTGAAAGAGGCTGTGGCGGGGGCGGATGATGGGGAATTGTTCCTCGAACGGCGTCGCTCGGAGGTGCTGGTGTTCGATGATGGCCGTGTGAAAACAGCCAGCTACGACGCATCCGAGGGATTCGGATTGCGTGCCGTCCGTGGTGAGGTGGCGGGTTATGCACATTCCACCGACATTTCCGAATCGGCGATCAAGCGGGCTGTGGAAACGGCGCGGCTGGCTGTAGGTGATGGCGGCGGCACTCTGGCGGACAAACCCTCCGGAACAAATACACGTCTTTATACTGACGCCGATCCGATCGCCGGACACAGCTTTCCGGTGAAAGTGGAGACATTGCGCGAAATCGACGCCTTCGCCCGCGACCTCGATCCCCGTGTGGTGCAAGTCAGCGCGACGATTGCCGCCTCGTTACAGGAGGTGGCTATCCTGCGGCCCGAAGGCACACTGGTGTCCGACACCCGCCCAATGACCCGGGTGAATGTCAGCGTCATCGTCGAAGATAACGGCCGACG
Source organism: Alphaproteobacteria bacterium (assembly GCA_030425145.1). Taxonomy (GTDB): domain Bacteria; phylum Pseudomonadota; class Alphaproteobacteria; order Rhodobacterales; family Rhodobacteraceae; genus Marivita. The sequence goes on along the minus strand of JAUHVK010000007.1, from coordinate 21,452 downwards.
TGAATCGGGAACAGCAGGTGGCGGAGGCCGCGTGCTGTTGGACGGGTTGCTTGACCCTGCGGATTGGCAGGGTAAGGCCCGCGAGGCGCTGCGGATCGCGTTGGTCAATCTCGACGCTGTACCCGCGCCCGCCGGGGTGATGGACATTGTACTTGGGCCGGGATGGCCTGGCATCCTGCTGCACGAGGCAGTGGGTCATGGGCTGGAGGGTGACTTCAATCGCAAGGGCAGTTCTGCATTTGCCGGGCTGATGGGACAGCAGGTTGCAGCCAAGGGCGTGACCGTTCTGGATGACGGCACGATCCCGGATCGCCGTGGCTCGATCACCGTGGATGACGAAGGCACACCGTCGGGCAAGAACGTGCTGATTGAGGACGGGAAACTCGTAGGGTTCATGCAGGACCGCCAGAATGCGCGGCTCATGGGCGTGGCCCCCACCGGGAACGGCCGACGCGAAAGCTATGCCCATATCCCGATGCCGCGCATGACCAACACCTACATGCTGGGTGGCGATGCGGACCCCGGCGATATCGTCGCCGATCTCAAGGATGGCATCTGGGCGGTCGGCTTTGGCGGCGGTCAGGTGGATATCACGAACGGCAAGTTCGTCTTCTCCTGCACCGAGGCCTACCGCGTCAAAGACGGCAAGGTTGGCGAGCCGGTCAAAGGGGCCACTCTGATCGGCGACGGGGCCACCGCGCTCCAGCAGATTCGTGCGTTGGGTAACGACATGGAGCTTGACCCGGGCATGGGCAATTGCGGCAAGCAGGGGCAATGGGTGCCTGTCGGTGTTGGCCAACCCACCGTGATGATCGGCGGCCTGACAGTTGGCGGTGCGCAGACTTAAAAAAGAACGTTGAAAAAACAGACAGCTACAGGGCAGGGCGTGCATTTTCTGTGCGTGGCCTGTCTCTCTTCACGTCTGATTAACCAGTGCAAGACTATCCCTGTTCCTGCAAGCGGACGGAGACAGGATGGCCTTGGAACACAATTCTTCCACTCACCCCCTACTCCCACCCACCACGGAAGACCAAAGGTTCGACTGGCTCCGTCTCTTGCGCTCGCGCCGGGTGGGGATCAGCACGTTTTACAGGCTGATGGGCGAACACGGGTTGGCTGCCACGGCGCTTGAGCATTTGCCTGAAATCGCACAGGCCGCCGGTGTCGAGGGGTATGAGATCTGCCCGGAACCGGTGATCCATAATGAGTTGAAAGCGGCGAAGGCGGCTGGCGCAGTCCTGATCTGCCGAGGCGACTCGAATTACCCGAAAGCGCTTCTGGATCTGGAGGATGCTCCGCCCTTGCTTTGGGCCATTGGCGACACTGGCATTCTCAACCGGCCGCAGATCGCCCTTGTCGGTGCTCGCAACGCGTCATCGTTGGGGGGCCGCATGGCCCGCGCGCTCTCTGCCGGTTTGGCAGAGGCTGGTTTTGTCATCACCTCCGGAATGGCCCGAGGCGTCGATACGGTCGCCCATCTGGCCGCGCTTGAGACCGGGACGGTCGCCGTGCTGGGGGGCGGCGTCGACATTCTCTATCCGACCGAAAACACCAAGCTGGGCGAAGATATCGTGGCGAAGGGCGGTGCCCGGATCAGCGAACAGGCCATGGGCTTGCAACCACAGGCGCGGCATTTTCCCGCGCGCAATCGCATCATCTCGGGTTTGTCACAGGCCGTTGTGGTGGTCGAAGCCGCCGCGAGATCGGGGTCGCTCATCACTGCACGGACAGCACTCGATCAGGGGCGCGAGGTTATGGCGGTGCCCGGCCATCCGTTTGATGCCCGGGCCAGCGGCTGCAACATGCTGCTACGTGACGGCGCGCGGCTGGTGCGCAATGCCGATGACGTGGTCGAGGCGTTGGCTCCAATGGCAGAAGAGGCTCACGCCACTTCGCCAGAATTGCCACTGGCCGCCCCGCCACCGCCACGGTCGCTGGCGGAGACGGCCAAACTGCACCAAAGCATTCTGGACCGGCTGGGCCCGTCACCTATCGGCGAAGATCAGCTCATCCGTGATCTGGGCGCATCGTCCAAGATCGTCTCTCCGGCGCTGACCGAACTTGAACTGGATGGGCGTATCAACCGGCAATCCGGTGGCCTGATTTCGCGCGTCAGTTGACCTGGAACACCAAGAGTTCCCGAATTCTTGACGGTGAGACCTGCGGGAAACGCGCGCCGCTGTTCCAGCCAGCCGCGGTCTCGGCAACACCGCCTCACGCCAGCACCACTGCAAACTCTGGTTGACAATTCCCGCTTGCGCCCCACCTCTAGCGCCGCCATATGCGGTGCACCCAAATTTGCCTGCGAAGGGTCAGAGAGGTCATATTTTCATGCCAGTTGTCGTTGTCGAATCCCCGGCAAAAGCCAAAACGATCAATAAGTATCTGGGGTCTGACTATACAGTTCTGGCATCTTACGGCCACGTCCGAGACCTGCCGCCCAAGGACGGATCGGTCGACACCGAAAACGGTTTCGACATGAAATGGGAAGTCGCCTCCGACTCGCGCAAACACGTCGCGGCCATCGCGGACGCGCTCAAGAATGACGACGCGCTGATCCTTGCAACCGACCCTGACCGCGAAGGCGAGGCGATCAGCTGGCACCTCAAGGAAGCGCTGACCAAACGGCGATCGATCAAGAAGTCCACCGACGTCAAACGCGTGACCTTCAACGCCATCACCAAGGCCGCCGTGACCGAGGCCATGGCCAACCCGCGCGACATCGACGCGCCGTTGGTCGAGGCTTATCTCGCCCGCCGTGCGCTCGACTACCTCGTCGGTTTCAACCTCTCGCCGGTGCTCTGGCGCAAACTGCCCGGCGCGCGTTCTGCTGGCCGCGTACAGTCGGTCTGTCTTCGCCTGATCGTTGAACGCGAAATGGAGATCGAAGCCTTCCGCGCCCGCGAATACTGGTCGGTCAAAGCGCTGCTCTCCACTCCGCGCGGTCAGGAATACGAGGCACGTCTCACCGTTCTGGCCGGCAAGAAGCTCGACCGCTACGACCTTGAAAACGAAACACAAGCCGAGATGGCGGTGCAGGCGATCACAAGCCGTGATCTGACCGTTCAATCAGTCGAGGCAAAACCCGCCTCGCGCAACCCGTCGGCCCCGTTCATGACCTCCACGCTTCAGCAAGAGGCCAGCCGGAAATTTGGCATGGGTGCGCGCCAGACAATGAACGCGGCGCAGCGGCTCTACGAGGCCGGGCACATCACTTATATGCGAACCGACGGAATCGACATGGCCCCCGAAGCGGTCGATCAGGCACGCGCCGCGATCAAGGATCGCTACGGCGCAGAATATGTGCCCGCCGAGAAACGCATCTACAAGAACAAGGCCAAGAATGCGCAAGAGGCGCACGAATGTATCCGCCCGACGGACATGACTAAAGACGCGGCCAGCCTCAAGATCAGCGATGCGGATCAACGCAAGCTCTATGATCTGATCTGGAAACGCACATTGGCCTGCCAGATGGAATCGGCCCGACTGGAACGCACAACCGTCGATGTCGGCAGCGCCGATGGGCAGGTCGTGCTCCGTGCCACCGGTCAGGTGGTGCTGTTTGACGGCTTCCTGCGCGTCTATGAAGAAGGCCGCGATGACGCGGTGGTCGATGATGACGACAAGCGCCTGCCGCAGATCATGCAGGGCGAAAAGGCTGACAAACGCAGCATCACCCCGGATCAGCACTTCACCCAGCCGCCGCCGCGCTACACCGAGGCGACACTGGTCAAGAAGATGGAAGAACTGGGTATCGGGCGCCCATCGACCTATGCCAGCATCATCACCACGATCCAGGACCGCGAATATGTCCGAAAGGAACAGAATCGCCTGATCCCCGAGGACAAGGGTCGCATCGTCACGATCTTCCTACTCAATTTCTTCAAGCGTTACGTGGAATACGATTTCACGGCTGCGCTAGAGAACGAGCTCGACGACGTGAGTGCGGGCGAAAAGGACTATAAAGAACTGCTCAAGCGGTTCTGGCGCGATTTCTCGGCGGCGATCTCGGAAACCTCCGATCTGCGTATCACCGAAGTGCTGGATGTGCTCGACGAAGCGCTTGCACCGCAGCTCTATCCGCCGCGCGAAGACGGGAGCGATCCGCGTGTCTGTCCGAAATGCGGGCAGGGACGTCTGCACTTGAAAACATCGCGCACCGGCGGGTTTGTCGGCTGTGGCAATTACCCCGAATGCACCTACACACGGCCCATCGCCGGCGAAGGCGCCGATGGTGATGAGCGCGTTTTGGGCGAGCATGAGGGTGAGGAGATCTGGCTGAAATCCGGTCGTTTCGGCCCCTATGTCCAGCGGGGTGAAGTGACGCCCGACAACAAGAAGCCCCCTCGGGCCAGCTTGCCAAAGGCCAAGGGCGATTTCCTGCCGGGTTGGTCGCCGGATGATGTGACGCTGGAAAAGGCCGTCACGTTGCTGACCCTGCCGCGCGTTGTCGGTATGCACCCCGATGGTGGCGAGGTGAAATCGAACCTCGGTCGCTTTGGGCCGTTCATCATGCACCAGTTGCCGGATGAAGCGAAACCGGTGTACGTGAACCTCAAGGACTTCCAGGACGTCTTCGAAATCGGCATGAACCGCGCGGTCGAATTGCTTGCCGAAAAGCGGGCCAATCCCGGTCGCGGTCGTGGCTCGGCTGCCAAGCCGCTCAAGGAACTCGGAGAGCATCCGCAGGACGGCGGTATGATCGCAGTGATGGAAGGGCGCTACGGACCTTACGTGAAGTGGGAAAAGGTGAATGCGACCCTTCCCAAAGACGTGGAACCCGACGCCGTCACGATGGAGATGGCCGTGGCCCTGATCGCGGAAAAATCAGCCAAATCAGGCGGCAAGAAGAAAACAGCGGCTAAGAAAACAACTGCCAAGAAAAAGACGGCTGCCAAGAAGTCCTGATCTGTGGCAAGTGGCGTCGGCACGCTTGGCACACGTGATAAATAAAGTGTCAGCTTTGGCAATGAAGTGCGCAGTTGACATACAGTTTGAAGGTCTTGGGTGGCGTTGACTTAAGGCCCACGACGCGCCAAAAGAGCGCTGCGTTGAACAGCGGGGAATATTGCAATGCAAAAGGTCTATGGATCGGCAAGCGAAGCGCTCGAGGGCGTTCTGACAGACGGCATGCTGATTGCAGCTGGCGGGTTTGGTCTGAGCGGTATTCCGGAGCTTCTGCTCAGCGCGATCCGCGACAGCGGCGCCAAGGATTTGACCTTTGCGTCCAACAATGCGGGCGTCGATGATTTCGGCATCGGCATTCTTCTCCAGACCCGTCAGGTCAAGAAGATGATCAGTTCCTATGTGGGCGAAAACGCCGAATTCATGCGGCAGTATCTCTCGGGCGAGCTTGAACTGGAATTCAACCCACAGGGCACCTTGGCCGAGCGCATGCGCGCCGGTGGCGCGGGCATTCCAGGGTTCTACACCAAAACTGGTGTCGGTACCGTGATTGCGGAAGGCAAGGATCACCGCGACTTCAACGGTGAGACCTACATCATGGAAGAGGGCATCTTTGCCGATCTCTCCATCGTCAAAGCATGGAAAGCGGACACCACAGGCAACGCGATCTTCCGCAAGACCGCGCGCAACTTCAACCCGCCCGCGGCCATGTGCGGCAAGGTCTGTATCATGGAAGTCGAAGAGATCGTTCAGCCGGGCGAGCTTGACCCGGATCACATCCATCTTCCGGGCATTTATGTGCACCGCATCATTCAGGGCGAGCACGAAAAGCGGATCGAGCAGCGGACCACACGTCCGAGACCGGCTGCCTGAGACAGGGAACGCACTGTAACGCCGTGGAACGAGCTGTTGAGAAAAAACTGACCTCCGTTCTGGATGACAGTCAGGCGCTCACCGGGGTTTCGCGGGGTGCAACCGGTACGGTGATGATCGACGTGCCCGTCGGTTTTTCGGATTTCAAGGGATAGGGCCGCAGAGCGCGGTGTGACGGACAACAAAGGACAACCATTATGGCATGGGATCGCAACCAGATGGCCGCACGCGCGGCGCAGGAATTGCAGGACGGCATGTATGTCAATCTCGGCATCGGTATCCCGACGCTGGTGTCGAACTACATCCCCGAGGGCATGACGGTGACGCTGCAATCCGAAAACGGTATGCTGGGCATGGGCCCGTTCCCCTATGAGGGCGAAGAAGACCCCGACCTGATCAACGCTGGTAAGCAGACGATCACCGAACTGCCGCACACCAGCTACTTCGACAGCGCGACGTCTTTTGGCATGATCCGTGGTGGCAAGATTGCGATGGCGATCCTCGGCGCGATGGAAGTGGACGAAAAGGGCGACCTGGCGAACTGGATGATCCCCGGCAAGCTGGTCAAGGGCATGGGCGGCGCGATGGACCTCGTGGCCGGAGTTGGCCGTGTGATCGTGGTCATGGATCACACCAACAAACATGGCGACAGCAAGGTGCTCAAGGAATGCACCCTGCCGCTCACCGGCGCAGGCGTGGTCGACCGGATCATCACCAATCTGGGTGTGATGGACGTGGTCGAAGGCGGTCTCAAGATCGTCGAAGTGGCCGACGGTGTGACAGAAGACGAGCTGCGCGCGGCAACTCAGGCGACCATCGTCTGAGGTCAGGCCGAATTTTCGAAAATTCGGGCGCAATCCTGCAAAGGATTGCGCCTTTTTTTCTTCAATGCCAGCATTGGTATTGACTGACGGCCTTGGGGGCTTCCCCCCAAACCTCCAGCATATTTGGAAAAAGAAGAAGCGGGGTCAGAGACCGTCGAAGGCGCAGAGCGCGTGTACATCCATGCCCATTGCCTCGAGCCTCTTGCGGCCGCCCAGATCGGGGAGGTCAATGATGAAGGCGCAGCCGATCACCTCGCCGCCCAGCCGTTCGATCAGCTTCAGCCCGGCCTCCGCTGTGCCGCCGGTGGCGAGAAGGTCATCGACCAGCAGGACTTTCTCACCCGGTTGGATTGCGTCATCGTGAATTTCGACCACTGCTTCGCCGTATTCCAGCGTGTACTCTTCCGAGATCACCGCGCCGGGCAGCTTGCCTTTTTTGCGCACGGGTACGAATCCGACCGACAGCTGGTGCGCAATCGCGCCGCCAAGGATGAAGCCGCGCGCTTCCAGCCCGACCACTTTATCAAAGCGCACGCCCGCATATGGGTGCAGCAATTGGTCGATTGCGATTCGAAAGCCCCGCGCATCGGCGAAGAGTGTGGTCACATCGCGGAACATGATCCCTTCATGCGGGAAATCAACGATGGTGCGGATGTAGTCTTTGACGGTCTTCGTGGTCTTGCTCATGTCAGTCTCAGTTGCTGCGACGGGCGAGGGCGGTCAGCGCCCCCATTGCGATCAGGGTTGCGCCTCCGGCGCGGGTCAGCCAGCCAATGACGCTCTCGCGCCCGATCCAGCCGCGCAGACGGTCGGCGGCCAGCGCATAGGCAAAGGCGTTTAATGCGGCCAACGTGACGAAGGTGGCGATGAGGACGGCGAATTGCGGCAGGAGCGGCGCGCTGGGCGTGATGAACTGCGGCACAAAGGCGATGAAGAAGGCGATGGATTTCGGGTTGAGTGCCGTCACGAGGGCCGCGTGGGCGAAGACCGAGCGGGCCTCGACGGTCTGTGCTGTGATTGGAAGGGCGGCGCTGGGCGCAGAGCGCAGTAGTTTGATACCCAGCCAGACGAGGTAGATCGCGCCGACCCATTTCAGCACGGTGAAGAGCGTGGCCGAGGCCAGCACCAGCGCACCCAGCCCGGCGAGCGAGAGGCTCATGGCGATGAAATCGCCCAAGGCGACGCCGCTGGCCGAGGCGATGGCGACGCGCTTGCCTTGGCTGAGGGCGTATGACAGCACCAGCAGAACGGTCGGTCCGGGGATCAGAAGCAAGGCGGTGGAGGCGGCGACGAAGGTCAGCCAGAGGTCTATGGTCATATCAGGTCAGCCTTGGATCATGTGCGCCCAGAAAGCACGCGGCCTGCAACCGCGTCCAGCTTTTTGATCATCTCCGCGTCGCGGGCTTCGGGCGCGGTGATCAGCGCATGTTCCAGCGCCGTGTCGCAGCCTTGGGGGCAGGGCGGGCGGTCGGTGCCCAGCAGCGCTGGCAGCGCTTTGATCATCCGCCGCGCGGCGTCGGCATTGCCGGTCAGCACGCGGATGATGTCGGTCACTTCCACCGCGTCATGGCCGGGGTGCCAGCAATCGTAATCGGTGACCATCGCCACGCTGGCATAGCAGAGCTCGGCCTCGCGGGCGAGTTTCGCCTCGGGCATGTTGGTCATGCCGATCACCGAACAGCCCCATTGATCACGGTAGAGGTTGGACTCCGCCAGAGTGGAGAATTGCGGGCCTTCCATCGCCAGATAGGTGCCGCCTTCATGTACCGTGACGCCGGCCTGTCGCGCGGCCTCGGCGCAGGTTTTGCCAAGCCCGCCGCAGACGGGATGGGCGGCCGAGACATGCGCCACGCATCCGGTTCCGAAAAAGCTATTGGCGCGGGCAAAGGTGCGGTCGATGAACTGGTCTACGATGACGAAATCGCCCGGCGCCATCTCTTCGCGGAACGACCCGCAGGCGCTGACGCTGATCACGTCCGTCACCCCAAGCCGTTTGAGCGCGTCGATATTGGCGCGGTAGGGCACGTCCGACGGGCTGTGCACATGGCCGCGCCCGTGACGGGGCAGGAACACGATGTCCAGCCCATCCAGAGTGCCGCAATAGAGCTGGTCCGACGGCGCGCCCCAAGGGGTGTCCACGGTGTGCCATGCGGCGTCTTGCAGCCCGTCCACGGCGTAAAGCCCCGATCCGCCGATCACACCCAGTTTGCGGCTTGCCATATGCGCCTCCGATCCGGTTCAGCGCACTCTTGCAGCACGGACCGCCTGCATCAAGCGGGGTCAGCCCTGACGCGGCAAAAAGGCCTCGACCGCGGCAGTGGCGATCACCAAAATGGCGCCGCTGTCGGGGTTGGTGACGTTCAGGCCGCCTTCGACTGCGGTGACTGTCGCGCGACCGCGCGGCAGGCCTTTGGCCAATTCGGTGCAGTCCACTTTGTCCGGCTCCGCCACGCCCACCGTCACCTGTACCCGCATCTGTTCGTGGTTCAGGCCGGTGGCGTCAAAGAGTGGGATCGAGGAATGGCGGATCGCGTCTTCGATCGCGCGGGCGGCGGCCTTGGTGTAGTCCATGCCGTATTGGTCGTTGCCCATGCCCATTTCGATGATGAAGCGCTGGTCGCTCATGCCACGCCCTCCAGATCGAGTGCCACCGAGATGGCGACATTGGCGATCACTGTCGGCTTGCCGCCATCGCTGCGCGGCACATCAAGGCCGCCTTTACGTGCAATCACAGTGACTTGGCCATAGGGGAAGATCGCTGCGATTGTATCGGTGTCGAGCGCGTCGGGGTTCTGGACGCCGACCTCGACGGTGATCCGCATGTCGGATTTGTCCTTGCCGTAAAGTTCCGCAAGGTTGATCGAATTGTGCCAGAGCGCATCACGTACGGCGCGGGCGGCGGCCGCGGTGTAATCCTGTCGGCGCAGGGAGGAGCCCATGCCGAATTCGGTCAGCAGACGTTTGACGGCCATATCGTATTAACCTTTTGTTAAAGGACCGGATCGGACCCAATGTTTCGCGCACGAAACAATTCGAACCGGTTGTTCCTTTGGAGCACAAACCATCCGGGGGATGGTTTGAGGTGAGAATGGGCGAAGCCCCGGGTATGCAAGGCGTGACCTATTCTCCGGGACGCTTCAGGCTGAACTTTTCGCGCACCACCGAATAGTCGCGGTATCCCATGCGGGTCAGCGGGTTGAAGCTGAGCACGTCGAACACGCCATCCTTGATGCAATCGTCGCGCATGTGCACGCCGGTGACCTCACCGAAGACGGCGTAATTGGCCTCTCCGGGCAGTTTGACGATCTGGGTCAGTTTGCATTCCAGTGTGGCGGGGGCGTTTGCCACACGGGGGCAGTTGATCGTGTCGCACTCGGCCTTGTCGATGCCCGCATGGGTGAACTCGTCCACATCGCGGTCCCACGGGCCGGAGGTGAGGTTCATCGCGTCGCGCATGGTGTATTCGACGATGTTCACCGCAAAGACACCGGAGTCGCGGATTTGCGCCACGCTGTCCTTGGTGTCGCCGCGATCCTCTTTGGCCGAGGTGGAGGCGAACATCACCTGTGGTGGGACGTACGCGACCGCGTTGAAAAAGGAGTAGGGCGCAAGATTGTCCTGCCCGTCGCTGCCGCGTGTGGAGATCCAGCCGATGGGGCGGGGGGTGACAATCGCGTTGAACGGGTTGTGCGGCAGGCCGTGGCCGTCTTCGGGGCGATAGAACATAAGGGCAAGCTCCCTGTTTGCCGATTGTTTTCCTGCGTGATAGGCCGTTTCGCAGCGGAATGCACGGGGGTGTGCCGCGCGTCAAAGAAGAGCGGTGCCATGTTCACCCTGAGCCGGGAAACCAAAGACGATTGGTGGGAGGTCGAAGCCCTCTATGACCTGTGCTTTGCACCGGGGCGCGAAGCGCTGTCTTCTTATAGGTTACGTGATGGCATCCCGCCTGTGGCAAGTCTGAGCCGACTGGCGCGGGACGAGCAGGGAATCCTTGGCGGCGCGATCCGGTATTGGCCTGTAAGGGTTTCAAAACACAGGGTTTTGTTGTTGGGACCGGTGGCTGTTCACCCAACAGCGCAGGGTGAAGGGCTGGGTGCCGCGCTCATTCGCGACAGTCTCAATCAGGCGCGCAGCGAAGGCTGGGCGCGGGTGCTGCTGGTGGGGGATGCGCCCTATTACCAGCGGTTCGGGTTCGAGAAAATCGATGGGGTCGAGATGCCGCCCCCCACGAACCCCGACCGTGTTCTGGCGCTGGAGTTGGAGCCGGGCGCGTGGGACGGCGTGCGGGGCGTTGTTGAGCGCGACGCTTGAACCGTACGGAAAACGTACCCAATTGTACGGTATGACAGGAACCGACCTCGTACCGCTCGACACCCGGACCGCGATCACCCACTTGGCCCGCCGTCACAAGGCCGCCGGTGGGGTTGGCTTGCAGGTGCTCAACATGATCGGTGGCCGGGCCGAGAACCTGCTCGAACGGTTGCCGAATTCGGTGAAGCTTGGCCTGGAAGGGGCGACGGAGCGGGCGCTGAAAATCGCCCTGACCGCTGCGAAACAGTCGCGCGGTGTGGTGCCTGACCAGAAGGGGTGGCTCAACACGGCTGTCACAACCGCGATGGGCGCGGTTGGTGGGGCTGGCGGGTTGCCGACGGCTTTGGCGGAACTCCCAGTGACAACCACAGTCCTCTTGCGCGCCATTCAGGGGATTGCGGCGGAGTATGAGTTTGATCCGAACGATCCGGCTGTGCTGGCCGATTGCCTGACCGTCTTTGCCAGCGCGGGGCCGTTGGCGGATGACGATGGAGCCAATATGGCGTTCCTGACGACACGGGTGACGCTGACCGGGACGGCGGTGCATGGGATCATGAAATCCGTGGCACCAAAGCTGGCGACCGTGCTGGGCCAGAAGCTGGCCGCGCAGACCGTGCCGATCCTTGGGGCGGCAGCAGGAGCGGCGACGAATTACGCCTATACGAGCTATTATCAGGAAATGGCTCATGTGCATTTCGGGCTGCGCCGACTGGCCATCGACAGCGGTATGTCCGAGACGTTGCTGGTCGAAGAACTGCGCCGCGCGGTGAAAACACTCTGAATTTGGCCTAAATCGCGCGTTCGGTTCACCCTATCTTAACGTTAATGGTTCAAATTGGTCCTGTTCCCGATGAAGCTCGGGGGCATGAGCGGACGGGGCGTCTTGGGCCACTTCATGATCCGGCACCGGACCATCGCGCACCCGTTCGCCCGCAAACACATCGACAGCACGCAGGCCGGAAAACCCGGCTTTGGTCAGCCAGAAGGGCTGGGGCGTGCTGTCGGGGCTTCACCGTGCGGTACGACTGCGAGCAATGATCCGCTCTGGGAGCCTCTTCCATGCGCAGTTGTCTGCAGACTCATTGGAACGTGATCGCCCAAAACAGTTGGTTCAGGGCTATTGGTCAATCTCATCGGTATCAAACTTGGTATACTTGGACGACACCGATGAAGATCGACTGTGTTGGCTCGGCGTGTCGAGTGCGCCTCCGCACGCCGGGCCGCGCAGTGGCTGAATCAGCATCCGGTCGAGCCAAAGGTCGCGGCGTGTCCGAAACTGCTCGATCCCGATATCCATGTCTGTGTGGCCTTTTGCCGGTTGGGCAACGTAAGTTCCCAGAAGTCGGTCCCACCAAGGTAAATTGAATCCGAAGTTCGAGTTGGTTTCTCTTGGATCGACCGAATGGTGGACGCGATGCATGTCTGGCGTGACGACGATCCATCGGAGGACACGATCCACTGGGCGCGGTATATCGATGTTCGCATGGTTGAAAAGTGCGGTTGCGTTCAGAATGACCTCGAAAAGCAGCACAGCAACAGCAGGCGGCCCCAAGGCTGCTACAACTGCCAGTTTGATGCCCATGGAGGCAAGGATTTCGACTGGATGGAAGCGCAATCCCGTGGTTGCGTCAAAATCGAGGTCCGCGTGATGCATCCGGTGCAGTCGCCAAAGCCCCGGTACCGCATGGAACATCACATGCTGAAGGTAAATTGCGAGATCTAACAGTAACATAGAGACCACGATTGCAAGCCAAACCGGCGCTTCTATGTTGTTGAGGAAACCCCATCCCCGCTCCTCGGCCATGGAGGCGAGACCAACCGCAAGGATCGGGAAGGTCAGTCGCAGGATGGCGGTGTCGAGGACCACAAGTGCGATGTTATTTGTCCAGCGGACAACGCGTGGAATATCCCGTCGTCGTCTCGGTGCCGCGACTTCCCATAGTGCCATTGCCGTAAGGACAGCAAAAAACGCAATGATGCGGATCGTAGGTTCTGCAGCAAGGATTATGTCGGGCATAGACATGCTTTTAACGGATCTCCGTCATCGTAGAACTGTAAGTAGTTCTCGGCAACGCGAGAACATCTGTAACGTAGATTTCCGAGTGAAGCCATTGAAGCACGGTTTGGACCGCCCCACCGCAACCGGTGACACTTAGCTAGGAGGTCAACTCAACCCGCGCAGATACTCCATCACCGCGGGGCGCACGGATTGTTCCCCTGCATCCCGCGCGTCGTGGATGACCTTGCGCACGTCATCAAGGTTGCAGCGCCGGAGCAGGTGTTTGACCGGGCCGACAGAGGCCGGGCGCATGGACAGCGATTGCAATCCGATGGCAGCGAGGCACAGAGCTTCGACCGGGCGGCCTGCGTCTTCGCCGCAGAAGGACAGGCGGGTGTTGGTGGCCGCGCAGCGGGCAACGATGTCTTCGATGAAGGTCAGGAAGCTGACGTTCAGCGTGTCATAGCGGCGGCGGACGCGTTCATTTTCGCGGTCTGCTGCAAAGAAGAACTGCTTGAGGTCGTTGCCGCCGATGGAGAGGAACTCCACCTCCTCGTAGAATTTCTTCGAGGCAAAGGCGAGCGACGGGGTTTCCAGCATCGCGCCGATTTCAAGTTTTTCGGGCAGGGGATGGCCCAGCTTTTTCTCGCGCGCGATGGCCTTGTCCACCTCTGCGCGGGCGGCGGTGTATTCTTCGTATTGCGCGATGAAGGGGAACATGATCGACAGCGGGCGGCCGTGGGCAGCGCGTAGGAGCGCCTGCAACTGCATCCGCATCACCCCCGGTTTGTCGAGACCAACGCGGATTGCGCGCCATCCCAAGGCCGGATTCGGCTCGTCCTGTGCCTGCATGTAGGGAAGCACTTTGTCCGAGCCGATGTCGAGCGTGCGGAACACCACGCGTTTGCTTTGCGCCGCGTCCAGGACACGGGCGTAGAGCGCGGCCAGTTCGGTCCGTTTCGGCATCTGGCTGCGGATGAGGAATTGCAGTTCGGTGCGGAAGAGACCTACGCCTTCGGCGCCCGAGCTTTCGAGCGAGGGCAGGTCGGCCATCAGGCCCGCGTTCATGTCGAGACGGATGGTTTTGCCGCAGAGCGTCACGGCGGGTTTGTCGCGGATCGAGGCGTAGCGTTCCTGCGCTTTGGCCTGCATCGCCATCTTGTCGCGGAAGGCGCTGACGACAGTGTCATCGGGGCGCAGGTGCACGACGCCCTGATCGCCGTCAACCATGACGTGATCGCCGTTGAGTGCTTCGATCTGGATGCGCTTGGCGTTGATCACAAGCGGGATCGCCAGCGCGCGGGCGACGATGGCTGCGTGGCTGCCGACGGAGCCTTCTTCGAGTACGATACCACGCAGCTGGCGGCCGTATTCGAGCAATTCGCCGGGGCCAATATTGCGCGCCACGAGAATCGGGTTTTCTGGCAGTTCGGCACCGGTCTGGTGGCCCTGTCCGGTGAGGATTCGCAACAGGCGGTTCGACAGGTCGTCGAGGTCTTGCAGGCGTTCGCGCAGATAGGCGTCGGTGGCCTGCAACATGCGGGCGCGTACGTCGGATTGTTCTTTCTCGACCGCCGCTTCGGCGCTGAGGCCGCGGTCAATATTTTCCTCCATCCGGCGCATCCAGCCTTTGGAGTTGGCGAACATGCGGTATGCTTCGAGCACCTGCACCTGTTCGGTGTCGTGCGATGCGCCGGCCAGAAGCTGATCGACACTGACGCGCAGGTTCTCGACCGCTTCGGTTAGACGGGCGTGTTCGCGGACGGGGTCGTCGGCCACGAGGTTGGTGACAACCACGCGCGGTTCGTGCAGCCAGACATGGCCTTCGGCGGTCCCTTCCTGTGCAGTGACACCCCGGATCAGCACCGGCTGAGTGTGACGGGCGCGCAGCGCCGCGCCTTCGCCGACGAAGGCACCCAGTTCGGTCATTTCGGCCAGCACCATCGCCACGACTTCGAGCGCATAGACCTCGTCAGCGCTGAATTCGCGGGCTTCCTTGGACTGCACGACCAGAACGCCCAGCTTTTCGCCAAGTCGCTGGATCGGGACGCCGAGGAAGCTGGAGTAAATCTCCTCGCCGGTTTCCGGCATGTAGCGGAAGCCTTTGGCAGACGGTGCATCGGCGGCGTTGACGACCTTGCCGGTGCGGGCAACTCGCCCGACAAGGCCTTCGCCCAGCTTCATCCGGGTCTGGTGGACCGACTCGGGGTTCAGGCCCTGCGTTGCACAAAGCTCCAGCGTTTCGTCGTCGCGGAACAGGTAGATGGAGCACACTTCGGTGCCCATTGAATCGGCGGTCAGATGGGTGATCTGGTCCAGCCGTTCCTGGCCAGCCGCCTGGCTGGCCATCGTGTCGCGCAACCGCCCAAGAAGCTTGCGGCTTTCGCTTTCCGCGCGCTCAACCATACACTGCCCTTCGTGTGCCGCCTTTCGTGACAGCACCGGTCACGTGGTCAGGAAGCTTTCTCCAATTCAAACGCATCATGCAGCGCCTGAACGGCAAGTTCCATGTATTTCCGGTCGATCAGAACGGAAATTTTTATCTCGGAGGTTGTGATGACTTTGATGTTGATACCCTCTTTGGAGAGTACCTGGAACATTTTGGCCGCGACGCCGGTGTGGCTGCGCATGCCGATGCCCACAACTGAGACCTTGGCGACGGCCGTATCGGCGACGATGTCGTGGAAGTTGATCTTGCCGGCGGCCTTGGCTTCGCTCATCGCCTTTTCCGCGCGCTTAACCTGGTCGGTGGGGCAGGAGAAGGTCATGTCGGTGCGACCTTCTTCGGAGATGTTCTGCACGATCATGTCGACATTCACGCCCGCCTCAGACAGCGGGGTGAAGATGGCCGCGGCGATGCCGGGGCGGTCGGCGACGGAGACGAGGGTCATCTTGGCCTCGTCGCGGGAATAGGCCACTCCGGCCACAACATTGCTTTCCATGATGTCCTCCTCGTCGCAGACCAGTGTTCCTGCGTCGTCAGATTGTTCTTCGAAACTGCTGAGCACCCGCAGTTTCACCTTATAGCGCATCGCCAGTTCGACCGAGCGGGTTTGCAGCACTTTTGCGCCCAGCGAGGCGAGTTCCAGCATTTCCTCGAACGCGATGCGGTCAAGCTTGCGGGCCTTGTCACAGATGCGTGGGTCGGTGGTGTAGACGCCGTCCACATCGGTGTAGATGTCGCAGCGCTCTGCACCGAAGGCGGCGGCAAAGGCGACAGCGGTGGTGTCGGAGCCACCCCGACCGAGTGTGGTGATACGGCCTTCGGGGCTGATGCCCTGAAAGCCCGCGACCACGGCGACCTTCATGCCTTCGCCGAATTTGCGCGTTATGTTGTCGGTGGGGATCTCTTCGATCCGAGCCGATGAATGCGCGGAAGTGGTTTTCACCGGCACTTGCCAGCCCTGCCAGCTGCGCGCGGGCACGTCCATTTCCTGAAGCGTGAGCGCCATGAGGCCGGCGGTGACGTTTTCGCCAGAGGACACGACGGCATCGTATTCGCGTGCATCAAAGAGCGGCGAAGTTTCGTTGACGAAGCCGACAAGCTTGTTCGTTTCACCGGACATGGCGGAAACGATGACGATCACGTCATAGCCTTTTGCCACTTCGACGCCGACGCGTTTTGCGGCGCGCTTGATCCGATCAAGCGTCGCGACGGACGTTCCGCCGAATTTCATCACGAGAACGGGCATATTGGCCTCCCGGGTCAGACTCAGCGGGTGCTTTACGTCGGGTGGCGGTGCCGTGCAAGAGCAGTGCGCAACCTGCGGCGATTACGTGTCCCGATAGTCAACAGCAGTGAAGGTGTCTGAATTGACATGGGTTTCCTTGCCGGGGACGACATCGGTGTTTTGTGCTGCTACGGCCTGCCAGCCGGATTGGGTGCGATGCAGAACAAAGATCAGAATGGTCTGTCGGTCTCCGGCAATGCTGCCGTCGGGCGCGGTTTGACCCATCAATCTGAACCGGCAATGGACGATGGCGTAGTCCGGGCCAAGCTGACGCGAGGTGATCACGCCGGGTTTCAGCGTGCTGTCACTGAAAAAGGATTTGAGTGCGTAGTCGTGCGCCTTGGAAATCGCGGGGCGGTTGCGCCACCAGAGGCCGGTGACATTCACGAAATCCGCATCTTCGACAAAAAGAGCGCCAATGCGGTGCCCGTCACGGCTGTGCCAGGCTTCGGCAAAGGCTTTTGGAAAATCCTCGGGTGCCGCGACCGTCACAGCGGCATCGCGTCGCCGTTCCACATCTCGAAACAGCCGGTCGTTTCGAGCGACAGCGCGTCGAACCGTTCCAGCAACCCGCGCGCGGACTCGTCCGTCCCGATGTCGGCAGCGTTGGTGCCCATGTCGGTGCGGACCCAGCCGGGATGGTAGATGCCCACTGGGATGCCCTGTGGTTTCAAATCGACGGCGAGGTTGCGGCCAAGGTTCAGCGCGGCGGATTTGGATGCGCGGTAGATGTAGCTTTGACCATTGGCGCGGGTGTTCGACCCCATCTGCGACGAAATAATCGCCAGCTTGGGCGCGCTGCTGCGTTTTAGATGCGGCAGAAACGCCATTGCAGTCAGGTAGACGCCGGTCACATTGGTGGCAAAAGTGTCTGCCCAAAGCTGAGGGTCGGTCAGGCTGTCGGCGGGCATACCTTTTTCGAGATAGACGCCCGCATTGCAGACCAGCAGGTCAATCGGTGTGTCCTTGAGCCGCTCGGCCAAAGCGGCGCAACTTGCCGGGTCGCGTACATCGAGAGGAAGGAGCGTGTCATGCCCGACGCCGCGCGTGGTGCCAATAGCCTTGTCGCCGTGCCCTATTGCGGTGGTCAGCAAGGCGGCACCGATGCCGCGATTGGCGCCGGTGATCAGGATGTTCATCAGTTCGACTTTCGCGTCGGTGTGAAGGGCAGGGGGGCGATGGGCACGCCATCGTCGATCAGCTTCTTGGCCTCGTCGCCGCGGGTTTCGCCCCAGATCGGGCGTTCCGGCGCATCACCGGAATGGATCGCGCGGGCTTCTTTGGCGAAATTCCCGCCAACATAGTCGGAGTTCTTTTCGACGTATTTCTTCAAGTCAGCCAAAGCCTGTTCCGCCGGGTTGGCCGGTTCTGTCAGTTTGGGCTTGGCTGGAGGCGTCACAGCTTTTTCGGCCGTGCTGACGCGCGGGGCCATCATCGCCTTGTTCACCTCTGTATTGCCACAGACCGAACAGCTTACCATGCCTGAGGCGTGCAGCTTGTCGAACGCGGTTCCGGACTGGAACCAACTGTCGAATTGGTGGTCATTGGCGCATTTCAGCGTGAACTGGATCATTGCGATGCCTGCGAGAGTGGTCGTCTGTCTTAGTGTTGGTCTTTCAAAAATAAGCGTTTGCCGTTGGACATCAAGCGTCAAGCGTGCGGATGATGTCGCGCATCAGACCGTTCAGATCGGTGTCTTGGTGTAGCACATGTCGTGCCGCCTGTCCTCGTTGTGCCTGTTTCTCCACCGTGTTCAGGGCGATCAGGGCTTGGCTGAGGGCTGTGGCTTCGGGCGTGCAGACAGCGGCATTGGCGGCGGCCAACCGATCATAAGCAGAGCTGAAATTCCCGGTATCAGGGCCGTGCAGGATCGCGGATCCGAAGGCGACGGGTTCATATGGCGTGTGCCCGCCGCGATCCGTCAGCGATCCGGCTACAAAGGTTACACCGGCCAGCCTATACCAGAGGTGCATCTCGCCCAGCGTGTCGGCAAGATAGACCTGCGCTTGTGCGGGGTTATCGCCTTTGCTGCGCTGGGCGCAGGTCAGCCCGTGGTCTCGGATCATCTGGGCGATCTCGGCGGCGCGTCTTGGGTGACGTGGGGCGAGGATCAACTTGAGGGCAGGGCGCTCGGTAAGGGCCGCTTTGTGCGCGGCAAGGATGGTGTCGTCTTCGCCTTCATGGGTCGAGGCGGCGAGCCATGTGTTTTCCCGTTGGAAGGTTTTGGCCAGCGCGGGGTCGGGCTGGTCTGTTGGCGGTGTGTAGAGCGCTTTGAGGTCAAAGACCGGACCCATCGCAGCCTTTGGCAGACCTGCGTGGGCAAAGCGCTGGGCCGATGCGCTGTCCTGCGCAGATAGATAACTCACCCGCGCCATCACCTGCCGCACCAACCTGTCGAACCGGGCCCAGCCTTTGGCCGAGCGTTCGGTCAACCGCCCACCCAGCACCAGCACCGGGCCGGGGGTTTTGAGAATGCGGATTGGCCAGAGGTCAGATTCCAGCGTGATATGAGCCGTGATGCCCCAGTTGCGCAGGACACGGCTTGTCGGGCCGGGCAGGTCGACCGGGGCCAACAGGACATCGCAGTTCGAGAGCTGCCAGCTTTCCGCCATCTGCCGCGCGCTGTCGGTGTTTACGGTGATCAGGAGCGACCGTCCCTGCGCCAGCAACGCGTCGATCACCGGGCGGGCTGATATCAATTCCCCGTTCGAGGCTGCGTGCAGCCAGATGCGCGGGTGATGATCGATCGGTGCGACTCGACCCAGCCGTTCGCACACCGCTTGCCCATCGCGCGCCCGAAGGCGGGACGCCAGTTCCTTGGCGGCGAAGAGGGTCATCAGGGCACGGTATAAAAGCACGAGGAATGGCGCTCCGGCGGCGCGTCGGCCTAGGCGGACGCTTTGTTCGACAGCGCCCCAGCGCGTGTCGGCGCGTTCAGCAGCGCATCCTGGATGTGGCGCTCCAAAAGTTTGAGCAACACATGGTTATCGAACCGCTGTTCAGCGACTTGTCGGGCGCGGGCGGACATGGCGGCAAGATCGGGTACGTTGACGGCGGCAGAGATCGCCTCGGCAAATCCCGCTTCGTCGAACTCGTCGACGAGAAACCCGGTTTCACCTTCGTCGATCGCCTCGGGGATGCCAGCATGGCGGGTCGAGACGGTGATACACCCGCAGGCCATCGCCTCTTGGATGGCAGTAGGCAAGCCCTCGGTGTTGCCGTCGCGGGCGGTGATCGAGTGTTGCAGGAAGAACTGCGTGCTCATCAGGCGATCGCGCACGGTGTTATGCGGCTGTGCGCCGTGAAAGCGCAGTTTGTCAGTGACACACAGCTCTTCGGCCAAGGCGCGCGTGGGTTCCAGAAGCGGGCCGTCACCGATGAAATCGAGCCGCGCATCGGGCAGGTCGCGTGTTGCCGTCGCAAAGGCGCGAAGCGTGGTCATTGGGGCTTTCTTTTCGACGAACCGTCCGACAGCCAGAAAGCTGAGCGGTACCTTGGCCTGCGGGGCAAAGCGGCGGATGTCGACGCCCGAGGGGATCACCGTGCTGTTGGGGTGGGTGATGCCGTGTTTCGCAAGGTTGTCGAGCAGGAAGCGCGACACTGAGAAAACGCCTGCCAGGCGTGGCATCATTTTTCGATAAGCCGCGCGCATGCGTTCGGTTCGGATCGCCTTGGAGGCATCGGTGCCGCGGAAATACGAGAAGATCGGGATGCCCTGCGCATTGGCCAACGGGGCAAGTGCCAGCGCCTGCGTTCCGAATTCCGCGAGGATTACGTCCACATGTTCATCGTGCAGGAAGCGAATTAGCGCGTCTTTCGCTTCGCCAAAGGGCAAGCGCGAGGTGCCGTGGCGCATGCGGTTGCGCAAAAGCCACCACGGCGCGACGACGATGTCCCGACCCGAGAGGCCATCGCGTCGGACGAAGTACGGCTTGCCGTAAGGGTTGTCGCCCCGGAACCGGCCACACACCACAACTGTATCCCCACCGAACAGATGTTCGATGTGGCGGTTGATGAAGGTCTCTCCGCCTAGATGGTATTCGCCAGTTGCAATGGCTACGCGCATGTCGTCGGGTCCGATGCAAAACCAAGTGTCTAGGTAACAGCGAGATGTGCTCCCAGCAAGGCTGGACGTGGCGGCGTTTTGAGGGGGTGCTTGCGCTCAGCCGAACACCAAGGCCGGTTTCTGAACCGCAATCAAGGTGCCAAAGATCGGTGCGCCCAGCTCATTTCGTAGTCTTGCGTGTTTGAGCATCTTCGGTTTTGGGAACCCGGCCTTTGCCAGAGTTTTCAGCATGTAGTCGTCAGTGTGTTTGTGGCGGCCTGACGGGTACAGTTTGAACCCGCTGGTCACCGCGGGATCGTTTTCAAACTCGACAGTCAGCAACAACCAACCGCCAGGATTAAGGATGCTGGCGAAGTTTCGAAGCACGGTATTCACCGCGCCGAAGTAGACAAGGACGTCGGCACAGATGATCATATCGAACTTGCCTTCGGGATAGGTGACGATCTCTGAGAGGTCGGTGCGGGCCAGATAATCATGGCCGCCCTTTTTCTTCGAAATCTCCAGCATCTTGACCGACACATCGACGCCGATCAGCTCTTTCGCATAGGGCCGTAGAAACCCTGCGCATAGGCCCGTTCCGCAGCCCGCATCAAGGATTCGACGTGTACGCTTCTTGGCCTGCATTCCCCAAGTGGCGTGTCGTTTGAGGTGAAGATCGCCTGTATCCGAGCGCTAGACAAGGATTTTCTGCCGCAAGCGGCACCTGCGGTCGCGCAGACTGCTGGATCTGGACGGATCAGACC
>JAUHVK010000039.1 GCA_030425145.1 Alphaproteobacteria bacterium | reverse complement strand
GTTGCAACATCATCTTCACCACCTCCTTTGGCTACATGGACCCGACCAACAACGTCGCGGCCAAGTTCCCGGACGTGAAGTTCGAACACTCCACCGGCTACAAGCGCGAGCACCCGAACGTGTCCACCTACAACGCGCGCTTCTACGAAGGCCGTGCCGTTGTGGGCCACATCGCGGGCAAGATGACCCAGACCAACAAGATCGGCTACATCGCGTCCTTCCCGATCCCCGAAGTGATCATGGGCATCAACTCCTACTACCACCACGCCAAGCTGGCGAACCCGGATGTAGAGCTGGTGGTGACCTGGGCCTACACCTGGTTCGACCCGGCGAAAGAGGCGGATGCGGCCCGCGCCATGCTC
Source organism: Alphaproteobacteria bacterium (assembly GCA_030425145.1). Classification (GTDB taxonomy): domain Bacteria; phylum Pseudomonadota; class Alphaproteobacteria; order Rhodobacterales; family Rhodobacteraceae; genus Marivita. Next base: position 32,567 of record JAUHVK010000039.1, on the reverse strand, counting down.
GATCAGGGCGTTGACGTGATCACCGCGCACACCGACTCCACCGCACCGCTGGCCGAGATCGCCAAGGAAGGCGGCAGCGCATGGGGCTTTGGTCAGGCGTCCGACATGGCGGCCTTCATGACCAATGACGATGGCACTCCCGGCCCGCGCGTGGCCTCCATCATCGACGAATGGTCGCCCTACTACGTCAAGCGCGTGGGTCAGCTGATGGACGGCACCTACGAGCAGGTCGACAGCTGGGCCGGTATGCCGGAAGGCGAAGTGGTGATTGGCGCAATGAACGATGCCATCCCCGCCGACGTGAAGGCCGAAGCACAGGCGATGATCGACGCGATCGCAGCAGGCGAATACCACCCGTTCACCGGCCCGATCAACAAGCAGGACGGCTCTGCATGGTTGTCTGAAGGCGAAACCGCGGATGACGGCACCCTGCTGGGCATGAACTTCTACATCGAAGGCATCACCGGCGACATCCCGAACTGATCGGGACCGCCGAATGGCTCGAAACACCAAAGCGCCCGGAGACATCTCTGGGCGCTTTTTTATGTCTGGAGACCGACGCCTGCGCTCAGTTTCCAAAATGACAAAGGCACGGCGCCTTCCTAATCTGCTGCCATGACACCACAGATTCTCTCAACGCTTCCGGGGTACACGCGCGCGCTTTTCTGGCGCGACGTTGTTGCCGGGGTGACTGTGGCCATGGTTGCTCTTCCGCTGAGCCTCGCCATCGCAATCGCGTCCGGCGCGGACCCGGCAAAAGGTCTGGTGACCGCAATCATCGGCGGGTTCCTGATCTCGCTTCTGGGTGGGAGCCGGGTGCAGATCGGCGGGCCAACCGGCGCGTTCATCGTTGTAGTGTTCGGCGTGATTGCCGAACATGGCTATGACGGGTTGCTGATTGCCACCTTGATGGCCGGTCTGATCCTTCTGATCGCGGGGTATTTCCGGGCCGGGAACCTGATCCGCCTGATCCCCGAGCCGGTGATCAACGGCTTCACCATCGGCATCGCCATCATAATTGCGACCAGCCAGTTGAAAGACCTCTTCGGGCTGAGCGCCGCAAACGTCCCGGCAGAGTTCATCGCCAAGATCGAAGTGCTCTGGGCGGCGAGTCCCAGCTTTTCCACCGCGTCGGCCGTCGTGGGCCTGAGCACGATGGTGCTTATCACGCTCTTTCGCCGCGCGGCACCTGCATGGCCGGGTCTGATCGTGGCTGTTGCCCTTACCTCGGGTGTCGTGGCGTTTCTGGATCTTCCGGTGGAAACGATCGGATCGCGTTTCGGCGCACTTCCAAACACCCTGCCCTGGCCATCGCTGCCCGAAATAAGCACCGCCAGACTTGTCGAACTGCTGCCCTCCGCTCTCATCATCGCGTTTTTGGCAGGGGTTGAATCACTGCTGTCCGCAATGGTGGCCGACCGCATGACATCGGGCCATCACCGCCCGAATGCGGAACTGCTCGCGCAGGGGGCGGCGAATATCGGCTCCGCTCTGTTTGGCGGCATCCCCGCCACCGGAGCGATTGCACGGACAGCCACCAATATCCGCGCCGGAGGCCAGACACCTGTCGCCGGGCTTGTGCACGCAGTGACGATCCTGCTGGTCATGCTCGTGGCCTCACGGCTTGTCGGCTACATGGCGATGCCCGCACTTGCGGGGCTGTTGATGCTCACAGCGTGGAACATGAGCGAGCCGCACAAATGGCGGGACCACCTGTCCCAGCGCAGGGCCGATGTTGCGCTGCTTGCGTTGACTATGGTTCTGACGGTCCTCGCGGACCTGACCGTTGCCATCGGGGTCGGTGTCGCGCTCGGACTGGCCTTTCGGCTGCAACGCCGCAAAGCCCCTGCATCGGACTGGTCCGAACCGGACCGCTGAGCAGGCAAACCCTTCTCTTCCCTTGACTCTGCCAGCGCCATCCGGCCCCTTCGCGCCAAGAAAAACAGGAGCGCCTCATGAGCCAATTCCACGAAGAGCTGAAAACCCGTCTGGTCCGCTATTGCGCAATCGACAGCCAGTCGGACATGGACAGCCCCGGCGCGCCCTCCACCGCCTGTCAGCATGACATGCTTGACCTCATGGTCAGCGAACTGACCGAGATGGGCGCGCAGGATGTGACCAAGACGGATTACGGCACGGTGATCGCCACGATCCCCGGCACCGCCCCCGGCCCGACCGTCGGCTTTCTGGCCCATGTCGACACCGCGCCGCAATTCAATGCGACGGGTGTAAAACCACGTGTGATCGAAGGCTATAATGGCGGGGTCATCACCTATCCCGACGATCCCGATCTGGCGCTCGACCCGGCAACGTTTCCCTATCTCGCGGGCAAGGTCGGGGACGACATCGTCACTGCCTCCGGCCTGACGCTGCTGGGCGCTGACGACAAGGCGGGTGTCGCCATTGTCATGACCGCCGCGCGGCATCTGCTGACACACCCCGAGATCGAGCGCCCCACCATCCGGGTCGCCTTTACTCCGGACGAGGAAATCGGTCGTGGCGTCGATTCCAAACTGCCCGCCGATCTTGGTGTCGATTTTGCCTATACCTTTGACGGGTCCGATCTGGGTGAGATCACATACGAGACCTTCTCAGCCGATTTCGCCGTTGTCTCTGTGACCGGCGTGTCAATCCATCCGGGTTGGGCCAAGGACAAGCTGGTCAATGCCATTCACCTTGCCTCCAAGATCATCGACACCCTGCCGCATGTCACCATGACCCCCGAAACCACCGACGGAGTCGACGGCTTCATCCACGCGGTCGACATGCGCGGCAACGCCGACCACATGGAGTTGCGCTTCATCCTGCGGGATTTCGAACGCGACGGGCTCGAGGCCAAAGGCGCGCTGCTGCAGCAGGTCTGCGACACCATCGCCGCCACCGAACCGCGCGCCGAAATCACCTGTGAGATCACGCCGCAATACCGCAACATGCGGTACTGGCTCGAAAGTGACATGACCCCGGTCGATCTGGCCCGTGACGCGTTGCGCGATCTTGGGATCGAGGAAAAATCCGTCCCGATCCGGGGCGGCACCGATGGGTCGCGGTTGACCGAAATGGGCGTGCCCTGCCCCAACCTGTTCACCGGGATGCAGAACGTCCACGGCCCGCTGGAATGGGTGTCGGTTCAGGACATGACCCGCGCCACCGATCTGTGCCTGCGGATTGCGGAACGGGCGGTGAAGGCGGGTTGAACCCCGGCGCGGGTCACTCCGCGCCTTGGATGGATTGCAGATAGCCCACCAGATCGGCAATTGGCTCCGACACCAGAACCGGTTGCCCGCTGGGCAGCTTCATCGGCGTGTTGGCAACTCCTTCGAAATAGGGGCCGTAGACAGGCATGGGCGATCCGTGACTGACGAGCGGGTCGGTGCCGTCGATCCGTTTCAACACCCGCTCCAGCGGAAACTCCCCTCCGTGGCGGGCCGCAAGCGCCGTCAGGTCCACGGGCTGCAAAATCAGCGCCCCTGCCAGAGGCCCCTGCCCCTTGGCGTCGGCACCGTGACAGGTGGCGCAATGGGTCTGAAACAGGGCACCCCCGTGATCGACGTCCTGCGCAAAGGCGGGCGCGCTGGTCACTCCGATAAGGCAAAGGCAGGCAAGAACGCGTCGCATGGGTCAGTCTCCGTCTGTCTGAGGTTACCCCACTCTGCACGCAACACTGCATATCCGCGTTGATCCGGATCAAGAGTTTTGCACTTGCGCCAGATTGAGCTAACTCAAAAAGTATTCGTTTGGGGATTTTTGACATGCGCGCTTTGTTTCTGTCTTTCTGTCTGCTGCTGGCTACACCCGTAGCGGCGCAGGACACCGACCTTGAACTCGTCCTGCTGGCCGATGCGTCAGGCTCCATCGATCAGCGCGAGATCGACTTTCAGCGGCAAGGCTACGCACAGGCGATCACAGACCCCGAGGTACTTTCGGCCATTGCCAACACTGCCTATGGCTCGATTGCTGTGACCTATGTCGAATGGGCCGCCAACACGGCGGTGGTGGCCGACTGGATGCGGATCGACGGGCCGGACAGCGCCACGCTCTTTGCCGCCGAACTGCTGAACAAGCCGCGTCAGGCCTACGGGCGCAACGCAATCGGCGCGGCGCTGCTCGACGGGCTGCGGTTGATGGAGACGAACCAATATGACGGCTGGCGGCGGGTGATCGACTTTTCCGGCGACAGCGTGCGGAATTATTCCGGTCCCTCGATCGAGGAAGCAAGGTCCACGGTGGTGGCGGCGGGCGTGACGATCAACGCCCTGCCGATTCTGCGCCCCGACGATCCGGGGCGCGCGCAGGGCGGGCTTGAGGCGCAATACGAGGCGCAGATCATCGGCGGCCTGGGCGCGTTTGTCGTCACCGCCGAAAACCGCGATTCCTTCGCCGAAGCGGTGAAGCGGAAACTGATCCTGGAGATCTCGGGCGAGATGCCATCGCGCAAGGTAGCCGACGCGGCAGGAAGGCTTTTCGAAAAGCCTTAGACCGCGATTTCGAAATCGCGGCCTAAGCGTCTTCGAAGACGCTTTACTCGTCCAGTGACCCGTGTACCGCCAGCAGCGTCAGTTCCGCTTCCTGCGGTTCGATCACGCGAAAGGCTTCCTTCACCCCGGCTTCGGTCAATTCGCGGCTCACTGTCAGAAGCGTGTTCGGCGCGTGCTCGTCACACAGTTCGGCCATATGCGCAATTTCGGCCTCGGCCACCGGGCGCGCGGCGTCAACGGAAGGTGCGCCGTAGATGTTGACGAAATGCTGCGCGAGGCCCTGAACCACGGCTTCATGCTCCACAGGTTCCATCTGCGTCACCGCGACGAAGCTTACCCGGCCAAAGGTCTCGGCGCCCAGCCAACCGTTGGTGAACGCCTGTTTGGCGCGGCCCTCCAGATCGGCCTCGGACCAGTTGGAAAACTCGAACCCGCCCGAGATGCACCATTCGCCGGTGCGCGCCGGGGAATGAAACACGCGCTGATCGCTTTCGTCGAAGTGAATGGCACGGGCCAGTTTCATGTGCGGATCTCCAGAAGGTCGGTCACGGGCAAGAGCATGGTCTGCCCGTCAGTGCGAAGCAAGAGGCCAAGCTTTTCGTCAAGGCCAAGGAAGTGGCCGGACTTGCCCAGAAAGCTGCCGTCCTGCCCCATCCCATGCGCCAGACCTGACCATTCGGCATGGAGCGGCCCCATGCCATCGTCCTCCCACCGGCTGATCCAGTTGAGCAGATGCCGCGACCAGCTTTCCAGCAGGTCGACCGGCGTCAGGTCGACACAGCCTTCGCTCATCAGGTCGGTTTCATCCGGGGTTTCGCCACCCGCCATGTCGGGACGTGCGAAGACCAGCTCGAACCCGGTGACCAGCCAGCCGGGTTCGGCGGATGCATCAGCCGTATCGGTCGCGCCACGCAGCGCGCCGCAAAGCGCGCCATTCACCCGGATCGGCCCGTCCCAGCAGAGATGCACTGCCATTTCGGACGGCCCCAATGCGCCCAGCGCATTCTGCACCGCGACCCCCGTCAACGGCAGCATCGCCGCCGCGTCAGACAATGGCACTTCGGGGGCCAGCACGATGGCCGCGCGCAACCGCTCGGGGTTTGCGTCGTAAAGGATCGTGCCCGCGTCACAGCCCCGCGCCGCCTCGGTGCAGGCGGCATCGAACGGGTCGGCTCCCGCCGCATTGATGCCCTGCATCAGCGGCGGGAAGGTTGGTCCGCTCATCATGCCTTGCCGGCAGAGATCAGCGAGCGGGCAAGATCACGGAACGCTCCGGCCTGCGCGCTGTCGGGTTTCGACACGACAATCGGCGCACCGCCATCGGCGGCCTTTCGGATGTCGAGATGCAGCGGGATTTCCGCCAGCAAAGGCACACCCAGCTTGGCCGCTTCCGCCGCCACACCGCCATGGCCGAAGATGTGTTCTTCGTGGCCACAGTTCGAGCAGATATGCGTCGACATGTTCTCGATCAGCCCGACAATCGGCACGTTCATCTGGTTGAACATGTCGATCCCCTTGCGCGCATCCAGAAGCGCCACGTCCTGCGGGGTCGAGACCACAACGGCTCCATCCACATGCGCCTTCTGCGACAGGGTCATCTGCACGTCACCGGTGCCCGGCGGGAGGTCAACCAGCAGCACATCCAAAGCGCCCCACTGCACTTGCATCATCATCTGCTGCAACGCACCCATGAGCATCGGACCGCGCCAGACAACCGCCTGACCTTCGTTCACCATCAGACCGATGGACATCATGGTCACACCGAAATTTCGCATCGGCAGGATGGTCTTGCCATCCGGGCTGGCGGGGCGTCCCGACACACCGAGCATCCGCGGTTGGCTGGGGCCATAGACGTCAGCATCCAAGAGACCGACCTTGCGACCCTCGGCAGCCAGCGCACAGGCGAGGTTCGCCGACACGGTGGATTTGCCCACGCCGCCCTTGCCGGAAGCGATGGCCAGAATGCGATCCACACCTGGAATCTTTTCGGGACCGGCCGGTTTCGGCTTGGCTCCCCCCTTAAGATCGGGCGGAGGTTTCGGCGCGCTGTGCGCCGTCATCACTGCCGAAACGCTGGCAGCGCCCAGCGCCTTGACCGCCTCTTCCGCGGCCAGCCGCACCGGGCCGTAGGCGGTGGCCTGTTCCGGTGCGACCTCGATCACAAAGCGTACCGCGTCGCCATCCACGTTCAGTGCCCGTACAACCCCGGCAGACACGATGTCCTGTCCCGAGGCCGGATCGGCCACAGCTTTCAATGCGGCCAGTACCGCGTCGCGCGTCAAAGCCACGTCAGTCCTGTCCCTTGATCGTTCCGGTCACGACATGCTCGAGATCGAGCCCGTCAATCGTCAGCACCACCTTCGCCTCGAAGGTTTTGCCGCCGGTATCGGCGTCGCGCATCGCTTCCTCGATCGCCTGTTGGGAGGTGACCCCAACCTGCTTCAGGAACTTGCGCATCGACATGTTGAAATCTTCGCTCATCGGTTCTCTCCCCTTTGGCTCCGCTCGTTCAATGCGAGCTAGAGCGTTGACGGGTGTAAGCCAGCGCCTTTAGGCTTTCAAGCAAGGAGGCGCACAGGATGACTGCAAGATACGGATACCGGCCGCTGGCCTGCGCGGCGGGGCTGGTGCTGGCCACGCTGACCCCGGCGGCGGCGCAGGACAAGACCTTCACCCTCGCGGCACCGGAGCCTCTCGTCGAAAGCGGATTGCTGAAATTCATCCTGCCGCGCTTTTCGCTCAAGACCCAGACGCGGATCACGCTGGTAGATCCCGGCACACCTGCCGACGCCAGCTTTGGCGACAGCGGAATCGTGGCGTTCGAGGGGTTGGACACGATCTGGCGCTTCGATGCGGGCGAAGACGCGGACGCCCAGCGTTTTGCCGACTGGCTGCGCTCGGATGTGGGGCGTGGCACGGTGGACAGCTACGAGGTCGACGGTGCTGCACTGTTTACATCCGAGATCGAGGTGAAACAGGTCGTGGTTGAAGTGACCTATGACGGCGACGCCCTGCGCGGCGAAGAGGCGTCACTGGCATTCTGTGGCCGCTGCCATGTGGTGAGCGACAAGAACCGCATGAATTCCATCGGCTCCACCCCGTCATTTGCGGTGCTGCGAACGCTGCGCGACTGGCAGGAGCGGTTTCAGGCCTTCTACGTGCTGAACCCGCACCCGGCCTTCACCCAGGTGGCCGATGTGACCGAACCCTTCGACCCGACGCGCCCCTCCCCGATCCACGCATTGGAGATCACGCTGGACGATCTGGAGAACATCATGGCCTTCGTACAGGGAATCGAGCCCGCCGATCTGGGCAACCCGATACAGTCCTTACAGGATTGAGGCGGGAACGCCCTTCGAAGGGCGTTCCACCGCGATTTCGAAACGCCTTCCCCGCTCAGTGATCCTTGCGTTTCGAATAGGGCGAGTCGCTCAGGTAATCATCCGTCGTGCGCGGGATACGCGGTTCACCCAGCGAGAACGGGTTGTTCTGCGAATGGTACTGCGCCTGAATCCGGCAATTGTCGCACATCTGGATCATCTTCGCCGCGTCATTGGTGGCGAACATCGAATGTTTGCCTGCCAGCTTTTCGCTGATCTTCTCGATGGTCGATTTCACCCCGAACAGCGCGCCGCATTCGATGCAGGCAAAAGGCTCTTCCTCGTTCAGAACCACCTGGCTGAAGGCTGCGTCCGTGAGGTTCATGCGCGGTTCCAGCGTGATTGCGGTCTCCGGGCAGATCGTGGCGCAGATACCGCATTGCAGGCAGGCATCCTCTTGGAACAGCAGCTGCGGCAGATCAGGGTTGTCGCCTAGCGCGCCGGACGGGCAAAGCGACACACAGCTCAGGCATAGCGTACAAGCGTCGGTGTCTACAAGAACCGCACCATAGGGCGCGTTTTCCGGCAGGGGCAGCATCTCGGCCTCGGGCACCATCGCCTTGGCCGCAACCCGGGCCACCTGACGGCGGGTGCCGATGGGCAGGCTGGGGGACGCCACTGGTTTCGGCGTGTCGCCACCATAAAGGTGATCACTCAACGCGTCGGGATCGACCATGTCGATCACCTGCACCCGGCCCCCACCTGACAATGCATTGGCCAGCGCCGCTTCATGCTCCGGCGTGTCCCGTTCAGTGCGCGGGGCCAGCAGCACGTCGACCGATGCAAAACCACAGCTCAGTGCGGCCATCATCTCGGCATGGCCAAAAGCCGCGAGGCTGTCCATGGCAAAGGGGATCACATCAGCGGGCAGACCCCGGCCAAACCGCGCGGCGAGGCTGATCATCTCATCCCCGTGGTCGGTATCATGCACCAGCAGGCGCGGCGCAGCGCCACCAGCCTTGCGATAGGTCGAGGACAGTGCATCCAGCCGCCGGAATACCGCCGACACGGGCGGCGCGTCATAGGCAATCGCCCCGGAAGGACACAAAGCAGCACAGGCGCCGCAGCCCGCGCAGATCATCGGATCAATAGCCACGTGGTCGCCCGCCGAGGTGATCGCCCCGGTCGGACAGATGTTGAGACATTTGGAACAGCCCGTCTGTTCGGCGCGGCTGTGCGCGCACAAAGCAGGCTCCAGCGAGATATAGAGCGGCTTCTCAAACGTGCCGACCATTTGCACCGCTTCGGCCAGAAGCGCTTCGACCGCAGCAGGCTGGCGCGGATCGGCGCGCAGGTAACCTTCGCGCTTGTGTGGTGCGGGCACCATGGCAGGCTCGCCGGTCAGGTCGATCACCAGATCACATTCCGAAACCGCTCCGTCCTTTGCAGCGCTGAACCCAAAGGCACCGCGCCCACCGGGCAGCAGTTGCGCAAACCCGTCGATCCGCACTTCGAACTGGCCCAGCGCGCCGTTCAGGTTGCGCACCCGTCCCCGCACAACGTCAAAGCGTCGATCCAAAGGTACATCCGCCGTGTCAGTCTGCAGCACTGTCACCGCCAGCGAGTCACACAGTTGCGCCGCTGCCGAGAACGCCGCCTCGCCGCCACCGACAATCAGGCAGGTGCCTTCGCTGACCACATCGACAACCTTGGCGACCGGAAGGTTCAGCGTCGCCTCGGCCGCCAGCGCCGCCTGTTTCGGCCCGGCCTTGTCAGATTGGTCACTCCACCCGGCGCGGTCGCGGATGTCGACAAAGCCCGGTGCATCGACGCCAAGCTCCTCGGCAAGCATTTCGAAAAACGCGCTTTCCTGCGCGCAGGCGATCATGACATCGCCGGCTTCGATTGCCTTGGCGGCGGCTTCGGCCTGTGTGCCGCACAGGTTTGTATACAATTTCGACGGATCAAGCTGTGTCGCCTCGCCAATGGCGGCGGCGTCGACGGATTGGCTGCCAAGGCAGTCACAAAGAAGCACTCTGGTTCCCATGTTGGCCCTTTCGCGGCGGTTGCCGGCGTGGTCTCTTGTCGTTGGTTGATGTTTGGACATACCCAAGGGCTATGCTACGCAGATGTCAACCGCGCCCGTGAGGCCGGATTGGGAGGACCAGAGTTTGACCATGACTGACGACCGTTCCATCGAGATGCCGGTGGGCGTTGTGATGCAGCGCCGCCCCGGTGTGACCCGCTGGCAGAAATGGGCCTATTCGCCTGTGGCCCTGTTGCCCGGTGCCGCGCCAGCCCATTGGAAAATGCTGCGAGAAGAAGGGGATACCGCCGAGTTTCACGTCGGCACGCGAAACCTGACCCTTTGGCGCACCGATGCCGAAGCCTATCGCATTGGCCTCGCCGAGGCAGTGGTCTGCGCTTATGTGGTGCTGCAACCCGGCGAGGATGAATGGCCTTATAAGGTCAAGCTGATAACCGCAAATCCGCACGAGGCCATGCAATATGCCGATGGCGGCGAGGATGTGGTGGAAAAGGTTCCGATGCCCCCGGCGCTTGTGGCCTGGGTGCAGGAGTGGACCGACCGCCACTTCGTCGAAGAGCCTTTCGTAAAGCGTAAACGCAAGCGTTATCACGAGGATAAGGTGGAGGACGGCATCGGGGATGCGCGCATCGCGCAGGTCAGCGATGTATACCGCACGCCTACAAGCGCAAGAAAGGCACGCAAGTCATGAGCCGGGGTTCGGATTTCTGGTCCCGCCGCAAAGCGCGGGTCGAAGCGGAAGAGGCCGAAGAGGCCCGCAAGGTCGAAGCTGCCGAGGTCGAGGCCAAGCAGAAACAGCTTGAGGAAAAGACCGACAGCGAGATTCTGGAGGAACTCGGCCTGCCTGATCCGGACAGTCTGGAGCCTGGTCAGGATATTGCCGGGTTCATGAACAAAGCCGTGCCCGAACGCCTGCGCCGCCGGGCGATGCGGCAGCTCTGGCGGCTCAATCCGGTGCTGGCCAATCTTGACGGGCTGAACGATTACGACGGCGATTTTACCAATGCCGCCACCGATGCGCCGGGGGTCAAGACCGCCTACCAGGTCGGCAAGGGATTGTTGCGTCACGTGCAGGCATTGGAAGCGCAAGAACGGGCCAAAACCGCAGCGGCATCCGGTGAAGGTATTGATACCCCAGAGAATCTGTCGGAAATCGCGCTGACCGAGGATGACGAGAAAACTTTCGAGGAAAATGCATCAATTCCGGAAATCATGCAAAAAGATGCAATTGCCGCACCCGCATCTACGACCATAGTCGTAGATGCGGGCAGTGGCGATGATTATGCCAACGGCACACCATTGGATACAGTGATTGAGGAATCCGTGCGTCCACGTCGGATGCGATTCAGAATAGAAAGCGAGACAGGATGACAACGAGCGCGGCTCAGACCTCGCCAACAGTGTCGGACGAAGACCGCCTGCGGGCGGATCTCTACAATTTCCTCGGGCTGATCCTGTCGGCTCCGCCGGATGAGTTTTTGCTGGCACAGACCGCCGGTCTGACTGGCGATGACACCGAACTCGGTCAGGCAGTCACCCGCCTTGCCGGATGTGCCAAGACAACCACCCCGAAACAGGCTGAACGAGAGTTCAACAAGCTTTTCATCGGCTTGGGCCGTGGAGAGCTGTTGCCCTATGCCAGCTACTACCTGACCGGCTTCTTGCACGAGAAACCGCTGGCGGTTCTGCGCAGCGACCTGTCCGCGCGCCGGATCGAACGTGCTCCGAACGTCTACGAACCCGAAGATAACATCGCCACACTGATGGAAGTGATGGGCGGGCTGATCGTTGGACGGTTCGCGGCCCCCTCCTCGCTTGAGGATCAGAAACTGTTTTTTAACCGCCACATCGCACCGTGGGCAGGTCATTTTTATGCCGATCTCGAAACCGCAACCTCTGCCATGCTCTACAGCGCGGTAGGGTCGGTCGGAAAGGCATTCATGCAGATTGAGCGCGAAGCGTTCAGACTAACCCCGGCTTAAACCGGGAGTGCACCCGACGGGCAACCGTCACCCCGCGGTGCTTGCGCCGCACAAACAGGAAGAAGGGAGGAACCTTCAATGACTGAGAAAACCGAGGCGTCTGCAAGCCGCCGTGATTTTCTGAAACTGGCAGGCACTGCAGCTCCAGCTGCTGTGGCGGCAGTTGCCGTATCGGGTACCGAAGCCGAAGCGGCGGATGCCCCTGTAGCCAACGGTCGTATGCAGGATACCGCGCATACACGTGCCTACCTCGCCAGTACCCGGTTCTAGTACATCGTAAATCACCCCCTTCTGCATGGCGGGCCAGCCCCCTTGTGCAGATCGCAACCCAGCCGACGGCGCAGCGCGCCATAGGTAGCTAAAGAGGGATAACATGCTAAGAAAAAAAACCGGAGGGCTCACCCGGCGCGCAGCGCGGACAGGCCTGATTTCGGAAATCTCCAATAAATCTGTCGACAGACGTTCGTTCCTGCGTGGATCGGGTCTGGCCATCGGTGGTCTTGCAGCCATCAGCGCAACGGGCGGTGCGGTCACGCAAGCCAGCGCACAATCCGCCGTCAACGGCGCGGTTCAAACCGTCAAATCCGTCTGCACCCACTGCTCGGTCGGCTGTACCGTCGTCGCCGAAGTCAGCAATGGCGTCTGGATCGGTCAGGAGCCCGGTTGGGACAGCCCGTTCAACCTCGGTGCGCACTGCGCCAAAGGTGCCGCTGTCCGCGAGCACGCCCATGGTGAACGCCGTCTCAAGTACCCGATGAAAAAAGAGGGTGGTGAGTGGAAGCGCATCAGCTGGGAACAGGCGATCAACGAGATCGGTGATAAGATGCTTCAGGTCCGCGACGAGAGCGGCCCGGATTCGGTCTACTGGCTCGGTTCCGCGAAGCACAACAACGAACAGGCGTACCTGCTGCGCAAGTTCGCCGCCTACTGGGGTACGAACAACATCGACCACCAGGCGCGGATCTGTCACTCGACCACCGTTGCGGGCGTTGCGAACACATGGGGCTACGGCGCCATGACCAACAGCTACAACGACATCCACAACAGCCGTGCGATCTTCCTGATCGGTGGCAACCCGGCCGAAGCGCACCCGGTGTCCCTGCTCCACATCCTCAAGGCGAAAGAGCAGAACAACGCGCCGGTCATCGTCTGCGACCCGCGGTTCACCCGCACCGCAGCCCATGCCGACGAATATGTCCGCTTCCGTCCCGGCACCGACGTGGCGCTGGTCTGGGGTATCCTGTGGCACATCTTCGAGAACGGTTGGGAAGACAAAGAGTTCATCCGCACCCGCGTCTGGGGCATGGACCAGATCAAGGAAGAAGTCGCCAAATGGAACCCCGAAGAGGTTGAGCGCGTCACCGGTACCCCCGGTTCGCAGCTTGAGCGCGTTGCCCGTACGCTGGCAAACAACCGTCCCGGCACCGTTATCTGGTGCATGGGTGGTACCCAGCACACCAACGGCAACAACAACACCCGCGCCTACTGTGTGCTCCAGCTTGCCCTCGGCAACATGGGTACAAGCGGCGGCGGCACCAACATCTTCCGCGGCCACGACAACGTGCAGGGTGCAACCGACCTTGGCGTTCTCGCAGACACCCTGCCCGGCTACTACGGCCTGGCCGCAGGGTCCTGGGCACACTGGGCCCGCGTCTGGGAAGAAGACCTGGATTGGCTGAAAGGTCAGTTCTCGCAGGAGACAGTTGGCGAAACGCCGATGATGAACCTGACGGGTATCCCGGTCTCTCGCTGGATCGACGGTGTTCTGGAAGACAAGGAAAACCTCGATCAGCCGGACAACACCCGTGTGATGGTGCTGTGGGGCCACGCGCCCAACTCGCAGACCCGTCTGCCGGAAATGAAGACGGCGATGGAAAAGCTCGACACGCTTGTCGTGATCGATCCGTTCCCGACCGTGTCCGCCGTGCTGCATGACCGCACGGATGGTGTCTACCTTCTGCCGGCAACCACGCAGTTCGAGACCTATGGCTCGGTCACCGCGTCGAACCGCTCGCTCCAGTGGCGTGAAAAGGTCATGGACCCGCTCTTCGAATCGAAGACCGACCATGAAATCATGGGCCTCTTCGCGCAGAAGTTCGGTTTCCACGACCGCATCTTCCGCAACATCGCGATCGAAGACGATGGTGTGACGCCGAACATCGAAGACATCACCCGCGAGTTCAACCGCGGCATGTGGACGATCGGCTACACCGGCCAGTCGCCCGAGCGCATGCGTCTGCACATGGAGAACCAGCACACCTTCGACCGCACCACTCTGCGGGCGAATGGCGGCCCGGCCGATGGTGATTTCTACGGTATGCCGTGGCCTTGCTGGGGCACACCCGAGATGAACCATCCGGGTACGGCAAACCTGTACGATATGTCACTGCCGGTCTCCAAAGGCGGCCTGACCTTCCGCGCCCGTTTCGGCGTGGAGCGTGATGGCGACAACCTGCTGGCCGAGGGCGTGGCCTCTGCAAATTCCGAGATCCAGGACGGATACCCGGAATTCACCATGCAGATGCTGATGGATCTTGGCTGGGACGGTGACCTGACCGCCGAGGAACGCGCGGCAATCGACGCCGTGGCGGGTCCGAACACCAACTGGAAAACCGACCTCTCGGGCGGCATCCAGCGTGTGGCGATCAAGCACGAATGTGCGCCGTTCGGCAACGCCAAGGCGCGTGCCGTGGTGTGGACCTTCCCGGATCCGGTGCCGCTGCACCGCGAACCGCTCTACACCAACCGCTACGACCTCGTGGCCGACTACCCGACCTACGAGGACAAGAAGTTCTGGCGTGTGCCGACGATGTACAAGTCGATCCAGGCCAAGGATTTCTCGGCGGATTACCCGATCATCCTCACCTCCGGCCGACTGGTCGAATACGAGGGCGGCGGCGACGAGACACGGTCGAACCCGTGGCTGGCCGAGCTGCAGCAGGACATGTTCATCGAGATCAACCCGCGCGATGCCAACGACCTTGGTGTGCGTGACGGGTCGCAGGTCTGGGTGGAAGGTCCGGAAGGCGGCAAGGTCAAGGTTATGGCCATGCTGACCGAACGGGTCGCTCCCGGTGTGGCGTTCATGCCGTTCCACTTCGGTGGGCACTTCCAGGGCGAAGACCTGCGGGGCAAGTACCCGGAAGGTTCCGACCCCTATGTGCTGGGTGAATCGACAAACACCGCGCAGACCTACGGGTATGACTCGGTGACCCAGATGCAGGAAACCAAAGCAACGCTTTGCAAGATCATGGCAGCGTAAGGAGGAGAAAAAGACATGGCACGCGCTAAATTTCTAGTCGACGCCGAACGCTGCATCGAATGCAACGCCTGCGTCACGGCCTGTAAGAACGAACACGAGGTTCCGTGGGGGATCAACCGCCGCAAGGTGGTCACGATCAACGACGGCAAGCCCGGCGAACGCTCGATCTCGGTGGCTTGTATGCACTGCTCGGACGCGCCCTGTATGGCCGTCTGCCCGGTGGACTGCTTCTACCAGAACGAAGAGGGTGTGGTCCTGCACTCCAAGGACCTCTGCATCGGTTGCGGTTACTGCTTCTATGCCTGCCCCTTCGGCGCGCCGCAGTACCCGCAAGCGGGCAACTTCGGTTCGCGCGGCAAGATGGACAAGTGCACCTTCTGCGCCGGTGGCCCGGAAGAGAACCACTCCACAGCCGAGTTCGCCAAGTACGGCCGCAACCGCATCGACGAAGGCAAACTGCCGATCTGTGCGGAAATGTGCGCCACCAAGGCTCTGCTCGCCGGTGACGGCGACGTGGTGTCGGCGATCTACCGCGAGCGCGTCGTGGCACGCGGCTTCGGTTCCGGCGCATGGGGCTGGGGCACCGCCTACGACCAGAAAGACGGCTGATCGTCGTTTCACACGATTGACCAAAGATAAGCCCCGGAGTTCGCTCCGGGGCTTTTTCGTTTGTGATCCACAGCAGAGTGTCATCCACGGGCGGGGCCCGAGGATCTGTCTGGTTTGAGGTCCTCGAGTCAAATCCGAGGATGAATTGTTTCAAAAGAGAAGAAGCGGCGCCGCCCTAAGGGTCTGACGTTTCTCTCATCTGCCGGGTTTTACTCCGGGACCTGTACCCCTGTCGGGGCCTTCTGAAACCGGTTTCTCATGGTCGCCCCTTTCGGGGATCAAGAGAGTGTCAGTTCATGGTGTCGCGGCATGGGAGTGACCCTTCCCGCTCAAAAGCTTTTGTGGGCGTGGGTATGCGGAATGTTGGTTAAGGACTGAGAAACATACCGTACGTTGGACGGTCTTTGGAACGCGCTTGCGCCGCTCAGATGTCGAGGTCCATCCAGACCGGCAAATGGTCAGACGCGCGGCGCGCCTCACCCTCGGTCAAGACCCCGGCCCCGGACACCCGCAAATCCCGCCCCACCGCAAAGCGGTCCAGCGGCGCAATCGGGCGCGAGGTGTGAAAGCTGCGGCCGGGGCTGATGACGTCGAATGCATGTTCCAGAATGTCGAAGCCGATGCGCGGCGACCATTCGTTGAAATCCCCGGCGATCACTGCCCTGCCCGTCCGCGCGTCCAACTCCTCGAGAAGATGCGCCAACTGCAACTGGCGGCAGCCCCGGCGTAGGCCCAGATGAGTGCCAACCAATGTCAGTTGCGCCCCCGGCCCTTCCAGATCGGCGATCAGTGCCCCGCGCGGTTCGATGCCCGGCAGGCTGAGCCGCTCTGTCTCGCCAACCCGCCAGCCCTCGCGAACGAGTAACGCGTTGCCATGCCAGCCCGAGCTTGGACCATTGGTGACGTTGAGCACCCGCAGCCCGGTCAGATCGAAAAGCGCGTCTTCGGGCAGCACAGCGGGCCGCGCACCCAGCCGCTTGTCCGCCTCCTGAAGCGCCACCACATCTGCGTCGAGATCGGCCAGTACCCGGATGATCCGCAGCGGATCACGTCGCCAGTCGAGCCCCACCGCCTTGCGGATGTTGTAGCTTGCGATCCGCATCACAGCACCGGCGCAAACAGCCGCGCGATACGCGCCAGCATTCCGACGATCAGGTTGCGATCCGACAGGTCGACCTCAACGCAGGTCGCCTGAGCGAAATCGGCGATGAGCATGTCTTCGACCTCGGACGCGGCGCTCTTGCCTTCCAGCAGGACTGTCAGCTCAAAATTCAGCACACCGGATCGGATGTCGAGATTGATCGTACCGATGGAGCAGATGTCGTCGTCCACCAGCGCGACCTTCTGATGGATGAACGCCGGATCATAGGTCCAGACCTCGCCCCCTACCGAGCGCAGGTCGTCGAAATAGGCCATCGCGGCGAAATACGTGATGTAGTGATCCCCCCGCGCCGGCACGAGGATGCGCACATCGACCCCGCGCAGCGCAGCAAAGCGCAGCGCGGTCAGCACATCACGGTCCGGCACGAAATACGGCGTCGAGATCCACAGGCGCGTTTGCGCGACATGAGCAAGTGCGATGAAGTAGAGGTTTCCGGCGGCAATCTCTTCGGCCGGAGACGATGCCAGCGCCACCGCCCTCAGCGTGCCGGTTTCCTCAGGAGTGGCGGCGGCGGTGTCGCGCAGGTCTTCGCCGGTGGCCCACATCCAGTCCGACGCGAAATGCAGCGAAAGCTGCGCCACCACTGGCCCTTCGAACCGGGCAAAGGTGTCGCGCCAAGGGCCAATGGACGGATCGCGCCCGACATAGGCTTTCGACACGTTCAGCCCCCCCGTGAAGGCGACGCTGTTGTCGACCACCACCAGTTTGCGGTGATTGCGGAAGTTGAATTGAAACGGACCAAGCAGGCGGCTTGGTCCCTTGGGGCGGGCAATACGGACGCCCGCCTCCTCCAACGCGCGCTTGTACCGCCGCGGCAAGCCGAAGAACGGCAATTCGTCGTGTAGAAGCCAGACCGACACCCCAGCCTGCGCCCTTTCGATCAACGCATCGCGCAGCGCGCCGCCAATGTCGTCATCCGCGATCGAGTAGAACTGCACGTAGAGCGTCCGCTCTGCAGACCGGATCGCGCCGCGCACGTGCTCGTAAGTGGCCTGGCCATCCACCAGAAGCGACATGGCGTTGCCGTCGGTGACTGGAAGCCGCGCGATGCGGGCGAAGGTGTCGAGCCGGGAGGGCGCGTGGGTGACATCGGTCTCCAAGGCCATGTCGAACATGCCTTTGTCCGACTTGCTGCGTTCCCGTTCGAATTTCCTGTAATCCGCATGCCCGAACACGAGGTAGAGCAATATTCCGAGAATGGGCAACAGCAGGATCAGCAGAATCCATGCCGTCGCCCCCTGCGGGGTCCGCGAGGTCAGCAATGCCCGGTACGAAGCCACCAGAGCCAACACGCCCAGGACAGCAGCGATGGCTGCGTTGGAAAATGTCAGAAAATCAGCCATAAAGCCGTGTTTTGCCCCCACTGATTGTCGCAGAATGGCTTGCTGTTGGCACTATCTTGAGTATCCTTGCAAAGGTATATGGTTCGCCCATGTTTCGGGCACCCTAATCGCTTAAAAACTCGGTCAAGCCTGACTCATAAAGACTGCAATTCGCAAGCCGGAGCGTTTCGAACGCTCGATAGGGAGGACGCAGGAAATGCGTGACATTCGACACTTGTTCCTTGGTTGCATCATGGCCGTTTTCGCGTTTTCGCTCTTGGCGTCGGGGATCGTCCCGACACAGGCCAACGCGCAAGACGCCGGTTCTGTTGCAGCAGAGCCCGAAATCGATCGCACGGCCACTGGTGGCGCGACCACCCTTGAGGACATCATGCGGCGTCAGCAGGGCTTGCAGGTCGACAACACCTACCGCTCTGAAAACGTTGGTGACCCATCGGCTGCGGCTGGACTTAGCGACCAGCTTGGCACATTGGGCGGCGCCTCGGACCCCGACCTGTGGCGCGGTATGCGCTTCAACGCGGCAGAGATCACGACACAATCGCGTGGACCGGCATCCAATGTGCTGATCCAGGACCGTGGCATGTGGTGGTTGCAGTTCCGCGAAGGCCCGCTTCTGACCTATGGCGGCTACCTGCTTCTGGGCACGCTGGGCGCGTTGGCCCTGTTCTTCCTGCTGCGCGGTCGGGTGATGATCGACGGCGAAAAGACAGGACGCCGGATTGAGCGCTTCAAGAATTTCGAACGCTTCGGCCACTGGCTTCTGGCGGGGTCGTTCATTCTGTTGGGGATCACCGGGCTGATTTCGCTGATGGGCCGCAAATTCCTGATCCCGACATTTGGCCATGAAAGCTATGCCTGGTTGGCCTCGGTGTCGAAATGGGTGCACAACAACGTGTCCTGGGCCTTCATGCTGGCGCTGGTGATGGTGTTCGTGATGTGGGTCGTCCACAACATCCCGGACAAGACAGACATCAAATGGATTGCCAAAGGTGGTGGTCTCTTTGGCGGTGGGCATCCCCCGGCCAAGAAGTTCAACGCAGGTCAAAAGCTGATCTTCTGGTCAGTGATCGTGTTGGGCGGCTCGATCTCGATTTCGGGTCTGTCTCTGCTCTTCCCGTTTGAGCTGCCTCTGTTCGCCAAAACGTTCACCCTGCTGAACGGCACTGGCCTGCCCGAGATGATGGGCTTTGGTATCCTGCCGGAAACGCTCACTCCGCATGAAGAGATGCAGTACGCGCAGCTGTGGCACGCCATCGTGAGCTTTGTTCTGATGGCGATCATCCTCGCGCATATCTACATCGGCTCGGTCGGCATGGAAGGCGCCTATGATGCGATGGGCACTGGCATGGTTGAGGAACAGTGGGCCAAAGAGCACCACAGCCTGTGGGTCGAGGAAGTGAAGAAGCGGGAAAACAAGGCACCCAGCGGTGCAACCCCCGCCGAGTAACATGCGCACGGCTTTGGCCACATCTGCGGCCCTGCTTTGGGCAACCTCGGGGGCCGCAGGTGATTTTTTCACACTCCAAGGTCATGGCGGCCCCATCATGGGGATCGCCGTGTCCGAGACAGACCAGATCGCCACCGTGAGTTTCGACAACGCGGTGGGGCTTTGGTCGGACCAGACCCCCTTGTGGTTCGACGGGCATGAAGCGGCGGTCAACGCCGTTGTCTTTGCGCCGGATGGCCGGGTCTATTCTGCCGGCGACGATTTTACTCTGCGCGTCTGGGGGACAGACGGCACCGCGCAGGCGGTTCTAGAGGGACACAAGGGCAAGGTGGTTTCCTTGGCCCTGTCGCCGGACGGGGCTACCGTGGCCTCTGCTTCTTGGGACGGAAGTATCGGTCTTTGGCCCGTGGACGGCGGTGCGCCGGTTTTCCTGACCGGGCATAGCGGGCCGGTGAATGACGTGGCTTTCACCGATGAAGGCACGGGTCTTTATTCCGCATCTGCGGATGGCAGCATCCGGCTTTGGGATCTCAGTATCAACAGCGAGCGCCAGCGAGTGATCGAACACGGGTTCGGCGTAAATGAGCTGGAGCTGAACGAGGACGCGGGTTGGCTTGCCTACGGCGCTGTCGATGGCGGCACGCGGGTTCTGGACATTGCGACAGGGGACACGATTGCCGACCTGACGCTGGAGCGGAGGCCGATCCTGTCGATGGCGACCAGCCCGGACGGGGCGATGCTCGCGGTTGGGGACGGTGAAGGCTACATCATGGTGGTGGACACCCACGACTGGCGCATCGCGCGCGATTTCCGCGCCACAGAACGTGGTCCGATCTGGGCGCTGGCGTTTTCGAACGACGGCACCAACATTCACGCGGGCGGCCTTGACCCGCGCATGTATTCTTGGCCGATCGACGCGATGGGCGAGGCCGATCCGATGGCCACCGGATCGCCGTCTTTCCTTCAGGCTGCCGATACGATGCCCAATGGCGAACGACAGTTCATGCGGAAATGTTCGATCTGCCACACGCTCACGCCGGGCAGCGCACGACGCGCCGGGCCGAGCCTTTACGACCTTTTTGGCAGACGCGCCGGGACGGTTGAGGATTATACTTATTCCGCCGCGCTGAACGGGTCGGATATCATCTGGGACGATGACACGATTGACGCCCTTTTCGACATCGGTCCAGAGCACTACATTCCCGGTACAAAGATGCCGATGCAGCGGATCACGGGCGCGCAGGACCGCGCTGATCTCGTGACCTACCTGCGCAAAGAAACCGCGCCTGAGGAGAGCTCGCAGTGAAAGCCATGCTACTTGGATTTATCGCCATCGCCGTGATCGCCGTTGGCGCAAGCTACATTTTGGATCAGATGGGGTTCAGCGCCGCTGAACGGGGCGCCTCCCCTTCCAATGTGCGTTTGGGCGACTGACCCGTCAGGTTCCCACCTGAAGCACTGACGTTTTCTGCCGCAACATTGCGATCACGCTGAGCGCGGTGATCTTACCGGTGGCCGGGTTTTCTTCGGTCGGACGGTTCTGGATCGTCATGGTGAAGTCTGACGAGTCCGAGACCACGCGGACGGTGTGCTGGTTCTTTTCCAGCGACGGATCGGCCCAGACTTCCATGCGGGTCTTGTCGGTGCCGAAGCCTGCAAGGCTGACAGCAACCGCGACGTTGACGTTGGCCGGGAAGACTTTGGCCACATCGGTGACAGCGCCGCCTAGAACCAGTTTCGGTTCGGTCAGGTTGCTGAGGTCGATGTTGTTGTCGATCACGTAAGGCGCTTTGGCGAGGCCCGGGACGGGTTTACGGGTTTCGATCACAACCGATTTCAGGTTGCCGACCGCTGCCCCCTTGATCGCGTCGAGGCCAAGGATCGCGCCCGAAGGGATGAGGACCTTGGCCCCGGTTACCGCGGCCCGGTCAAGCAGCGCGTGCTGGCCCATCAACTGGCTGGCGGACAGAACGATCAGTTCCTTGCCCGCTTCGATGGTCGGCACAGCCAAATCCATGAAAAGCTGCGGTGGCAGGGTTTCGATGACGATATCGCAATGGTCTGGCAGTTCGCTCAGAGAATAGACCGGGGCGGGTTTCGACAGGGTCGCGTTGGCCTCGGCGGCGCGGTCTGCATTGCGGGCGCTGATGCCACCCAATTCGCAACCGGGGATGCCTCCCCGGTCAAGTTCCTGCGCGACGTGCAGCCCGATGGCGCCCAGTCCTGCAATTCCGATCTTCATGCGCGGTACCTTTCGACCATTTCGACAATTCTGTGTGCTGCAGCGACCGAGGCCGCGTGATCCTGTGAGAAGTTCAACCGCACGCTGGAATGGGTGTGCGGTGAGAATTCAGACCCCGGCGTGACCGTGACCCCGGCCTGAAGGCGCAGAAGGCGAACAAAGTCCTCGGGCGACACCACCAGTTCCGGCAGTTCCGGGAAGAGGTAGCTGCCTGCCTGCGGAGACGCAGTCGGGAAACCGGCATCCCGGAAGATCTTGAGCAGGTCGTCGCGGATCGCCTCGTGCTGGGCGATGCGGGTCTCCATCCAGCCTTCGGGTTCGTGGAACCACGTCTTGAGCGCGGCCTGGCTGTAACCTGCGGCTCGCAGCGACACGATGGCCTGCAGTTTCTCCATCCGGTCGATCAGGGCTGCCGAGCCGAACGCAACGCCAAGGCGGAAGCCGCTGAGGGATTCGGTTTTCGACGGCCCCATGATCGTGATCAGGTTCTCGGGTCGCTTGGCACAGGCCCGCATGTGGGTGTAGGTTTCGCCGCTGTAGCGCAGGCGGGAATAGAGCTGGTCGACGATCACGGTTACGTTGTTCTCTGCCGCGAGGCGGGCGATTTCGGTGATCGTGTCTTCGGGTGTGACCACGCCTGTGGGGTTGTTGGGGGTCGAAAAGACCAGCACTTCGGCCCCGGCTTTGAACGCTGCTTCCAACTGGCCGAGGTCTGGGCCGCGCTGCGGGGCGGCGTCGTGGTAGTGCAGTGCGACCGGCATGATCTCTCCGCCGAAGAAAGCGACGAGTTTGCGGTTGGCAAAGTAATCCGGCTCCATGATGGCAACCTTGGTGCCGCGATCCACTGTCGCGCCAAGGGCGAGGAACAGCGCCCCTTGTGTGCCGGGGGTGATGATCAGTTCATCCACCGGATCGACCGGTGCGCCAGTGAAGGCGGCAAGGCTGGCGGCAACGTCTTCGCGGATCGCGGCGGCGCCACGGTATTCGGTATAGGCCTGAGACCCACCCTCTTCGAACCCGGCTTCCCACGCGGCGCGCGCGCCCGGTGTCGGTTCGAACGCATCGACGTCGCCATGCGAGAAATCCACCGGAACGCCGGGTATCTTTTCCCCGCGCATCACCGATTTCAGGTCGTCAGCATTCTGGCGGACCTCCTGCCCCGGTGCGTTGTCGGCACCCAGCCGTGCGAATTTCGCGTCAAGACTGCTCATATCCACCTCCCTTGTGTTGGAATCTATCTAGCTCGACTGATCGGGCTGCGCCAGTTCCACGACGCGATCAGGTGACTTGCGTCAATGTTAGCGCTGACGTAATGCTTCGGCATGTTTCTGGGCATCGACATAGGTACATCGGCGGTCAAGGTGATCTGCACCGACGGCACGGCGATTCACGCATCCGCCACCGCCGATCTGGCGGTTCAATCCCCGCATCCCGGTTGGTCCGAGCAGGACCCGCAGGCATGGTGGGTTGCCACCTGTGCCGCTGTTGCCGAGGTCGGCGCTGCTGTGTCGCTGGATCAGGTCAAGGCAGTGGGCCTGTCCGGGCAGATGCACGGAGCGGTGCTGTTGAACGCTGCGCAGGCTGTTCTGCGCCCGGCGATCCTGTGGAATGACAGCCGATCGACCGAGGATTGCGCACGCCTGCAAGCCGCGCTACCGGAGATCGGGACGATTTCCGGTGTGCTGCCCCTGCCCGGTTTTACCGCACCCAAGCTGATGTGGGTCGCGCGGGAAGAACCCGAACTTCATGCGCAGATCTCGCACGTGCTGTTGCCGAAGGATTACATCGGTCTGCGACTGCATGGTGACTTGGCGACGGATCGGTCGGATGCGGCGGGTACGCTGTGGCTGGATCAGGGCGCGCGCGACTGGAGCGCCGAGGTGGCCTACGCCAGCGCAACCGCGCCGGACTGGCTTCCGCGACTTGCGGATGGGCACGAGGTGGTTGGTCAGATCACGGCGTCGGCCGCTGCGGAGACCGGATTGCCGGTCGGTATTCCCGTCGTCGCCGGTGGCGGCGATGCGGCGACGGGGGCTGTGTCCCTAGGTGCGACCGAGCCGGGACGCGGGTTCATCTCACTTGGGACATCCGGCCAATTGTTCGTGGCCGGGGACGCCTATCACCCGAACCCCGCGAAATTCGTACATGCCTTTGCGCATACGGTGCCGGAGCGCTGGTACCAGATGGCGGCGATGCTGAACGGTGCGCGGCCCATTGCGTGGCTGGCGGGGCAGTTGGGCATCAGTGCAGGCGATGTGGTGGCGCTTGCGGAAAGCGCCGATCCGACCCGTGTTCCGATCTTCCTGCCTTACCTCACCGGAGAACGCAGCCCGCATGGAGATCCACATATCCGGGCCGGGTTCTTTGGGCTGGAGGATACCACCTCGCGCGCTGGTTTGTGTCGCGCAGTGGTCGAGGCCGTGGCCTTTACCTTTGCCGATGCGGTGGAGAGCTTCGGCGACACGATCAACGGCTTGCCGCACCTGTCGGCCATCGGCGGGGGCAGCAAGTCGCCGTTCCTGCTACAACTGATTGCCAACACAACGGGCCAGCGGATTGGGCGCACGGTCGGGTCGGATGCAGGCCCGGCGATGGGTGCCGCGCGATTGGCCGCCTGTGGTACGGGCGCGATGAGCCTGTCGGATCTGGGCCAGCAACCAGAGGTTGCCGATTGGTTTGATCCGGTTCCAACCGCGGCGCTTGATGCACGGCTGGCGCGCTATCGGGCGCTTTATCAGGCGCTGAAAACCCTGCACTGACCAAAGTTTGAGCATTGGCTTTGCGCGCT
Organism: Alphaproteobacteria bacterium; assembly: GCA_030425145.1. Classification (GTDB taxonomy): domain Bacteria; phylum Pseudomonadota; class Alphaproteobacteria; order Rhodobacterales; family Rhodobacteraceae; genus Marivita. The sequence goes on along the minus strand of JAUHVK010000039.1, from coordinate 7,890 downwards.
GCTGGCGGTTGCCGCTGGCAACTGCGCGCGAAAGACAAACTTTACGCGACTTGTTGATTTTTTGCGCGCGATAAGAAATTGTCAAAATTGGATTGAGTATTCCGACGCGACTTTTAGGGCCCACCATGTCACATCCCGAGATCCGGAACATGGAAGAATTTGCCGCCGTCAGCGGCATCTCTCGGCCGACGGTGTCGAAATACTTTCATGATCCCAATAGCGTACGCAAATCCACGCGAACCCGGATCGAGGCGGCTCTCGAGAAATACGACTACCGCCCCAACATCTATGCGATGAACCAAAACCGGAAGCTGACCAAGAATATCGGCATCGTGGTGCCGTATCTGGCAGACCCGTTCTTTGGTGAGATTGTGCGGATGATCGAAGGGCGCTGTATCGAAGCGGGGTTTACCCCGTCGCTGTTCAGCGCACATGGCGATCAGGCACATGAGAATGTCATCCTGGACAGTTTGCGGTCGATGAAGCCCGCGGGTGTGCTGCTGGCACCGCTTGGACGGCAGTCGGACAAAGCGGCCATTGAGACCTTTTGCAAACATGTCCCGACCGTGCTTTTCGACAGTAATATCGAGGGGATGGGCGAAGCTTTTGTGGGGTCAGACAACCACAGCTTTGTGTCGCAGACGGTGGAGTATCTGAGCCGCACCGGTGAGGCGCCCTGTTTCTTCGAGATGCGGACACCCGCCAACCCGAATGCCAACAAGCGCCGCATCGCCTATCTGTCGATGATGGAGCGGTTGGGATTGGAACCCCATGTGATCAAGATCGACGGCACCGGTTGGGGTTTCGAGGAAATCGGGCGTCAGGGCGGATTGAAAATTCTCGCCGACAAGTCCCTGCCGACCAACACGGTGCTGTGCAGCAATGACCGTCTGGCGATCGGATTTCTGTCGGCCTGTTGCGAAAGCGGTGTGCGAGTCGGGCGTGGACCGGACTGTGACTTGCGAGTCGCCTCTCATGACGATCACCCGTTTTCGCGCTTCACCTGCCCCTCCCTGACGACGGCGGCGCATGACTATAGTGCGGTGTCGGACAATGCTGTTGAGACGTTGTTCCGCCTGATCGAAAGCGGTGGACGCCTTGAAAACAGGGCAGAAAGTCTGTTCCCAGCGCGCCTGATCATGCGTGAGTCTGCCTAACAAAATTTACGCGAGTAAAATTTTGATTGACGCGAGTAAATGATTTGGTGTTGAGTGCCGCCAGGTAATCCAAAAACCAGGGAGGATTCGGATGCACCTGAGTAGCGCACTTCGTGCGGCGACAGCGTTGTCGCTCATCATGGTCGGGGCCGCACAGGCAGAGACCATCACCATCGCAACAGTCAACAACGGCGACATGATCCGCATGCAGGGTTATACCGACGACTTCACGGCCAAGACCGGCCACGAAGTCGAGTGGGTGACACTGGAAGAGAACGTGCTGCGTCAGCGCGTGACAACGGACATCACCACCAAGGGTGGCCAGTTCGACATCATGACTATCGGCATGTACGAAACCCCGATCTGGGGTGCCAATGGCTGGCTGGTTCCGCTGGACGATCTGTCCGCCGAGTATGACGTTGACGACATCCTGCCCGCTATGCGTGGCGGTCTTTCCCATGACGGCACGCTCTATGCGGCACCGTTCTACGGCGAAAGCTCCATGGTCATGTACCGCACCGACCTGATGGAAAAAGCAGGTTTGGAAATGCCGGACGCCCCGACATGGCAGTTCATCCGTGAAGCCGCAGCAGCAATGGATGATCCGGCCAACGACATCAACGGCATCTGCCTGCGCGGCAAGGCCGGCTGGGGTGAAGGCGGCGCGTTCATCACCGTCACAGGCAACTCCTTCGGCGCACGCTGGTTCGACGAAGAGTGGAACGCACAGTTCGATCAGCCGCAGTGGAAGGCCGCACTGGACTTCTACGTCAGCCTGATGAACGACTATGGCCCCGAGGGCTATGCCACCAACGGTTTCAACGAGAACCTCTCGCTGTTCCAGCAGGGCAAGTGCGGCATGTGGATCGACGCAACGGTTGCGGCGTCCTTCGTGACCAACCCGAACGACTCAACCGTGGCTGACCATGTCGGTTTCGCACTGGCACCGAATGCCGAAGGCGTCGAGAAGCGCTCCAACTGGCTCTGGGCATGGGCTCTTGCGATCCCGGCAGGCACCCAGAAAGAGGAAGCGGCCAAGGCGTTCATCGAGTGGGCCACGTCCAAAGACTACATCGAGCTGGTCGCCAGCAAAGAAGGCTGGGCGAACGTTCCTCCGGGCGCACGTACATCCCTCTACGAAACACCTGAGTATCAGGAAGTTCCGTTTGCCAAGATGACACTGGACTCGATCAACGCAGCTGACCCGACCAATCCGACAGTCGATCCGGTGCCCTATGTCGGTATCCAGTTCGTCGCGATCCCGGAATTCGCGGGTATGGCAACCGAAGTGAGCCAGGAATTCTCGGCCGCTTATGCCGGTCAGCAATCCGTGGACGAAGCGCTTGCAAAAGCGCAGGCGATTGCCACCGAAGTCATGGAAGCCGCTGGCTACCGCTAAGCCTTAGGCTTGACCTGCAGGGGGCGGCCGCGCGCGGCCCCCTGACACCCCCACACCCCACAGCTCTGCCACTTGAACGTGGTTCTATTCTGACAGCGCGGTATTCTGCGACGGGCTGGCAACGGAGGAGATGTATCCCATGGCGACAAAAGCATCCCGATCAGCGGCCCGACTGATGATGGCCCCGGCGGTTGTTCTGCTCTTGGGCTGGATGTTGGTCCCGCTGATCATGACACTCTGGTTTTCGTTCCGCACATATCTGCCGCTGCGCGGTGGGGATCAGGGCTGGACGGGCTTCGACAACTATATCCGCTTTGTCAGCTCCAGCGCCTTCTGGCCTGCGATTCAAACCACACTTCTGATTGTTCTGGGTGTGCTGGTGATCACCGTTTGCCTGGGCATCCTTCTGGCGATCCTTCTGGATCAGCCGATGTGGGGCCAAGGTGTTGTCCGCATCCTTGTGATTGCACCATTCTTCGTGATGCCGACCGTGTCTGCGCTGGTCTGGAAAAACATGTTCATGGACCCGGTGAACGGCCTGCTGGCGCATCTGTGGCGGTTCTTCGGGGCAGAGCCGGTCAGTTGGCTGTCCGATGCCTCGTTGCAGTCGATCATCATGATCGTGTCGTGGCAGTGGCTGCCCTTTGCGACGCTGATCCTGCTGACCGCGATCCAGTCGCTTGACAGCGAACAGCTTGAGGCCGCCGAGATGGATGGCGCGCCTGTTCTCAAGCGCTTTTTCTATATCATTCTTCCGCACCTGAGCCGCGCGATCACGATTGTGATCCTGATCCAGACGATCTTTCTTCTGGCAATCTTTGCCGAGATCTTCGTCACCACGGGCGGCGCGTTCGGAACCCGCACCCTGTCTTACCTGATCTTCCAGCGCGTTCTGGAAAGCCAGAACGTCGGACTGGGCTCAGCCGGTGGTGTCTACGCCATCATCCTCGCCAACATCGTCGCGATCTTCCTGATGCGGATCGTCGGCAAGAACCTGGACACCTGATCATGGCCCGTGCTGTTACCCCCCGCCGCAAACTGATCAACACCGGCCTTGCCTGGGCGATTGGATTGCTGATCTTCTTCCCGATCCTCTGGACGATCCTGACCAGCTTCAAGACCGAAGCGCAGGCCATCGCCAGCCCTCCCCTTTTCCTTGGCTTCGATTGGACACTGGAAAACTACGGTGTCGTGATGGAGCGGTCGGATTATGGGCGGTTCCTGATGAACTCGATCATCATCGCCGGAGGCTCGACCATTCTGGGACTGATCGTCGCCGTTCCGGCCGCCTGGTCGATGGCCTTTGTGCCGTCGCGCCGGACCAAGGACATCCTTCTCTGGATGCTCTCGACCAAGATGCTGCCGGCGGTGGGTGTGTTGTACCCGATCTACTTGCTCTTCATCGAGCTTGGGCTTCTAGACAGCCGCGCAGGTCTGGTGATCGTGATGATGCTCATCAACCTGCCGATCATCGTCTGGATGCTCTACACCTATTTCCGCGAAATCCCGGTCGAGATCCTCGAGGCCGCGCGGATGGATGGGGCGACGCTGAAGGAAGAGGTGCTTTATATCCTCACGCCCATGGCCGTTCCCGGCATCGCGTCGACCATGCTTTTGAACTTCATCCTCGCGTGGAACGAAGCCTTCTGGACGCTGAACCTCACGGCGGTCGATGCCGCCCCGTTGACCGCGTTCATCGCCAGCTATTCCAGCCCGGAAGGTCTGTTCTTTGCCAAGCTGAGTGCAGCCTCGACCATGGCCATTGCGCCGATCCTCATTCTTGGCTGGTTCAGCCAGAAACAACTTGTCCGCGGCCTGACCTTTGGCGCCGTCAAATAACGACCTGAAACAAGGAACCTGACCCATGGGACAAATCACACTGAAACAGGTCACCAAGAGCTTTGGCGACGTGCAGGTCATTCCACCTTTGGACCTGACCATCGAAGATGGCGAGTTCACCGTATTCGTCGGCCCCTCGGGCTGCGGGAAGTCCACGCTGCTGCGTCTGATCGCGGGGCTTGAGGACATCACCACCGGCCATATCGAGATCGACGGCAAGGACGCCACCAATGTCGTTCCCGCGAAACGCGGTCTGGCGATGGTGTTCCAGTCCTACGCGCTTTACCCGCATATGTCGGTACGCAAGAACATCGCTTTCCCTCTCAAGATGGCGGGTATGGATCAGGCCGAGATCAACAAACGAATTGAAGGCGCTGCCGCGGTACTCAACCTCACCGACTACCTTGATCGCCGCCCCGGCCAATTGTCCGGTGGCCAGCGCCAGCGTGTCGCCATTGGTCGTGCGATCGTTCGCGAACCTGCAGCATTCCTTTTCGACGAGCCGCTGTCTAACCTCGACGCTGCTCTTCGGGTCGGGATGCGGCTCGAGATCAGCGAACTGCACAAACGCCTAGAGACGACCATGATCTACGTAACCCACGATCAGGTCGAAGCCATGACCATGGCCGACAAGATCGTTGTTTTGCGCGCAGGCCATATCGAGCAGGTCGGCAGCCCGCTGGAGCTTTATCACAAACCGCGAAACGAGTTTGTGGCTGGCTTCATCGGGTCGCCCAAGATGAACATCTTTGGCGGGGCCGAGGCGAAGAAATACGGTGGCGTCAAAGCCGGTATCCGCCCCGAGCACATCGACGTGTCGATGACCGAAGGAACGTGGAAGGGCAAAGTCGGCGTCGCCGAACATCTTGGCTCTGACACGTTCATCCACGTACATGGCACCGGGCTTGATGAAATGATGACAGTCCGGATCACCGGGGACATTTCGGTGCGCCACGGCGATACGATCTACCTGACCCCACAGTTGGATCAGATGCACAAATTCGACGCCCAAGGATTGCGGATTGACTGATGCGACTTGACGGAAAAACCGCACTGATCACCGGTGCCGCCCGCGGTATCGGGCGGGCCTTTGCCGAACGCTATGTGGCCGAAGGCGCGCGCGTCGCCATTGCCGATATCGACCTGCCCCGTGCCCAGGAAACCGCGTCGCAGATTGGTGAACAGGCGATTGCCGTGCATATGGATGTGACCGATCAGGCCAGCATCGACGCGGCAGTTGCGCAGGCCATCGCGGAGCTGGGCCGGATCGACATCCTAATCAATAACGCGGCGATCTTTACCGCCGCCCCGATCACCGAGATCACCCGCGCAGATTACGCGCGCACATTCGACATCAATGTTGCGGGAACGCTCTTCACGCTTCAGGCCGTCGCCCGCCACATGATCGACGCCGGCATCAAGGGCCGCATCATCAATATGGCAAGCCAGGCGGGGCGTCGGGGCGAGCCGCTTGTCGCCGTTTACTGTGCGACCAAAGCCGCGATCATCTCGCTGACGCAATCGGCGGGCCTGAACCTGATCCAGCACGGCATCAATGTGAACGCGATCTCTCCGGGCGTCGTCGACGGTGAACATTGGGACGGCGTGGATGCGTTCTTTGCCAAGTATGAAAACAAGGCCCCCGGCCAGAAGAAGCGCGAAGTCGGTGCAGCCGTGCCTTACGGCCGCATGGGCAAAGCAGATGACCTGACCGGCATGGCCGTGTTCCTTGCCAGCGACGATGCCGACTATGTCGTCGCGCAATGCTACAACGTGGATGGTGGCCAATGGATGAGCTGAAACAGGACACCGGAAACAGCCCCGTGGCGCTATCTCTGGGCACGCTGGACCAACTGCCCGAAGGCATCGCCCGCCCGACCTATGATCGCGCGAAACTCACACCGGGAATTGTGCATATCGGACTGGGCAATTTCCACCGTGGCCATCAGGCGTGGTATCTCCACCGCCTCATGCAACAGGGTTTGGCGCAGGACTGGGCGATCATCGGCGCCGGTGTACGCCCCGGTGATGCGGCGATGCGCGACAGGCTTCTGGCGCAGGATTGCCTGACCACTCTGATCGAGCTTGATCCAGCCGGAACCTCCGCCGAGGTGATCGGCTCAATGATTGATTTCGTTCCTGTCGAAGAAGGCCACGGCCCGCTGATCGCCGCCATGTCGGACCCGCGTATCCGCATCGTGTCCCTGACCGTGACGGAAGGGGGCTATTACCGCGATGCGCATGGCAAGCTGGACACCGGGCACCCGGACATCCAGCACGACATGGCGCATCCCGATACACCACGCACTGCATTCGGCGCCATGGTAGCGGCGCTGCGGAATCGAAAAGAGGCAGGCATTGCCCCCTTCACCGGGCAGTGCTGTGACAACCTTCAAGGCAATGGCGCGATCCTTCGGCAAACCCTTGTTGGTCTTGCGCAGGGGATCGACCCGAAATTGGCCGACTGGATCGACACTACCGGCAGTTTCCCCAATTCCATGGTGGATTGCATCGTACCCGCGACGGGCGACGCGGAACGTCTGCGCGTTCTGGAGCTCGGCATCAAGGATGCCGCCCCGGTCACGCATGAGAATTTCCGCCAATGGGTGATCGAAGACAATTTCTGCTTGGGGCGCCCCGATTGGGACAAGGTTGGAGCCACCTTCTCGCCGAACGTGCACAGCTATGAGGCGATGAAGATCCGCATGTTGAATGCAGGTCATCAGGTTTTGGCGAATGCCGGGGAGCTTCTGGGGCGACCGACCATCGCAAGCTGTATGGCCGATCCTCAGATTGCGGGCTTTTTCAAGAAGGTACAGATCGAAGAGATCATACCGCATGTGGCGTCGGTACCCGGCACCTCCCCTGCCGCCTATCTCGACCTTATCACCCGCCGTTTCTCCAACCCCGAGATTCGCGACACCACGCGGCGCGTGGCGTTCGACGGATCTTCCCGGCATCCCGGGTTTATCCTCCCGATCCTGCGGGAGGCGCTGGCCGCTGGCACACCGATCTCCGGGCTGGCCCTGACCGAGGCGCTCTGGGCGCGCATGTGTTACGGCACACGGGAAGATGGCAGCACCATTGAAGCAAACGATCCGATCTGGAGCGATCTCGTTGCAACCGCCACGCGCGCACGCGAGATGCCGAACGTATGGTTGCAGCAAACGCAGTTCTACGGCGAACTTGCAGCGGACACACGTTTTGCGACCGCTTTCGAAGGCTGGCTGACCGACATCTGGGACAACGGCACAGAAACCGCGTTGTCGCGCTACCTGAACAAGATGTGAGGTTGGAGGCTGCGGAAGCAGCCTCTTTTCTTTGCCTGTCCGCGGATCATTCTCACCGCTCGCAAACGACAAATCACCACACGCTTCGTCAAGACTTGGCGCGGGAATTGTCCTGGTGCGGTGAGCTGATTGCTGGTTTGGTTTGGTGTTTTGTAATCGTATAGAGATTGGGGATTTTATTAGGTTTGGCGGTGACCTACTCTCC
>JAUHVK010000101.1 GCA_030425145.1 Alphaproteobacteria bacterium | reverse complement strand
GAGATCGGTGCAAAGGGAAACTCTGGCAGGCATCGGAAACTCCTTTGCCGCCATGGAATCAGATCGCCGGCGCACCGAGAACCCCAGAAATCCAAAATGAGTCAGACGCCAGCGCCTTTGGTATTATCCCTTCATCCCAATCCAACGCCCGGCCTCTTGGCCGGGTTTTCCCCATTCAGGAGGTCCCCATGGCGGATTACTTCACCCATTTCTCGTGCCTGCTCGACGTTGGCACCCCTGACAAGGCTGCCCGCGCGCTCGCATTGTTCCAGAGCTTGCGCGCTGCGGATCAGGACGCCGACGACCCGGAAGTCGTGGGCCTCACCGTTGCGCGCCAGGACGCACCCGAAGGCGCCGCCCTTTGGATCCATGACCATGACTACGGCGATGTCGAAGCCGTCATCCGCTTCGTGCTGCGCCTTGCGGAAGAGCTCGACCTCACCGGCCTTTGGGGCTTCCAATACGCCCTGACCTGTTCCCGTCCGCGCCTCGACGCCTTCGGCGGCGGCGCGCGTGTCATCGACCTCGGCGCGCGCAAACCCATCGGCTGGACGAGCACGCACGAATGGCTGGCCGGTGCTCTCAACGGGGAGGACGTCGATGCCTGAGGTCATCTGCACCACCGTCTACCAGTTCCCCGAACTCTCGGAGGCCGCCAAGGAGAAGGCGCGCAGTTGGTATCGCGAGCTTGGGCCCCACGATGATTGGTGGGACGCGGTCTACGAGGATTTCGAGCGGGTCTGCGAAATCCTCGGCATTCGCCTGAAGACGACTCCCGTCCGACTGATGGGCGGCGGGACGCGGGCCAAGCCCTGCATCTGGTTCTCTGGCTTCTGGAGCCAGGGCGACGGTGCTTGCTTCGAAGGCTACTGGTCCCACGCCAAGGGTGCGGCCGTGCGCATCCGGGACTACGCGCCCACGGACGCGACGCTGCACTGCATCGCGGATCGGCTGCAGGCCATCCAACGGCGGAACTTCTACCAACTTGCCGCCGAGGCCAGCCATCGCGGCCGCTATTGCCACGAATACACCATGGCCGTTGACGTCACGCGGGACAGTCCGACCTGGCAACCGCCGACTGAAGACGCCGAGGAGATCGTGACCGAGGCGCTCCGCGATCTGGCCTGCTGGCTCTACCGCCAGCTTGAAGCCGAATACGACCACCTCACCTCGGATGAGGCCATCGAGGAGGGGATCATCGTCAACGAGTACACCTTTACCGAAGCCGGGCGACGGTTCGGGTGAGAGCGCATGGTTGAAAACTGTCAGAAAAACGTGTAGATTTCTGACAGAGGAGCGATCATGGAGCGCATGGCCGAGAGCATCATGAAGGTCGCGATGACGTTGCCGGAGGGGGCGCCCTTGGCAGCGAAGGGCCTTTTGCACCTCGGCTCGCGCGCGGCGGTCGATCAGACGCTGTCGCGTCTGGCCGCGCGCGGCGAGTTGATCCGTGCGGGACGCGGCATCTACATGCGCCCCGTCCAGACACGCTTTGGTCCGCGCAGTCCGTCGGCTGAACAGGCGATTGAAGCGCTCGCTGTGCAGCGGGGCGAGACGATCGTCCCGAGCGGGGCTACCGCGGCAAACGCTCTGGGCCTCACGACACAGATGCCGGTCAAGTCGGTTTACCTCACTTCCGGTCGAAGCCGTGTGCTGAACCTTGGCCGGCAAGCGGTCGAACTGCGTCATGCGCCGCGCTGGCAGTTGGCCCTTGGGAGCAAGACCTCGGGCCAGGCCGTCCGCGCTCTGGCTTGGCTCGGGCCAGATGAGGCTCCCAAGGCCCTGCAAATCCTGCGATCCAAGCTCACGGAGACGGCAAAGATTGAAATGATGTCCGCCGCGCCGCAGTTTCCGACTTGGCTGGCACGATTGGTCGGAGAGATGGTCCATGGCTGAGGCATTCCTGCGCCTCGACGCCAAAGACCGGCTGGATGCTCTTGGTGTCGCGGCCGATCGGCTCGGCCGACCAGCCCATCTCCTCGACGTTTCACCGAAGCTGGGCGGCGGTTCGAATTGTAATCGGTGAGGGCATGCGGTTCATTTGATCTTTACAATAAGGCCATATGATCTATATTCAGGCCACTGGAGGACGCCATGCACATTGCTGAGAAAACCCGGGGACCCGCACAGATCAACGCCGTCGCGCTGAAAGCCTATGCTCGCGTGGTCGATGCCTGGGGTCTCAGTCTCAAGGAAGCGGCTGGCCTTGCCGATATGTCGGAGAGCACATGGAAACGCGCCAAGAAGCCAGATTTCGCGGGAGAGCTCACCAAGGACCAACTGCTGCGGCTCAGTGCGGTGATCGGCATCTTCAAGTCGCTCGAACTCTACTTCTCGGAGCCTCTGGCAAGAAGCTGGTTCACCAGACCGAACACCGGTCCGCTGTTTGGGGGAGGCCGACCAGTCGACACCGCCATCGACGGGGGCTTGCCACAGATCCTCGCGGTGCGGACCTATCTTGACGCGTTGCGTGGTGGGGCATGAAGCAGACCGAGATTTCTGATCGTGGTCTCGTTCGTCTCCTGCCCGCCACTTACCACAAGCCGCCATCCCTGCGTGGTCTCGTCGATACCGATGACGAGATGGAGATCCTGGCAGAGATCGAGGGTCTGACCAGCGGCCGTCTACTGGCGGAACATGGCCGCAACCCGCATCTGGACCCGCGCGAGCTTGCCTGGCAGCGCCGCAGCCGAGATTTGCGCATCTACGGCGACAGCCACGTCAACGCCGCCTTCACCTATACCCGCGTCGGCGGAAACCGCTTCAACACCGAGGAGCGCGGCGCGTGGTATTGCGCATGGGATGTGATGGTGTCCGTCAGCGAAGTGGCCTGGCACCGGACGCGGGAACTTGGCTTTGTGGGCAGCTTCCATGACAGCGCCCGCTATGCGGAACTGCTGGCGGATTTCATCGGGATTTTCGATGATCTGACCGATGAACCGGAACATCCGGCGCTGCATCCCGATCCGACTGTCGGATATCCCGAGGGACAAAGCCTCGCCCAACATCTGCGCCGAGCGGGATCCCGTGGTCTGATTTACCCTTCAGTCCGGGCGCCTGCGCCTGGCGGGAAATGTCTGGTCTGCTTCGAGCCGCACGCCATCCAGAACGTCCGGCCGGGCGCGTCTTGGGATCTTGTTTGGGATGGGACACCGCATTACTCGATTACGGCTGTCGGCTGATGAATTGCAGCGCATGCGCCCTTGGAGGTCAGAAGAAATGAAAGCAGCAAGCGGTAAAAGCCCCGACATCACCAACTTGAAGCCAAGCGACCATCAGGCGGTCTTCGAGGCTTTGGATTCTCCGCCCCCACCGACGGAAGCGCTACGGGCAGCATTTCGCCGGACGAAAGAGAGGTCATTCCGGCGAAACACATGGCTTCCAACCATGGACTGAGTCCACCGGCCTTCAGGGGTTTCCATAGACGCGTTGAGGACGGCGACGTCTCTACCCCAAGAGACCACTATAGTTTTCTTCGGTGAGGTTCCTTTTCCAGCGTTATGGACGCTCCAATATCACCATTTCCAAAGAATTGATGGACTAGCCCCACGTGGAGGGAGATCTGAAGTCGCTGGTTCGAAAGACGGCAACGACTTGCAGTGGTTGCCGAAGGTCGCAGTGGTGTACCTCCTGGTGTGCCGCCGCGACCAGACCTTGGTCCTTCGGTGTCCTTTGGACAGGAGTTTGACCGAGGCCGATGTCCCGAAGGGCTCATCTGCCAGTCTACAGGTTGGCAATTACGCTCGGTTTGCCAAACCACGGTATGGCTGAAGCTCCGGAAGGCCGGAGCCAGCCGGTGCCGTGCTCACTTGTTCCCGTCGATCCATTTCGACATGAGCCCCTTGTCGCGGAAGCATTCCTCTGGGACGGCGCGCCGTTTGATGCGCGCGAGCTTCTCCGCGAAGGCCACCTGCTTTGAGGTCGGCAGCCGGTCCATGTCCGACACTGGCTTCAACTGGGCCTGCGCCTCGATCCAGGCGCTCAGTGACCGGCGGTCCTGCTGAACTTCCCAGGGCAGAAGGGTCTGGTTGCGCAGCGCGAGCGAGCGCGCATAGGCGATTTGCTTGGGCGTTGCGGGCAGGGCATGCGTCGTGCTGTCCATGGTGGAACCCCCTTTCTGGCTTGGTTCTGAAAATAGAACATAAAAGGAACAAAATCAAGCCAAGCGTCCGGGACGCATCGGCTCGAGAGGGAGAGATGGGCCGGGGAAGATCAGGCCTGAGGGTGCCCGAGAGAGGGCGTCCGGGCCTGTCCATGTCCCTCATTCCGGAGTTTCCCTATGACTTATACCAAAGGCGCTGGCGTCTGACTCATTTTGGATTTCTGGGGTTCTCGGTGCGCCGGCGATCTGATTCCATGGCGGCAAAGGAGTTTCCGATGCCTGCCAGAGTTTCCCTTTGCACCGATCTC
>JAUHVK010000006.1 GCA_030425145.1 Alphaproteobacteria bacterium | reverse complement strand
TATGGCTTCCAAGGCAACCTTGGCCTTGAATTCTGATGTGTAGCGTTTCTGTGTCGCCATCTTGAGTGTTCGTCCTTCGTCAGTTGCCAGAGCTTAGCAACTGGTCCGAATTCCCGCGACCACCTCTTAGGCGGCATGCTGGGTTGGCCCGGCAGCGACTGGGGCGACGACCCGGCCGAACACCCACCTATCCGCGCGGAATGGCGCACGCTGCCCATCGAGGCGCGGCACACGTTCACGCATTTCCACCTCCGCCTAACGGTCAAGACAGCCCTTGTCCCGATGGACCGCGCCCCGTCACGCGGCATGTTTGTCGAACCTGACGCGTTCGATCCGAACGACCTTCCGACAGTGATGCGCAAAGCATTTGCGGTGACCAAAGACTCATAACGCTACGTCACGTCAGTATTGGTTGGCATGGGTTATGCCGTTAATCAGTCAGAGGAGTTCAAATCCGATGACCGCCATGTCAGACAGCACATTGCACACATCTCGGGACCACCTGCCATTCCGGGCGGCGATGCCGTTCTGGCTGTCATTGCTGATGATCCCTCTCGTTTTGTCCGGCGCACTGGTCGGGGGTGTCTGGGTGGTTGTGCCAATCGTCGCCACATGGGGCGTCTTTGCCACACTCGACGCCGCGCTCGGCCTCGACACAAGCAACCTTGACCCACAGACGAAAGACAGCGCGCTCTACTGGCATCGGATGATCACGCTGATCTGGCCACCGCTGCAGCTTCTGATGATCTTTGGCCTGATCTGGTACATCCCACGCGCAGACCATCTGAATGCGCTGGAAATCTATCTTGTAACTGTGGGCATGGGCATCCTGTCGGGCAGCATCGGTATCGTCTACGCACACGAGCTGATGCACCAGCGCAACAAGCTGGAACGCGGTTTGGGCGACCTGCTGATGTGCATGGCGCTATACGGGCATTTCCGTTCCGAGCATCTGCTGGTGCACCATCGCCATGTCGGCACGCCGCGCGATCCGGTCACAGCGCGCTATAACGAAAGCTTCTGGCGCTTTTACCCGCGTGTTCTGAGGCAGAGCCTGGTTTCGTCGTTTCGCGCCGAACGCGACATGCTGGCCCGCAAGTCCCTTCCGTGGTGGCATGCCAGCAACCCGTTCTGGCGGTACTGGGGGCTCCAGGCAGCTTTGCTTGCATTGGCCTTTGCACTTGGCGGCGGACTGGGTGTGCTGATCTTCGTGCTGCAAGCACTCGCCGCGATCTTCCAGCTCGAATTGGTGAACTATGTCGAGCACTACGGGCTGACGCGGAAATACCTCGGTGGCGGCAAATACGAACACGTCAAACCACGCCATAGCTGGAACGCATCACAGAAGGCATCGAACTGGTTTCTGATCAATCTGCAACGGCACTCGGATCACCACTACAAACCCGACCGCCGCTTTCCGCTGCTCCAGACCTATGACGAGGACGAGGCGCCTCAGCTGCCCTATGGCTATCCGGTGATGACCCTTTTCGCGCTCTTCCCGCGCAAATGGCGTGCGATCATGAACCCACGCGTGCACGACTGGCGCGCAAAATACTATCCCGAGATCGAGGATTGGTCGGCATACAACAAAGCCCGGCACGGAGAGTAATCCGCCGCCGGGCCAAAACTCGTCGAAGAGTTTTCGGCAATCCTTAGAAGGATTGCCGCACATCTCAAAGCGTGTCGAGAAGCGCCTCGCCGCCGGACACTTCGCAGACTCCGGGGTTTTCTTCGACCTGCAGGGTGGTCACCTTGCCATCCTCGACAACCATCGCATAGCGCTTGGAGCGGGCAATCAGTCCAGCCGGCGGGGCGGTAAAATCCATGCCGATGGCCTTGGTAAAAGCGCTTTCCGCGTCGCCCAGCATGGTGATCCCGGCCTCGGTCGCGCCTGTGCTTTCGCCCCAGGCCTGCAGGACAAACGGATCATTCACCGACACGCAGATGATCTCGTCCACGCCTTTCGCAGCGAATTGATCCTTGGTCCGAATGAAGCTTGGCACATGAGCGGAATGGCAGGTTGGCGTGAACGCGCCCGGCACCGCGAAGACAACAACTTTCTTGCCTTTGACGTGCTCGGCCAAGGCGACCTGTTCCGGGCCTTCCGCCCCCATTTTCACCAATGTTGCCTCTGGCAGCGTATCACCCGGTGCGATTGTCATATTCAGTCCCTCGTTGATGAATTGCATTTTCGATGCTCTGCCATATAGGGTCGCGCGGAACGAGACCAATGGCAGTCTGCAAAAAGGTTTGGCGATGAGTCATGTTATTGTTGTCGGGGCTGGTCAAGCGGGTGCGTCCTGCGTTGCGCGGCTGCGGGCCAAGGGCTTTGACGGGCAGATCACACTGATCGGGGAAGAGCCTTTCCCCCCCTATCAGCGCCCGCCTCTGTCGAAGGCGTATCTCTTGGGCGAGATGGAGCGCGACCGGTTGTATCTGAGGCCCGAGAGTTTCTATGCGGAACAGGACATCACACTGAAGCTGGGCGCACCGGTGACGGCGATCGATCCTGCCGCGCGGACACTGACCGTGGGGGATGAGGTGCTGAGCTATGACGATCTGGTGCTGACCACCGGTTCCACCCCGCGCCGTCTGCCTGCGGCCATTGGCGGCGATCTCGACGGTGTGATGGTTGTGCGCGGGTTGGATGATGTGGATGCGATGGCCCCGCGCTTTGCCAAGGGTGCGCGGGTGCTGATCGTCGGAGGGGGCTATATCGGGCTGGAGGCGGCTGCGGTGGCGGCCAAGCTGGGGCTGAGCGTGACGCTCGTCGAGATGGCCGACCGCATCCTGCAACGGGTGGCGGCCCCTGAGACTTCGGCCTATTTCCGCGATGTTCATAGCGGATATGGGGTGGATATCCGCGAAGGCGTCGGGCTGGATCACCTGACCGGCACTGAAGGTCGCGTGGCCGGTGCAGTGTTAAGCGATGGCAGCACGCTTGAGGTGGATTTCGTTCTGGTTGGTGTCGGGATCACCCCGAATACGCAACTGGCCGAGGCGGCAGGTGTGCGGATCGACAATGGCATTGCGACGGACGCGCTGGGGCGCACCTCGGACCCGCATATCTGGGCGGCAGGGGATTGTGCCTCGTTCCCGATGAACGGGCAGCAGATGCGGCTGGAAAGCGTCGGCAATGCCATCGACCAGGCGGAATGTGTGGCGGACAACATTCTAGGTGAGGATCGGCCTTACGAGGCCAAGCCGTGGTTCTGGTCGGACCAGTATGACGTGAAGCTTCAGATCGCGGGGCTGAGCACCGGGTATGACCGGATCGTCACGCGGCAGGGCGAGGACGGATCGGTGTCGTTCTGGTACTATGCTGGCGACAGGCTGCTTGCCATCGACGCAATGAACGATCCGCGCGCCTATATGGTGGGCAAACGGTTGATCGAAAGCGGCAAGTCGCCGGACCCGGAATTGATCCGCGACCCCGACACCAATCTCAAAGCGCTGCTCAAAGCGTGAGGATCATCGCTGGCACATGGCGCGGGCGACCGCTGGCCAGCGTGGGAAAGGGCGATCCCGGCGCGCATCTGCGCCCGACGACGGACCGCGTGCGGGAAAGCCTGTTCAACATGCTGGCGGGCGGGCGGTTCGGTGATCCGTTCGACGGGGCGCATGTGCTCGACCTCTTTGCGGGTACCGGTGCGCTAGGCCTGGAGGCGCTGTCGCGTGGGGCTGTGTCGGCTGTTTTTGTCGATGACGGGCGCAAGGCGCTGTCGCTGATCAAGGACAACCTCAAACTGTTGCGCTGCGAAACGGCGCGGGTGGTCGCACGGGATGCCACAAGACTGCCGCCATGTGACACGGCCCCTGTCACGTTGGTGTTTCTCGATCCGCCCTATGGCAAGGGGTTGGGGGAGAAGGCACTGGCGGCTGCTGTCAAAGGCGGGTGGCTGGCCGAGGGCGCGCTGATCGTCTGGGAGGAAAACACGCAGCAGATGGCGCCCGAGGGGTTCACCCGACTGGACGTGCGGCGTTATGGCGACACCCATGTGACGGTGCTGCGATTTGGGGAAATGCCCGATCCGTGATAGGGTTAATTCATGGATATCTACAGCCCGACCCTTGAAGAGTTGCGCGTGCTGGAGATGCGCGCGCAGGCTGACACATCCTTGCCCAAGCGCGATGGCCCGGTGTTGTTGGCGGATTGCACAACACCCTTGGGTGGCGAAACGCTCTTGTCTTTGCTTTGGAAACGCTGGGACCTGAAGGACTGAGCCTGCGCGGGTGGTTTTTGCGGCGGCGCAAAAACGACGCGGCATCGATGCCGCGTCGCGTGTGTTTGGTGTTGTAACTTAGCCGTCTGTGCCGCTTGCGGTGCCGCGGGTCGCCTCAACCGCCGCACGGGCATCTTCGACCAGCTTTGCGCCGTCCAACCCACGTTCGGTCATCTCGGCAATCCACTCCTGCGTGACCTCATCACCCAAAGCCACGATCTGCGCGGTGACCTCTTCGCTCAGAGTGGCGATCTCATTTCCGGCGTCTTCCATCAGGACAAAGCCGTCGCGGTCGCCCGTCTCGTGGGCCCGACCTGCCATGGCCGAGGTTTCCAGACCCGAATTGGCGTCGATCACCGCTTTGAGGTCATCCGGCAGCGCGTTGTAGCTGTCCTTGTTCATCGCCCAGATGAAGTAGAGGTTGTAAAGCGATTTGTCGCCGGCAACGTCGGTGTGGCTGTCGGTCAGTTCATCGAGCTTGAGCGAGGGCGACATTTCCCACGTGATGACACCGCCATCCACCACGCCTTTCGACAGAGCCTCAGGGAATTGCGGCACCGGCAGACCGATGGGTTCGGCCCCCAGTTTGTCGAGCAGCAGGGTCGCGGGACGCGACGGGCCGCGCAGCTTGAGACCTGCGAAATCGCTCAGTTCTTCGATGGCGGCGCCTTTCTTGTGTACGATGCCCGGCCCGTGCATGTGCGCGGCGATCAGGTGCACGTCGGCGAAATCGTCCATCAGGTGCGCTTGGGTGAATTCCCACGCGGCGCGCGAGGCTTCCTCGGCGCTTTTGGTAACCATGAAAGGCAGTTCCAGCGCTTCGGCTTCGGGGAAGCGGCCCGGCGTGTATCCGGGGATCACCCAACCGCCGTCGATCACGCCGTCGCGGATCAGATCAAACTGCGCGGTGGCTTTGCCGCCGAGCTGCATGAACGGATAGATCTCGATCTTGATCCGACCGTTGGATTCGGTTTCGACCTTTTCTACCCATGGGTCGAGGAAATACTTGGGATTCGCCGAATTGGGCGAGACGAAGTGCTGGAAGCGGAGGGTGACCTCCTGCGCAATTCCTGTGGTTGCGGTAATGCCAAGCATGGCGGCGAGAGCGGCTGTCTTGAGAAAGGTCATGTCCGCGCCTCCTGTATGAAGCTAAGTCCAAGCGCTGCTGCAGTGCAGCGCAAGCGGTATTTAAGCAGTCCGCAGGGT
This sequence comes from Alphaproteobacteria bacterium, assembly GCA_030425145.1. GTDB lineage: Bacteria > Pseudomonadota > Alphaproteobacteria > Rhodobacterales > Rhodobacteraceae > Marivita. The sequence goes on along the minus strand of JAUHVK010000006.1, from coordinate 168,438 downwards.
AGTTGCAAATCATTCGCAAAATGCCGCACCCGCGATGCATTGCGAACGCATTGGCCGAATTGGCGAAAACATGGGTGCGGGGGAATTGGCACCAAATCTTCCCCGTAGCGCAAAGAACGAAAATCAGAATTGCAGCGCGGCGGGCGTTAATGTTATTCACAAATTTGAATTTATGTCTGGGAGGAGACATCATGCTATTGCGCCCAACACGCCGGTCATTCCTGAAAACCGCCGCCGCGATGCCGGCCTTTGCGCTTCCGGGCGCTCAGGCCCTTGCCGAACTGGGGGGACCCGTAGGTGGCAACACAGGGCATTTCCGCTTTACGCTGGGCGAGGCCAAGATCACCATCGTGTCGGACGGGTATCTGAGCCTTCCGACCAACGGTTTGGGTGTGAATGCCGATCCGGCAGAGGTGCAGGCGTTTCTGGCCGCGCACTACCTCTCGACCGAGACCAACACCTCACACACCAACCACCTGATTGTTGAAATCGGCGACAACACCGTTCTGGTCGACGTGGGTTCTGGCAACCGGTTTATGGACACCGCCGGGAGGCTCTGGGCCAATCTGGATGCGGCGGGGATCGACGCGTCCGGAATCACCCATGTTGTCATCACCCACGCGCACCCGGATCACATCTGGGGCATCCGTGACGATTTCGACGAAGCGATCATTCCGGACGCGGCTTACTACCTTGGCGAGGCCGAGCACGCCTATTGGATGCAGGACGGGCTGGCGTCTCAGGTACCTGCCGAGATGCAGCAATTCGTCGTCGGTGCGCAGAACTCGATCAATGTCGATGGGGCCGAGTGGGAGCTGATGTCCGACGGGTTCGAAGTGGTCCCCGGTGTACGGGTCATCGACACACCCGGCCACACGCCGGGCCACATGGCTGTGGTAGTGGAAAGCGGCGGGCAGCAGTTGATCGCGCTCGGGGATGCGATGAGCCACGCCTACACCAACTTTGCGCATCCCGAATGGTACAACAATTTCGATGCGGATGGCGATCAGACGGTGGCAACCCGCCAGCGGCTCTTGGACATGGCGGCGACGGATCGGATGGCGGTTCTGGGGTATCACTTCCCCTTCCCCGGTGTCGGGCATGTCATGCGCGACGGTGATGCCTACAGCTTTGTCCCGGCGCTCTGGAAATTCGACTAGGAACGATCAGTCGCGCGGCGCTGCGGCGCGGCTGAGGCGATCATTGATCGCGATACCCAGACCTTCGTGCGGGATGGGGGATACGGCAATCGTACCTCCGCCCCGCGCATCCAACCGGTGCAGGTAGTCGAAGAGATTCGCCGCCGCTTCGACCAGATCCTCGGTCGGGGACAGGTTGAGATCGCAGTCCACATCGCCAAAACCCAGCCGCAGTTCGCCCGGCTCCCATTCGGTGGCGTTCAGACGCACAAGCGCGTCGGGCGCATAGTGCGACATGAGCTGACCGGGGGCCGAGATCGCCTCGGCCTTGTGGCGCACGGCAAGGTGTCGGCCCAGGGTTTTCGCGAGGTCTTCCTCGGTGATACCGCCGGGGCGCAGCAGAACGGGCTTGTCGAGCAGGCCGACGATGGTCGATTCGACACCGACCTCGCACGCCCGGCCATCGAGAATCGCATCGACGCGGTTGCCCAGGCTGGCGGCAACGTGATCGGCCTGTGTCGGGCTGATCTGGCCGGACCTGTTGGCCGAAGGCGCGGCAACCCCACGCCCGACCGCCCGCAGCACTGCGCGGGCCGAATTATGCGCGGGCAGTCGCACCGCGATCGTATCGAGACCCGCCGAGACCAGAGGCGAAATCGGGCTGTCCGCCTGCTTGCGCAGCACGAGGGTCAGCGGCCCCGGCCAATAGGTTTGCGCCAGAAGCTCGGCTTCAGGTGTCCAGTGAACGTGCTGTTTCAAGGTCTCCAGATCGGCGAAATGCACGATAAGAGGATTGAAACTGGGCCGGCCCTTGGCCTCGTAGATTCGCGCGACGGCACGGTCATCGCTGGCATCGGCACCAAGCCCGTAAACGGTTTCGGTCGGGAAGGCGACAAGACCACCGGAACGCAGGATGTCTGCGGCGCGTGCATGGCCCGTCTCGGTATCGGGCAATATCTCGGGGGAAGAAGGGTTCATCCGTCGTGACGCCGCGTTTTTGTTGATGGGGCTGGCCGCATTCGTCAGGGTCGCACCAAAAGCTGACGGCTGCTTACCGTTCCGGCACGCGATTGCCAAGCCGCAGCACATCTGTCCAGATGCCGAAGGAAAGCTGAACATGCCGTATCGCGCCCCTGTTTCCGAATTTCGTTTCCTCTTTGACAATGTGGTCGGCTTCGATCAGGTCGTGGCGACCGAGCGGTTTGCCGAAGCCACGCCAGAGACCGTCAATGCGGTGCTGGGTGAGGCGGGCAAGCTTTGCGAAGAAGTTCTGGCCCCCCTGCAGCGCGCGGGCGACCTGCATCCGGCACGGCTCGAGAACGGGATCGTGCGCACCTCGCCGGGATACGGGGACGGGTTGCGGGCGATTGCCGAGGGAGGCTGGATCGCGATTGCTGCCGACCCGGAATATGGTGGCATGGGCCTGCCGATGACCATGACCACTGCGGTGAACGATATGATGAGCGCCGCCTGCCTCTCGCTGCAACTGGCGCCGCTGATGACACAGGGCCAGATCGAGGCGCTGGAAAACCACGCGACCGAAGAACTGAAAGAGCTGTACCTGCCCAAGCTGATTTCCGGCGAATGGATGGGCACCATGAACCTGACCGAACCGCAGGCAGGCAGCGACGTGGGCGCGCTGACCACCAAGGCAGAGCCGAACGGCGACGGGACGTATGCGATCACCGGGCAGAAGATCTACATCTCATGGGGTGACAATGACATCTCAGAGAATGTCTGCCATCTGGTTCTGGCCCGACTGCCGGGTGCGGTTCCGGGCACCAAGGGTATCAGCCTGTTCCTTGTGCCCAAGCGCATCCCGGACGAGAGCGGCGCGCCCGGTGTGGCCAACAGCCTCAAGGTGGTGAGCCTCGAACACAAGATGGGTCTGCATGGCAGCCCGACCGCGGTGATGCAGTATGACGGCGCGACCGGCTGGCTTGTGGGTGAGGAAAATGACGGGATGCGCGCCATGTTCACCATGATGAACAACGCCCGGCTGGGCGTGGGCGTTCAGGGCATCGGCGCGGCCGAAGGTGCCTACCAGCACGCTTTGGCCTATGCCGAAGGGCGCAAGCAGGGCAGGACCGAGAACAACACCATCACCGACCACGCCGATGTTCGGCGAATGCTGGCCACCATGAAGGCCGACACCTTCGCGGCGCGGGCCATCGCGTTGGCCAATGCGGTTGCCATCGACATGGAAACCGCCACCGGCCATGCCGACTGGGCGGCGCGGGCGGCGCTGCTGACACCGATCACCAAGGCATTCGGCACCGACACGGGGATTGACGTTGCGGAACTGGGCGTGCAGGTGCATGGCGGTATGGGATTCATCGAAGAAACCGGCGCGGCTCAGTATTCGCGCGATGTGCGGGTCACCGCGATCTATGAGGGCACCAACGGCATTCAGTCGATGGACCTTGTCGGCCGCAAACTGATGGATGGCGGCGAGGCTGCGTACCGTCTGCTTGACGAAATGGAAGCGGATGCCGAAGCGGCACGTGCCGATCTGCCGGAGCTGGCGGAACCGGTGTGGCAGGCCTGCGAAACCCTGCGGGAAGCCACCGAATGGATGGTCGCCCAAGGCGCGCAGGACCGCTTTGCCGGGTCTGTGCCCTATCTGCGCGGCTTTGCCCGCGTGCTTGGCGCGCATTTCCACCTCAAGGCGGCACGGGCCGACCGGGGTGGCAAACACGAGCGTTTGGCCGCCTTCTACATCCACCGCCTTCTTCCCGAACATATCGGCCTGCTGACCCATGCGCGGCAGGGTGCGAGCGATCTCTATGCCCTCAGCCTGGACGATCTCGCCGCATGAAGGACCGGAGCACAGGCGGAATTCGCTACCCTTGGGAAACGCCACCCGAAGAAGGTGAAGCGATCGAGGTCGCTGACGGGGTTCTGTGGATCCGCCTGCCGCTTCCGATGAAGCTCGACCATGTCAATGTCTACGCGCTGGACGACGGCGATGGCTGGACGGTGGTCGATACCGGTTTTGCCTCGAAACGCGGCAAGGCGATCTGGACGCGCCTGCTGGAGGGTCCGCTCGCGGGAAAACCCGTAACGCGGGTGATCGTCACCCACCACCATCCCGACCATGTCGGCCTGGCTGGATGGTTGAAATCCGAATTCGGGGCGGAGCTGGTCACCACGCGCACAGCATGGCTGATGGCGCGGATGCTGCAAATGGACGAACAGCCGCTGCCCAGCGCCGAAACCCTGACCTTCTGGCAACGCTGCGGGATGGCGCCTGACATCCTTGAGCGTCGGAAAACAGAACGGCCGTTCAACTTCGCCGATTGCGTGTCTCCTTTGCCGCTGGGATACTCCCGCATCCAGCAAGGCGACACGATCACCATCGGAGGGCGAACCTGGGCCATCCATATCGGCAATGGCCACGCACCCGAACACGCAACATTCTGGTCGCGCGATGACAACCTGATCCTCGCTGGCGATCAAATCCTGCCGTCGATCAGTTCGAATATCGGCGTTTACGCCACCGAACCCGAAGCGGACCCGGTAGCGGACTGGCTCGAATCCTGTGAGCGCCTGTCCACCATCGCGCGCGAGGATCATCTGGTTCTGGGGGGGCACAAACTGCCCTTCACCGGGCTGCCGCTGCGCCTGCATCAACTGATAGAGAACCACCACGGCGCGCTGCGGCGTCTGGAGGGGCATCTCGACACACCAAAATCAGCAGGCGACTGCTTTGCGCCGCTCTTCAAACGCCAGATTGGAGAGGGTGAATACGGGCTCGCGCTGGTCGAAGCGATGGCCCATTGCCAGCATCTCTGGCACGAAGGCCGCGCCACCCGCGAAATGAATGACGCCGGCGCCTGGGTGTTTCAGACCAAGTCCTGATCTTCTCTGTTTTCCAAATACCTCGGGGTGAGACCCGGACAGCGTCCGGGGCGAGGGGCAGCGCCCCTCCCGGAGGCGTTGCCTCCGACACGCGCCTCTCAGGCGCGTCCGCCTTCTGCGGACAAAACCAGCGGTGAAATTCCAAGACTGCCCAGCGCGGCTTCCCATTTCTCGGTGTCTAACGTCTCGAACACCAAATCGCTGCTCGCGTCGCAGACCAGCCAGCCGTTCTTCGCGATTTCCTGTTCAAGCTGTCCCGGCCCCCAGCCGGCATAACCAAGAACGATCAGCCGTTTTTCCGGCCCAGTTCCCTGCGCGATGCTTTCCAGAACATCCAACGTGGCCGTCATCGCAAAGGAATCGTCCACCTGAAGCGTGGTCATATCGGATTGGAAATCCGGTGAATGCAGAACAAAGCCGCGCCCCACTTCGACCGGGCCGCCGAAATGAACACGGATGCCGGACAGATTGCCGGTGTTTTCGATCGGCAGCTGGTCGACCAGCGTTTCAAAACTCATCTCAACCGAAGGTTTATTCACGATGAGTCCCATCGCTCCATCCGAGGAATGGGCGCAAAGGTAGACCAAGCTGTGCTCGAACCGGGGATCTGGCATCCCCGGCATCGCGATCAGCATCTGACCGGTAAGATCTGAGATGGGTGTTTTCTGTGTCACAGACTGAACATGGAGAGGCCGGAGTGGGGTTGCAAGGGCACAGACACGCGCTGCACACGGCGGATCGCCCCTTTGTGACTTTTCATCGCGGCGGATTCCCGCCACATGCTTGGCAATGATGCACCTCCGCGCCCTGATCTCCGCCCTGATCCTTGCCCTCACGCTCCTGGCCCCATCGCTTTCGGTGGCGTCCGACACCACGGGACTGTCCCGTGTCGAGCTGCGCCCCGGTTGGCGCATGGCGGACGGCACCCATATGGCGGCGCTCCATATCGTGCTGGAACCGGGTTGGAAGACCTATTGGCGCGCGCCGGGCGATGTGGGCATTCCCCCGCAATTCGACTGGAGCGGATCGCAGAACATCGCGTCCGTGTCCGCCAACTGGCCGACTCCCGTCGTGTTTTTCGAACAGGGTATGCGGTCGGTTGGCTACAAGACCGAAGTGGTGATCCCGCTTCACCTCTCGGCGCAAGCCGCGGGTCAGGACATGGAGCTGTCCGGTGAGATGCAGATCGGCATCTGCAAGGACATCTGCATTCCAGCCAATCTGCGGTTCAATGCAACCCTGCCACCCAATGTCACCCGCCCCGACCCGGTCATCGCCGCTGCCATGACCAACCGCCCCTATTCCGCCAGCGAAGCGGGAGTGCGCACGGTGACCTGCTCGGTCGAGCCGGGAGACGATGGCGCGATGGTGCTGCATGTGCAGATCGACATGCCATCTGCTGGTGGGACCGAGTATGTCGTGGTCGAGGCGGGCAACCCGCATGTCTGGGTGGCCGAACCGGACAGCCGCCGTGACGCGGGTGTCCTGCACGCAAGCACGCGGCTCGTGCATGTCGAGGGACGCAGCTTTGCGCTGAACCGCTCGGACCTGCGGTTTACCGTGATCGGCGATTCCCGCGCGGTCGATATTCTGGGCTGTGCATCCTGACTGTCAGACGTGGCGCTTTCGCATCCGCGACAGGATCAGCGCGATAGCGGATAGAAGATAGAGAACGACGCAGATCAGCGCTGCCCCGGCAACGAAGAGGCCGAGGCTCTGTCCCAGCGTGACTTCACCGCCCAAAGGTGTGTCGGCCAGTGCGACAGAGAGCGCCTCGGGTAGCGCACCCGTGAAGGCAAACGCGCCCATCGTTGCGGCCAACCAGCCGATGATCATCAGGGAAGCCGCCCCTAGAGCCACGCGAATGCCGCCTTGGCGGAACCGTAGACCGCGACGGGCGGTCTGGGTCAGACGGCCCAGATCGTTCTGGATCGCGATCAGTGAAGGCACGATCAGCAGAACGAGGAACATACCAAAGCCAAGGCCATAGACCAGTGTGATGACGGTCGGTTTCAGGAACTGCGCCTGGCTGGATTGTTCGTAGAGCAGCGGAACCAGGCCCAACACCGTTGTCGCCGTTGTCAGAAACACCGGGCGCAGGCGATCCGCCGCGCCGTCGATAATCGAGGGAATAAGGCCCCGCTCGCGTGCCTTTTCGTCGATGGTCGTCACCAGAACGATGGAGTCGTTGATGATGATCCCGGTCATCCCCAATAGCCCCACAACGGTGAACATGCTGAGCGGCACGTCCCACGCCGCATGGCCGTAGATCGTCCCGACAAGGCCGAATGGGATCACCGACATGACCACCAAGGGCCGCGTCCAACTGGCAAAGACCCAGGACAAGACGAGATAGATCGCGAGCAGCGACAGGATCAGCCCCGTTCGCGCGTCGTTCAGGAACTCACCCTCCTGTTCGCTCAGGCCGGACAGGCGATACTCCACCTGACGTTCACTGGCGATGGTGGGCAGGATCTCGGTCTCAAGGGCCAGCATGATGTCATTGGCCCGGGCAGGGTCGTCTTCCGAAATGTCGCCAGTCACCGAAATCAGGCGGATGCCGTTTTCGCGTCGCACGGTGGAAAACCCGGTGCGGCGCTCGACGCTGACAATGTCCGCGAGCTGAACATAGGCGCCTTCGGGTGTCCGCATCTGGGTGCGTTCGAGGAAATCCGCTGTCAGCTCTCCTGAGGGCAGTTCAACGCGGATCTCGGCGCTGCGCGGACCGTCTGGATAGGTTGCGGCCTCGATCCCGCCAAGCCGGGCGCGAAGAATGCTGCCCAGCCCGTCGATGGTGAATCCTAACGCTTGCCCTTGCGGTGTCAGTTCAAGGATCAACTCTTCCTTGTCGTAAGCCAGATTATCCTCGACCGCCGACACTTCGGGGTATTGCAGAAGCGCGGTCTTGAGATCCTCGGACGCGGCTTTCAGCGTCTCGGCGTTGGCACCGTAGAATTGCACATCCAGCGCATCGCTGGCCGGGCCGCTTCCCCAACTGCGGAAGCTGATGGTTTCAACCATCGGATGGCGGGGCACGCTGTCCTGCAATTCGCTGACGAAAGCTCCGCTGGAGAAGGGGCGCAGGTCGGCATCGATCAGTTCGATAGAGATGCCACCCAGTTGATCGGCGTCTTTGGTGTCAGCCCCGGCGATCCCGCGTCCGGCATTGCCGCCCACTTCGGCGATCACGTAGTCGATGGGATTGACGCCGTGCCGCTCCTCAAAGCTCTTGGCGACATCTTCAACCGATTTCTGGAAGATGCGCATCATCTCGAACGTATCGCCGCGGGTGGCGCCGGGGGCCATGGCGAAGTTGCCGGTGACAGAGCTTTGTTCAGGGGAATTGAAGAAGCGCCACTGAACGTCGCCCCGGATGAACAGAGCCGCTTGCGAGGCAAGCAGAACCACCGCGCCCGCGAGCACTGCGTAGCGGGCCTGAATGATCAGCGCCATGAACGGGCGGAACAGGTTTTCGCGCGTCCAGCGAAAGCCCCGGTTCACCAATCGGGACGGGATGTCGTACCAGTGTTTCTTGGCGCTGTGAGCGATGGCGTGGGCCATGTGGTTCGGCAGGATCAGGAAACACTCGACCAGCGATGCGGTCAGAACCGCGATCACGGTGAAGGGTATGTCGGCGATCAGGTCACCAAACCGACCGCCGATGGCGACAAGGCCGAAGAATGCGATGATCGTGGTCAGTGTTGCGGCAAAGACCGGCAAGGCCATGCGCTGTGCGGCGCGCTCTGCGGCCTCAACCGGGGGCAGGCCAGCGCGGGCAAGGTGATCAGCGTGTTCGCCCACCACAATGGCGTCATCAACGACGATCCCCAGCGTGATGATCAGCGCAAAGAGCGAGATCATGTTGATGGTGATCCCCGCAGCGTACATCAGCGCAATTGCCGCCATCATCGACGCGGGAATGCCCGCTGCTACCCAGAAGGCCGTGCGCGCATTCAGGAACAGGAAGAGCAGCAACACCACCAGCACAAGGCCCGTCAGACCATTGTCGAGCAGGATATCCAGACGCCCGGTAATCGCCTCGGCCCGTGTACGGATCAGATCGACAGTGACGCCATCGGGAAGCGAGGCTTCGAATTCAGCGGCCACCTCTTCGACCTTGCGCTGGATCGCGATGGCGTCGCCCTGATCGCTGCGGTCAACACGGATGGAAATAGCCGGGTTCTCGCCGACGAAATAGCTGCGTTCGCGGTCGATCCCTTCGATGATGATCGTGCCCACATCGCCGACGGTGAGGTTCGATCCGTCAGGGTTCGACCGCAGGACGATATCGGCGATCTGGTCCGCGCTGCGCTTTTCGACACCGGTGCGGACACGGGTGTTGGCGTTGCCGATGTCACCGGCTGGGTCGGCATCAACCTCTTGTGCGATGGCGTCAGCGATCTGCCGCATCGAAATGTCGAAGGCGATAAGGTTGGCCGAGGGCACTTCGATCACGGTGCGTGGGGCAGACAGGCCGCGAATGGTGGTACGCGTGACCCCTTCCGCAAAGAGCCGTGCGCTGAGCTCGTCGGAAAACCGGGCCAGTTGGTCGACACCGACCGGGCCGGTGATCACCAGATCGGTCACACGGTCGCGCCACGTACCGCGCTGGACCACAGGGTCTTCGGCGTCGGCGGGCAGGGTCGAGACCGCATCCACTGCCTTTTGCACGTCGTCGGCAGCGCGGGACATGTCCCATCCCGGTTCGAATTCGAGCCTGATACTCGCCCGGCCTTCGCGCGATGTCGCCTCGGAACTTTCAACACCTTCGACCGAAAGGATGGCAGGCTCCAGCACCTGCACAATGCCCCGATCTACGTCTTCGGCCCCAGCTCCATCCCAAGCGACAGAGACATCGACATCATCTACGACCACATCGGGAAAGAACTGCGCCCGCATGTTCGGGACCGAGAACGCACCCGCCGCGAGCAGGAGGATCAACAGCAGGTTGGCAACGGTGCGGTGGCGCACAAAATAGCTGAGAATGCCCCCGGCCTTGCCCGATAGCGTGCGCACCATGGCTTAGCCCCCCATCCGGGATTCAATGCGTTCGACCACCTGCGCGGGGACGGAGCTTTGGGAGAGCTGTTGCAGGATGCGTTGGCGCGCCTCTTCGGGCATACGGGTGTTGGACTGCACAAAGGCGGTCAGCCGCGCGCGGCGTTCCTCGGTCAGTTCGACCATTTCGGGTTCTTCCGGCACCGCCTGCCCCGTATCGCGCAACGGACGGACCTTGATTCCCGCCCCCAGCAGCGGTGTGCGTTCGGCGACAACCTCGCGCCCTTGCAAGCCACGAGCCCGCACCAGAACATCATCGCCCTGACGGCGCAGGAGAGTGACAGAAATGACCTCGAGCCGCTCTTCCTCGGTGATCGCCAGCACCTCGTTGGCCGCGTTCAGCGCCGAGGCCGGGAGGCGGGCGACGTTGTCGAGCGGCGGTTCCTCGATCTGAACAGTCACGAAATCGCCGGGGCGGAAGCCCGACGCGCTGTCCAGAGTGGCGAACAATTGGCGTCCGGTCTGACCATCCCCCACGGCTGCCCCGGCGCGGCTGATCGTTCCGGTCGCGGTCAGGTTGGTCCCGAACACGTCCAAGACAACTTTAACATCCGATTTGGTCAGCTTACCACTTTCGTCCAGAAGCCGCGCGAATTGCTGGGTCGAGACGCGGAACGCCACTTCGAGTGCATCTGCATCGATCAAGCGGGCCAGTTGTTCATTCGAGGACACCAGACGTCCCTGCACCACCGACACATCGGCAAGAGTGCCGGTGAAATCGGCGGCAATGACTGTGTCATCGAGGCGCCGCTGGGCTTCGGCCTCGGCAATCACGGCGCGGGACAGGCGCGTGGTGGCCTGATCGATGCGCGCCTCGGCCTGAGCCACTGCCTGCCGGCGGGACAGGACCGCCTGCCGCGCCTGTGCAGCGGCGAGTTCCGCGACTTCGACTGCTGCTGCAGTACCGACGCCGCGTTCCTCCAGATCACGCTGGCGCTGGAAGGCCCGTTCACGCAGGGTCGCCTGCTCTTCGGCGGCGACCAGTTCATCCTGCGCCAGTACAAGTGCGCGTTGTGCCTCACGCTGTTCTGCTTCGGCATCAAGGATGTCGCTTTGCATGCGCTGAAGCACAGCCTCGGCATCGGTGGGGTCGATGCGCACCAATGTCTGCCCTTCGGTCACCGTGCCGCCTTCGACGAAATCCGGCGCGATCTCGATCACGCGCCCGCCCGCCGCCGCGCGCAGTTCAAGCGTGCGCACGCTTTCAATCTGACCAAATGCAGTCAGGAGCGGGGTGACGGTTTCAAAGTCGGCTGTCACGACATTGACAGCGAACACCCGTTCGCGCTGGGGAAAGCTGCGCGGCTCCTGCGCCATGCGTTCTTGCACCGCATCGCGCACCTGCACTCCGGCATAGGCCAGCAGTCCAAGCGTCAGCGACAGCAGAAAAAGCCCTGTCAGGCTACGGCGTAGAAACCGCATAGGCGAAAATCCTCATGAGCCAGTCTGCCTAACAGGTAGCGAGAACTGCACGTTTTCCAATAACACATCTCATCGTTACACGAGGATAAATGCTACTTCCGTCGCAGATGCTCGTCCAATCGCGGTAAAATCTCGACAAAGTTACAAGGGCGGTGCCGATAATCGAGCTGAAGGCTCAGGATTTCGTCCCAAGCATCTTTGCACGCGCCGGGGCTACCGGGCAGAGCGAAAAGGTAGGTTCCGTTCCGCACACCGCCTGTAGCGCGGCTTTGAATGGCGCTGGTGCCGATCTTCCGGAAGGACACCATGGTGAACACGGTGCCGAAAGCGTCGATCTCTTTTTCGTAGACATCGCGATGCGCCTCGACCGTCACATCACGTCCGGTCAGACCAGTGCCACCGGTCGAGATCACAACATCGATGTCCGGCTGATCGCACCATACGCGAAGCTGGTCAGCAATCTGGTCGCGCTCATCCTGAATGATCTTGCGATCTGCCACGATGTGCCCGGCACCTTCGATCCGGCCCACCAGCGTGTCGCCTGACCGGTCTTCGGCCATGGACCGCGTGTCGCTGACCGTGAGGACGGCGATGCGGATGGGCAGGAAATCTTTGCTCTCGTCGATGCGGCTCATGGCTCAGTCTTTCTTGGTCAGTCGTTCGTTGAGGTCCAGCAGGTCGGCCCATGCCTCACACTTGGCGGAAGGGTTGCGCAAAAGGTAGGCGGGATGGAACATCGGGATGACGGGCAAACCGTCGACCTCGTCCCACTTGCCGCGCAGTCGCGTGATGCCACGTTTGCCGAGCAGCGCCTGACACGAGATATTGCCCATAACGACCAAGACTTCGGGTTTGGCCAGCGCGATGTGGCGTTTGAGGAAGGGCAGCATCATCGCCATTTCATCGGGCTTCGGATCCCGGTTCTGGGGTGGTCGCCAAGGCAGAACATTGGTGATGTAGACTGCCTGTTCTCCGTCGCGGTCACGGCCCAGATCAATTGCCGCGAGCATCTTGTCGAGCAGTTGCCCAGCGCGTCCGACAAAGGGTTTACCGATGCGATCTTCGTCGCGCCCCGGCGCTTCGCCCACGATCATCACGCGCGCACCGGGGACGCCGTCACAGAACACAAGGTTCCGCGCACCTTTCTGAAGCTCGCAATGCGGGTAGGCCGCCATCGCCGCCTGAAGTCCAGACAGATCGGTGGCCGCCCGGGCAGCCGCTTCTGCCTCGGCTACGGGATCGACTTTGGGCGCGGCCTGCACCGGCATCGTCGGCGCAGATACACCCGGCGCAACACCCGCCTTGGGCGGCGGGGCCACCTGTTCAAAGCGATTGATGGGCGTCTCCGAGATTGTCTCGGCCACCCCCATCTCAAGCTGCCATTCAAGGGCAGCTCGCGCCGCATGCCAGTCGATATACGAATCCATGCTGTACCCTATCCCGGCATTGTGTCGCGCAAAAGGGAACACGTACTTGCCGCGCGACGGTGCAGTTTCTATAAGCACGCGACCAGTCCGAAAAGGCCCGATGATGCGTTTCGATCAAAGACACTTGCTAGGGATCGAACCCCTCCGTCCTGACGAAATCACTACCCTGCTTGACCTGTCTGACCAGTATGCCGACCGCAACCGAAAGCGGACGCCGAGCACTGATGTTCTGGCGGGGATGACGCAGATCAACATGTTCTTTGAGAACTCCACTCGAACGCAGGCCAGTTTCGAATTGGCGGGCAAGCGTCTTGGCGCGGATGTGATGAATATGGCGATGCAGGCGTCGTCGGTGAAGAAGGGCGAAACCCTGATCGACACGGCGCTGACGCTGAACGCGATGCACCCCGATCTGCTGGTGGTGCGGCACCCACATTCGGGTGCGGTGGACCTACTGTCGCAAAAGGTGAATTGCGCAGTTCTGAATGCAGGCGACGGCAAACACGAGCACCCGACGCAGGCGCTGCTGGATGCGCTGACCATCCGGCGCGCCAAGGGACGGCTGCACCGCCTGTCCATCGCCATTTGCGGCGACATCTCTCACAGCCGTGTAGCCCGGTCGAACATCCTTCTGCTGGGCAAGATGGAGAACCGCGTGCGCCTTGTCGGCCCGCCGACACTGATGCCGTCGGGGATTGGCGAATTTGGGGTCGAGGTGTTCGAGGACATGCGTGAGGGCCTCAAGGACGTCGACGTCGTGATGATGCTGCGCCTTCAGAAAGAGCGCATGGACGGCGGTTTCATCCCGTCGGAACGCGAATATTACCACCGGTATGGTCTCGACGCGGAAAAGCTGAGCTTTGCCAAAGAAGACGCCATCATCATGCATCCCGGCCCGATGAATCGCGGGGTCGAGATCGACGGCACATTGGCCGACGACATCAACCGCTCCGTGATCCAGGAACAGGTGGAAATGGGTGTGGCGGTGCGCATGGCAGCGATGGACCTTCTTGCGCGGTCTCTGCGAGAGCGGCGCGCGGGGCAGTCCGAGGGTGTGATGGTATGAGCACGTCCATGCACATCAACAGCAGCGAGCGTGGCGTGATCCGGGTGTTTCACATCGACCTTCCACGTGAAGCGGTCGAACGGTTCACGACACAGGCCGGTACAGGCGAATGGCCGTTGCAATACGCGCTTGGCGCCAAGTCACTGCGATCAGCCTTTGTCGAAGTGATCGACCTGCGAGACTTGGGCGAAATGACCCTGTCGCAATACCTCGTGAACGCCCATGACGTGAGCGGGTCGGATTTCGACGCGATGCGTACACGTCTGGACGCGCTGACCGGGTTTGTGCTGGTGCTGCCATCGCAGGCCTTTGACCAGACAGAACAGGACCTGACCATCTCAACGCCACTGCGCTGGATTGGTACGTTCAACGAACCCAAGGCCGCGATGGGCGGGACACCGATCCACACCACCTCGGCAAAAGGCGTCGTGGGCACGTCGAAAAAGGGCAGCGGGCCGCAATCGAACACCGGCCTTTGGGTTGTTCTGGGCCTCTTCATTCTGGTCCCGCTCGGGATCATCATTGCCCGGTTCATGCTTAACTGACCGCCGACGAACACGCTTATGATCGAATTCAAACCCGACATGACCACCTATATCCGCACACACGCGGTCATGACGGTATTTGCCATGGCCGGGGGGATGCTTATCCTCTGGCTGATCGACAACCCGCATGTCTGGACAGGTGCTGTGGGGGGCTTTGCCGCCGTCGCACTTCGCGGGTGGTATATGGCAGACGAGATCATGGACGAGATCTGGACGCTGAACCGATCCAATCTGATGGGCCCATATGAACGCAAAGCGCAGCTGAGCGATATCGCCAAGCTGCGCACGCTTGCCGGAGCGGTGCAGGTCATCACAACATCGGGTGACAAACACCTGATCAAGTATCAACCCGATCCACAGGCGGTGATCGACCAGATCAACTCCGCGCGTCAGAAACAGGCAGGGTGACATGACAATCCTCATCTCGAATGCTCGGCTGGTCGACCCGGAGGCCGCATCCGTCACCCAAGGCGCGGTGCTCTTGCGCGATGGGATCATTGCCGAGGTGTTCGACACACCAACACCCGAGATCAGCCTCGACAGCGTGCCGAATGAGAACCGCCGCGACGCCAAGGGGAAATACGTCGCTCCGGGTATCGTCGATATCGGCGTGAAGATCTGCGAACCGGGTGAGCGCCACAAGGAAAGCTATGGCTCTGCCGGGCAAGCCGCTGCGGCAGGCGGCGTGACAACCATCGTCACCCGGCCCGACACCAACCCCGCGATCGACACACCGGAAGCTCTCGAATTTGTACGGCGACGCGCCAACGAGGCGGCCCCGGTGCATGTGCTGCCGATGGCGGCGCTGACCAAGGGGCGCGACGGGCGCGAAATGACCGAAATCGGCTTCTTGATGGATGCCGGTGCCGTCGCCTTTACCGATTGCGACCGCGTGGTGCGCGACACCAAGGTGTTGAGCCGCGCTATGACATATGCCCGTGCCTTGGGCGCTTTGGTCGTAGGCCATCCGCAGGAACCGAACCTTTCTGTCGGCGCGGCCACGACGTCTGGCAAATTCGCATCGCTGCGCGGCCTTCCCAGTGTCTCGCCAATGGCAGAGCGCATGGGGATCGACCGCGACATCGCCTTGGTCGAAATGACCGGGGTGCGCTACCACGCCGACCAGATCACCACGACGCGCGCCTTGCCCGCTCTGGAGCGCGCCAAGCGCAACGGGTTTGATGTGACGGCCGGTGTCTCGATGCACCATCTGACGCTGAACGAATATGACGTGGCCGACTATCGCACCTTCTTCAAGGTCAAGCCGCCGCTTCGCGCCGAGGATGACAGGCAGGCGGTGGTCCAAGCGGTGAAGACCGGCCTGATCGACGTGATCGGCTCGTTCCACACTCCGCAGGACGAGGAAAGCAAACGCCTGCCCTTCGAGGAAGCCGCGAGCGGTGCTGTCGGTCTGGAAACCATGCTGCCCGTGCTGATGCGACTGTATCATTCCGGCGATCTGGATCTGCCGACACTGTTCCGCGCGCTGTCTCTGAACCCAGCCAAGCGGCTGGGCCTGGACTGCGGACGCCTGAGCAAAGGCGCGCCAGCCGATCTGGTTCTGTTCGACCCTGACAAACCCATCGTGCTTGACCGTTTCAAGCTCAAGTCCAAGTCCAAAAACACGCCCTTTGACGGCGCGCGCTTGCAGGGTAAGGTTCTTGAAACCTTTGTCAGCGGGACCTCGGTCTACCGGAGCACGTGATGCCTACGATAGAGACAGGATTTGCCCTCTATGCCATTTGGGCGGTCATCGGATATTTGCTTGGGTCGATCCCGTTCGGCCTGATCCTGACCAAAGCCATGGGGCTTGGCAATCTGCGGGAAATCGGATCGGGTAATATCGGCGCCACCAACGTATTACGCACTGGTAACAAGGGCGCCGCTGCCGCGACATTATTGCTGGACGGAGCCAAAGGCGCGGTTGCAGTGTTGCTGGCGCGGGAGTTCGCCGGGGAAGGCGCGGCGCAGGTTGCGGCCTTGGCGGCGTTTCTCGGCCACTGCTTTCCCGTCTGGCTGAACTTCAAAGGCGGGAAGGGTGTGGCGACGTTCCTCGGTCTGATGCTGGCTTTGGCCTGGCCCGTTGGCCTTTTGGCCTGTGCCACGTGGCTTGCCACCGCCGTTATCAGCCGGATCTCCAGCCTGTCGGCCCTAGTCGCCGCCTCTTGGTCGACGCTGTGGTGTCTGGTGGTGGGACAGGGACAGGTATTCTTCCTGACGCTGATCCTTGCGCTGCTGATCATCTGGCGGCACCGCGAAAACCTCGCCCGTCTCAAGGCGGGGACGGAACCTAAGATCGGTCGCAAAAAGACCTGATCCCGACAAAGAAAAAGGCCCGCGAACGGGCCTTTCCATGATCATTCGGAAACGTTTACTCCGCTGCGTCGCGCTTGGGCAGAACCCAGTCAGGGCGCGGGAAGTGGCATGTATAGCCGTTTGGAATTCGCTCCAAGTAATCCTGATGCTCAGGCTCTGCTTCCCAGAAATCACCTACCGGCTCGACTTCAGTGACCACCTTACCCGGCCAGATGCCACTGGCGTTCACATCGGCAATCGTATCCTCGGCCACGGCCTTTTGTGCGTCGTCCACATAATAGATCGCCGAGCGGTAGCTCATGCCGCGATCATTGCCCTGCCTGTTCAGCGTGGTCGGATCGTGGATCTGGAAGAAGAACTCAAGAAGCTTGCGATACGAAATCACCGACGGATCGAACATGATCTCGATCCCTTCGGCATGTGTGCCGTGATTGCGATAGGTTGCGTTCGGCACATCGCCACCAGTATAACCCACACGGGTTTCCTGCACGCCGGGCAGCTTGCGGATCAGATCCTGCATCCCCCAGAAACAGCCTCCGGCCAATACTGCGCGTTCAGTCATGCCACATCCTCCACTTGATCCAGATAATCGCCATAGCCTTCGGCCTCCATGTCGTCACGATGGATAAACCGCAAGCTGGCAGAATTGATGCAATAACGCAGACCACCCCGGTCACGCGGCCCATCCGGGAACACATGGCCCAGATGGCTGTCGCCATGGGTCGAACGCACCTCTGTACGGATCATGCCATGAGTCAGGTCACGCAATTCGTTGATATGCGCGGGTTCGATCGGCTTGGTGAAACTCGGCCATCCACAGCCGGACTCGTACTTGTCCCCACTCGCGAACAACGGCTCACCGCTCACGATGTCCACATAAATGCCGGGTTCCTTGTTGTTCAGGTATTCCCCGGTGCCGGGCCGTTCCGTTCCACTTTCCTGCGTGACGTAGAACTGTTCCGGCGACAGCGTTGCAAGCACGTCCGGGTTCTTTTCGTATTTGGCCATACGGGCACCTCCATTCGTCGTCTCGACACTATAGATGGTGCGCGCAGTGCCAAGTCCAAGCGTTGTTACAGCACAGTCTCCGGGCCGTGAGCCGCGATCCGTGGACGGCCCGTCGCCTCGACCACGATCCGTGCTTCGACGAACATGTCGCGCGCCTCGATTTCGGCCCGTTTGACGTCTCTCCAGATCTGCACATGGACCGACGCCGCCCCAGCCGCCTCGGCATCTTCGGTGGCCGCCGCGCTGAGGCTCGCCTCAAGCATAGCCATGGCGGCATCAGCATCGCGGAAATCCTGCGGCGCGTCGGGCAGGTGAGCCCTGAAAAGTCCTTCAGACGGGCTACTGACCAACCCTTCGCGCAGCATCCTGATCCGGCCCGTGACAGCACCAATCGCATTGGCCACGTCGCCATGATCCGGCAAAAGCATCTCGGCATTCAGGTACTGCCCGACCGCAGGGTAGGTTGTCTGCGCCGAGGCTCCAAGCCCCACCACGGGAACGGACAGACCTGCGGTCAGGTGCACCAGCCCCGGAGAGTGCCGTAAACCCCGCGCCATCAGCGGATGCTGGGCGAGCGCGGTTGGATCCTCCATTCCATCCTCGGCAAAGGCCGCCTCAAGAAGCGCGGTTCCCGTCGCGCGGGTCAAAGCATCAACGATCTGCTCCGCCATTTCCTGCGGCGTCTGGGCGTATCTCTCACCGGACCCGGCCCGGTTGCGGGCCAGCAAGGCCAGTGCCTTTTCCGACGCAGTTGCATCCCAATGGGTGAACTGCCCAAGTACATGCAGTGCATCCGTCGGCGTCGGCCCCGCAACCTGCACCAAGCCGCGCGACACCAAAAGCCGCAACGCTTGGGATTCCAACCGTGTGTGCACCACAGCCGCCAAAGGCTGCGGCGTAACAGTGATCCGGTCCAGCACCGCTTGCGCCCGCTCCGGCAGGCCCACGGCGTCCTGCCCTTCAACCCGGCGCACGAAGCGCGCGTCATATTCGCCGGTAATGGGGCGGTTCATCTGCTCGTCCAGCGCCTTGTGCACCACATCAGGAGAATCCTGCGCCACGAGGGCCACCGGCAGAACGCGCCTTGGCCCAAGGGCCACACCGCCGCTGAGACCTTCGCTTACCAACCTTACCTCGCTGTCGCCGCCCAACCCATGGGTGCGCATCGCCACCGCTTCAACCATGGTGCGATGCGGTCCGACACGCGCGCCATCCGGATCGATCACCGGTTGACCTTTACGCAGCACAGCAATGTCGGTGGTGGTGCCTCCGATATCCGACACCAGCGCTTGATCCGCCCCCGTCAGCCACCGCGCACCGACGATGGAGGCGGCAGGACCGCTGAGAATGGTCTCAATCGGCCGCTCCTGTGCCTGCGCCGCCGACATGAGCGCGCCATCCCCCCGCACCACCATCAGGGGCGCGTCGATCCCCAAATCACGCAGTGCCCCCTCGGCCCGTCCAATCAGCCGATGCGTCAACCCGATGAGCCGCGCGTTAAGAACCGCCGTCAGCGCCCGCTTCGGCCCGCCCAGCTTGGCCGACAACTCATGCGAACAGGTAACTGGCCGCCCGGTTGCTGCGCGCACCGCCTCGCGTGCCGCCACTTCATGCACCGGGTTTCGGGTGCCGAACTGCGCGGCGATCGCAAAGGCCGATACATCCTGGGTCGCCGCCCAATCCGCGATCTCGGCCACGTCTAAAGGTGCGACCTCGGCCCCGCTATGGCTGTGCCCTCCCGCGATCACCAGCACCGGATCGCCAGCCAAAGCATCGGCCAGACCCTGCGCGGCCAGATCGCGCTCGGAGAAGCCGATATAGATCAACGCCACCCGCGCGCCCTGCCCTTCGACCAGCGCATTGGTCGCGAGCGTTGTCGACAGCGACGCCAACGCGATGTCCGCCGGAGACACAAAGGACTGCGCCAACACCGCCTCGACCGCCCCGCGCACGCCGATGGCCAGATCCTGCCGCGTCGTCAGCGCTTTGGCACTGGCGATCACCGCCTCTTCGTCGCGCATAAGCACCGCGTCGGTATAGGTGCCCCCGGTGTCCACCCCCAGTAGAATTGCCATAATCCCGCCTCCTGCGACTGACCTAGACTAGTCGCGCGTCCCGGCCCGCGTGTTTGCGACATCGGCAAGTCGCATCACGGCCCAGCGCGCCGCATCGGCCACGGTTTCATCGGGATCATCGACCAATCTCTGCGCCACGGAGCGCAGACGCAGTGATCCGGAATTCCCGATGGCATAGAGGACATTGCGCACAAATCGATTGCGCCCGATCCGCTTGATCGGAGAGCCGGAGAACCGTTCCCGGAACGCGGTGTCGTCCAACTGCGCCAACTCCGCCAGTTCGGGAGCCAATAGGTCGTCCCGCGCATGGTACTTCACCTCTGCCGAGCGGCTGGCAAACTTGTTCCACGGGCAGACGGCCAAACAATCGTCGCAGCCATAGATGCGATTGCCCAAAAGCGCGCGCAGGTCTTCATCCACCGGTCCGTGATGCTCGATCGTCAGGTAGGAAATGCAGCGCCGCGCGTCGAGCTGGTAGGGCGCCGGAAAAGCATCAGTAGGACAGACATTCAGACAGGCTCGACAGGATCCGCAATGATCCACCTCTACCGCATCCGACGCCAGATCAAGCGTCGTGAACACCGACCCAATAAAGAACCACGATCCCAACTCGCGCGACACAAGGTTGGTGTGTTTGCCCTGCCAGCCCAGACCCGCCGCCTGCCCCAACGGCTTTTCCGGCACCGGAGCGGTATCGACAAAGACCTTCACCTCGCCCCCGGCTTCAGCAATCAGCCAACGCGCCAGCCTCTTGAGCCGTTTCTTCACCACGTCATGGTAATCACGGTTCTGAGCATAGACAGAGATCGCTGCCTGTTCCCGGCGCCCCAACACCTCCAACGGATCGTGCTCCGGCCCATAATTCTCGGCCAGCATAATCACCGACCGAGCCTCGGGCCACAGCACCTGCGGTGCCCCACGCCAGTGCGTCCGCTCAGCAAGCCAACCCATTTGCCCATGATAGCCGGCGTCGATAAACCCTTGCAGCCGCGCCGGAACCTCAGGCACATCCCATGGCCTACAGATGCGGCAGACCGAAAACCCGTCCGCTATCGCCTGTGCCTTCAGTCGGGCCGTGAGGTCCATGGCAGTCCCCAACTTCTTCTTTTCCCAAATATGCCGGGGGGCTTGGGAGGCTGCCCCCCCAATGTCCGATTTTTCGGACGAAAAATCGGACCCGCCTCAGAAATCCAGATCAGCATAATGCGGCGGCTGCGGGAAACCCGGCACCTGATCGGCCAGGATCGACCGGAAGGCCGGGCGCGACTTGATCTTGGCGTACCAATCCTTGACCACGGCGCTGCGGTTCCAGTCCACGTCCCGGATGTAATCCAGTGACGACAGATGTGCTGCAGCCGCGAAATCGGCCAGTGTCATCGTATCGCCCGCCAGCCAGCGGCGGTGGTCCAGAAGCCACGCCATGTAATCGAGGTGATACTTGATCGCCTTTGCGCCCGCCTTAACGTTCGCGCTGTCCGGGAACCCCTGTTTGGTTACCTTCTTGTTCACCCGCTCATAGAGCAGTTTCGACGTCACCTCGTTATGGAACTTATCGTCGAACCAACCGACAAGTCGGCGCACTTCATAGCGCGCATCGAGGGATCGCGGCATCAGCGGCGGCTCTGGGTATTTCTCTTCAAGGTATTCGCAGATCGCAGCGCTTTCCGCCATCGTGCGCCCGTCGATCTTGAGAACAGGCACCTTGGCGGCGGGGTTGCGGCGCAGGAAATCCGGGTCTTTTTCCCAGTATTTCTCTTCCACCAACTCACACTCGATCTTTTTTTCCGCAAGGCTCAGCCGGACCTTGCGGCAGAACGGCGACAACGGAACATGATAGAGCTTAGCCATGCGAAACGAGACTCAAATTCAGGGTGGTCAGACCACCTCTAATTGCCGCGAAGCGCCGGGCAATACAATGGTGCCCCTACGGTTTAATCGGCAACGCGCGGTTTTCGTCTCACCTGAGACGGATCAATTCTGGAAACAGTCGGCCCGTCCGTCCTGATTGATGGTCTCCGCTCCGCTGCGGATCGACCGGGCGCGGCGTTCCACGAAATTGCTCGGGTTCGAGGCGGATCGCGTCTTGGGCGCAGGCAAGACCGCGGCCAGCCGCGCGGCTTGCAACGCTGTCAGGTCGCGGGCATCGACACCAAAGTAATGCTGGGCCGCCGCCTGCACGCCAAACACGCCTTGATCGAATTCTGCTACGTTCAGATAGAGTTCAAGGATACGTCGCTTGGACCACATCGCCTCGGTCACAGGGGTCAGCACCGCTTCCATGCCTTTGCGCAACCAGGACCGTTCCTGCCAGAGAAACACGTTCTTCACGACCTGCTGTGAAATGGTCGATGCGCCACGGGACCCGCCTGCTTCGATAGCCGCCTGAATCGCTTCGACATCGAACCCCCAATGCAGGCAAAAATTTGCGTCTTCTGCGGCCACGGCGGACCGGAACATCACTGGTGCGATCTGTTCGGCATCGACCCATTCCTGACCCACGGGCGCGCCCAGCCGACGACCTTCGGACCACATCGTGTGTGTGGTTGGCGGGTTGACGACTCCGAACAGCCCGACGATCGCCAAAACCAGAACAACCAGCGCCAGTCCAGTCCGAAAACCCCATTTCACCAGCCAGCGATAGGGTGCGAGGATCTTGTCCACCACGCCCGGTTCCTTTCGAGCACGGGAGCGTTTTGCCTTCGGCTTATCGAGCCTAGGCCCCTGCTGCGACTTGGGTTTGGGTTTTCCGCCTGCCATTGCAGGCACATTAGGCGCAACTGCCATGCAAGAAAACATCCCCTATGGTCCTGTTCACCTGCGAACCTGACCGACGAATCCGGTACAAGCTGGGCAACAGGATGGCGACTTGATGAAAGAGTTTTACTCTTGGCCGCGATCCCGGAACACCATGCCCATGCTACTGGTTCTTGCGCTTCTTGCCTTCTACCTCAGCAGCCTTGCGATGGCCTTCGCCATTACTGTTGCGCGGCAGGCCATAGTTCAAGGCATCGGTTTGTGCGCCGTTGCTTGCGTCGCCGCACTGACGTTGTGGATGCAGACGCAGACCGGGTTGATCGAGCCGTGGCTCTCGATCGCGATGATCGGCGTGATCGCGCTACCCGGTGGGCTGATCGGCCTAGGCCTTGCTCTGGGCGGGTTGACACGGATCACCGCGCAACACCGGGGCTGGAAACATGGCCTTGCCTGCCTTGGCGCTGCGGCACACGCCGTTCTGGGCGTTTACGCAGCCTTTGCACAATGATCCGCTCATGACATCGACCTCCGTCCGATAAGGGGCATGTGGGGGGCAATTCGCTCCCATACTTTCAGAAGCACCGCGCGGTATTGCCGGATCGGCCGCTCGAAAAGCGTGGCAAAGCCAAAGCAAATCGCCAGCGTCAGCAGCAAGAGCACCAAGTTATAGGCCGGTAGGGTTTCCGGTAGCGTTGCATCCAGCAGGTGCAGTGTCGGGTAATGCACGAGGTAGAGTGAGAAACTGCCCCCCGCGACCCAGCGCACCGTTTTGGCCAGCCCGCCTTCAGAGCGCTGCGGCCATGTATCGGCCAGATGGCGCACGCCCACCAGATGCAGCGCAAAGCAAAGCGCGATCACGCTATTCCACAGAACCTCGTTCGAATATACGAGCACGGCATGATGATCGTGCGGCGCCAGCATCCGCGCGGTAAAGGCTTCCAGATCGGCCGGGATGGACGACATCTTCATCATCACCAGCGCCGCAATGCTGCCTACAGCAAGCACCCAAGCGCGACTGCGTCCATGCCCATCAGTCAGCACGGACGCATACCGCCAGACCCAGACACCGACCCACCACGCGGGCAATAGCGCAAGGGCGGGAGGCCCAACGAACAGGACCAGAAGCGCCAACACCGCAAGGCGTTGCGCGCCCTTCAGGAACATCACTGCGCCGAAGATCAGGTAGAACGCCACTTCGTAGCTGAGCGACCAGATCGGGCCATTTGTGCCCAGCCGCACCCAGTCGCCTGTCCCGGTCCAAAGATTTGTCACCGTCAAACCGCGCCAGAAGAATTCCCCCAGAGACACGTCCTGATAATAGGGGGCCTGATAGGCAGACATATCTGTGGCTGTGCCCATTGCGTCAAAGACGAGCGTCAGCATCAGTGCCGGGATAAGAACCGACATCACCCGCGTGATCCGGTTGAACGCGTAGCGCCCCAAGGTGCCGTCCCGTTCAGCGGCATAGGCGATGACCACACCCGACAGCACGAAGAACACCGCGACCGCGTCGCTCGCGACGTTCCAGTCGCGCAGGATTTGGTACTCACCGCCAGTAAAACGGGTATGCGCCATATGTCCGAAGAGCACCGTCAATGCAGCCCCCGCGCGCAACACATCCAGCCAAAGCGAAAACCCTTGGCTCATCCGCGCCGTATCGGTCGCTCCTTTGCCAGCGCCCCCGCCTTTCTTCAGAATGCCCAAAACGTTCTCGGCGCTTTCCGCAAAGGGTTTGAACAGCGCCGCCCCAAGAGTTTCATACGGCTGCTTGCGTCGCTGGCCCTTGGCATCGGAGACCCCAAAGGTCAGGTCCTCATAGCTTTCTGGAATGTAGAGCGTCCCGAACATCCAGTCCCAGATCGCAAAGATCGACCCGTAATTCTTGTCATGGTGCTGCACAGCGACCGAGTGGTGAATCTGATGCTGTGCGGGAGAGATCAGGATATGCTCCATCACCCGGCCATAACTGATCCAGATATGGCTGTGGCGGAAATTGGAGCCGAGCGTGTTGAACAGGAAGTAGGCGGCATTGGCCCCACCAATCGTCAGTATGCTTGGATCACCGACTAGGAAATAAAGCGCCAATCCCTGCGCGATGCCAACGAAGAGCGTCATCAGCAGCGAATTGATCATCGGTTCCAGCGGATGCACCCGCTGGACGGTCAGTGGCGTCAGTACATCGGCTGAATGGTGAACTGCATGGAACGGCCAGAGCGCGCGCCATTCATGGAGGGTCCGGTGCGCCCAGTACTTGCAGAAATCGCTGACCACGACGACGATCAAAGTCACCACCGCAATGCGCATCCACGTGGACTCGGGCGGTGCGTACTCTGCCCCGCCGAATTGCGCCAAGAGCCCGTAGGCCACGGTTGTCGGGAAAAACACGGCCCCGAACACGCCCAGCACGGAAAACAGCCGGGACGCGAAGAAAAGCTTGATGTCCAAGAGGTTAGAGCGGTGGCGATACACCTCTTTCGGCAGCAGCCAGGAGATGAACGTGCCCGGACTGCCCCTGTATTTCCAGATGCCGAAGGCGATCAGCACCGTGCAGATCAGGTAGAATATGGAATATCGCACGTTGAAGTCGAAAGGCGCATCCAGCGACGCTGCGATAAAGGCCTGCAATGTTTCCATATCCCGAACTCCGATTGGGTCGGGGTTGGCTTAAAACGCCAATCTGGCGGTATTGAGGCCCGTTTTTGTCGCCAATCGGTTATCAATCGCGCCTCAAAAGAAAACGACCCAGCCACATGGCCGGGTCGTTTATCTGTTACTTTTTTCAGCGCTTATTCGGCGGGAACCGCTTTCCGTTCGATGCCGAGCGGGTGGCTGATCTTATTGAGCATCTCTTTCGGGCAAACCTGTATGAAGTTCGCCTGCTCGATGTCCCAGTGCTGCAGAATGTCCTGCGCCTTGCGGCTCTTGGTTTCTTCGACATGGCGTTCGATCAGGCCCTTCAACTGATCGACCCAATGGTCAACCGTCACCGGACAGGTCACGAGGCTTTCCATGTTCATCAGGGCCTCTGCCTTTCCTTCCGGGTCATAGAGATAGGCCATACCGCCGGTCATACCTGCGCCGAAGTTGGCACCGATATCCCCGAGGATCACCGCAACACCACCGGTCATGTATTCACAACCGTTGGAGCCACAGCCCTCGACCACCACCTTGGCACCCGAGTTCCGCACGGCAAAACGTTCGCCCGCGCGACCCGCCGCAAAGAGGTAACCGTCGGTGGCACCGTAAAGCACCGTGTTGCCGATGATCGTATTGTCGGCTGCAACCAGCGGCGACATCATCGGCGGACGCACCACGATTGTGCCGCCGGACAGACCCTTGCCGACATAGTCGTTGGCATCGCCCGACACTTCGAGCTTGAGGCCCGGAGCGGCGAACGCACCCAGCGACTGGCCCGCAGAGCCGGTCAGCTTGACCGTCAGGTGGTTCGGTTGCAGCGCGTTGCGCATGCCGAACTTGCGCACAATGTGCGACGAGGTGCGTGTGCCCACGGTCCGGTGGGTGTTCTGCACTGCGTAGGACAGCTGCATCTTCTCACCGTCCTCAAGGAACCGCGCCGCATCGCGTACGATTTCCGCGTCAAGCGTATCCGGCACCGCGTTGCGCGGGCGGTTACGGTCGTAGACGATGTCATCAGACCCATCGACACGTATCAGCAGCGGGTTGAGGTCCAGATCATCGAGGTGATCCGAGCCACGGCTGACCTGGCTGAGCAGATCGGCACGACCAATCACCTCGTCCAGCGACCGCGCGCCGATAGACGCCAGCACATCCCGGACTTCCTGCGCGTAGAAGGTGATCAGGTTCACCACCTTGTCTGCATTCCCGGTGAACTTGGCCCGCAGGGATTCGTCCTGCGTACAGACGCCAACCGGGCAGGTGTTCGACTGGCACTGACGCACCATGATACAGCCCATCGCGATCAGCGCTGCGGTACCGATGCCATATTCCTCGGCACCCAGCATCGCGGCCATGACGATGTCACGCCCTGTGCGCAGGCCACCATCGGTCCGCAGGGTCACACGATCCCGCAGCTTGTTCATCGACAGAACCTGATGCGCCTCGGTCAAGCCCATCTCCCACGGCAGACCAGCGTATTTGATCGAAGTCGCGGGCGATGCACCGGTGCCACCGTTGTGGCCCGAGATCAGGATCACGTCGGCCTTGGCCTTCGCCACACCAGCAGCAATCGTACCAACGCCCGAAGACGCCACCAGCTTCACGGTCACCTTGCAGCGCGGGTTGATCTGCTTGAGATCGTAGATCAGCTGCGCAAGGTCTTCGATCGAGTAGATGTCGTGGTGCGGCGGCGGAGAGATCAGCGTCACGCCCTTGGTCGAGTGACGCAGGCGCGCAATCAGGTCGGTGACCTTCATCCCCGGAAGCTGGCCACCTTCGCCGGGCTTGGCGCCCTGAGCGACCTTGATCTCAAGCTCTTCGCACTGGTTCAGGTATTCGGCGGTCACACCAAACCGGCCCGACGCCACCTGCTTGATCTTCGCAGACGGGTTGTCGCCGTTCGGTTCCGGCACGAAGTGCGCCGGGTCTTCACCGCCCTCACCCGAGTCGGACTTCGCGCCAATCCGGTTCATCGCCACGTTCAGCGTCTTGTGCGCCTCGGGCGACAGCGCGCCCAGCGACATGCCCGGAGTCACGAACCGCTTGCGGATCGATGTAATGCTTTCCACCTGCTCCAGCGGGATCGGCTCGCCTAGCGGCTTGATCGCCAAGAGGTCGCGCAGATGGATCGGCGGGTTCGCCTGCATTGCCTTGGAATAGGTTTTCCAGATCTCGTAAGACGCCTTGTTGCACGCCATCTGCATGAGGTGCATCGTCTGCGCGCCCCAGGCATGGGTCTCGCCGGATTTACGCGCCTTGTAGAAGCCACCAATCGGCAGAACGTCCTGACCGCCCCGGAAGCCCAGCGCGTGGATCTCCTCCGCCTTGCGCTGCAGACCGTTCAGGCCGATCCCGGAAATACGGCTCAGCATGCCGGGGAAGTATTCCGCACACATGGCACGGCTCAGACCCACAGCCTCGAAGTTCAGACCACCGCGATAAGACGAGATGACCGAGATGCCCATCTTCGACATGATCTTGAGCAAGCCCTGGTCCACCGCCTCACGATACTTGGCCACCGCCTCTGTCAAGGTCAGGTCGAGCAGACCGCGCTTGATGCGGTCGGCCAGCGAATCCTCGGCCAGATAAGCGTTCACAACGGTCGCACCTGCACCGATCAGAACCGCAAAGTAATGCGGGTCGATACATTCCGCCGACCGCACATTGATCGAACAGAAGGTCCGCAGACCCTTTCGGGTCAGGTGGCTGTGCACCGCGCTGGTGGCAAGGATCATCGGCATCGCCACCTTGCCTTCACCGCAATACTCGTCAGTCAGGGTGATGTGACCGGCACCAGACCGCACCGCATCTTCCGCCTCGGAGCGGATACGCTCCAACGCCACCTGCAAGGCACCCTGTTCGCCGTTCGCCGGGAAGGTACAGTCGATCTCGCAGAGACCGGCGTTGAAGTGGTTGGCCAGTTCCTTGAACTGCGCGTTGCCGACAAACGGACTGTCCAGCACGAGGATCTCGGTCTGTGCGCTCGACTCGTCCAGCACGTTCTTCAGGTTGCCGAACCGCGTCTTGAGGCTCATCACGCGATATTCGCGAAGCGAGTCGATGGGCGGGTTGGTCACCTGGCTGAAGTTCTGGCGGAAGTAATGCGATAAAGGCCGGTACTTCTTGGACAGAACAGCCGACGGCGTGTCGTCACCCATCGAGGCCACAACTTCCTTGCCATCCTCGGCCATCGGCGCAAGCACCTGCTCAAGCTCTTCGATGGTGTAGCCAGCCGCAATCTGACGACGGCGCAGTTCCGCGCCTTCGAACATCGGGGTCTCGGTGACCTTGGCCAGTTCCTCGTCCAACTCGTTGATCTTGCCGACCCACTCACCGAACGGCTGGCTGGCTGCGAGTTTGTCCTTAATCTCAACGTCGTGGTAGAGCTTGCCTTCCTGCATATCGACAGCCAGCAACTGACCCGGCCCCAACGCGCCCTTTTCGCGCACGGTGCCTTCGTCAATCGGAACCATGCCGGCCTCGGACCCAGCGATCAGCAGACCATCGCCGGTCACAACATAGCGCATCGGACGCAGGCCATTCCGGTCCAGACCGGCGCAGACCCAGCGACCATCGGTCATGGCAAGGGCAGCAGGTCCGTCCCACGGCTCCATCACCGAGTTGCAGTAGGAATACATGTCACGCCATGCCTCGGGCAGTTCGATGGCCTGCTTCGACCACGACTCGGGCACCAGCATCGTCTTGGCCATCGGCGCATTGCGACCCGCGCGCACCAGCACTTCGAACACAGCGTCCAGTGCCGCCGAGTCCGATGCGCCATTGGCGATGATCGGCTTGATGTCGTCCGCCATGTCGCCAAAGGCAGAAGACGCCATGCGGATCTCATGGCTCTTCATCCAGTTGACGTTGCCCTTGAGCGTGTTGATCTCGCCGTTATGCGCCAGCATGCGGAACGGCTGTGCCAGCCACCACTGCGGGAACGTGTTGGTCGAATAGCGCTGGTGATAGATCGCGAACGCGGACTCGAAACGCTCGTCCTGCAGGTCGGGATAGAACTCAGCCACCTGCTCGGCCAGCATCATGCCTTTGTAGATGATCGACCGGCAGGACAGCGACGCGATGTACAACTGACCGATACCCGCCGCAGCGGCCGCCTTTTCGATCCGGCGACGGATCACATACAGCTCGCGTTCAAAGGTCTCTTCGTCGACACCCTTGGCATTCGAGATGATGATCTGTTCGATCTCGGGACGGGTCGCGTTGGCTTTTTCGCCAAGGCAATCCACGCTGACCGGAACGTGCCGCCAGCCGTAGATGTAATAGCCCATGCGCAGAACTTCGGTTTCCACAATGGTTCGGCAGGTCTCCTGCGCGCCGAAATCAGTGCGTGGCAGGAACACCTGACCAATCGCCATCAGCTCGTCCTTGCGCGGCTCGTGGCCAGTGCGCTTGATTTGGTCGTAGAAGAACGGCGCCGGGATTTGCACATGAATGCCTGCGCCATCGCCTGTTTTGCCATCGGCATCCACCGCTCCGCGGTGCCAGATCGCCTTGAGCGCGTCGATGCCCGCTTCAACCACCTTACGCGACGGCTTGCCATCGAGGCTGACCACAAGGCCCACACCACAGGACGAATGCTCGTCTTCTTCTGAATAGAGACCGTTCTCCGCCATCCATTTGCGCTTGGCTTCCTCGGCTCGGACCCATTCTGCATCATACTTGGTCATGGCGTGTCTCCTTCGACAAAAGGGTTGTTCGCTTCGTATTGCGCCTGCGTCGCGCGTTTGTGGTCGCCTTTGAGTTGCCCGTAGGCCGGCGCGCGGTCGCAGTAGATTTCAGAAATGACCGGGAACGAATCCGCCTCGGCAAACAGCGCGGGCATCAGTTCGTACTCGGCGTCGTCTTCATTGTTTCTCAGCCAGAGGTTCGTCCCGCAGACTTCGCAAAAAGTGCGCGAGGCGAAAGGCGTCGATGCGTAGGTCTTGGTTGGGCCCTCGAAATGGACAGCCTCGGGCTTGGCCAGAAAATACCCAGTGATCGTTCCAGCCCAGACCCGGCATTTGCGGCAGTGGCACACACCGACCGCGGCGACATAGTCACCGTCCACGCGGATGCGCGTTCCTCCGCAGAGGCAGGCCCCGTCGAGCCGACCTGTCCGCCGGTAAGGAGCGGCGAGATCGCTCATTCGGCCGCCACGGCACTCGCGCCATTCAACTGGCGCAGCACGGCTTCGGCACAGTCACGACCATCACGGATCGCCCAGACGACCAGCGATGCACCGCGCACAATGTCACCCACGGCATAGACGCCCGGCAGTGCGGTTGCGCCCGTGGTGAATTCGGCCTTGATGGTTCCCCAACGGGTCACTTCCAGTTCCGGCACGCCCCAGAGCGTCGGCAGCGCTTCCGGCTCGAAACCCAGCGCCTTGATGACAATATCGGCAGGCTCGACATAATCCGACCCCTCGATCACCTCGGGCATCTGACGACCGGTCGCATCGGGCAAGCCCAGACGCATCCGTTCGACAATCACGCCATCCACAGGATCGCCGGTAAAGCCCTTGGGCGCGGTCAGCCATTCGAACTGCACGCCTTCTTCCTCGGCGTTCTGCACCTCGCGCTGCGAACCCGGCATGTTGGCACGGTCACGGCGATAGAGACACTTCACAGACTCCGCACCCTGACGGATCGCGGTGCGCACACAGTCCATAGCGGTGTCGCCACCACCGATCACGACAACCTTTTTGCCTGCCGCGTTCAGCTTGCCGCTGTCGAATTCGGCCACATCGTCGCCAAAGCTCTTGCGGTTCGACACGGTCAGATAATCCAGCGCCTTTACGATGCCTTCCGCGCCCGAGCCCGGGCCACCCAGATCGCGCGACTTGTAAACGCCTGTCGCGATGATCACTGCGTCGTGCTGCGCGCGGATCTCTTCGAAAGACATATCCTCGCCGATGTTGCAGTTCAG
Organism: Alphaproteobacteria bacterium; assembly: GCA_030425145.1. Classification (GTDB taxonomy): domain Bacteria; phylum Pseudomonadota; class Alphaproteobacteria; order Rhodobacterales; family Rhodobacteraceae; genus Marivita. The sequence continues at coordinate 137,202 of JAUHVK010000006.1, read as the reverse complement.
AACAAAACGCACACCGCCTTTTTCAAGCTGCTCGTTCCGGCGCATGACAACCGGCTTCTCCAGTTTGAAACCCGGGATGCCGTAAGTCAGCAGACCGCCCGCACGGTCGTAACGATCATAGACCGTGACCTGCACACCCTGACGGCGCAGCACGTCGGCGGCAGCAAGACCACCCGGCCCCGCGCCGATGATCGCGACGCTTTCCTTGCGTTCCTGCGCGGGCTTGATCGGAAGAACCCAACCTTTTTCCCACGCGGTGTCAGTGATGTATTTCTCGACCGCCCCGATGGTTACGGTACCGTGGCCGGACTGTTCAATCACGCAATTGCCTTCACACAGACGGTCCTGCGGGCAGATGCGGCCGCAAATCTCCGGGAAGGTGTTGGTCGCCTGGCTGACCTCATAGGCCTCCTGCAAGCGGCCTTCGGCGGTCAGGCGCAGCCAGTCGGGGATATTGTTGTGCAACGGGCAATGCGACTGGCAATATGGCACACCGCACTGGGAACAGCGGCTGGCCTGCTCCTTGGCCTTCGCATCGGCATATTCAGCGTAAATTTCGTGGAAGTCCTCGCGCCGCTCTTCGGCCGCACGCTTTGTGGGCATGTCGCGTTCAACTTTGACGAACTTCAACATCGGCTGTTTTGCCATGGCGCACATCCTTCCCTTCATGTGGTCGCGCCTGATTACAGAAGACCGAAGAGAAAGAAAAGTCACTTATGCTGACCTATTTTTGGGAATTTTCATCCACCCCATCGAAAACCGTGCTGCAATGCAGCTATTTTAGGACCGATTCGGACCTAAAATAATCCTTCCCCTTGGTTTTAAAGGCTTTATACCCATCCAGGACTTCGCCAGCGGAGGGCACCTCATGCCCCTGACCCATTTGCTTATCCTCGCTTTGATTCAGGGCATTACCGAGTTTCTGCCGATTTCCTCGTCCGGGCACCTGATTCTACTGCCGAATCTGACGGGATTGGCGGATCAGGGACAGGCGCTGGATGTGGCAGTGCATGTGGGCACGCTGCTCGCCGTGATCCTCTACTTCTGGTCCGATGTGAAAGGGGTGACCGCCGGAATCGGACGGCTGGCGCGGGGCCGCATCGACACCCAAGGCGCGTTCTGGGCTCTTTGCCTGATCATCGCCACGATCCCTGTGGTCCTAGTCGGTCTTGCGCTGAAACTGACAGGGCTGAATGACCTGCTCCGCTCCACCGCCGTGATCGGCTGGGCCATGCTGATCTTCGGCCTCGTGCTTTACTGGGCCGACCAGACCGGCCCGACGACCAAACGCGCAGAGAACTGGAGCCTGAAAGACGTGACCATCATGGGTCTCTGGCAGGCGCTGGCCCTGATCCCCGGCACCTCGCGTTCCGGCATCACGATCACCGCCGGGCGGCAATTGGGCTACGACAGAGAAAGCGCCGCGCGACTGTCGATGCTGATGTCGATCCCGACGATCCTTGCCTCAGGGGCCTTGCTCAGCATCGAAGTGGCGCGAGAGGCAGACATGAGCATTGTGCGTGACGCGGGCATCGCCGCTGTCTTTGCGTTTCTTGCAGCACTGGCCGCGTTGAAGCTGATGTTCAAGCTGCTGCAGTCGGTGAGCTTCACGCCTTACGTGATCTACCGCGTAATCCTGGGCGTGATCCTCCTGGTTATCGCCTACACCTGACCACAGGCGCAGGCTTTCGGTTGACCGAAAGCCGCGATGCGTCCACGCATCGTGTCCCTAATCCCGATGATACGGCGTCCCCGCGATGATCGATGCCGCCCGATAAAGCTGCTCTGCAATCATCACCCGTACCAGCTTGTGGGGCCAGACCATCTTGCCAAAGGACAGCAGCATATCCGCCTCGGCCCTGAGCGACGGGTCGATCCCGTCTGCCCCGCCAATGACAAAACAGACATCCGACCGCCCCTGATCGGCCCATCCTTGCAGCTTTTTCGCAAATTCGGGCGAAGACATCAGCGCACCCCGCTCATCGAGACAGACCAGAAGCGACCCCGCCGGGATCGCGGCCCGCAGCAATGCCGCCTCTGCCACCATCCCACCGTTCTTCTTGTCTTCGACCTCGGTCTCACCCTCAAAGCGCCAGCCGAGCCCCCTACCGGTCTGGCCAAAGCGCGACAGGTAGTCGTCAACCAGCGCACGCTCGTCCGAGCGGCCGCCAAGCCGCCCAACCGCACGAAGATGAACACGCATCCTAGCTGGTCAGCGCGGCCCCAGCCGGGAGCCACATTTTTTCCAACTGGTAAAATTCGCGCACTTCGGGCCGGAAGATGTGCACGATCACATCGCCAGTGTCGATCAGAACCCAATCACCGGTTTCCTTGCCCTCCACCTTGGACAGGATGCCGTGCTCGGACTTGAGCTTCTCGACAAGCTTCTCGGCCAGTGCCGACACTTGGCGGGTGGACCGCCCCGAGCACACGACCATGTAGTCACCGATTGACGTTTTGCCGCGCAGATCGATCTGCACGATGTCTTCGGCCTTGTTTTCATCGAGTTCAGTAAGAATCGTCGCGAGCGTTGCATCGCTAGCCGATCCGGTTCCGGGTGTGCCGGTCATGGGCAGACCCCCGTCAGTGACACGCGCCACATCCGTTTGAAATGACAGGACATCGTCCTCCTAGGTGTAATCGCCGTTCCGCCCCGGCGCCGGGTGTTACAAAAATAGCATTGCATCGTCAATTTCTCAATGACCTGCGCGAAAATTGGCCATCACGCACCGTAGGGCACCCAAACCGTCTTGGTTTCGGTCGCCGCATCAAGGAACACCCGCCCTTCGCCGTCCTGCCCCATCCAGTCACGACCCCGCCCGTTGTTGACCCAGGTCCGCTTGAGATTGAGCGCAGCACCGCGTTCGATCCCAGCGGACAGATCGGTCGAGGAGAACGACCAGACCGCCTCCATATCCATATGCTGCGCCAGAGTCGGAGCCAGTTCGGCATGTCGCCCGGTCAGGATATTGACCACCCCACCTGGCACGTCCGAGGTATCCAGCACCTGATAGAAATCCGTCGCGGCCAGCGGGAAGGGCTCAGATGCCACCAAAACAACCCGGTTGCCCATGGCAATCGCCGGAGCCATCGCCGACACGAGGCCCAGCAGCGGGTGATCGTCCGGGCAGAACGCCCCGATCACCCCGCAGGGTTCGCGCATGGCCAATGCCACGCCCCGCAGCGGCACCTGCGCCACGCGCCCGTCGAACTTGTCGGCCCAGGCGGCATAGGTGAACAGCCGGTTCACTGCGACATCCACCTCTTTCGCGCCGGTCTTTGTGCCGGTCATCTGGTTCAACCGTGTTGCGTACTCGTCTTTCCTCGCCGCGAGGTTTTCCGCAATGTAATAGAGGATCTGCGCACGCAGATGCGCCGTTGTCCCGGCCCAGCCTGCCGCGCCGCGCGCCGCCTCGACCGCGTTGCGCACGTCCTTGCGGTTCGCCAGCGGCGCCTGCCCGATCAGCTTGCCCGCCTTGGTGAACACCTCATAGGCATAGCCGCCATCGGGCCGCGCCTGCTTGCCACCGACATAGAGCTTGGCCGTCCGGTCCACCGCCTGCGGCTCTGCATCCGGCCCGCTGCTGAAGCCTTCGATCTTGCTCATCGCCTTACCGCTGCCCGAAGGCTTGGAGTAGGCCATCATCCCTTCCGGCCCGCCCTCGCGCCCGAAGCCGCTTTCACGGATACCGCCAAAGGGTGCTGCGGCATCGAACATGTTGGTGCCGTTGACCCAGACCACCCCAGCCGCCAGCTTGGGCGCGATGTCCAAAGCGACGTTGATGTTCTCGCTCCACAGAGTCGCCGCAAGCCCGTAGCGCGTGTTGTTCGCCAGATCGACCGCCTCGGACGGCGTGCGGAACGTCGTGCCCACCAGCACCGGCCCGAAAATCTCTTCCTGCATCAGCGGATCAGCCGTGCTCAGCCCGATGATCAGCGTCGGTGGGTAGAAACACCCGCTCTCCGGCATCTCACAATTCGCGCGATAGGTCTCGCCCGCCGTGTTGCTGTCCACCAGACGTGTAATTGTCTCCAACTGCTTCGGATCGACAATCGCCCCCACGTCGATCGACTTGTCCAAAGGAGAACCAACCCGCAGCTTGTCCATCCGCGCTTTCAATTTGGCATAGAAACGATCCGCAACGCCTTCCTGCACCAGAAGCCGCGATCCCGCACAGCAGACCTGCCCCTGATTGAACCAGATTGCATCGACCAAACCTTCAACGGCGGAATCCAGATCCGCATCCTCGAACACGATGTAAGGCGACTTGCCGCCCAACTCCAAGGTCAACGCTTTACCCGACCCAGCCGTCGCCTCGCGGATGCGCCGCCCCACGGCGGTAGATCCGGTAAAGGCCACCTTGTCCACATCCGGGTGCGTGACGATCATCTCACCCACTGAACCATCACCAGTAACGATGTTCACCACACCTTTCGGCAACCCGGCCTGTCGACACACATCCGCGAACAAAAGCGCCGTTAGTGACGTGTATTCCGCAGGCTTCAACACCACTGTGTTGCCAGCCGCCAAGGCCGGCGCGACCTTCCACGCCAGCATCAGCAGCGGGAAGTTCCACGGAATGACCTGACCACACACGCCATGCGCCTCGCGCCCGGCAAATTCGCTGTCGAACAACTGCGCTTGCCCGGCGTGATAATAGAAATGCCGCTGCGCCAAGAGCACGTCGATGTCCCGACTCTCGCGGATCGGCTTGCCGTTGTCGAGCGTCTCAAGCACCGCAAACAGGCGTGCATGTTTCTGCATCAGCCGAGCCAGCGCATAAAGATACCGCGCCCGCCCCGCGCCGCCCAACTTGGCCCAAGCCTTCTGCGCCTTGCGGGCTGCAGTCACAGCCGCGTCCACATCCGCCTGCGTACCTTGAGTCAGATGCGCGAGCACCTCGCCATTTGCCGGGTTGCGGCTTTCGAACACCTGACCGGGATCGGTCATCGCGCCGTTGATGAAATGCCCGAACCGATCCCCCTGATCGACCAGCCATGCCAGCGCATCCGCCGCCGATTCCGGTGCGGTTCCGTAGTCCATACTCTCGAAGATCTCTTGTACGGTCATTGGAAGGTGCCTTTCAAAAGCAGGAAAACAACATAGGCCAGCCAGAGCAGCGCAGCCCCGCGGATGACCCATTCAACCCGACGGGTCCGGTCGTGCAGATGCGCGAAACGCTGCAAGCCTTCAGGCGGATCGGCCGGCGGCTCAAAGGCCGGTTCCGGCCCCAGCATCCGCTGCATCAGTGTCGGCAGATCGCGCACCGCGCGCTTGAGCCTGCGTCGCCGCCAGTTCTGCGCCCCCAGCCACATCAGGGCCGAAAGACCGAACAGCAGGACCATCGGGTTATTGCCCATCGTCCCGCCTCACCCGGCCGCATGGCGCCACGACGCCGAATAGGCCCCGGTGACGTGATGCTCCAACTGACGCTCGATATCCCCCAAGAGCGACGAGGCCCCGAACCGGAACAGATCGTTCTGCACCCAGCGGTCGCCCAGTTCTTCCTTCATCAACGCCAGATACACGAGCGCATCCTTCGCCTTCGAAATCCCACCGGCAGGCTTGTAGCCCACGCGATACCCTGTCTCTTCGAAATACTCCCGGATTGCCCGGATCATCACCAGCGACACCGGCAGCGTGGCGTTGACGCTTTCCTTGCCGGTCGAGGTCTTGATGAAATCCGCCCCCGCCATCATGCAGACCAGCGAGGCGCGCGCGACGTTCTGCAACGTGCCCAATTCGCCCGTGGCCAGAATGGCTTTCACATGCGCCTCACCACAGGCGGCACGGAAGGCCCGCATCTCGTCATAGAGCGCCTGCCAATTGCCCGTCAGCACATGTCGACGCGAGATCACGATGTCGATCTCGGCAGCACCAACCTTTACGCTTTCCTCGATCTCCGCCACCCGCAGGTGGAACGGCGACAGACCCGCCGGAAACCCCGTGCTGACGGCTGCTACCGGGATCCCAGTACCTGCCAAAGCGTCGACCGCCGTGGCTACCATGTCGTGATAGACGCAGACCGCACCGACCTTGAGCCCGTCCATGCCCAGCGCATTCAGAAGGTCCGCCCGCACCGGCTGCCGCGCCTTGGCACAAAGCCGCGCCACACGCCCCGCCGTGTCGTCGCCCGCCAGAGTCGTCAGGTCGATGCAGGTGATCGCGCGGCACAGCCACGCCGCCTGATAGTCCTTCTTGACCGACCGCCGCCCCGGCAGCGTCGCCGCCCGCCGCTCGATCGCCGACCGGTTCGCGGTCGCACGCATCACCCAGTCGAGGTCAAGCTCCATCCCGGGATTGCGCGGCTCAAGCGTCTGCGGCAGATGCACAGCCTCTTTCTGCGATGTCTGGGTCAGCATGGCTTATTTCTCCTTGAGCGGCGATGCTGACACGGCCAAACGGCGCATACAAGACACGACGCCGCGTAGGGCGCTATCGGATCAGGTTCGAGAACCACCGTTTTAACACGCTTTTCTGCGGCCGCAGGATCGGAAGGTGTAAAATGCGCGGTTTCGGCTGGTCGGAATAAATCAGCTCAGACACCTCGAAGATACGCTTGTTGAATTGCGGCGGGAAGACATAGAACCGTAAATCCGACTTCCACAATGTCTCGCGGAACGTCGGCTGGTCGATCTTCATCCCCGCCGCATCATAGGCCGCCTGCCAGTCGTCAAAGAACCGCTCCGTCGCGGCGTTCCTGCGATAGAGCAGCACCCCGCAATTGATCTCGGGAAAGGTCTCCGGCACCTCTGTCTGCCACTTCCGCTTGTGACGCGGTCGATGCCACAGCATCACATGCGCGCCGCACAGATCGAACCGCTTCAACAGATCGAACAATGACGACAGATCGGCCCGGATCATCGTGTCATTGTCCAGATAAAGCGTCTCGTCGAACGGGCTGAACTTCAGCGCACCCACCTTGGGCCGGGTCATCTCGGCCGGTATGACAAAGCTCTGATCGAACCCGCTGGTGTCATCGTCCGCCGCACACCAGATCGCCGCCTGCAAACCCGGATTGTGCTTTTTCACCGACGCTGCAGACCGCCGCGCCACATCCACATGCGCCTTGCCCCAGGCCACATACATCACGCCGCGTGTCCGGTTCTGCTCCGACATCCAACCTCTCCTTCGTCCCGCGTTGCCTAGCGCTCTGCCTGCCTCAAGTAAATCCGCCACGCGCTTTCCCCTTGACCGTCTGACGCGCAACGGGAATGCAGTCAGGTGATGACGACACCGTTCTTCACTGACCTGCAAACCCGCGCGCGCGGGTTCCTCTCCGGCATCGCGCAGGAGGACAGCCTGATCTCCGGCGCGGTTCTGGTCTCGGCCAGCTATGACGAGGCCGCCTTCTCCGACGCCCTCTTCGCCCAGCTGGACATCCCCCAACCATCGACGCTCTCGCGCGCCGTCCCCCGCCGCAAAGCCGAGTTCCTCGCCGGTCGCGCAATGACACAGGCCGCCATGGCCGGTCTCGGCCTGCCTCCCCGCCCGGTCGACACCACCCCCAGCCGCGCGCCCCTCTGGCCCGAAGGACTCTCCGGCTCGATCAGCCACGCACGCGGCCGCTGCGCCTGCCTGCTCTCGCAGGACACCGGACGCAGCTTCGGCATCGACACCGAAGCCATCGCCGAAGGACGCTCCCTCGACGCGATCCTGTCACAGACCCTGTCGCCGGACGAACGCGCGCTACTGACACAAGGCCCCCATCCGACCAATACCAACGCCACGCTAGCCTTCTCGGCCAAAGAGGCGCTCTTCAAAGCCCTCTACCCTCAGGTCGGCCACCATTTCGGCTTCGACGCCGCCGAATTGACCGACCCACCCGGAGACACCAGCCTCGCCCTTTCCCTCACCACCAGTCTCACCGAAACCCTGCCCAAGGGCAGACGCTTCGACATCCATCTCAGGTGCACATCGACCCACATCCTGACATGGCTCGCTGTGCCCACCCCCTGATCTTCTCCTTTTTCCAAGTATGCAAAATCCGCCGCTGCCACAGCGCGGACTGCTCACCTGACTCGAATCACTGGAAAAAGAACAAAAGAAGAACATAAAAGAGGGGTATGTTCGCAGAGCTGTCGATCACCTCCAACTTCACCTTCCTCACCGGGGCCTCCCACCCCGAGGAATACATGGAGCGTGCCGCCACCCTGGGCCTCTCGGCCATCGCCATCACCGACACCAACTCGGTCGCCGGCATCGTCCGCGCCTGGAGCGAAGGGAAAAACCTCCAGCGCCTGATCCGCGAACGCACCGAACTCGAGGCCCGCAATGGCCCCATCGGCCCACCCGTACCGGGTCACATCGACCACCGGCGCAGCCACATCCTGACCCATGTGCCCCGGCTGATCCCCGGCGCAAAGATCGTCACCGACACCGGCTTCACCACCACTGCATTGGCCAGCACACGGCAAGGCTGGGCGCAGCTCTGCCGCCTGATGACCACAGGCCGCCGCCGCGCGCCCAAGGGCGAGTGTCACCTGACGCTCGACGATCTGGTGCACGGCACCGACGGTCTCATCTGGCTCCTGCATCCGCCCTCACAAGTTCCAACATCCAAAAGCGGCGCGGACAACTGGTCGTCACAGGCGGAACGGCTGTCGCGCCGCTTCCCCGGACAGATCCACCTCCTGCTCGGCCCGCTCTATGACGGGCAGGACGGCCCCCGCTTCGACCGCATCGCAGCGCTGGCACACCGCTTGGGTCTGCCCACCGTGGCGTCGGCCACCCCGATCATGCACCACGGTCGCCGCCGCAAACTGGCCGATGTGGTCACCGCCATCCGCCAGGGCTGCCGGGTTGACGAACTGGGCACCAAAGCGCTCGCCAATGGCGAACAGCGCCTGCGTTCCGAGGCCGAAATGCGCCGCCTGCTTGGTCCTCACGCCGATGCGGTAGACCGCGCCACCCAACTGGCCGAGACCTGCACCTTCGATCTCGGCCAGCTGCGCTACGAATATCCAAGCGAAATCACCGGCACCGAGACCGCCGCCCAGCGCCTCTCCCGCCTCGCCCATGAAGGGCTGAAATGGCGCTACCCGCATGGCGCGCCCGACAAGGTGAAAAAGCTGCTCGCCCATGAACTCACTCTGATCGGCAAACTGAAATACGAGCCCTATTTCCTCACCGTGCGCGACATCGTCGCCTTCGCCCGCGAACGTGGCATTCTCTGCCAGGGCCGTGGCTCTGCCGCCAACTCAGTGGTCTGCTATTGCCTCGGCGTGACCTCCGTAAGCCCCGAAATTGGCACCATGGTGTTCGAACGCTTCGTCTCTGAGGCCCGCGACGAACCCCCCGATATCGACGTCGATTTCGAACATGAACGCCGCGAAGAGGTGATCCAGCACATCTACGACCGCTATGGCCGCCACCGCGCCGGCCTCTGCGCCACCGTGATCCACTACCGCGGCAAACGCGCCATCCGCGAGGTGGGCGCGGTGATGGGCCTGTCACAGGACACCATCGGCGCGCTCTCTTCCCAGCTCTGGGGCTTCTTCTCGACCAATGGCCTCGAAGAGCATCGCATGCGCGAAATCGGCCTCGACCCCGACGATCACCGTCTCAAGCTGACGATGGAGCTGATCTTCGAAATCATCGGTTTCCCCCGGCATCTCTCCCAGCATGTCGGCGGCTTCATCATCACCGAAGGGCGGCTTGACGAACTGGTCCCCATCGAAAACGCCACGATGGAGGACCGCACCGTCATCTGCTGGGACAAGGACGATATCGACGCGCTCGGCATCCTCAAGGTCGATGTGCTGGCCCTCGGCATGCTCTCCTGCATCCGCAAGGCGTTCGACCTTATGCAGCTGCATCATGGCCAGAACTACAACCTCGCCACCCTGCCCCCCGAAGACCCGGCGGTCTATGACATGCTCTGCAAAGCCGACAGCGTCGGTGTCTTCCAGGTCGAATCCCGCGCGCAGATGAACTTCCTGCCACGCATGAAGCCGCGCTGCTTCTACGATCTGGTGATCGAGGTCGCCATCATCCGCCCCGGCCCCATTCAGGGTGATATGGTCCACCCCTATATCCGCCGCCGCAATGGCGAAGAGGAGGTCAGCTTTCCTTCGGACGAACTTGGCGCGGTGCTGGGCAAAACCCTCGGCGTGCCACTCTTTCAGGAACAGGCGATGCAGATCGCTATTGTCGGCGCGGGCTTCACACCCGAACAGGCCGACCGCTTGCGCCGCTCTCTGGCCACGTTCAAAAAACACGGCAACGTGTCAGAGTTCCGCACCCTCTTCATGCGCGGCATGCGCAACAAGGGGTACGATGAGGATTTCGCCGAACGCTGTTTCTCCCAGATCGAAGGCTTCGGATCTTACGGCTTCCCCGAAAGCCACGCCGCCAGCTTTGCCCTTCTGGTCTATGCCTCTGCCTGGATCAAACACCACCACCCCGGCATCTTCGCCTGCGCGCTGCTGAACTCCCAGCCCATGGGCTTCTACGCCCCAGCCCAAATCGTCCGCGATGCCCGCGAACATGGCGTGACCGTTCTGCCTGTCTGCATCAACGCCAGCTTCTGGGACAACGTGATGGAACCCGACGCCAAGGGCGGCCTCGCCCTGCGACTGGGCTTCCGACAGATCAAGGGCTTGAACGAGGAAGACGCGTCATGGATCGCCGCCGGACGCGGCAATGGTTACCAGAGCATCGGTGACCTCTGGCGTCGCGCCGGGCTTGATCCCGCCACCATCGCCCGTCTGGCCGAGGCCGACACTTTCCGCGAGATCGGCCTCACCCGCCGTCAGGCCCTGTGGGAGGCCAAGGCGCTGACCACCCGCAAGACCCTGCCGCTCTTTGACGGCGACATCGACGGGGAGGCGATCATGGAACCCGCCGCCCATCTGCCGCAGATGACCGAGGGCGAACAGGTGGTCGAAGATTACGTCGCCATGCGCCTCACCCTGCGCCGCCACCCGGTCGCGCTGCTGCGGCACATCCTGACACCGGATCAGACCCGTATGGTTGATCCGTACGTTTCAGCACCCAAACCGTACAAACCTCCCATGCCCCTGCCGTTTACACGCGCAAACCCGGACTGATTGCCAAGCCTTCCCAACCCCGCCATTCTCCGCCCCGAAAAGGAGCCACACATGATCGCCATCATTTTCGAAGTCATGCCCGCAGAGGGCCAGAAAGACGCCTATCTCGACATCGCCGCCACCATGCGCCCCTTGGTCGAACAGGTCGAAGGCTTTATCTCGGTTGAACGTTTCCAAAGCCTGACCAACCCCGACAAGCTGCTCTCGATCAGCTTTTTCGAAGACGAAGACGCCGTCCTGCGCTGGCGCAAACTGGCCGGGCACCGGAACGCCCAATCGAAAGGCCGGAACGGCATCTTCTCGGATTACCACCTGCGGGTTTGCCACGTGATACGCGACTACGGCATGTTCGACCGCGACCAGGCGCCCGAGGACAGCGTCAAGGTGCACGGCTAGCCCTTCTCCTTTTTGCAAATATGCAAACGCAACTTTGCAAACCTCACCCGGCCAAACAAACGCATCACACAGCCAAACACGCGAGGCCGCAGGCCGAGACAAAAAGAATGGGCGCCCGAAGGCGCCCATGCAATTTGGTCAAGCGGCCAGATCAGATCCCGACGTCGATGATCGCCTTGGCCAGAATGGGCACCGAGTCCTTGTTAAGGCCTGCAATGTTCAGACGCGAGTCTCCGACAAGGTAGATCGCGTGCTCCTCGCGCAGACGCTCCACCTGCTCCGGCGTCGCCCCAAGGCGCGAGAACATGCCCCGGTGCTGGGCGATAAAGCCAAAGCGGTCCGAACCGGAGAGGCGCTGCAACTCGGCGGCCAGCTGCTCGCGCAGACCCAGCATGCCATTGCGCATCTCCTCCAGTTCCGCAGCCCATTCCGCGCGCAGCGCATCATCGGTCAGAACCATCGTCACAAGGCGCGCGCCGTGATCGGGCGGGAAGGAATAGTTCTGACGGTTCAGATAGGCCAATGTGCCCTGGTTCAACTTGTGCGCCGACGGATCAGCAGCCACGGCCATCAGAAGACCGGTGCGCTCACGGTAGATGCCGAAGTTCTTGGAACAGCTTGCCGCAATGATGGTCTCAGGCACCGAAGAGGCGATCAGGCGTGTCGCCGCCGCGTCTTCCTCAAGCCCGTCGCCAAAGCCCTGATAGGCAATGTCGACCATGGGAGTCGCGCCGGTCTTGATCAGCAGATCAACCAAAGCCTTCCACTCGGTCATGTTGAGGTTCGCACCTGTCGGATTGTGGCAGCAGCCATGCACCAGAACGATGTCACCCGGACCCGCCTGCGCGAGGTCTTCCATCATGCCCGCGAAATCCACACCGCGCGACTCGTCGTCGAAATAACGGTAGGGCACCATGTTCATGCCCATGTGCTTGAGGATCGACAGGTGGTTCGGCCATGTCGGATCGCTGACGAACACCTTGGCGTTCGGGTTCGCCATCTTGACCATGTCAAAGCCCTGACGCACCGCACCCGTGCCACCCGGCGTTGCCACTGCAGCCACATTGGCGCGCGGCACAGAATTGCCCAGCACCATTGCGACCATCGCATCTGCAAAGGCCGGATCGCCCGCCAGACCAGTATAGGCCTTGGTGGTCTCGGCCTCCCACAACTGATGTTCGGCGTTCTTGATCGCGCGCATGATCGGCGTGTTGCCGGAGGCGTCTTTGTAGACACCGACGCCCAAGTCAATTTTCCCATCGCGCGGGTCCTCGCGATAGGTCTGCATCAGGGCAAGGATCTTGTCCGCGGGTTGTTCCTTAAGGGTCTCGAACATCAATTGTCTCCAGTGGCCACGGGCACAGTGGGGAACATCCCCCATTCGCACCACGAGCCGTCGTAAAGGGAATGGTCGTCTTTGCCCATGCGCGCCATCGCGAGCGACAGGATCGCCGCCGTTACGCCAGAGCCGCATGTGGTGATTGCCGGTTTCGACAGATCGACGCCTGCCGCCTCAAAGATCGCGCGGGTTTCCTCGGGCGACTTCATCGTCTGATCAGCATTCAGCAAGCTGGCGTAATGGACGTTCTTCGATCCGGGGATATGACCGCCACGCATTCCGGGGCGCGGTTCAGGCTCTTCCCCTCGGAACCGGCCGGACGAACGCGCGTCGATGATCTCCTGATCGCGCAGCTTGGACGCTGCCGACACCTGCGTCACATCCTTAACCAAATGCGCCTGACGCCGAACCGTCATGTGCCGGTCACGGATGATCGGGGGCATGTCCTCAAGCTCGCGGCCCTCGGCGGCCCATTTCGGAAGACCACCATCCAGCACCGCGACATCGTTCTGGCCCATCAGCTTGAACAGCCACCAGACACGAGCGGCGGAAAACAGACCGGCGCAATCGTAGACCACAACCTGATGCCCATCGCCAACGCCCATCGCGCGCATGCGCGACATAAACTTTTCAATCGGCGGCGCCATGTGGGGAAGGTCCGAGCGGCTGTCGGAAATCTCGTCAATGTCGAAGAACCGTGCTCCAGGAACGTGTCCTGCTGCGTATTCTGCTTTTGCATCGCGGTCGCTGCCAGGCAGGTACATTGATGCATCCAGAATACGCAGGTCCGGGTCGCGCATATGCGAGGCCAGCCAGTCTGTCGAAACCAAAGTCTTCGGATCGTCCTGTGCCATATCTGTCGCCACGTCTCAAAAGGGTCGGTTCTGCATAGAACCCGACGGTCCGACTCGCAAGCGATTGACCACGATCGAGAGCACGATGCGTCGACGCATCGTGGCTTTCCGTCGACGGAAAGCCGCCCCCGCCTTACCCTGCGTTCTTCAACAGACGCTGCTTCTGGCGGCCCCAGTCGCGTTTGGCCTCGGTTTCGCGCTTGTCGTGGATTTTCTTACCCTTGGCGATACCAAGCTTCATCTTCACCTTGCCCTTGTCGTTGAAATAGAGGACCAGCGGCACAATCGTCATGCCCTTGCGCTGGGTATCATTCCAAAGGCGCGACAATTCCTTGCGCGACACCAAGAGCTTGCGTCGGCGGCGTTCCTCATGCGGAAACATCGCGCGGTTGTAGGGGGCGATATAGGAGTTCACCAGCCACAGCTCGCCATCCTCGACCGCCGCGTAACATTCGGTGATGTTGGCACTGTTCTCGCGCAGAGACTTCACTTCAGACCCTTGCAGGACGATGCCTGCCTCAAGATCGTCCTCGATGGCATAATCGAACCGCGCGCGACGGTTGTCGGCGATCACCTTGTAATTCGGATTTTCCTTCGGCTTTGCCATCGATGCGGTCTCCTTCGGCCCGCGAGAGGGGTAGATATAAGATGTCTCGGGGTTTTTGAAACCGCTTTTGCGCAGCGTTCAGCGAAAAGGGCGGACCTTGCGGCCCGCCCTTTCGTTCTTTCGGTCGCAGATCGCCGGATCAGTTGAACTTCTTGATCTCGCCCGATTTGAGCCGCGACCAGTAGCTGTTCAGCTCGCGCCTCACGATGGGCATCAGCACGTAGAGACCGATGATGTTGACCACCGCCATCGCAAAGATCGCCGCATCCGAGAAGTCGATGACCGGTCCAAGGCTTGCAGCCGCTCCAATGATGACGAAGAGGCAGAAAATCACCTTGAAGATCAGTTCCTGCGTCTTGCCTTCACCAAAGAGGTAGGTCCACGCTTTCAGCCCATAGTAAGACCAAGAGATCATGGTGGAGAAGGCGAACAGGATCACCGCAAGCGCCAGCACATATTTGAACCCACCGATGGAGGACGAGAATGCGGCCGACGTCAACGCGACACCAGACGTGTCTCCCACAGTCTGGATCGCTGTGCCAGCTTCGTTCAGCAGGTAGTTTCCGGTGTTCGGATCCGCAACCAGTTGCCCGGTGATGATGATCACCAGCGCTGTCATGGTGCAGACCACTACGGTGTCGATCAGCGGTTCCAACAGCGACACGAAGCCTTCAGTGATCGGCTCTTTGGTGCGAACCGCCGAGTGGGCAATCGCTGCAGAGCCAACGCCCGCCTCGTTCGAGAACGCCGCGCGTTTGAAGCCTTGGATCAGCGCGCCGACAAAGCCGCCCGCCACACCGAGACCCGTAAAGGCGCCTGCGAAGATCTGACCAAAGGCCCAACCAATCTTGTCATAGTTCATCAGGATGATGATCAGCGCTGTGCCGACATAGATTACGCCCATGAACGGCACGACCTTTTCCGTCACTCGCGCAATGGATTTGAGACCACCAACGATCACGGCAAACACGATGCCAGCAAAGACCACACCGGTGATCCAGCCGGGGTATTCCCCAAACACGTTGGTCAACTGTGCATGGGCCTGGTTGGCCTGAAACATGTTGCCGCCGCCGAGCGCACCGAGGATACAGAAAATCGAAAACAGGATTGCAAGGACGCGCCCGCCGCCAACGCCCCGTTCGGCAAAGCCCTTGGTCAGGTAGTACATCGGGCCACCGGACACTGTGCCGTTGGCGTATTCGTTGCGGTATTTCACACCCAGCGTACATTCGGTGAACTTGGACGCCATACCCAGCAGACCGGCAAGGATCATCCAGAACGTGGCACCCGGACCACCGATTCCGATGGCCACGGCAACGCCCGCGATATTGCCAAGGCCGACGGTGCCCGACAGCGCGGTTGCCAGCGCCTGAAAGTGGCTGACCTCACCCGCATCGTTCGGGTCCGAATAATCGCCTTTGACGAGCGCAATGGCATGGCCGAAGGCGCGGAACTGGATCACACCGAAATAGACTGTGAAGACGGTTGCTGCGATCACCAGCCAGCCGACGATCCATGGAAAGCTCGTTCCGGGGAAATTGCTGAAGATCAGACTGACAAACCAGCCCGTGGAGCTGGCGAAGATGCCGTTGATGGTTTCGTCAATGGATTGTGCCGATGCCGCGAGGGCTCCGGACAAGGTCAAAAAGACGGCCAAGACCGCCGTTGGAACAAGACGTGTCATCTATGAAATTCCTTGTGCGATTATGGAACGATGGTGCAGGGCACTGGCGCGACCTGAACAAGAGACCCAGCAACAGAGCCGAAAACCCGGCTCGACAAACCGCCATCGCCGTCACGGCCGATGAACATTTGTGTCGCCCCCTCTTTCTTGGCGACATCGCACAGCGTCTTGGCGACATGTCCGTATTTGATCTGGGTTTCGACCGGCACACCGGCAGCGGAGATTGTCGCTTTGAGCGGTTCCATGAGGGCCTTTTCAGCGCGTTCCAACTCTTCCGTCCGCCGCGCGTGGCGTTCTTCAATTTCCTGTGGTGTGAGGAAGGAATAGGGTGACCATTCCAGCACATGCACAATCAGGATACTGCCCCCTTGGGCCTCGGCCCGCGATACGGCAAAATCAAGAGCGCGCTTTGCGACATCGCTCCCGTCGTATCCCACGACGAATTTCTCAGACATAATGTCCCCCTTGCGAAATGTTCCCGGTCTAAACGCCGGTCCTTACAATCTACCACTTTGTGAAAAGTCTATTTGCCTCTTTTCCTGCCAAGGATAATGCAAACGCTGCAAATATCTTTCGCAAGATGCTCAATTTAAGCAATAACATCCCGCACCATAGGCTTTTTGAGCAATGCGCAACCCTAGGCATAGTGCGAAACGGTGCCGCTGGTGCTTTTAGCGATGGTAGCTTTTTTGGTCCCACTCGCGGGCACCACCGTTCTGTTCCCGCTCGGCTTCTTCGGGACGACCTATTCGTTTAACCCGTACATCATGCCGGATCACTTGACGAACTGTGCAGCAGCCAGTGCTCCCGAAAACCTGTTCATCATCCTGAATGGCACACTCTTTGTGCTGCCGATGATCCTGGACCACATAGCACTTTCCCACACCGTGTTCCGCTGCCAGGCAACATCGCTCAGCTACGACCGGGGATGCGTTCGCGGCCAGTGTCGGTCAATCGGAACACCTCATCCCCCTCGAACACCGCAACGGTGAGCGGGCGTCCGTAACCGGCGCCTGTGTCGAGGTTGACCCGGTTCGCAAAGCGCTCGGGCGCATCCACGGGGGTGTGGCCATGCACAACGATGGAACCGTGATCGCGCTTGTCGCTGTGGAACTCTTGCCGGATCCAAAGCAAATCGTTTTCGGCCTGCTGATCCAGTGGCACACCGGGACGGATTCCAGCATGTACAAAGAACAACCCGCCTTCATGGTGCGCCGATTTCAAGCTCCGCAGGAATACTTTGTGCCGTTCTGGAACCGCTGCATGCAACTGTTTGGCAAGATCGGCCTTGCGGATGCGATCCGGCAGGTAGACGCCATAGGATGCGATGGTTTCCGTCCCGCCAATGGCCGGGTGAAACCAGTGATAGCCAACCAGAAGATGCGGATCAAAGCGCGGACCATCCGGTTCAAGATACCACTCAAAGAAACGGTCATGATTGCCTTTGAGGCAAACCCAGTCTCGCCCAGCATCCAGCCCACAAATAAGCGTGTCGATCACGCCGTTGCTGTCAGGGCCACGATCGACATAATCGCCCAGAAAGACCACCCGCGCGTTGTCACCGCCATCGGCGTCAATCATCGCCAACGCGGCTTCGAGCATACCAAGTTGCCCGTGAATATCGCCTATCGCGTAAAGTGTGCCTGTCATGCTTTATGTGTCGCATGTGGTCGGGAGCGGCGCAATCAGAACCGCTCCCGGAAGTTAGTTTTGCCGCGGGTCAGGCGACGTCGAACTGCAGCGGCTTGACCTGCCGGAAGAGACCGGTCGCCTTGAGCTTTTCCACGACATTGGCCGGAACCGGCTCATCGACGTAGAGAAGTGCAATTGCCTCACCTTTGGCGACAGAACGACCGAGTGTGAAGTTCGCAATGTTGACGTTGTTCTGGCCCAGAGTGGTGCCCAGCGTACCGATGATGCCCGGCACGTCTTCGTTGGTGGTGTAGATCATGTGCGTCCCGATCTCGGCATCGATATTGATGCCCTTGATCTGGATGAAGCGCGGCTTGCCATCGCTGAACACGGTCCCCGCGATCGAGCGCTCACGCTCAGCGGTGACCACTGTCACTTTGATGTAACCGTCAAACGCGCCGGTTTTGGCCTGATTGGTGGTGCTGATCTTGATGCCGCGCTCTTTTGCGATGAGCGGCGCGCTGACCATGTTCACGTCCGGGTTGGCCCGCTTCATGATGCCCGCAATCGCCGAGCAGTTCAGCGCATCGAGGTTCATCGACGAAACCGTCCCGTCATAAAGAATGTTGATCGCCTTGACAGGCTCATCCGTCATCTGGCCGATAAAGCTGCCCAGATGATCGGCCAGTTTGATCCACGGCCCCATGATCTTGGCTTCCTCAGCAGTCACCGACGGCATGTTGAGCGCGTTTTCGACTGCACCGGTCAGCAGGTAGTTGGCCATCTGCTCGGCCACCTGCAGCGCCACGTTTTCCTGCGCTTCGGTTGTGGCGGCACCAAGGTGCGGGGTGCACACTACGTTTGGCAGGTTGAAGAGCGGGTTTTCCGTCGCAGGTTCTTCGCTGAACACGTCAAATGCGGCACCAGCCACGTGGCCGGATTTCAGCATGTCGGCCAACGCCTCTTCATCCACCAGACCGCCACGGGCGCAGTTGATGATCCGCACGCCTTTCTTGGTCTTCTCGAGGTTCTCGCGGCTCAGGATGTTGCGGGTCTGATCCGTCAGCGGCACGTGCAGGGTGATGAAATCGGCACGCTTGAGCAGGTCTTCCAGTTCGACCTTTTCCACCTGCATCTGCTTGGCTTTGTCCTCGCCGAGGAACGGGTCGTAGGCAATGACCTTCATCTTGAGACCACGGGCGCGATCACAGACGATACCGCCGATATTGCCCGCACCGATCACACCCAATGTCTTGCCGGTGAGTTCGACACCCATGAATTTCGACTTTTCCCACTTGCCCGCATGGGTCGAGGCGGACGCCTCGGGGATTTGACGCGCACAGGCGAACATCATCGCAATGGCGTGTTCGGCGGTGGTGATCATGTTGCCGAAGGGCGTGTTCATGACGATCACGCCTTTCTTGGAGGCCGCTTCCTTGTCGATATTGTCAGTGCCAATCCCCGCGCGGCCGATCACCTTGAGGTTCGTCGCGTTCTCAAGGATCGTCGGCGTGACCTTGGTGGCCGAGCGGATCGCGAGACCGTCATATTGGCCGATCACTTCGGCCAGCTTGTCTTTGTCCTTGCCGAGGTTCGGCTGGAAATCGACTTCGATCCCGCGGTCCTTGAAGATCTGGACGGCGGCGTCGGAGAGTTTGTCAGAGATGAGTACACGGGGGGCCATGTCAGTGGTCCTTTTGAATATCGGAGGAAGGTGCGTGACATCACGCACCCTTAAGGGAATGTGTGGGGAGGGTGCGCGCGGACGCGCACCGTTGAATCAGGCGGCTTGAGCCAGCGCTTCGATCTCGGCGTGGAACGCCCAATCGAGCCACGGCAGCATCGCTTGGATGTCCGCCGTTTCGACCGTGCCACCGCACCAGATTCGCAGACCAGCAGGCGCATCGCGATACGCTCCGATGTCCAGAGCCACACCTTCGGCCTCAAGCCGCTTGGCGACGGCTTTGGCGAAGACCGCACCATCGGTGATCCGGTTGTCGGTGAACTTCAGGCAGACAGACGTGTTCGACTGCGTCGCCGGATCGTCGGCCAGGTTGGCAATCCAGTCATTGGCATCGCAGAAATCCCAGACAGCCTTGGCGTTGGCATCAGCCCGCGCCATCAGCCCCTTGAACCCGCCAACCGAGCGCGCCCAGTCGAGCGCCTGAAGGTAATCTTCGACCGCCAACATGGACGGCGTGTTGATCGTTTCGCCGACAAAGATGCCTTCGATCAGTTTGCCGCCTTTGGTCATACGGAAGATCTTGGGCAGCGGCCATGCCGGTGTATAGGACTCAAGCCGTTCGACCGCGCGCGGGGACAGGATCAGCATCCCGTGCGCCGCTTCGCCGCCCAGCACTTTCTGCCAGGAGAACGTCGTCACATCGAGCTTGTCCCACGGCAGATCCTGCGCAAAGGCCGCGGATGTGGCGTCACAGATCGTCAGACCTTCACGGTCTACCGGAATCGCGTCGCCGTTTGGCATCCGCACACCGGAGGTGGTGCCGTTCCACGTGAACACAACATCTGTATTGTAATCGACAGTCGTCATATCGACGATCTTGCCGTAGTCAGCAGTTTTCACCTCGGCGTCGATCTTGAGCTGTTTCACAACATCTGTGACCCAGCCTGCGCCGAAGGATTCCCAAGCGACCATCGTGGCTTTGCGCGCGCCCAGCAGCGACCACATCGCCATCTCGACCGCGCCGGTGTCGGACGCGGGAACGATGCCAATGCGGTAGTCCGCGGGCACACCAAGCAGCTCGCGCGTCTCTTCGATCGCGGCTTTCAGCTTGGCCTTGCCGACAGCAGCCCGGTGGGAGCGGCCCAGCGGCGCGTCAGCAAGATTTTCGAGTTTGAATACGGGGGGTTTGGCACAGGGGCCAGAGGAGAAACGCGGATTGGCCGGCCGCGTTGCCGGTTTTGCAATAGCCATGTAGCTACCCTTCCAGATAAGCGCCCCTCGTTGGGGAGGGGTGTCCCACCGCTGCGTGTATGCGGGCGGCATGCTCCGCGCAAGTCGGAAAATGCGACCATTGTGACGCATTTGACGTTTCCCTCGAAACACGTGTTGCGGATCGGAAACTCGGCTTTTGTTCACCCAGCATTACACCTGCGGATGCCGCGCGACCTGCGTACTTGGGAAGAGAAGAAGTCCCCTGCGCCCTTCTTCCATCTGGTCTTTTTCCCGGGCCGTCGATACATCGCCGAAAACCTGTCTGGAGGCTCATCATGTACACAGCCACGTTGATCGCCCGTCCGGGAACGCTTGATCCCGCGCTTGCCGAGGCACTGCGAAATGCGTGGGGTGGCGGCGATCTGGTCTGGCTGTCACCGGACGAAGCGGCGGACTTCGAGATACCGTCGGTGCCGGATACCGCCGATTCCAATTGGACGGCACTTCAGGATCAAGGTGTTGATCTGGCGATCCAGACAAGCGCAGGCCGTCGCAAGAAAATGCTTCTGGCGGATATGGACAGCACCATGATTCAACAGGAATGCATTGATGAATTGGCCGAGGTTGCAGGCGTCGGCGCACAGGTGAAAGAGATCACCGCGCGCGCAATGAATGGTGAGCTGGATTTCGAAGGCGCCCTGATCGAACGCGTCGGTCTGCTGCGTGGATTGCCGGACACAGTCATCGGCGATGTCCTGGCCAGTCGCATCACCCTAATGCCCGGTGGGTCCCAGCTGCTGGCGACCATGAAGGCACACGGTGCCTATGCCGCGTTGGTGTCGGGTGGGTTCACCGCGTTTACCGCACGTGTCGCGGGAACGCTTGGCTTTGATGAAAACCGCGCCAACACGCTGCTGTCCGAGAACGGCACGCTGACCGGGGATGTCGGCCGCCCGATCCTTGGCCGCGAAGCCAAGGTCACCGCGCTCGAAGAGATCACGGCAAGGCTGAGGATCTCCGAGGCGGATGTGCTGGCCGTGGGCGACGGGGCCAATGACCTTGGCATGTTGCAACGGGCTGGTGCAGGCGTGGCGCTGCACGCCAAACCCAGCGTGCAGGCACAGGCCAAACTACGCATCAATCACGGCGATCTGACGGCCCTGCTGTTCCTGCAAGGCTACAGCCGCAGCGAGTTTGTTACGCCAGAAGCCCGGGCGCTGGCCTGATCTCTCCAGTCACAAGCCCGTCCCAATTATGGATGGTCGGAGTCAGGAAAGCTTTTACCTCTGGATCGTTGGCATCCAGCACTTCGAGCCGGACCAGAAGCGCGGCAATCGCACATTCCGCAGCCCGCGTCGCGCCATCTGCGGCTTTGACCGCCACACCAAGCCCCCGCTTGGGCAGGATGGCGATGAAATAGCCCTCCGCCCCGGTTTTGAGCGCAACAGGTTCCTTGGCCACCCGCATCAAACGCGTGCAGGCGCGGCCCTCTCCCGCAACGAGTTCGGGATGGGTGTGCATCGCTTCCACCAGTCGTGCACCGGCAGTGCTCATGCTGTCCGACCGCTGCCCAGCGGTCGCGAACCACGCCATCGCGCGGGCCATGCCATGCATCGTGGTGGCAAAGTTCGGCGCCGAACAGCCGTCGATGCCGAAGCCGGGGCTGGTCTGATCGGTAACGTTCTCGAACGCCTCAAGACAGGCTTTCTGAACCGCATGTTCTGGGTCGACATAGTTCGGACCTGCGCCCAGATGTTGGGTCAGGGTCAGGAACCCGGCATGTTTGCCGGAACAGTTGTTGTGCACGCGGCACGGCGTTTCATGTGCACGGATCATCTCGATCTTCAGATCGGTATCGCGACTCACCTGCGGCCCGCAGCAAAGCGCATCGTCGGTCAGCCCGAGATCGGCGAGCCACCGGTTCACCCGCTCGACATGGATCGTCGCACCCTGATGCGATGCGCAGGCCAGAGCCAACTGTTCGGTCGTCAGACCACGCGCATCCGCCGCACCCGAGGTCAGCAGTGGCAGCGCCTGAATCATCTTGGACGAGCTGCGCGGCAGGACCACCGCATCCGGATGGCCCCAGGCAGCAACAATCTGCCCCGATCCATCGCAGATTACTGCGTGACCGATGTGATGACTCTCAAGAAACGGGCCGCGCCAGACCTCGGCCAAAGCAACAGGCTGTGCCATGGGTTCGCTCCTGTGTGGTTGGGCAAAAAACTGCCAATTGGGCTTTAAAGATCCCCATAAATCAGGCTATTCTCACGCCGTCGAGGGCAAAGTTGCAGTGACATAAGCGGGGCAAACCCCATACTGTGACGCAGAAACGAGTTGAGGCTAAGGACAGTCTGGAGGCTGGACGCATGAATTCATGGATTGGCGGCGCGGTGATCGGTGCAATGGCACTGGTGACGGCAGGTGTGGGCGCAGCGCAGGAAACAAGCACGAACCGCGTGAATGCCATCACCGATTGGAGCGTGTTCGAAGGGCAGGACCCGCGGGAATGCTGGGCGGTCACCACCTACAAGGAAAGCGTGAACACCCGGGGCGGTCGCGTGGTCGCCGTGACACGGGGCGAAATCCTGTTGATGGTGTTCTACCGTCCGGGTGCCGAAGTGCAGGGCCAGGTGGCCTTTACCGGCGGTTATCCGTTTGCACCGGGATCGACCGTCAACGTCAACATCAGCGGCACCGAGTTCGAGCTGTTCACCGAAGGTGAATGGGCGTGGCCGGCAACACCGCAGGACGATGCCAAGATCGTCACAGCAATGAAGCGTGGCGCAGACGCGGTGCTTACCGCGCAATCGGCGCGTGGGACCACCACCAAAGACACGTTCTCCCTGCTGGGCTTTACCGCAGCAGTCGAGGATGCGGAAAAGCGCTGCGCAAACGGGTAATCCGTCAAGACAGCCGCGGTACAATCCACACGGACCGAGAGGCCGGATCATGCGATCCGGCCTCTCGTTTTTCGTGGCTGAACATTCGCAGTTGCAATAAAACTATAAATCTAGTTTTATGGTCAGATGAATCAGACCCAACTCATCGCCCGCGCCCTTGCCTCGCTTGGCCACGAAGCCCGGCTTCAGATCTTCCGCGTGCTCGTCAAAGCCGGGCATGACGGCCTGACCGTGAGTCAGATCGCAGCCCACCTTGGCCTACCCGCATCCACACAGGCGCATCATCTGCGTATGTTGGTTGATGCGGGCATGGTTGTTCAAACCAAGCAGGGCCGCGAGGTGATCAACACGGTCGATTTCAACCAGATGAACAGCGTAATCGGCTTTCTGTCCGAAGAATGCTGCAAAGGCTTTGCGGCGGACAGCGCCGACACTGCCGCGTGATCGAAGGATACACCTGATGGCCGACCTGTCCTCCAACGCCCCGCCGAACCAATTCTGGGGCGCCGTCAAGAAACAGAAGGTCTGGGTCGCCTCCGGCATTCTGCTGATTCTGGTCGCTGCTCTCTCGCCCGATCAGGCAAGGGACAGCTTCGGATTTGTCGCACAATCGCTATTGAACACCGGGCCATACCTGCTGCTGTCCATCGGGATCGCTGCTTGGGCCGTGGCCACCGGGGCCGACAACCTGATCGCCCGCGCCTTCACCGGATCGCCGGTGCTGATGATCTTTCTTGCGGCATTGGCGGGGGGACTGTCCCCTTTCTGCTCCTGCGGGGTGATCCCGTTGATCGCAGCGCTGCTGACCATGGGTGTGCCACTGTCTGCGGTGATGGCGTTCTGGCTGGCTTCTCCGGTGATGGATCCGTCGATGTTCCTGCTGACATCGGGCGTGCTCGGCTTGGAGTTCGCCATTGCAAAGACGCTTGCCGCCATCGGGTTGGGCGTCGCAGGCGGGTTCATCGTGATGGCTCTGGGCGGCAGCCACATCCTGCATGATGCGCTGCGCGACGGCGTTGGCAATGGCGGCTGCGGCGCGGCCAAAATCCGCAACCCGAAACCCGTCGTCTGGCGCTTCTGGAACCACGGGGATCGGGTCGAGAAATTCGGCAAAGAGGCGTTCAAGACCACGCTCTTTCTGGCGCAGTGGCTGACACTGGCCTTCCTGCTCGAAAGTCTCATGATCGCTTACGTGCCTGCGGAGACCATCACCTCGGTTCTGGGGGGCAGCGGCATAGGCCCGATCGCTATCGCCACTGTGGTTGGTGTTCCGGCCTACCTGAACGGCTACGCCGCACTGCCACTGATCAGCGGGTTGATGGAGCAAGGTATGGCGCAAGGCGCAGGTCTGGCATTCCTTGTCGCCGGGGGCGTCACATCCCTGCCCGCCGCCATCGCCGTTTGGGCCTTGGTGAAACCCCGCGTGTTCACGCTCTACATCGCCATTTCGCTGGGTGGTGCGTTTATGATCGGGTTGGCCTATCAGGGCTTGACGCTGATCTGAGCGCGGGAAAGCGTCTTCGAAGACGCTTTCCAAGGCCCCTGCAAGAGCCTTGGCCCCGCATTCCCCTTTGGCATCCGCCAAAGAATCCTATATGTGGCCCATCTCTTTTCGAGAAAGGCTGACCCCATGACCGGCTCTGCACCGATCACGCAAGACGTATTGACCATCCCCCGGAAGCTGCCGGAGGGGGGAAAGACGAATATTGTCGGGCTGACCCGCGACAAGCTGCGCGAGGCTCTGATCACGATGGGTACGCCGGAAAAGCAGGCCAAGATGCGGGTCAACCAGATCTGGCAATGGGTCTACCAATGGGGCGTGCGCGACTTCCACGCGATGACCAATCTGGCAAAGGCCTACCGCGCCCAACTCGATGAGCATTTCGAAATCGCCCTGCCAGAGATCGTGTCGAAACAGGTCTCGGCCGATGGCACCCGCAAGTACCTTGTCCGAATTGCAGGCGGGCACGAGGTCGAGGTGGTCTACATCCCCGAAACCGACCGCGGCACGCTCTGCATCTCGTCCCAGGTCGGCTGCACACTCACCTGTTCCTTCTGCCACACCGGGACACAGAAACTGGTGCGCAACCTGACCGCAGGCGAAATCATCGGTCAGGTCATGCTGGCCCGCGACGATCTTGGTGAATGGCCGCAACCGGGCGTCGGCACAGGCGACGCGGGTCCACGCCTGCTGTCGAACATCGTGCTGATGGGCATGGGGGAACCGCTCTACAATTTCGACAACGTCCGCGACGCGATGAAGATCGCGATGGATGGCGAAGGCATCGCCCTCAGCCGCCGCCGCATCACGCTGTCCACCTCCGGCGTCGTGCCGGAGATCGCTAAGACCGCCGAAGAGATCGGCTGTCTTCTGGCCGTCAGCTTCCACGCAACAACCGACGAAGTGCGCGACAAGCTCGTGCCGATCAACAAGCGCTGGAATATCGAAACGCTGCTGGACGCACTGCGCGAGTACCCGAAAAAGTCGAACTCCGAACGCATCACCTTTGAGTACGTGATGCTCAAAGATGTAAACGACACAGACGAAGACGCCCGCCGTCTGGTCAAGCTGATCTCTGGCATCCCGGCCAAGATCAACCTGATCCCGTTCAACGAATGGCCCGGCGCGCCTTACCAGCGATCTGACTGGTCGCGCATCGAGTCGTTTGCCGACATCATCTACAAGGCCGGCTACGCCTCCCCGATCCGCACACCGCGTGGCGAGGACATCATGGCGGCCTGCGGTCAGCTCAAATCCGCGACCGAACGCGGGCGCAAGAACAAGGCACAGATCGCGGCTGAAACCGGAACGGCCTGAAGCCTGCACCGGCGCGCGCCAATCCGACATCAGACACGCTCGGCGGATTTTACCACTTGGTAAAATTTAAATCCGCGCATGCGATCCCCGAAGTTTTGCATGCCTTGCAGGGTTGCAGGAACACCAAAGTGAGTCGGCCTTGACCGAGGCGGGTTCCTCGCATCCTCGAATTGCGCTCCTGCTATAGCCTACGTCGCATCGCAATTCGGCCTTCCGATTTTGTGTAAAGAATGCCGGGACCGGGAGCTGTCTCCCCCCAATCGGTGAGCCCGCCAGATTGACACCGCAGGCGCTTTGAGAAGAATTTCCGATCCCCTCTTGACCTTCCAGCGACTGGAAGCCCTATCTGATCCTTGAACCACAAGGATTGCCCCATGACCACGCTCCGTTTTTCCGTCGACAACATGAGCTGCGCTGGCTGTGCCGGGCGCGCTGAGCGCGCCCTTGCGGCAGCGCCGGGCGTGACCGAAGCCTCGGTCAACATCGCCAACCACATGGCGCAAGTGACCGGGGACGCTGCGCCTGAGACCCTGCGCGATGCGCTCAAGACGGCGGGTTACCCGGCCCGCGAAACGACCCATCGCCTGTCGATCGAAGGAATGACCTGCGCCTCTTGCACGGGCCGCGTCGAACGCGCGCTTCAAGCGGTGCCGGGCGTCCTCTCTGCCAGCGTCAACCTCGCCACCCAAACCGCAAGTGTGCGGATCTTGGACGGTGCCGTCACACCCGAGGCGCTGGCGCAGACAGTATCTGAAGCGGGTTATCCGACCAAACCAGTCGACACCGACACCCCTGCCGAACCGAAATCCGAAGTCGAGCCGCTCCGTCGCGATACGCTGATCGCCGCCGCGCTCACCTTGCCGGTGTTTCTGACCGAGATGGGTGGGCACCTTTACCCACCCCTGCATCACGCGATCATGGGCAGCATCGGCACCCAGACCTTCTGGGTGCTGCAATTCCTGCTGATTACACTGGTCCTTGCCTGGCCTGGCCGTCGGTTCTTCCGCATCGGCCTGCCTCTGCTGGCCAAGGGCAGCCCTGACATGAACAGCCTTGTCGCTCTCGGTACGCTGGCTGCGTGGGGCTATTCCACCGTCGCCACCTTTGTCCCCGGACTACTCCCTGACGGCACTCGCGCAGTCTACTTCGAGGCGGCAGGCGTGATCGTGACATTGATCCTCGCCGGTCGCTGGATGGAGGCGCGCGCCAAAGGCCGAACTGGCGCTGCTATCCGTCACCTGATCGGGTTGCGCCCAGACACCGTGCTGTTGTCGCGCGATGGGGATTTCGTTGAGGTTCCATTGGCCGACGTTGCGGTCGGTGACGTGATCATGGCCCGCCCCGGCGGCCGCATCGCCGTGGACGGCGTTGTGATTGAAGGCGACTCCTATGTCGACGAATCCATGATTACCGGCGAACCCGTACCCGTGGCCAAGACCACCGATGACGAAGTTACGGGTGGCACGATAAACGGGCGCAAGGCGCTGACCTACCGTGCCACCGCAGTCGGCTCAAACACAGTTCTGGCGCGCATCATCGACATGGTTCAGACCGCGCAGGGCGCAAAGCTTCCAATTCAGGCGCTGGCCGACAAAGTAGTGCGCATCTTCGTGCCCGTCGTACTGGGGATCGCTGCGCTTACCGTATTGGTCTGGCTGACCGTTGGGCCGCAGCCGTCACTGGGCTATGCGCTTGTCGCCGGTGTTGCGGTGCTCATCATCGCCTGCCCCTGCGCGATGGGTCTCGCGACCCCCACATCGATCATGGTCGGCACGGGCCGCGCGGCCGAGTTGGGCGTGCTCTTCCGCAAAGGTGATGCTTTGCAACGGCTTGATGACGCCAAGGTCGTGGCCTTCGACAAGACCGGTACCCTGACCGAAGGTCGCCCGAGCCTTGTCGATCAATACGCGGTGCCCGGTGCCGACGCCGCCGAAATGCTGCGCCTCGCCGCAGCCGTGGAACACGGGTCCGACCACCCGGTCGCCCGCGCGATCCTGACGGCTGCACCCGCCGACCTGCCCAAGGTCGCGGATAGTGAAACCGTGGCCGGCTACGGACTGATCGCAACTCTGGACAGCCAAACCCTGTTTGTCGGCTCCGAAGACCACCTGATCCAGCAAGGTATCGACACCACACCGCTGAAAGACGCCATCGCGCGGTTTGCGGACAAAGGTCACAGCCTCGTCTGCCTTGCACGCGAAGGTGCAGCCCTCTCTGTCTTTGCGGTTGCCGACCAGATCAAGCCCAGCGCCAAGCCGGCCATTGACGCGTTGCATGCAGCGGGCCTCAAAGTGGCGATGATCTCGGGGGACAATCCGGCGGCGGCCAATGCCATTGCCCGGCAACTGGGCATCGATCACGTCACCGCTGGCGTCCGCCCCGATGGCAAGGTCGACGCAATCAAAGACTTGCGGGACCGGTTCGGTGCAGTCGCCTTTGTCGGCGACGGCATCAACGACGCCCCTGCCCTCGCCGAAGCCGAGATCGGGCTGGCCATCGGCACTGGCACCGATGTGGCCATTGAGGCCGCCGACATCGTGCTGTCCTCTGGTCGCGTTTCAGGTGTCGTGAATGCCGTCGATGTGTCCCGTCAGACGATGCGCAATATCCGGCAGAACCTGTTCTGGGCCTTCGCCTACAACACCGCGCTGATCCCGGTGGCCGCCGGTGTGCTCTACCCGGCCTTTGGCATTCTTCTGTCGCCCATGTTGGGTGCGGGGGCGATGGCACTCAGCTCGGTGTTCGTTCTGACCAACGCCCTGCGCCTGCGCAATATCGCCCCGGTCCAGAAGGACCCGCCCGCCACCAGCTATACGGAGGCCACAGCATGAACATCGGAGATGTCGCCCAGAAAGCCGGTCTGCCAGCGAAGACCATTCGCTATTACGAGGATATCGGCCTGATCACACCTCTGCGGGACACCAACGGCTACCGTCTCTTCCGCGAAAGCGATCTGCACAAGCTGGCGTTTCTCGGGCGGGCGCGCGCGCTTGGCTTTACCATCGAGGACTGCCGCACCCTGCTGGCCCTTTACGAAGACGACACCCGCGCCAGCGCCGACGTGAAGGACCTCGCCCAAGCGCATTTGGCCAAGATCGAAGACAAGATCACGCAACTGGAATCAATGCGCGATACGCTGTCCGATCTGGTGAAATGCTGCGCCGGGGACAACCGGCCCGATTGCCCGATCCTGAGCGACCTTGCCACCGGGCCACACTGACACGGCGATCCGTCTCAGAGCGGGGCTCTCCGTCGACGGAGAGCTGCGATGCGTCAACGCATCGCCCCGACACATCTCAGCCGATGTCGATGGATGTCACTTGGCGATAGGGCGCATCTGGCGAGCAGAGGATCGAACCGAACGCAGGCACATTCACTGCATTCGGAAAATCCTGCGCCTCGAGGCACAGCCCCGCAAAACGCTGGTGTGCCGCGCCCGGCCCCTCGGGCAGATGCTGCTCCAACGTGTTCGACGTATAGACCTGCAATCCCGGCCGGTCGGTCCAGAGCCGCAGTGCCAGACCGTCGGGACCGATCGCTTCGGCTGCGGGATCGGCACCGGCTCTCAACACGAGATTGCCGTCCCACCCGTCGCCATCGCCAAGCCGCACCGGCGAGCGGAAGTCATAGGCCGTGCCGTCTACCGGGTCGATTGTGCCCAGCGGTACCAGATCCGGCCCTGTGGGGGTGTAGTGATCCGCCGCGATGCGTAACTGATGGTCGGCGACCATGCCCTGCCCGGCCAGATTGAAGTAGAGATGCTGCGCCAGATTGATCGGCGTTGCGCGATCGGGAACAGCGTCCATTTCCCAGGTCAGCCGCCCGCCTGACAACCGCATCAAAACACGAAAGTCGACCCGGCCAGGATAGCCCTGATCGCCATCTTCAGACGTCAGGCGGAATTCGACGGCGCGGTGGCCGTCTGTCGAACCTTGCCAATTGCGGCGGCTCAGCCCACCGGGCCCACCGTGCAGGTGATGGGGCGGCGTATTTGCGGGCAGGTGATACGTCGTGCCGTCCAGTTCGAACCGGGCATTCGCAATCCGGTTCACCACACGCCCGCAGATCGCCCCCATCGACGCCGGGTTCTGGCGATAATGCTCCGGATCAGCATACCCCAGTACCACCGGCCGGTCGCGGACGCGCCAATCCATCACGGCGCACCCCATCGACAGCACCGTCACTTCGGTGTCTGCATCCCGCAGCACATGGGTTGTGATCTGGTCCACAGCGCCTCCCTTGATCTCACCACACAGGAGAGGCTCGCCCTGGTCAAGCGCCGTCAGGCCGGATCAGGCGCGGCGGACAAAGGGCAAAAGCGTCCATGTCCGGCGGGAAGGATCACCCAACCAAGCACGATCACGACAATACAGGCGAGCACCGATTTTGAGATTTGCTCCATCGTGCCTTCGATCTGGACGGCGTGAACGACCGTACTCACCACGACCACACAGACCAAACTCGTGTGCACAAGGCGCCAAACACGCAAGCGCGCACCCATGCGCTTGCGCAACAGACCGATGATCGCTGCGGCAAAGACCGCCCACATGGCAATGACTCCCCAAGCGGAGAACGGTGCCGGCGATCGGAAGAGCAACGCATCAACAACGTCGGGCGGGCTGGTGATCCAAAGCCCGGCGACATGCGTGATGACCAAGATCACAAGCATTGCCCCGCCAAAGCGGTGCACCCGGCGCCCCAGAATGCCGCGTGCCCCGGGCAAGGCTCCGGCAACCAAGAGCGGCTGCAAAAGTAGAAGCGCCATCGCCAATACCCCTGCAAAACCAGCTAAGATGTAAACAGGATCGCGCCATTGCAGCAGGGGGCTGATCACAGCGAATACCAGCGGTATCGCAATCGCCGCCGCAACTGCCGTCCAGATCAATACCCCGCGGACGCTCCCCATAAATAGCAAACGAACCGTCAGGCCGGTTGCAGCACGAAATGCGCGCTCAGGCTGGTGTCGCGCGCGCTGGCCATGATCGGGCGCAGGAAAACGGTTTTGAACGCGTCATCGTCATAGGCCAGATGCCCATGCGGTTGACCAAAGGCCGGTACGATCTGCGGCATCTCCAACCGAAATTCGCCATTGGCATCGGTCAGCGTCGCACCGTGACTGTGCCAATCGCGCTCGTGCCCTTCGGTCGTATGCGCCCAAATTTGGATACGCTGCCCTTCCAGAGGCGCACCATCGCCCGCACGGCGAACCGTGCCGGTCATCCAGAAACCACCTCCTCCGATCCGCTCTACAATCGGGGCACCGGGTCTGTAGTTGTTCGACCCTCCCCGCATAGACGGGGTCGGAGCCAGACCCTTGGCACGGGCTGACACCAACAAGCCCGTGCCGGCTGTGAACAAAGCTGCGGTTCCAGTCGCCAATATCGCGCGGCGGGTTGGTTTGAAGCTCGTCATGTCTCGCCTCCATTCCAAATCGGCATCCGGGCAGATCGCACCGCCGAGATGCCTTTGTCGCGGATGATAATAGCGCAGATTGGCGGTTTTTCGGGCCACGAAAGCCGTCCCCCACGTCATCGTGATGGGTCTGGCAGGTAAGGCTTCAGTTGATCGGCAAAACCATGCGCATCTTCGAGGAGCCATCGGCGCGCAACCGCTCCGATACATTCCATTTGCGCCAGTCTAAATTGTTCCTGACTCACCCAAACAACCTTAAGGCTTGGCGTGTGTACGCGAATAAGGTGGTGTGGAGGGGTTATTCAACACTCTATGAGGGAGAACCCACGTGGCCAAAATTGCTCATCTGGACCTGATGAAATTCTTCAGTACCTGTCTTTACCTGCTTGAGGAAAGAGGCATCACGGTCGAGGATTCATCCGATTTCGAAGGATGCGAAGACCGGATGCGGGCGATCGGGAAAAACTCGATCACACCGATGATTTCGTCCGAACACAATGATCTGTCCAAGGACAATGCAGGCTGGTTGATCTTGCGAAAGGACGGACAGGACATCGGTGGAGTCGCCGCGCGGCACGACCGGCTTGTTACTGAAACTCTGTCCAGCTTCTGGTCGCGCAGCTATGGCAGATTGTACAAGGGACAGGGTCACTTGCGCGTTATTTCGGACGAACCCCGCCCCTGTGACGAGATATCGGGCAGCATCATTTACATGGGCGAATTCTTCATCGCTGAACGGTCGCGTGGCTCACGCCATCTGCTTTCGCTCTACACGCATATGCTGTTTGCCTATTGCCAATTGCGTTGGCAGTCCGACTGGCTCTACGCCTTTGTTCGCGCCGATGATGCCCGCTTGGGTTATGCGACCGAATACGGGTTCACGCGCCAATATCCCGGTGCGCACGTCTGGGGTGCCTTGCCCAAAGGACGGGCGACCGGAGAATACCTTGTCGCCATTCAGGCAAGCGAACTGTGCGACATGGCACGGTTCTTCAACAATCACCCATCCTGCCTTCTGGGGGTCGATTCGCTTAAAAGAGTTGAATAATTCAGCACAAAAAGATTTGCCGAACTGTCTCTGACTGGAAGCATGAGGCGGACGAAACTGACTTCGACAGTTTCGTTCGTCTCGGCGATTGGAACGATCCGCTTGAGTGGCGTGATCATCCCGACACCGGAATGCGCCACTGACCTGATCTGACCATTCAATTCGGCCCGATCAGAGGTGCTGAGTGTTTCCAGAAAGCTTTCAAGGCGCGAATTCTCTGCAGAACCCAAGGTGGTTGCCGAAAGACCTAAAGCACCAACATGGTGAATGCGCGGAACGGATGTCAGCGCCTCCGCTGCGCTGACGAGGTCGAAATGCGGTGCAATCTGTTCACTGCGGGACAGATCGCCATCCGTTTCCTTCCACCAGGCGATGATTGAATCGAGCGTCGGTCGGTCTCCGATCTTGTCGAGCGACCGCTCGGTCGCCTTGAACACTGCCGACAGCAAACGCGCAGCCTGACGATCCACTTCCTGAACCGGAAGTGCCTCGAATGACTGCTGAAGATGTTCGTTCCGGTCCCTCAGAAGTGCCTCAACCGGGATACCCAACGCATCGGCCAATCGCACAGGTGCTGCCATGTTTGGCAGACTGCCGCCCCGCATGATCTCGGCAAGAGTTCCTTCTTCCTCGAATCCTGCGCGCGCCGAAAGCTCGGCTTCGCTAAGGTTTTGGGATTTCATGAAGCTTTGCAGGTTCGCTCTGAAATTATCCAGAACCTCCATTTCCGTTGAGTGAAACGTCATTTTGCGGCCCAATTGTTACAGCGTCAGCTCACACCCAACGTTATGCGTAACCTCGCAAAGGTGGTGTGTATAGCAAAAATGCACCCTATGGGCGATTTAATCACCGGAGTGTTCGCGCCATTGCACAAACCGGGCAGGGTGTCCGCATTGGGTGACAGCCTGTCCATCAGCTTGCCAAGACATTTCGGAACAGCCACGGATCGCTCTCGTCAATATCTTCGGGGAAATGCTCCCACCGATCCTGAAGCGGTGTCCAATCCGTGTAATGCGCCTCGACCGGGCCAAGATATTGGCGCTGCACCTCAAGGCATCGCGCGTGATCCATCTCGTCGGTTTCGACTATACCAGCGTTCGGGTTTTCCAGCGCCCAGACCATCCCGGCCAGAACCGCCGACGTCACCTGCAGACCCGTCGCATTCTGATAGGGTGCCAGATCGCGTGTTTCCTCATTCGACAGGCGCGACCCATACCAGAGTGCATTCTTCTCATGGCCGTAGAGCAGCACACCCAACTCGTCGATCCCTTCGACGATCTCATCCTCGGTCAGGATGTGATGTATTGTCTGCTGTTTCCCCGATCCGAACATTTCGTGCAGGGACAGCACCGCATCATCGCAAGGGTGATAGGCGTAATGGCAGGTCGGACGGTACTCAGGTTTGCCCGCATCCCCGACCGTATAGTAGTCCGAGATCGAAATCGCCTCGTTATGGGTCACAAGGAACCCGAACTGAGGGCCGGGTGTCGGACACCAAGTGTGCACCCGCGTGATCGCACCGGGACGCTCCAGCCAGATCGCGGCTTGGCATCCGGTGTCATAGGAATGGCCGTTCTCGGGGAACCACGTCTCATGCGTCCCCCAGCCCAGCTCCGCCGGTTGAAACCCCTCCGCGATAAACCCTTCGACAGACCAAGTGTTGACGAACACATTACGCGGGCGCGGTTGACGGCGGGCTTGCGTGTCACGTTCTGCGATATGCACACCTTTGACGCCCAGCGACTGCATAAGCGCGGCCCAGCCTGCACGGTCTTGCGGCACCGCCACATCGCGCCCGGTATCCTTCGCCAAGGTCAACAACGCCTCTTTGACGAACCAGGACACCATCCCCGGATTCGCACCGCAGCAACTCACGGCCGTCGGCCCACCGGGGTTGGCAGCTTTCTCGTCCCGCACCTTCTGCCG
This sequence comes from Alphaproteobacteria bacterium, assembly GCA_030425145.1. Taxonomy (GTDB): domain Bacteria; phylum Pseudomonadota; class Alphaproteobacteria; order Rhodobacterales; family Rhodobacteraceae; genus Marivita. The sequence continues at coordinate 102,635 of JAUHVK010000006.1, read as the reverse complement.
AAGCGCATAGTTGGTCCGCGCCGCATTGTCCGGAGTGTCAAAATAATACCCGGCCCAAGGCTCAACCACCGTGTCGATATAAAGCACTCCGATCTCTCGGCAGAACGTCATCAGGTCCAACGACGACGTATCCACCGACAGGTTGACACAGAAGCCTTTACCCTCGGCAAACAGCTCGCCCAGCACCTCGCGATAGTTCTCCGGGGTCAGTGCAGTCTGCAAATGCTTGATCTTGTGCTGCCGCAGGAAATTCGCCTTTCCGGCATCGGGTTCGATCACGACGAATTTGTCTGCATCATACTCGAAATGCCGCTCGATCAGGGGCCACGTTCCCTTGCCGATGGAGCCAAAACCGATCATCACAATCGGCCCGTCGATGCGTCCGTAGACCTGGTGCTTGTCAGACATATTTGTTCCTTACCCATGCAGTGTCGGGGATGATCCACACACGCAGCCGGCACTGTTCTCCAAATGTCTACCGTGCGACCAAGTCGGAGTCCAAAACACTCTTGCTATAATGGAGCAAACGTCGATGTGACGCAAAAGTTGCGAAACCCTTCTTTGGCGGGCGCTCCAACCCCTTTTTCGGCTGAATGCTGCCGAGGCACACGAAAGCCCCCCTTGCGATACAGTCAGGACATGATACGGCAGCGATCGAAATCCTGCGCGGGGACGCGCACCAAAAGACGACCCAGAGGCGAGCGGAAACCCACAATAGAGACGGACCAGTTCGAATGTCCGCAGGGCGGTTTTCCGATCGCGCGGCGGCAAGTACCGGCAGCGTCACCGTTTCTATTGACCGTCCGCAAATTGATGGGGACTTGGAACAAGAGACGAAGTGATGCCGACGACCTCAAGCACAAATCATTTGCCGAAAGGGCCAGTAACGATTCTGGGTCAGGCCTATGTTGGTGAGGTTCTGATCGCTCGACCAAACGGGGTCGGCGATGAAGACGGGATCAACTACAGCACGGTCGCACTTCAATGGCTTCGCAACGGCGTCGAGATCGCAGGCGCCACGGGCCAAACCTACGAAGTCTCAACAGTGGATGTCGGCGCGCGGCTCAGCGTGCGGTACAGCTATGTCGATTACGGCGGTACACTTGAGGTGATCACAAGCGATCCGGAACCGGTCGTCCCACCCGCAGGAACACCGCTTCCCGATGATGACGCCCCCTACAATCCCTTGATGGTTCTCGGTGATGCGATTGTGGGCGAAAGCCTCGTGGCGCGCCCCAACGCCGTGACCGATCAAAACGGCATCGACCAAAGCACGGTGTCGTTTCAGTGGCTGCGCGACGGCACGCCGATTCCCGGCGCAACACAGCAGGTCTATGCAGTTGTTGACGCAGATATCGGCGCACAGATCACGGTTCAGTATTCCTACTCCGACTATTTCGGCACGTCGAAATCCCTGACAAGCAATCCCAAGGCAATCGTCCCGCCGCCGCTGGTCGACAGCGACACCGATAGTTCGGGGGGCACCGATGTGCCGTCCGATCTTCTGAACGGCACATCGGGCAACGATGTGCTCCATGCCGCGTCCGGCCTCAAACGCATCAATGGCATGGACGACACAGACACTGTGTTCTTCCAAGGCAATCAGTCCGGCTACACGCTCCGACTGTCTGGTGATACGGTTTCCGTTTCGGATCACAGCCAATCTGGTCTGGGCACGATCATGCTCGACAATGTGGAACTGATCGACTTCGGAACGGAAATACCCGCCTTCCAGGGCCCGATACAGCTTGACCGTATCGATGGTCTGACCGAGCTGTCCCAATCACAGGCCGAAGACCTGATCGAGCTCTACATCGCCTACTTCAACCGTGCGCCCGATGCCGTGGGGTTGAACTTCTGGGGCACCGCTTTCGCTAACGGCCATTCGCTCGAAGATATTGCAGGTCTCTTTGCCGGCCAGGACGAAACACGCGCGCATTATCGGTCAGGCACGTCACACGAGGATTTCGCCGCTACTGTCTATGAAAACGTTCTTGGCCGCACGGTCGATCAGGCCGGCCTCGATTTCTGGTCGAGTGCTTTGTCCACCGGCGCAGTCACACGCGACGAATTCATTTTGCGGGTTCTCGAAGGCGCGCGGTCATCGCTCAAGTTCGAAAACGGCTACGACTTCATCAACCAGCAGATTGCAGACCGTCAGTATCTGGAAACCAAGATCGACATCGGCGCTCATTTTGCGGTGCACCGGGGTCTCAGCGATGTGGCACAGGCCGAAGCGGTCATGGCCCTCTATGACGGCTCAGTCTCCAGCGTCAGTGCATCGGTAAGCGCAGTTGATGCTTTCTACAGCGACGCGCTCAATCCGACGGATGGGGCGTTCCTTCTGCAAGTCATCGGCGTGCTCGATAGCCCGTACTTGACCTGACGGTCAGGGCCGCGTCTGCGCCGAAAGTTCGGACGCCAGAAAATCGAACACACACCGCATCCGCCGATTGGTCAGGATGTCCCGATGTGCCGTCAACCAGATTGGAAACGGAACCGCCGGCAAAGCTGGTGCAATCCGGCACAGGCCGGGATCCGCATCGCCAATCGCCTTGTCGATCACCCCGACGCCTAACCCCTGCCGTACCATTTCCCACATCGCCAGAAAGCTGGTGCATTCATAGGCGACAGCAGACAACGGGACGGTCACACCAAAGCCCTGCATGGCGGCGACAAAACCCTCGGCGGGTCCCGGAATGATCAGGTCAATCCCGGCCCAATCCGCATCCGACGCGATTGTGCCAACGCGCGCCGCATAGTCCTTTGACGCAAAGAAATGCGCCTCGGCATCGGCAAGCCGTCTGGCAACAAGATCAGCCTCCTTGGGGCGGAAATTGCGCAGGGCGATATCGGCCTCGCGCCGCATCAAATCGGTCGCCTGATTGTCGGCAACGATGCGCAGCGTGATCCCCGGTTCCTCCTGACGCAGCCGTTTCAGGATCGGCGGTAGGATCAGACCAGCATAAAGATCAGAGGCGGATATCGTCACAAGCCCCGACATCTCGTCCGATTGCCCATGTGCGGCAACCGAAAGGGCCATCGCGGCCTCTCCCATCTTGCGGGCATGCGCCACCAGATCGGCCCCGGCAGGGGTCAACTCCAGCCCGCGCCCGAACCGCTCAAACAGCACCACGCCCAGTTCGGTCTGAAGCGCATCGACCTGACGGCTTAGCGTCGGTTGCGCCAGCCCCAACGCGCGTGCCGCGGCAGAGAGCGAACCCTCTTCGGCGGTTACCAAAAAGGCGCGCACACGGTTCCAGTCAAAAGTGACAGAGGACCAATCCATGCATATTTGCATATCAGAAATAGAATATCCGTCAATTTCGTAGAGATTAGATTCAGGCTATACCCTGTGTCAGTCGATCAACAATCCGACCTTCAGACCCAGACCACCCCACGTATTCCCGGCGGCTACCCAGCCCGTCGACCCACATCTTTTTGCCCAATGAAAGGATACGCCATGCATGCCTTTTCAGACCCGACCTCCCAGACCTACGCCCGCCTCACCGGCATGTTCTACCTTGGCATCGCCATCGCCGGTGGATTTGCCATCGCCTATGTCCCGTCGCAGATCGTGGTTCAGGGCGATGCCACCCAGACCGTCGCCAACATCCTGAACCGCAGCACGCTCTACCAGTCCGGCATTGCAGCGGATGTCGCCGTCATGATGTTCGAGATCATGGCCCTGACCATGCTCTACTTCATGTTCAAACCGGTCTCTGCCACCTTGTCCTTTGCCGCCGCGATGGCGCGTTTGAGCATGGTCAGCGTGATGTCCGCCATGCTGTTCTTCCACGCAGGCGCAACCCTTCTGGCCACGTCGCCCGATGTACTGCCAAGCTTTGACACGACCCAGCGCGCCGATCTGGCCGGGCTGCTGCTCGAGATGCACCGCGCCGGGGTCTGGATTTGGCAGGTGTTCTTCACTCTCCACCTTGTCCTGCTTGGCACGCTGGTGGTGTCCTCCAACCGCTTCCCCCGCCTGATCGGGATCGGCCTGATCGTCGGTGGTTCTGGCTACCTCCTCGACAGCGTCTACGCCTTCGCTTTCCCGGACGCCGAATGGCTCGGAATGCTCCGCGTCGGTCTGCTGGCCATTGTCACTCTGTCCGAGGTAAGCTTTGCGCTTTGGCTGCTCATCAAGGGTCAGCAGCAGTCCGCGCTACGCGCCGCGCTTGCCCTGAGTGTGTGACCCAAACAGAAAACGGGCGGTCCATTGACCGCCCGTTTTGCTTTTTTACCGTTCGGTAAACTTTCTAATTCTCGAAAATCACATCGAAATCGACACGCTGTTCGCTCAGCCCCGGCTGCCCTGCAAGGACCTGCGGGCTGGAATGCGCGGCGATGATGATCTGCTCAGGATCGAACCCTGCCGACACAAGCGAACTCATCAGCGCCACAGCCCGCAGGCGCGCAGTGGCGGGTGTTTCGCCAGAGCCGGGTTCATCCGAGTACTGGCCCACGACCCGCAGTCGCGCTTCGGGGCAGGCAATGGCCCGGGCCGCAAGATCGACAACCGCCGGCATCCCGTCAGACGGCGCGGTAATCGACCGCGGCGAATAGAACAGCTTGGTCTGCGCGACAGCCGCCTGAAGCTGCGCCGCGCAGGGCGACGGCGCACCAGCCACGATCCGCGAAGGGACAGGCAGCCCCGCCCGCGCCGAGGCTTCGCGGATCTCAAACTCGACCCGGCGATCATAATAAGCTGCCGATTGCGGACCGGTGATCCGTGACGGCTGCTGGCTGCCAAGCCCAACAGACCGGAACCGCGTCACGTCGATCCCCGACGCCGCGATCCGCTTGATCACCGTATCCGCCCGCTTCTGGCTCAGACGAAGGTTGGCATTCGGATCACCGGATGGATCGGAATGGCCTTCGACAACGATTTCGACATTCGGGCAATCCTGCGCCACCAGCCCGATCAGACGCGCCTGCGCCATTCCGGCATCCTCGGCGGTCAGACCGCCGCTCGGGAAATAGATGTGGGTCTCGCTCGCCAGTACGCGCAGGTCCTCGACGCAGGACTGATCCTGCGCCAGATTGGCCTGCGCTGCGGCAAAGAAAGCGCCGGGGTCACTGGTCGGGTTCACTTCGGGTTCGATCGACACCATCTGTGGCACGACCTTTGGCTGCGCCGGTGTCACCACCGCTGGCTCCACCGGGGCGAGCGTCGGCGTGGGTGTCAACTCGGGCGTCTGCGGTGCCAGTTGAACCACAGCCTGAACCGCGTCGATGCTCCCCGAGGATTGCGGGACAAGACCGATCCCCTGTTCTCCGAGTGCAACCGGGTTCTGCGTGATATTCCGCGTCACCTGCACCGTGTCAAAATCGGATGCAGTGGCGGTCGGCACACTCTCTTTCGGTCCGAGACTGATGACTCCTGTGGCCGCAAGGACGATCGCCGTCGTCGGCGCCATCCACGGTAAATGTTCTTTCAATAATCGTAGCGACATGCTCTTCCCCAGAACTATGCAGTAACGTAAGCGTTGTTTCGCTCAACATATTGGCAGCAATATCTTTCGATACTGCTCAATTTAGGGGGTGGGTCAACATATATGTGGCAACCGGGCGCTGAAGCATAGGATTTCAGCTCGCCTGTAACTTTCGCGACTCAGGTCGAAAGAATCCCGGGCAACAATCCGGCTGCCTTGCGTCCCTGCACGGTCACGGCTAGGGAAAGCACGATACGAGCCGGAGGGTGACATGGACGATCTGCGCGACAAATATCTTGGGCTGATTGCAGCAGCGGGCGACGAAGCTGTGCTGGAAGACCTGCGTGTGCAGGCGGTCGGCAAGAAAGGCGAGATCAGCCTCAAGATGCGCGAACTGGGCAAGATGAGCCCTGAGGAACGGCAAACCGCCGGTCCGGCATTGAATGCGCTGAAAGACGAGATCAACTCGGCGCTGTCGGCCAAGAAGGTGGCCCTGGAAGATGCGGCGCTGGATGAACGCCTGCGCGGCGAATGGCTCGATGTGACGCTGCCCGGTCGGGGCCGCCGCATGGGCACGATCCACCCGATCAGCCAGGTCACCGAAGAGGTCACGGCGATCTTTGCCGATATGGGCTTCTCGGTCGCCGAAGGTCCGCAGATCGACACCGACTGGTACAACTTCGATGCGCTGAACATCCCCGGCCACCACCCGGCGCGGGCCGAGATGGACACATTCTATATGCACCGCGCCGAGGGCGACAATCGCCCGCCGCACGTGCTGCGCACCCACACCTCGCCGGTTCAGATCCGGACGATGGAAAAAACCGGCGCGCCCATCCGCGTGATCGCGCCGGGCCGCGTCTACCGCGCCGATTATGACCAGACGCACACGCCGATGTTCCACCAGGTCGAAGGCCTTGCCATCGACAAGGACATCTCCATGGCGAACCTGAAATGGGTTCTGGAAGAATTCGTGAAGGCCTATTTTGAAGTCGACGATGTCGAACTCCGTTTCCGCGCCTCGCACTTCCCGTTCACGGAACCATCGGCCGAGGTCGACATCCGGTGTTCGTGGGAAGGCGGCACGCTGAAAGTAGGCGAAGGTGATGATTGGCTCGAAATCCTCGGGTCGGGTATGGTGCACCCCAAGGTGTTGCAGAACGCCGGTGTGAACCCGGACGAATGGCAGGGCTTCGCCTTCGGCATGGGCATCGACCGCATCGCGATGCTGAAATACGGTATCCCCGATCTGCGCGCCTTCTTCGATTCAGACCTCCGCTGGCTGCGCCATTACGGCTTCGCAGCGCTCGACGTGCCGACGCTGCACGCTGGCCTCAGCTGACCTTACAGGAAGACGATACGATGAAATTCACCCTCTCCTGGCTGAAAACGCACCTCGACACCACGGCAACCGTGGACGAGATCGCAGAAGCACTGACCGATCTCGGGCTTGAGGTCGAAGGCATTGAGAACCCGGCGGACAAGCTCAAGACCTTTACGCTGGCCAAAGTGAAACACGCCGAGCAGCACCCGGATGCTGACCGCCTGCGTGTCTGCACGGTTGAGACCAACGAAGGCGACAAGCAGATCGTCTGCGGCGCCCCGAACGCACGCGCGGGTATCACCGTAGTTCTTGCAAAACCGGGCGACTATGTGCCGGGCATCGACGTGACCCTCAGCGTCGGCAACATCCGCGGTGTCGAAAGCCACGGCATGATGGCCTCGGAACGCGAGCTGGAGCTTTCCGACGAACATGATGGCATCATCGAACTGCCCTCGGGCGAGGTGGGTCAGAAATTCATCGACTGGCTGGCCGAGAACGACCCCGCCAAGGTCGACCCGGTGATCGAGATCGCCATCACTCCCAACCGCCCCGACGCCTTGGGTGTGCAGGGCGTCGCCCGCGATCTGGCAGCCCGTGGTCTGGGTAAGCTCAAGACCAAAGCCGTTGAGTCCGTGCCCGCCAGCTTCACCGCCGACACCAAGGTTGTGATCGACGAAGACACGCTGGACGGCTGCCCGTTGTTCTGTGGTCGGATCATTCGCGGCGTAAAGAATGGCCCAAGCCCGCGATGGCTTCAGGACCAACTGCGCGCCATCGGCCTGCGTCCGATCAACTTCCTCGTCGATGTGACCAACTTCTTCACATATGACCGCAACCGTCCGCTGCACGTCTTCGACATGGCAAAGGTGTCGGGCGACCTGCGTGTGCACCGCGCGGCAGGTGGTGAGGAGCTTCTGGCCCTCGACGGCAAGACCTACACGTACCAACCCGGCCAGATGGTTATTTCCGACGCCAACGGCCCGGAAAGCATCGCGGGCATCATGGGTGGCGAGGAAACGGGCTGCACCGACGAGACCACCGACGTTTTCGTCGAAAGCGCCTATTGGGATCCGATCCAGATCGCTTACGCAGGCCGTGCGCTCAAGATCAACTCCGACGCGCGGTACCGGTTTGAACGCGGTGTCGATCCGGCTTTCACACCCGAAGGTCTGGAGCTGGCAGTGCGGATGATCGTCGATCACGCCGGGGGCGAAGCCTCTGACATGATCATCGCCGGTGCGATCCCAGACACGTCACGCGCCTATAAACTCGACCCCGCACGGGTGATCTCGCTGGTGGGCATGGAGATCCCCGAGGCCGAGCAGCGCCAGACCCTGACCGCGCTTGGCTTCAAGCTCGAAGGCAATATGGCCCGTGTCCCGTCCTGGCGCCCTGACGTGCTGGGCGAGGCCGATCTGGTCGAAGAAGTCGCCCGCATCGCATCCCTGACCAAGCTTCAGGGCAAGCCGATGCGCCGCATGAACCCCGGTGTGCCCAAGCCGATCCTGTCGCCCATGCAGCGCCGCGAACGCGCCGCACGTCGGACTGCTGCCGCGCTGGGGTACAACGAATGTGTGACCTACAGCTTCATCGACAAAGCCGCGGCCTCCCTCTTTGGCGGCGGCGATGATGCCACGATGCTTGCCAACCCGATCAGCACGGACATGAGCCACATGCGCCCTGCCCTGCTGCCGGGGCTGTTGCAGGCAGCCGCCCGTAATCAGGCGCGCGGGTTCATGGACCTTGCCCTGTTTGAACTCGGCCACGCCTTCCACGGCGGCGAACCCGAAGAGCAGCACCTCATGCTGTCCGGTGTGCTGATCGGCAAAACCGGCCCCAAAGACGTGCACGGCGCTGCACGCGCGGTCGATGTGTTCGACGCAAAGGCCGATGCCGAAGCGATCCTTGCAGCAATGGGTGCGCCCGCCAAAACCCAAATCCTGCGCGGAGCCAGCGATTGGTGGCACCCGGGCCGTCACGGCAAGATCTGCCTTGGCCCGAAAAAGGTGCTGGGCGTCTTTGGCGAGTTGCACCCCAAAGTGCTCAAGGCGATGGATGTCAAAGGCCCCGCCGTGGCCTTCACCCTCTGGCCGCAGGAAATTCCGATGCCGCGCAAGACCGGGGCCACACGCCCTGCGCTGGTGCTCAATGACCTGCAAGCTGTCGAACGGGACTTCGCCTTTGTCGTCGATGCACAGGTTGCAGCGCTTGACCTGATGAACGCCGCGGCCGGTGCCGACAAGGCGCTGATCTCGGACGTGCGTCTCTTCGACGAATTCATCGGCGGGTCGCTGGGTGAGGGCAAAAAATCCCTTGCCATCACCGTGCGTCTTCAGCCGACCAACACAACGCTGAAAGAGGCGGATATCGAAGCGGTCGGCAAGAAGATCATCGAAAAGGTCGAAAAAGCCACCGGCGGTGTACTCCGCGGCTAAAGCGACGTAGCGAAAAAGGCGAGGCCACCATGTATAAGTCTGCAAAGTTCTGGGATCGGGCGGCGGACAAATACGCGGCCTCGCCAATCCGCAACCGGGACGCCTACGAGGCAACGCTGGACCTGGTGCGGCAACTCCTGACCCCTGATGACACCGTCCTTGAGCTTGGCTGCGGCACCGGCACCACAGCCATCGCACTTGCACCCAGCCTTGGGCGCATCATCGCGACCGATGTGTCGGACGGGATGCTCGCCAAAGGGCGTGAGAAAGCCCGCGACGCCGCAACATCCAATGTCGAATTCCTCCAGTCCGACGCTGCAGACGCTCCCGAAGGTCCGTTTGACATGGTGCTGGCCTTCAACCTTCTGCATCTTCTCGAAGACGTCGATAGCGCACTGGCCGAGATCGCAAAGCGCACCAAACCCGGTGGTCTCTTCATCTCCAAGACCTTCTGTATGCCTGCACCAAGCACGATGATCTGGTGGATAATCCAACTGGGCCTGCCCCTCGCGCAGGCCATTGGCAAAGCACCCTATTTCGCCAAAATTTCGCCAGCCGACCTGGACGCGGCAATCACCCGCGCGGGATTCACGATCATCGAAACCCAGAACGCGCCGGGCAAGGATCCCCGCCGCACCGTGATCGCGCGAAAAACCAATTGATTGGCCTTGGCGCTCAACCGCGCTACCCCTTTCCGCAAACAGAAGGAGTATCCCATGACATTGCGTGTTTACCTGTCCGGCGAAATCCACACCGATTGGCGTGAACAGATCATCGCCGCCTGTGACGGCCTCGACGTGAGCTTTGACAGCCCCGTCACCGATCATGCCGCCAGCGACGATTGCGGTGTGGCGATCCTCGGGGCCGAGGACAACAAGTACTGGCACGACCACAAGGGCGCGATGGTCAACGCGATCCGCACCCGCAAGGGCATCGCGGATGCCGATGTCGTCGTCGTGCGCTTTGGCGAAAAATATAAACAGTGGAACGCCGCATTCGACGCAGGCTATGCCGCCGCTCTGGGCAAATCCCTGATCATCCTCCAGCAACCGGAACACGACCATGCGCTGAAAGAGGTCGACGCCGCGGCGCTGGCAATGACACGCACCCCGCAGGAGGTTGCGCAAATCCTGCGCTATGTTCTGACCGGCACACTACCCGCCTGACCCGCCCTCTAAAAGGTGAGTCTCAAACGCTAAATTTATGCGGCAAGGTTCCGCAATTTCCCCGTGGATTGAATCGGAATGCGTGACAAACGTCATCGCAGTGGTATCAAAATCGCACCCGCGCGTATTTCGACGGGGCAAGTTAATACGAGGGAACACTACAATGATTCAAGAGTTCAAAGACTTTATTGCCAAGGGCAATGTCATGGACATGGCTGTCGGCATCATCGTCGGCGCCGCATTCACCGCCATTGTCACGTCGCTGGTCGGTGACATCATCAACCCGATCATCGCGCTTTTCACCGGTGGGATCGACTTCTCGGGCTGGTTCTATACGCTGGATGGCAGCGATCACGCCTCGCTCGCCGCTGCACAGGAAGCCGGTGCGCCTGTCTTTGCAATCGGTAGCTTCATCATGGCCGTGATCAACTTCCTGATCATCGCGTTTGTGGTGTTTCTTCTGGTCAAGATGGTCAACCGGATCAAAGCCGCCGCTGAAAAGCCCGAAGAGGTGGCACCCGAAGTACCGTCCGGTCCGAGCGAGCTGGATGTGCTTCTTGAAATTCGCGACGCTCTGAAAAAGGCCTGATAGGCCCCACGCGATCCCACAGGATCAGACAGCGAAATCGCCCCCCTGCGCCGGAAAGACCAGCGCAGGAGGTTTTTTCATCAGTTGCCCGGTGTGAGCTTGTGGATGAAGCCCTCATCCGTCGCCGTGTAAAGGCTGCCATCCGGACCCAGCACCACCGACCGGAAACGCCCGGATTCCATCGGCAAGGTCATCTCGGTGACATCCTCGACCTTCAGATCGTCGGTCAATTCGATCACATCGATCCTCTGCCCGATGGGGGTGCCGCCAAAACCGATCCCCATGATACCAACCACCATGGCGCCGTTCCAGTCACCCCACTGTTCGCCTTCGAGGAAGGCTGCCGAGGACGTGCCCTGTGACCAGCCATTATTGTCCCAGATCGGAGGCATGGCATCCGGGTAGGTCGCAAAGTCGGTCATCGGCATGAACGCCGCACGTTCATAGCGGTTCATCCCATCCATCTGGTTCGGACTGTAGCCGCAGTAATCGTCCGGGCAATCGCCCCGACCAGCCATGTTCGGGCGCGGATCCCAGCCCGCATTACCGCCATTCTGCAGCACGGTGATCTCGTCCGAATGCCAGGGGCCATGCTCGGCTGTGATCGGCGTGCCGGTTGCCGGATGGAACGCAATGCCCTGAACGTTGCGGTGGCCGTAAGTAAAGGTCCGCTTGTCGAAACCTTCGGGCGGCGTGTTCTCGGGCGCGGCGTTACCATCCCGGTCGATACGCAGAACCTTGCTGCCCATGAGCGTCGGGTTCTGCGGGACAGCACTGTTATGGTTATCGCCAGTTGTCAGGTAGATGTACCCGTCCGGCCCAAAGCGAACCCGCCCGCCATTATGCGCGCCGGAACCGCCAAACGGGTGATCCGTCGGCTCCATCTTGTAGGGCACATCCTCCACGATGTCGGTCCGATCCGACACGCCAGTGAAGTCGTCGTTCACCACCAGACGCATCAGCCGGTTGGTGTGCGGTGTGACCATATTTGATGTCGAATAAACAAAGATCTGCCGGTTGTTGGCAAAGTCGGGGTCAACGGCGACACCCATCATGCCCGCCTGACCGTCGCAGAACAGATCATCCGCGTTCGCCGGATAGCCCTCAGCTCCCGACATGCCAAGAAGCGCGTTCACGTCGCCGGATGGCATACGTACGGACAGCCCGTCGCATTTCTCGGTAAAGAACATCGTTCCATCATCAAGAAACGCCATATCCCAAGGCTCATCCACATCCGACAGAACAACTTCATGCTGTAGACTTGTCGTATTCATGGTTTGCGCCGCACCAGAGGTTGCAGCCCAGATTGCGCCCGTCATCAATGGCGCAAACGCAAGTATAGCAGTGGTTCGAGACAGATAACCCATAATATCCTCCCTGAATTATGGTATGCTCGACCGCGCATAGGCGTTTTTAAATTTACCCAACGTCAGTCGAGTAATGTTCAACTAGGGCGGGATCTGGGAGTAATCAACATTAAGGATGCATATTTTCTGCACGCACCCCCTTTGCGTGCGCGGCAAGAGAATACGGTGGGTGTCAGACCACGACGTCCAGCCGCTCCTGATCACCAACCCCGAAGACCCGCTTGTAGCGGTCGATCTGGTCCTGCGGGCCCATCGCTTTATTCGGGTTGTCCGACAGCTTGACCGTCGGCTTGCCATTGGCGCTGATTGCCTTGCAGACAAGGCTGAACGGCGCCAGCCGATCATCCGGCGTCAACCCACGGAAATCATTGGTCAGCAAAGTGCCCCAGCCAAAGGACACCCGAACGCGTCCCGCAAATTGCGACTGCAATTCGAGGATCTTGTCCACGTCCAGACCGTCCGAAAAAATCACCAGCTTTTTCGTCGGGTCCTCGCCACGGTCTTTCCACCAGCGGATCGCAGTCTCCGCTCCTGCCGCGGGATCACCCGAGTCGATCCGGATGCCCGTCCAACCCGCCAACCAATCGGGCGCGTTCTTGAGAAACCCTTTGGTGCCATAGGTGTCGGGCAGGATCATTCTCAGATTGCCTTCATGTTCTTCATGCCAGTCCGCCAACACGTCATAAGGTGCTTGCGCCAGTGCTGCGTCGTCTTCGGCCAAAGCCGCATAGACCATCGGCAATTCATGCGCGTTGGTGCCAATCGCCTCAAGGTCGCGGTTCTTGGCGATCAGACAGTTCGACGTGCCGACGAAACTACCGCCCAGACCTTCGTACATCGCCTGCACACACCAGTCCTGCCACAGGAACGAATGCCGCCGCCGCGTGCCGAAATCCGCAATCCGCAGTTCTGGCACCTCGCGCAGCCGTTCGATCTTTTCCCACAGCTTGGTCATTGCGCGGGCATAAAGCACCTGCAACTCGAACCGCCCCATGTCGTTCAGAACCGCGCGACCACGCAACTCCATCAGCACCGCAAGCGCCGGGATCTCCCACATCATGACCTCAGGCCACGCGCCCTCGAACGTCAGTTCGTACTGATCGCCGACGCGCTCAAGATGGTAAGGTGGCAGACGAAGCTGCTCGAACCACTCCATGAAATCCGGGCGGAACATCTGGCGCTTGCCGTAAAACGTGTTCCCGCGCAGCCAAGTGCTCTCATTGCGCCGCAGGGAAAGCGATCTGATGTGATCCAACTGCTCGCGCAATTCGCCTTCGTCGATCAACTTGGCCAAAGGCACATGCGAGGACCGGTTGATCAGGCTGAAGGTGACCTGCGTGTCGCGCTTGTTGCGGAACACCGACTGGCACATCAGCAGCTTATAGAAATCCGTGTCGATGAGCGACCGTACAATCGGGTCGATCTTCCATTTGTGGTTCCAGACACGGGTGGCAATATCAACCATAATGGTCTCCAAAGGCGCAGGCGCCTCGCTTAGAGCAACCCTGTCGGGGCTTGTCCAGAGTCAGTGGTACTTGTCCCAGTTCGCGACCTCTTCGTCGCGGATGCGTTCGCAGGTCGCTTCGTCCACCCCCAACAGCCCGGCGATCTCTCCCACCAGCATGTCTTCCTTGGCGTGGCGGTTGCCATCTGCATAGACCACATCCCAAAGTGCCGCGACCGCTGACTCGCGTTTCTCCTCGCTGATATTCTCGGTCAGGATCGCAGCAAGGTCTTCGGTGCGCGGCAGTTCATGCTCCAACCGTTCGCACTGAGCACGCATCTTGGCGGCTTCCAGCGGTTTCAACCCGTACATCTTGGCCAGCACGCGGTCGATCTCTTCGACCTCCTGGAACAGGTAGGCTTTATCCGCCATCGCGGTCCGCACCATCAACGCGCCCAGCGCGTATTTCGCATCTGCGGGCGGCAAGGGCGTGGTCGGCTTGGCAGAGTCAAACAAGGCAAGGATACGTTCGAACATGGCTCAGTGCCTCTAAGGGTCGTGTTTTCTTGCAGTGTACGAAACTCTGCGAAAGCTACAAAGAGGAAACCGTTTTAGTCGCTTGAGGAGCCACAAAAGTGCGGATTGGGAAACACCCCTGACTAGGCGCGCGACAAGTCGCGCTTGCTGCGCTTCAGTTCCGCGTCCAAGTCCGACGGCTTGTGCCGCGCGGATGCCAGTGCGTCTTCCAGGGGCACGCCGTCCACTGCAGCGGCGGCAACCTTCGTCAACGCATAGGTCGACACCCGCTTCACCCCTTTGAGCGCAGCACGACTCAGGCCAATCGCAGCCAAATATGTGTGATACGGCCCCAGCGTGCCTGGACCACTTGCCGCCTGCCCTTCGGACACGGCTTTGCACGCCGCAACATCCGTTGACACATAGGCCCGGCAGATCATCGGTCGCGCGTCATAAGCGCGGCAACTTCGGGTCTCCGGGTCCAGCGACGGACAGGCCTTGGGGTGCCACGTACGCCCATCGGGTTGCCCTGCCAATGGGGCCAGCGCCGTGTGCAGCGCCACAGCTTCCGCCTCGGTGATCGTCCCGCCATCCTCCCCCGACAGGATGCAGCAGAAGGCACAGCCATCCGCGCAGGCCAACCCCTGCGGTGACATGGCGGACAGTGCCACCCGCCCGACTCCGGTCGCGGCAGTGCCATTAGCAAGCTCTTTACCTGCGCGGGCGACATCCGCCTGCGCGCCGACATAGGCCATCAACCCCCGCCGTGCGCGGTCGGTGACCTCGGGCGCGCTGCCAGAGCGGGCCTTGCTCAAGCGGTCAGACAGCGTCGGTGCTTTGCTCATGCCAGTGTCACGCCAGCTTTCAGCATATCCGCCTTGGCGGCCTCCAGTGATCCGTTCAGATCAATCGCGCGACACAGCTCCAGTTTCACGGTGACGTCAAAGCCCAACTTGGCCGCGTCTATGGCGGAATAGGCGACGCAGAAATCGGTGGCGAGGCCGACCATTGTCAACTTAGTGATGCCCCGCGTGCGCAGATAGCCTTCCAGCCCGGTCGGCGTTGTATGGTCATTCTCAAAGAACGCGGAGTAGCTGTCGATCGCCCGGCGGAACCCTTTGCGGATCACCATCTCGGCGCGGTCGGTGTTCAGGCCCGCGTGAAACGCCGCGCCGTCCGATCCGATCACGCAATGGTCTGGCCAGAGCACCTGCGGACCGTACGGCATGTCGATCAGACTGTACGGATCCTGCCCATTATGCTGCGAGGCAAAGCTCGAATGATCCGCCGGGTGCCAATCCTGTGTCAGAACCACCGCCTCCGCCCCGTCCATCAGCGCGTTGATGCCGGAAACGATCTGGTCGCCCTCGGGCACCGCCAGCGCACCGCCGGGGCAGAAATCGTTTTGTACGTCGATGACGATCAGCGCGGACATGGGGAAAGCCTCCTCTTGGATACATCTTGGGTAAGAACCCTGCCTCCAAGGGTCAAGGGTTGCGGCATTCAGGAACCTTGCCTGCAAGGGATTCGAAGCGTAATCCCGCGCCCATGTTTACGGTTTGCGCACTCTATCACTTCACCCGTTTCGACGATCCCGCCGCGCTGCGAGGGCCGCTGCTGGCCGTCTGCCGCGACAACGCCATCACCGGCACGCTGCTGCTGGCCAAGGAAGGCATCAACGGCACCGTCGCCGGACCTGAAGCTGGCATTGACGCTTTGTTAACCCACCTGCGCGCCCTGCCCGGTTGCGCCGATCTGGAATGGAAGCTGTCGACCGCGCAGGATCGCCCCTTCGCCCGGATGAAGGTGCGTCTTAAGAAAGAGATCGTCACGATGGGCGTGCCCGATGTCGACCCGCGCGCCAAGGTCGGACATTACGTGCAGCCAGCCGACTGGAACGAATTGATCAAAAGCCCGGATGTGGCGGTGATCGACACCCGCAACGATTACGAGGTCGCCATTGGCACCTTTGAAGGTGCAGTCGATCCAAAGACCGACAGCTTCCGCGAATTCCCGGAATGGTGGGAAAAGAACAAGGACCGCTTCCATAACAAGCGCATCGCGATGTTCTGCACCGGCGGCATTCGCTGCGAAAAGTCCACTAACTACCTGATCAGTCAGGGCGTGGATGAGGTCTATCACCTCAAAGGCGGGATACTGAAATACCTGGAAGAGGTGCCCGCCGAACAAAGCACATGGCAAGGGGAATGCTTTGTTTTTGATGGTCGCGTGTCCGTCGGGCATGGGCTCAAGGAAGGGCCGCATTTGCTCTGCCACGCGTGCCGCCGCCCGATATTACCAGATGATAAAAATCGCCCTGAGTACGAGCACGGGGTGTCCTGTCACCTATGCATTGCTGAGACCTCGGACGAGGACAAGGCGCGGTTCCGGGAGCGGCAGAAGCAGATCCGTCTGGCCGAGGCGCGCGGCGAGCGGCACCTTCATGCGGACGTGGTTGACGAAACGTAAATAGGTCCGGACCGGCCCTATTGTTTCGCACGCGAAACATTGGGTCAGGTCTTGCTCCCTTTCCCGTTCACATTTTTTTATGGGGTCTGGACTAAGATTCTTCGTACGAAGAATCTCGGCCCCACCATAAAATTCTGGGGGCTGGGCTGGCAGTCACAGTTGCTGGGCTTACCCACCTCAAAATCTCACCATCAACGTCGCAGGACAACACGCGTGTCAGACCATCCGTCCACCGAACATTTCGCCCGGATGAACAGCGGCTCATCTGGCAGGTCGTTGACTGTCAGGCTTCGGGTAAACGGCTGCTCCTCCACATGCGGATGCAGCAGCTCCCTCGTCCCGACCACCGTCCCGTCTTCCGTCTCGATCCGCCAGCCATCCGCGTAATGGTCCCACCCTGTATCCGGGTGCGCCAAAGTGACGGACACGCGCGATCCGGACATCTCGACCCCGACAATCTCGGGTGGGTCAGCGAGAACGGGCGCTGTGAAACAGCAGAAAACGATAAGCGAGCGGGTCAGCATGGCATCAGCCTAACAGACCGATCTTCACACGGCAGTCACGTTTCCGCGCCCGGTGCCCCGTGCAACAGAACCTGGCGTGACTGTGATGCGAATTCCCGGCGCAGGATCACCAGAAGCGTGACCAGCGTGGCAAGGATCAGCGGACCTGCCCCCAAGAGCCAGGCCGACGACGCGATGCCAAAATAGACCGACCGCAAGCCGCGATTGTAGCCGCGTGCCGCTGTGACGTTCAGTTCCCCCGCCTGAAGCGCCATTGGCAGCGCCTTGGGGTCGTTCGGATCGTTCGGCACTGCCGCCATGATCACCGAGCAATACCCAAACAGACGATGTGACCAGACGAATTTCAGAAACGCGTTCGCTGCGAAAAGCAGCAGGACAAGCAGTTTGACCTCGAGCAGGAAGATCGGGTCGCTTTCCAGTGTCAGGTCCTGCGCAACACCGCGCAGCCGTTCGGCGTTGCCGAGGAGCGCGAAGCCCCCACCGATGGCGATCATGCTTGCGGATGCAAAAAACGCCGTGCCCTGCCGCAGGCTCGAAATGATCTGGCTGTCGAAAATACGGGGATCGCGCTGAACGAAGGTCCGCATCCAGTCACGGCGGAACTCAGCCATGATCTGCGATGTGGACCGAAATGATTTCGGCGCATTCTCAACGACCAAACTGCAGGCAACCCAGCAGAAAATAAGAAGCCCCAGCCCCACGGCATCCAGCGTGGTGAAGAGCGAAAGCCGGTCGAACCACTCCATCGGTCAGAACGGTTTGACGACCACAACCCAAAGGATCGCGATGGCGCCGAAAACGCTGATTTCGTTGAAGATGCGCAGGTAGCGGTCGGACTCGGTGAAAACCCCACGTTTCGCACGCAGCACCAGCCGTCCGGTCCAAGCGTAATGCAGTGCCAGAAGCAGCACGAGACCGAGTTTGAGCCAGACCCAACCCGGCATCCCCCAGAGGCCGCCAAGCCAAAGACCGGTGATCAGCGCGATGACCCCAAGCCCGGCGGAAAAGCGGTAAAGACGGATCGTCAGATCCCCCAAAGGGCCGAATTCGCCGATCCGGTTATATTCGCGCTTCCAATAGATCAGGGCACGCGGGACCGCGAAGATCGAGGTCATCCACCCCATTACACACAGAATATGAATGATCTTGATCCAGTCCATATGTTCTAGGTGACCGCGCTTGGCCCCAAAGGCAAGAGGCGGTACGGCCAATCAGGTCGAATTTTTCGCTGGCCTATTTGCGTTTATTGGTTATATATTTTTACCAATTTGGAGGATGCACCATGCAGATGCCCACACCGAACGCCAATGTGCTGTCCCGCAAGGCCGGAATCGTCGCCCGCTTGCAAGAAGTGCTTCCAAGCGATGCTGTGATCTCGGACGAGATGGAAACCCGCGCCTATGAGTGCGACGCTCTGACCGCGTATAAATGCCCGCCGCTGGCGGTGGTGCTGCCTTCTTCGACCGAAGAGGTGTCCGCGGTTCTCAAGGTCTGTCACGAGATGGGCGTGCCTGTGGTGCCGCGTGGATCGGGGACGTCGCTCGCGGGCGGCGCGCTGCCCACAGCCGATTGCGTGCTCCTGGGTGTGGCGCGGATGAATGACGTGCTCGAAACCGACTATGACAACCGCTTTATCCGGGTGCAGACCGGGCGCACCAACCTGAGCGTAACGGGCGCTGTCGAAGCGGATGGGTTCTTCTATGCGCCCGACCCGTCGAGCCAACTGGCCTGTGCCATCGCGGGCAATATCGCGATGAATTCGGGTGGCGCGCATTGCCTGAAATACGGGGTCACCACCAACAACCTGATGGGCGTCACGATGGTGCAGATGGATGGCACCATCATGGAAATCGGCGGCAAACATCTGGATGCGGGGGGCTATGACCTTCTGGGTCTGATCTGCGGATCGGAAGGCCAGTTGGGCGTTGTGACAGAGGCCACGCTGCGCATCCTGCCGAAACCCGAAGGCGCGCGGCCGGTGCTGATGGGGTTCGATTCGAACGAAGTGGCCGGTGCCTGTGTGGCGGACATCATCAAGGCTGGCGTTCTGCCCGTGGCGATCGAGTTCATGGACCGCCCTTGTATCGAGGCAACCGAAGCCTTTGCAAAGGCCGGCTACCCGATGTGCGAAGCGCTGCTGATCGTCGAAGTCGAAGGAAGCCCGGCCGAGATCGACGAGCAACTGGCGCTGATCCTCGAAATCGCGCGGCGGCACAACCCGGTGGAGCTGCGCGAAGCCAAGGATGCCGACGAGGCAGGACGCATCTGGCTGGGACGCAAGTCGGCCTTCGGCGCGATGGGGCAAATCAACGATTACATGTGTCTGGATGGCACGATCCCGGTGTCGGAACTGCCCTACGTGCTGCGCCGCATCGGCGAGATGTCCAAGGAGTACGGGCTGGACGTGGCCAACGTGTTCCACGCCGGTGACGGCAACATGCACCCCCTGATCCTGTTCGATGCGAACAAGGAAGGTGATCTGGAACTGTGCGAGGCGTTTGGTGCCGACATCCTGCGGCTCTGCGTCGAGGTGGGCGGTTGCCTGACCGGCGAACACGGCGTGGGGATCGAAAAACGCGACTTGATGGTGGATCAGTTTGCGCCGGCCGATCTTGAGGCGCAGATGGCGGTCAAGGACGTGTTTGACCCGCACTGGCTGCTCAATCCGGCCAAGGTGTTCCCGTTGGCGGCATCCGAGAGCCGCCGCAGCGTCGCGCTGGCGGCAGAGTGAGGATCGGGGGCGCTGCCCCCGCCGCGCTTCGCGCGGCTCCCCCGAGGTATTTGGAAAACAGAGAAGATCATGAGACCTGAGACAGAGGCCGACCTGGCCGACATGATCGCATCGGCCAGCGCGCCGGTTTGCGTGCGAGGCGGGGGAACGCGGGGCGTTCACCTTGATGGAACCGTACTGGAGACCGGCGGGCTGTCGGGCATCACGCTTTATGAACCGGGATCGCTGACGCTGGTGGCGCAGGCGGGTACACCCCTGGCCGAGATCGAAGCGGCTCTGGATGCGGACGGTCAGCGGTTGGCATTTGAGCCGATGGACCATCGCGGACTGTTGGGCACCTCCGGCGCGCCGACGATTGGCGGTGTTGTGGCCGCCAATGTCAGCGGGCCGCGCCGGGTTTCGGTGGGGGCGTGCCGGGATTTCATGCTGGGCGTGCGCTATGTCGATGGCGCGGGGGGCGTCGTCAAGAATGGTGGGCGGGTGATGAAGAACGTCACTGGTTATGATCTCGTGAAGCTTATGAGCGGATCGTGGGGCACGCTGGGCGTGTTGACCGAAGTGAGCCTGAAAGTGTTGCCGAAGCCGGAAACGGCGGCCTGCGTCTTGATCGACGGGTTGAGCGACGTGGACGCGATGCTGGCGATGGCCAAGGCATTGGGATCACCGTTTGAGGTGTCGGGCGCGGCGCATATCCCTGTCGGGCAGGACGGGCAACCGGTGACGATGCTGCGGATCGAGGGTTTTGCAGGATCGGTGTCTTATCGCGCAGATCAAGTGGCGGGGCTGTTTGGCGGCATGGCGGTGCGGGTGGAACGTGACCCCGATGCAGTGGCCAAGGGCTGGGCCTGGGTACGGGATGTGGAAGCGTTTCACGGCAAGCCGGGAGATGTGTGGCGGGTGTCTTGCACACCGACCGAGGCGGCCGACTTGGCGGCAAAGATCGGAGCCGATGCTCTGCTTTATGATTGGGGCGGCGGGCTTATCTGGGCGCGTGTGGCCGAGGGCACGGATGTGCGGGCACGGCTTGGGGCATTTGACGGACACGCCACGCTTGTGCGCGGCCGCGGGCAGGCAAAATTCCAGCCGGACACGGCACCGGTTGCGGCGCTGTCGCGCGGGTTGCGGGCGCGGTTCGATCCGAAGGGTATCCTGAACACGGGATTGATGGGATAAGCGATGCAGACGACATTCACCGAAGACCAGCTTCGCGACCCGGATTTCAAGCGTTCCAACGAAGTGCTGCGCACGTGTGTGCATTGCGGGTTCTGTACCGCAACCTGCCCGACCTATCAGGTGCTTGGCGACGAGTTGGACAGCCCGCGTGGCCGGATTTACCTGATCAAGGACATGCTCGAGAACGAACGCAAGCCGGATGAAAAGACGGTCAAGCATATCGACCGCTGCCTGTCCTGTCTGGCCTGCATGACGACCTGTCCGTCTGGGGTGCATTACATGCATCTGGTCGATCATGCGCGGGCCTATATCGAAAAGAACTACGACCGCCCGTGGCACGAAAAGGCGCTGCGCTGGGCGCTGGCGAATATCCTGCCCTATCCGACGCGGTTCCGGGTGGCGCTGCTCTTGGCCAAGATCGGCAAGCCGTTTGCGCCGCTGATCCCCGACGCGCGGCTGAAGGCGATGCTTGAGATGGCGCCGAAGACCATTCCACCGGTCAGCCGCAATGACGATCCGCAGAGCTTTGTGCCGGTCGCGCCGCGCAAGAAGCGGGTGGCACTGATGACGGGCTGTGCGCAGAAGGCGTTGAACACGGACATCAATGATGCGACGATCCGGTTGCTGACGCGGTTGGGCTGTGAGGTGGTCGTGGCCGAAGGCGCGGGATGCTGCGGGGCGCTGACGCATCACATGGGGAAGGTCGACCAGAGCCACGGATCGGCAGCGGCGAATATCAAAGCCTGGGCGCGCGAGATGGATGGTGCGGGATTGGATGCCATCGTCATCAACACCAGTGGTTGCGGCACCACTGTCAAGGATTACGAGCACATGTTCCGCGATGACCCGCTGGCAGCGGATGCAGCGCGGGTGTCGGCGATTGCCAAGGATGTGAGCGAGGTGCTGATCGACCTGATCGACGAGGCCAGCGTCGCGGAGGCGCGTACGCATCATGGCGGGATGAAGGTCGCCTATCACGCGGCGTGTAGTCTTCAGCACGGGCAGCAGATCAAGACGCATCCGAAGACGCTCCTCAAGGCGGCCGGGTTTGAGGTGGTGGAGCCTGCGGACAGTCACCTGTGCTGCGGGTCGGCGGGGACGTACAACCTCATGCAGCCGGAGATTTCCAAGCAGTTGAAGGCGCGCAAGGTCAAGACGCTGGAGGCCAAGCAGCCCGACATCATTGCGGCGGGAAATATCGGCTGTATGATGCAGATCGGGTCGGGAACGGCGGTGCCGATCGTGCATACGGTTGAGCTCTTGGACTGGGCGACCGGAGGGCCGAAACCGAAGGCAATTGTCGCTCAACAAGGCTGATCCAAAGTCTTAGTTTCGCCTCATTTGCTGCCTATTCATTGCTCAAACGGAGGTGACCTGTGCGCCAAATGCTCTGGGGGGCATTGTTTTCCTTGCTGCCAGCCTTCGCTGGGGCCCAACACACCGGGCTGTTCTCGATGGAGAGCCGCCAGGATGGTCGTGCATGGGAAGCTGTTGGCCGACTCGAACTGGCCGGGACCGCGTTTTGCACCGGATCACTGATCACACCGGACCTCGCTCTGACAGCGGCGCATTGCCTTTACGATGAAGACGGCAAGCTGCTGCCCCCCGAGGACATTCAGTTCCTTGCCGGGTGGCGCAACGGACGCGCGGCAGCCTATCGGCGTGTCCGGCGGGCGGTGGCGCATCCGGAATATGACTTCACAGCAGAGCCCAGCCCGGATCGGGTGTATTTCGACATAGCGTTGATCGAGTTGCAGCATCCGATCCGAAACACCACGATCATTCCCTTCGTGACCGGCGCACGGCCAATGGTCGGGGAAAGTGTCGGTGTTGTCTCATACGCCCACAATCGGTCCGAAGCGCCGTCGATGCAGGACACCTGCGAGGTGATGTCAGCGCAAAACACGGTGCTCGTGCTGTCCTGTTCGGTGGATTTCGGAAGCTCGGGCTCGCCTGTTTTTGCCTTTGGCGAAACCGGGCCGCAGATTGTCTCGGTTGTGTCATCCAAGGCCAAGAGCGGTGACCAGCCTGTGTCTCTTGGCGCGCCGCTGGACGCACAGATTGACGCGATCCGGGGATTGATGGCGCACGGGGCCGGGTTCCCCGAAGGGTCGGTGCATCGCCCTCTGCGCGTGGGAACAGGGGAACGCACGAATACAGGTGCAAAATTCATCCGCCCTCAAGGTGACGGCACTGGCCTCTTGAAACCCTGATCCGCGCTTCCCAAGTCTGCTATGTCGGGATGCCCAGACGGGGCCTGACACCGAACTGAGCCTGTCCCTATGGGAAGGCTTTTTTACATCTGGTATCGCTCAATGGAGGATGACCTATGCGAGGATATGATTTCGCACCGCTTTACCGCGCCACAGTCGGCTTTGACAAAATCGCCGACATGATGGACCGGGTTCTGACCAATGAGGTCAGCCAACCCACCTACCCGCCCTACAACATCGAAAAGACCGCTGACGACGCCTATCGCATTTCGATTGCCGTCGCAGGTTTCTCGGACGACGACCTGACCGTTGAGGTCAAGGACGGCGCGCTGCACGTGTCTGCGCGCAAAGTCGATGAGGATGAAGGCCGTTCTTACCTGCACCGCGGCATCGCAACCCGCGCCTTCCAGCGCCGGTTCCATCTGGCCGACCATGTCCGCGTCGTTGGCGCAAGCCACGAGAACGGCATGCTGCATATCGACCTGCAACGCGAGATCCCCGAAGCGCTGAAACCGCGCCGGATCGCAATTGCCAAGGCCGATGCGGTCGAGAAAGACGTCGTCGACGCAAAAGCCGTCAACTGACGACCGTCAAATGACTCACGCGAAAGGCCCAGCGTTACGCTGGGCCTTTTTTGATCTGCACCAGCGCCGACCAAGCCAACCCCTTGATGCAGCGTCATCAATTTCCGCTTTCAGTGTGTGACGGTGTCGCCAGGTCTGTTTCCAACTCAACACTCAGACTTGCCGCCAATTCAAAAAACCGCCGTCGCACATTTTCGGCGTATGGATTGGCTTTCTCAATCGCTTCGAAGACTTCCGGCGCATCATGCTGAACCATGGAAATCGCCTCCGTTAACAACTCAAAGCTCTTCGTCGTCATACGCGTTGGCAGTGGTCCCATTCTCAGCAGCACCTTGGCTATGAGATGTGTGAGACCCTGAACAACCGCTGCCTCCTGGTCATGTTCTTCTGGCGTCGTCATGATGACCGTCAGTCCCAATGCTTTTCGTAAAAACGCAGCCAGCCTCGCATGTCGTCGTCCCTGAATGGGGCAAACCGCGATCTTCAGACCTTTGATACCCGTCGCGGCGCTTTGAGGGCCGAACAGGGGGTGAGTTGCGACAATGTCCACATCATCCGGCATCAATCGCCGCATGATGTCGGAGGGAACAACTTTGACCGAGCCAACATCGACAATCAACGTGCGCGGTTTGCAGACAACCGCGATCTCTCTAACAACCTGCTCGAACGATGACACCGGAGCCGCAATAAGGATCACATCAGCATGTGATACTGCGGCCAGCGATGATAGCCGCACACCGAGTTGCTTTGCGACCTCGGCAACGTCCTCGGACGGATCATAAGCTGAGATTTCGAAATGTAGTCCGAGATGCCGGGCTGCGAGTTGTCCGAACGCACCAAATCCCACGATGCCGAGCGAGGGGTTTTGACTTCTGCTTTTATTGTCCATTTTTCGACCTTTGAAATAGCCACCCGGCACAAGGTCGATTGCAAGTTGACCGCTGTCTGGGGCAGCGGAAAACCAATGATGAAGCACCCGCAGCTATCGAAGCTGAGGATAATAGTTCTGCGATACAAAGAACGAATTCATCATGTCGGAAGCGATAAGGGAGCAAAGAGCGAAGAGTCAACGATATTGCTGACGAATCTCCAGGGCCGCAGACGCTGCATTCAATGTTCGGGGGCGCAAGACCTTCTCAGCAAGCGCTGCGATAGGGATGTACGAGACCCTCAAGGGTCTCGTACTGTCTTTGCTACTGCTTAGACGCTCATGCAGACGTATTTCATCTCGAGGAATTCCTCGATGCCGTGGTGGCTGCCTTCGCGGCCAAGGCCCGACTGCTTGACGCCACCGAACGGTGCGACCTCGGTCGAGATGATGCCGGTGTTCACGCCGACGATACCGTATTCCAGCGCCTCGGCGACCTTGTACACGCGGCTCAGATCCTTGGCGTAGAAATAGCTGGCCAGACCGAAGATCGTGTCGTTTGCCAGTTCGATCACGTCATCCTCGGTCTCGAACTTGAAGAGCGGGGCGAGCGGGCCGAAGGTTTCCTCGGTCGAGAACGCCATGTCGCGGGTGGCACCTGTCACAATGGTCGGCGCGATGAAGTTGCCGTTATTGCTGCCCGATTCGTCGCCCAGAATGACTTGCCCGCCCTTGGATTTCGCGTCTGCGATGTGCTCACGCACCTTGTCCAGGGCTTCAGGGTTGATCAACGGACCAAGATCAGTGCCCGCCTCAAGGCCGTCACCGACCTTCATCTTGGACACCCTGTCCCTCAGTTTCTGAGCGAAGGCGTCATAGACACCGGCCTGAACGTAGATGCGGTTCGCGCAGACGCAGGTCTGGCCGTTATTGCGGAACTTGCACATGATCGCACCGTCGACCGCCGCATCCAGATCGGCATCGTCGAACACGATAAACGGCGCGTTGCCACCCAGTTCCATCGAGCACTTCATGACCTGATCGGCGGCCTGCCGAAGCAGGATGCGGCCAACCTCGGTGGAGCCGGTGAAGGTGATCTTGCGCACGATCGGGTTCTCGCACATCTCCTTGCCCACCTCGGAGGCCGAGGAGGACGGGACGATGTTCAGCACACCCGCCGGGATGCCTGCGCGTTCGGCCAGTACACCGAGAACAATCGCCGACAGCGGCGTTTCCGCAGCAGGGCGCGCGACAAAGCTGCAGCCAGCGGCCAGCGCCGGACCGGCCTTGCGGGTGATCATCGCGTTCGGGAAGTTCCACGGTGTGATCGAGCCGACAACGCCGATGGGCTGCTTCATCACCATGATGCGCTTATCGCGCTGGTGGCCGGGGATGGTTTCACCGTAAACGCGCTTGGCCTCTTCGGCGAAGAATTCGATGAAGGACGCGCCGTAAGCAATCTCGCCCTTGGCCTCGGCCAGCGGCTTGCCCTGTTCGGCGGTGAGGATGGTTGCCAGATCGTCCTGGTTTTCCATCATCAGGTCGAACCATTTGCGCAGAACGGCGGCGCGTTCCTTGCCGGTCCACTTGGCCCACTCTTTCTGCGCTTTTTCGGCGGCGGCAATCGCGTCCGCCACCTGAGCGCGCGACAGGTCAGCCACGTCGGCGATCTTGTCACCGCGCGCCGGGTTGTCCACGGCAAAGGTTCCATCATCGCCATTGATCCAAGCGCCGTTGACATAGGCGCGGGTTTCCAGCAGCGATGGGTCTTTGAGCAGGCTGGCAAGGTTTGTTGTCTGGTCGAGCATGGAGTCCCTCCGGATTTTGTGCTGACAATGGTGGATCACTTGCTAGATGCAATGACAAGTGCAGATCTTTCGGAGCCGTGACGTGGAATTGGACGACGCCTACGCCAACAGCAAGCATATCCCCAATGGAGACGGGTTCCCAGCCATATGGCGCGCCGCGGCGGATGCCTATCGTCAACGAATGTCCGTTCTGGGCCGCGCGCGTCTGGGGATGATGTACGGACATGGAACGCGCGAGATCGTGGATCTGTTCCTGCCGGACAGCGCACCCAAGGGGCTGGTCATCTTTGTGCATGGCGGGTTCTGGCGGCAGACCGACGGATCGCTCTGGTCGCATCTGGCCCAAGGCGCGGTGGACAGTGGGTGGGCGGTGGCGATGCCGACCTATGATCTGTGCCCACGCGTGCGGATCGCCGACATCACCCGTCAGGTAGCCAACGCGATTTCCGTGATCGCGCGCGAGGTCTCTGGCCCGATCCGGCTGGCGGGGCATTCGGCAGGCGGGCATCTGGTGGCACGGATGCTGGCCCCCGGCGTCTTGCCCGATGATGTGCGCGAACGGATCGCCGGATGTGTGCCAATCTCGCCCCTGTCGGACCTGCGCCCGCTGATCAGGACCTCCATGAACAATGACTTCAAACTGGACGAGGAAACGGCCCTCGCCGAAAGCCCGGTCGCCATGACGCCGCCGGACATTCCAGTCACGGTCTGGGTTGGCAGTGACGAACGCCCAGCCTTTCTGGATCAGGCGCAATGGCTGGCAGATGCCTGGGGTTGCGCCCATGTGATCGACGCAGGTTTCCATCATTTTGACGTCATCAACGGTATGACCCAGATGGACAGCCCCTTGATGCGGGCAGTTCTTGACACCCCTTCTTGACTCGCCTCCGCATTCGGAAAGAGCTTGCGACGCGAAATGTCTTTTTCGGACCTTGATTTGACTGAAAAAGACAGGCCGCGCTGCAACGGCCCGTGCGAGGATCGCCGGGAAGGAGTCGATGGACATGCGCTATTCTGGATTTCGGGTCATCAAGGAAGCCCTGACCGGGCATCGCGGCTGGGGGCCAGCGTGGCGCGATCCCGATCCCAAACCAGAGTATGATTACATCATCATCGGCGGCGGCGGGCATGGTCTGGCAACAGCCTATTATCTTGCCAAGGAATACAAACAGTCGCGTATCGCGGTGCTGGAAAAAGGCTGGATCGGTAGCGGCAATGTAGGCCGGAACACTACCATTGTCCGATCGAACTACCTGCTCGATGGCAACGAGCCGTTCTACGAATTCTCGCTCAAGCTCTGGGAAGGTCTGGAGCAGGACCTGAACTACAACGCGATGATGAGCCAGCGCGGCATCATCAACCTGATGCATTCCGACGCCCAGCGCGACGCCTATATCCGACGCGGCAACGCGATGATCCTGAACGGCGCGGATGCGCAACTTCTGGATCAGAAACAGGTGCTGGAGAAGTACCCGTTCCTCAATGTGAAGAGCGCACGTTTCCCTGTCATGGGCGGTCTGCTGCAAGCCCGTGCCGGAACAGCGCGGCACGATGCTGTGGCGTGGGGTTATGCCCGCGCGGCGGACCAGCGCGGTGTGGACATCATCCAGAACTGCGAAGTGACCGGGTTCAGGATCGAAGGCAGCAGGATCCGTGGCGTTGAAACCTCGCGCGGCTATATCGGTGCGAAGAAGGTCGGCGCCTGTGTCGCCGGATCATCGTCAAAAGTCATGGCCTATGCCGGGATGCACCTGCCCATCGAAAGCCATGTCCTTCAGGCGTTTGTGACGGAAGGGCTGAAACCGGTACTGCCCGGGGTCATCACCTATGGCGCCGGGCATTTCTATTGCAGCCAGTCCGACAAGGGCGGTCTGGTCTTCGGCGGCAATATCGACGGCTACAATTCCTACGCCCAGCGCGGCAACCTGCCGATGGTCGAGGACGTGATGGAAGAGGCCATCGCCATGTTCCCGATGCTTGGCCGCGCGCGGCTGCTGCGATCCTGGGGTGGAATCATGGATATGTCGATGGATGGCACACCGATCATCGACAAAACCCATATCGACGGTCTCTATTTCAACGGCGGCTGGTGCTACGGCGGCTTCAAGGCAACGCCTGCCTCGGGCTTTGTCTATGCCCATCTTCTGGCCACCGACACGCCGCATGACACTGCCACAGCGTTCCGACTGGATCGGTTCCACACCGGTCACATGATCGACGAAAAAGGGATGGGCAATCAGCCCAATCTGCACTGATGATCATCAACCATCCGCTTCTTGGCCCGCGCGATTCCAGCGAATTCGTCTATCTGGGCGATGCCCGCCTCCTCAACCGTCCCGACTGGCAGGCAGACAACGCGCTGGAACAGTTCATCGACTACGGCCACACCCGTGAAAACCCGGCGGGTCTGCACCGCGAGCTGTGGTATCACGAACAGGGCGACAGGTCGTGGCTGGTCGTGACCCGTAACACGGTCACGCACGAGATCACGCAAGTGGAACTGGCCCGCGACGTGGCCCGGACGGGGGGGCGGTCGAAATGAGCCTGCAGAACCGTTTGGACGGCGGGCTGATCGACCGGTCCGAGACTTGGTCGTTCCGCTTCGACAACAAGTATTACAAAGGCCACAAGGGCGACACGCTGGCCTCGGCGCTGCTGGCCAATGGTGTGCGGCTGATGGGACGGTCGTTCAAGTATCACCGCCCGCGTGGTCCGATGACCACCGGGTCGGAAGAGCCGAACGCCATTGTTGAACTGCGCGAAGGCGCGCGTAAGGAACCCAACACGCGGGCGACGACCATTGAGCTGTATGACGGTCTACGCGCCAATTCGCAGAACCGCTGGCCGTCGCTGAACTTCGACGCGATGGCAGTGAACGACCTCCTGTCGAACTTTTTTGCCGCCGGGTTCTACTACAAGACCTTCATGTGGCCCGCCGCATTCTGGGAAAAGGTCTATGAACCGATCATCCGCCGCGCAGCCGGTCTGGGATCACTCAGCCTTCAGGACGATCCCGATGGCTACGACAAGGGCTTCCTGCATTGTGACCTGCTGATTATCGGCGGCGGCCCCGCTGGTCTGGCCGCGGCGCTGACTGCTGGCGAAAGCGGCGCCCGAGTGGTCCTTTGTGACGAGGATTTCCTTGTTGGCGGCCGCCTGAACCTTGAGACCTATGAGGTCGGCGGTATGGCCGGCGCGGCCTGGGCGGCGGAAACAGTGGCACGGTTGCAGGCACTGCCGAACGTCCGGGTGATGCCACGTACCACCGTCATCGGCGCATTTGATCACGGCATCTATGGCGCGGTGGAACGGGTGAGCGATCACCTTGCCGTGCCGGAGGACGGCAAGCCGAGGCAAATCCTCTGGCGGATCACGTCGAAGCGGGCGCTGCTCTGCGCCGGGGCCATCGAACGCCCGATCGTGTTCGAAAACAACGACCGCCCCGGCATCATGCAGGCAAGTGCTCTCCGCGCCTATGCGAACCGCTGGGCGACAACCCCGGCGCAGCAGGTGGCGATTTTCACCAACAATGATGACGGACACCGCACCGCCTACGATCTTGTAGCGAAAGGCGTTAAGGTTGTGTCGGTGATCGACACCCGTACCGATGCGCCAACGTCGTCGGAGTATGACGTGATCGCAGGCGGCGTGATCGACCAGACATGGGGCCGGCTGGGCCTGTCCCAGATCGAGGTGAAGATGCCCAAGGGTGGCACCCGCCGGATCAAGTGCGGGGCGCTTGGCGTGTCGGGCGGCTGGAACCCGAACGTGCACCTGACGTGTCACCAAGGTGGTCGTCCCACTTGGAACAACGCACTTGCCGCCTTTGTCCCCAGTGGAACGCTACCGCCAGGCATGACCGTTGCGGGCGCTGCGAATGGCATCTTCTCGACCCACGGCGCGCTTCAATCGGGCGCAGACGGGGCAAAGGCGATCCTTGCCGATCTCGCCATCAAGGCCAGCGCCCCCGCCCTGCCCGAGGCCGAGGATACCCCGGTCAAGATTACTCCGTTCTGGCACGTCAAAACCGCCAAACGGGCTTGGGTAGACCAGCAGAACGATGTGACCGCCAAGGACATCAAACTGGCGCATCAGGAAAACTATGTCTCGGTCGAACACCTCAAGCGGTACACGACGCTGGGCATGGCGACCGATCAGGGCAAGACGTCGAATACCGCAGGTCTTGCGATCATGGCCGAGGTGGCGGGCAAGGCGATCCCCGAGGTGGGCACCACCATGTTCCGCCCGCCCTACACCCCCACGGCAATGGGTGTGTACGCTGGCCGCGCATGGGGGATGGAGATGCGCCCCACACGCCTCACCCCCAGCCACAAATGGGCCGAGGAACAGGGTGCCGTGTTCACCGAAGCCGGGCTTTGGTTGCGCGCGCAGTGGTATCCAAAACCCGGTGAGACGCATTGGCGACAAAGCTGCGACCGCGAGGTGATACAGACCCGCAAGTCCGTCGGCATCTGCGACGTGACCTCACTGGGCAAGATCGACGTACAAGGCGCGGATGCGGCGGCCTTCCTGAACACCGTCTACTGCAACGGCTTCGCCAAGCTTCCGGTCGGCAAGGTGCGGTATGGCCTGATGTTGCGCGAGGATGGGATAGTCATGGATGACGGCACCGCTGCGCGGCTGGCCGAAAACCATTTCGTCGTCACGACCACCACCGCCAAGGCGGTTGAGGTCTATCGCCACCTCGAATTTGTGCGCCAATGCCTCTGCCCCGACAAAGACGTGCATCTCATCTCAACCACAGACGCTTGGGCGCAGTTCTCGGTCGCTGGTCCGAATTCCCGCAAACTTCTGGAAAAGATCGTGGACGACGGTGTGAACCTGTCGAACGAGGCGTTCCCCTTCATGGCTTGCGCAGAAATCACCATCTGCGGCGGCCTGCGCGCGCGGCTGTTCCGTATCTCCTTCTCAGGCGAACTGGCCTACGAGATCGCCGTGCCCACCCGCTATGGCGACGCGCTGGTGCGGCGGCTGATGCAGGCGGGTGCGGAGTTCGACGTGGTGCCGTATGGGCTTGAGGCGCTGAACGTCATGCGCATCGAAAAGGGTCATGTGACGGGCAACGAGTTGAACGGCACAACCACCGCGCTGAACCTCGGCATGGGCCGGATGGTGTCGAAAGCGAAGGACTCCATCGGTTCAACACTGTCGGAACGGCCGGGCTTGAATGAACCCGACGCGCTGAAACTTGTCGGGTTGAGGCCGGTAAACAAAGACCACATGGTGCCCGCTGGGGCGCATTTGATGAGCAAGGGGACCAAGGTCGATGCAGTCCATGGACAGGGCTATGTGACCTCGGCCTGTTACTCACCGAACCTCGGCTGTCACATCGCGCTTGGGTTCCTGAAATCCGGCGACACCCGCATCGGGGAAACCATCCGCCTTGTCAGCCCCCTGATGGGTGTCGATCACGAGGTCGAAGTGGTCAGCCCTAATTTCTTTGACCCGGAAGGAGAGCGGCTCCGTGCATGATCTGGCCCCGCTTTGCGCCCTTGGCGGCACAGCCCCCCACATCGATCAGGTGGCCGGTGTCACGCTGACCGAAAATCCCGGACATGCATTGGCCTCTGTCTCCGCCCGTTTGGGACAGGAAATCGCCTGTGCCGAACATCTCGGTACAGTGCTGGGCGGCAAAGCTCCCGGTGTGGGCACTTGGGTCCGATCCGAGCCCATGTCGGCCTTCTGGATGGGGCAGGACCAGTGGATGGTCACTGCACCCTTCGACACTCACGAAGACCTTGCCGCGCAACTGACCACCCGCTTCGGCATTACAGCGGCGATCACCGAACAGACTGATGCGTGGGTCTCATTCGACATGCGGGGCGATGGGGTCGAACGGGTGATGCAGCTTTGCGCCAATATCGACATTGAGACGACACCCGTCGAGGCCGCGGTGCGGAGTGTCATCCACTACATGGGAGTCTACGTCCTGCGCAGCGCGCCGGATGCTCTGACGATCTTCAGCGCGCGCTCTTCGGCGAAATCGTTGCATCACGCGCTGCTGACAGCGATGCGGTCCGCACTCTGAACCGGGCACAATTCCGCCGGCTCAGCATTGGTTGACCGTCTGTAACATACGGCGCTCTGACACACGTACATCCGGGCGCGCTTTTTGCGTTGGTCATTCAGGGGTGAACGGCTGGTAGTCGAAGGTGATCGTCAGGCAGTACCGGCCCTCATCATCCACCTGCTGCAACTCTCCGTCCAACTGGCTGGCAAACGCGAGGATGAGCCGCTTGCCCAGCCCGGTGCCCTCTTGCGGGCGCGCTTCGGTATCTACGCTGTTTTCGATCGTCAGGCGAACACTGGTCTTATCGCCATCTCTCAACTCCTTGAGGGACAGCTTTAGACGGAACACCCCATCCAAACCCGGACCGCCATATTTGAACGCGTTGGACAGCGCTTCGGTCGTCACCATCGCCAAGGGGTTGGTCTGATCCGGCAAGAGCGTCACCGGGTCGAGGTCTAGGTCAATTTCGACAGGCCTGTCCCCGGAATTGCCAATGGTGTTGACCTGTGACACCAGATCGCCCAGCAGCACATCGAACCGGATACGGGTCAGTGATGGCTCTTGATAGAGCGCCCGGTGCACCGAGGCGAGGCTGGTCACCCGATCCTGAAATTGCCTCAGAGCGGCAACCGCTTCGGGGCTGGCCACCTGACGCACCTGCATGTTGATGATGGATGATATAAGCTGGAGGTTGTTTTTCACCCGGTGGTGCACTTCCTTGAGCAGCACCTCGCGTTCAAACAATGCGTTTTCGAGATCCGCCTCATCGCGCAACAGCTGGTCGGCCATGCCCTCGAAGGTCTCGTTAATCGTTTGAATCTCACTTGGCGCATCTTCGATCTTTGTCGAGGTCTCGACATCGCGATGCATCGCAAACCGCCGCATCCGGCGACCCAGATCGCTGATGTGGCGCAGCACAAGGCGATTGAGTGACGTAACCGCCACGATAATCCCGACGATCCACATGAGAAATGGAAACAGCAGCGTTGTGACCGTGAACCACGGCGCACTGGTTTGCTGCAATGCGGCCCGGCCCCAACTGCCCAGCGCGTAAACCTCGCCCGACAGGATCGGCACAACCGAAATCAGCCGCTTTTCCCCCAAAGGCGTGGTGGCCGTGAAGAATGTATCGCCCTGATTCACAAACCCTTCGATGGCCAGACCAGAGGGGAGGTAATCCGCGATCGGGCCTTCCGGGGAATAGGTCGACAACGTGTCGCCGAACTTGTTGAACGTGACCAGCGCAACATCCTGGTTCTGGCTGGTTTCGCTTTCGGAATGCAGCAGCGGCGCGATCTCGAACGAGATCGTCACAAACCCCTTGAAGCTCTCGTCATTGGCATAGGTCGGATAGGCCACGATGATGACCGGCAACCCGGACGCCGACCCTTGAGGGTTAAAGGTGATGTAGGGTTCGGGGTTCGCAAAAAGTTCGTCTGACCGCGGGTCAGGCAGAAAGTTGAACTGCCTCCCGACGCTGTTGCAGTTGGACACGGACCCCGGCTCCAACAGCCCGGCAAACGCCAATCGCGCGCTGCTCTGCTGGATGCGCTGCATGATGGCGGTGCAATCATCAATGCTCAACGCGGTGGCCCCCAGCGTATCGGAAAGCGCACTGGCAATGCCAAGCTTCGACAAAAGCGCTTGCCGTTCGGGCGCGACCAACTCGGCCGTTCGCGCATGGATGGACGCTTCGACATTCTCGTTGGTGATGGTCAGCGCCCGCCAGCTTTGCCCCATCGCCACCAACCCGATGGGCAGCAGCGCCAAAGACAAAAGGACCGCGATCCGCACAACCAGCTTTTGGCTCTGCGACTTCGCGGCGCTCACTCTGCTGGGCGAGATGGCGATATTTGGTTCAGACGTTTCCATAGCGGCTAAGGCATACAGGAACCGTCAAGCCGCGCGACAGTGCAAGTGTAGACTGGCGCCGTTATTTCCATGATTGCCATCAGGATTGTCGAAGACATAGCAACTCTAACCGGTTTCTTTGCTCAGGTTCCCGTCAAGCAACGCACAACGGTGCAACCGGTTCCAACAAAACGGACTTAGGACCAAAAATTTTTCGAAAAATTCTCTTACGTGGCGGGTGGCGTAGAAAATGTCACAGGCGCGGCACTGCCTGTCTTTCAGTTTGCCGATACGGTCAATTCGGGCATTCTGCGGGTGACTGCATACGAATGCAGAAGGCCCGCCATGACTGGCTTCCAATCCGAAAAACAGCTCATCCGCGATTACTATGCTGCCCTGTCCGGCGAAGAGGGCACGACATAGGTTCTCGTCCGCTTCTGCCACCCCGACCTGATCTGGCGCGGGTATCATCCCGTCTGCCTGCTGAACGGTCCCGAGGCAGTGGCCGCGCAGTTCTGGACACCGATCAAGACCGCCCTGACCTCGCTGCAACGGCGCAGCGATCTCTTTCTTGCCGGGTGCAACCACATGACCGACGACGGCGACGTCTGGGTTGCGTCAATGGGGCATCTGATAGGTCTCTTCGACCAGCCGCTCAGGGGTATCCGCCCGACCCGCAAAATCGCGATGCTCCGCTTCGGCGCGTTCCACAAGATCGAAGGAGGCCTGATCATCGAAGAGGTGATGTATTTCGACCTGACTCACCTGATGATGCAGGCCGGGCAAAACCCCTTCGGTCCGCAGACCGGCGCGCATCTGGTGCAGCCGGGGCCGATCACACATGACGGGCTGCTCTACCAAGACGCGCCGGCGGCGGAAGGTGCCGCAACCCTGCACGCCATCAACGCGATGGTGGGCGATCTGGGCAGCCGGAACCTTGGACTGCCTTTGGAGGAAGACTGCGCCGCACCTGGCACGAAGACATGCTGTGGTGGGGGCCTGCCGGGATCGGGGCGACATACACAATCCCGCGCTATGCCGAGCAATATTCCGGGCCGTTCCGCAAAAAGTTTTACCAATCGGTCAAAAACCGGCCACCTCTGCCGGATGGCCGAGGGACATTTCGGTGGTTTCTTCGGTTGGCCCAACTTCACCGCCGAGTTCACCGGAGGGTTCATGGGGATGCCCGCTACCGGGAAACGGGTGGAATTCCGGGTGATCGACTTCTACCGCCGCGATGGGAACAAGCTGGCCGAGAACTGGATCTTCATAGACCTGCTGCACCTATGGGCGCAGCAGGGTGTGGATTTGCTCGACCGTACGGTTCGGATAGGCTGACCGTACGGTTCAAAGCGGCACGACATTTCGAAATGTCGTGCCAAGTGTTTTCGAAAACACTTGGCACCCAGCCTTACTGAACCGGGAAATAATCCTCGCAGTCGCCATCGCGGTAGACATCCGCCGTGCAGCAATGCAGGCCGCCGCCAAAGGCATAGGCATCACGCAGATCGACCGGGATCACTTCCATGCCCAGCTTGTCCATCTGCTCCATCTGGTAGACCTCGGACGCCTCGACGCAGACCGTCTTGGGATCAAGCACCAGCACGTTCATCGACAGCCAAGTCGAGGAATAGCACAGGGGCGGCGGTGTGTTATGCGCGGGCTGTGCGGCATCAACGATTTCCCAATCGTTCTTCTTGAAGTACTCCCGCTGTTCCTCGGGCAACCGGCGGTTCGGGTTGTTCAGGATCAGACCCGGGCGCAGCGGTGTAAAGGTCGCGTCGATATGGATCGGGTATGGGTCACCCGGGAAGTTCACCGCGCGGACGCGGTGGTCGGGGAAGTGACGGCGCAGCCATTCGATGCCCTTGAGGTTCGTGGTGAACCCGTGCTGCACGATCAGGTCCTTGCCAAAGCGGAGCACGTCGGCGGCATCGAAGAGCGGTTCTTCTTCGGTGGTGACAAAGTGCTTTTCCGCGGTCCACTTGAGGCGCTTTTCGATGCCGATCTTCTCGGACAGGTAATCGGCGTGGTAATCCTCATCCGTCAGCCGCGGCTTGGGAGCCGCTTCGTGGCGAAAATTCACGTCTTCTTCCCAATATTGCTGCATCAACGGCCGGTAGCAGAGGTATTCGAACCAGCGGCAGCGATAGGACATGGTCGCTTCGAGGATCTCGTGTCCCACGGTCAGCAGCACGTCGCGGGGCGGCATGCAGCCGAACTGGCTGTCGGTGTGGAAATCCGGGGTCGTGACCGGCTTGGAGAAATCCGTCGGCGTCGGGCGATCCACACGCACACCACGCTTGCGCAGCATCTCGGCGAAGTTGTCCAAAAGCTCATTCGCGCGGTCGATGGTCTCCTGCGGACGGCGGCCCCACTGGCCGCGCATGTCGCTGTCCTCGGGCACTTTCGCATCCAGCGCGGGTTCTTCCGGCGGGATATGGCAGTCATCTGCTTTACCCACGATCACGTGGCGTAGAGTGTCCCATTCGTTCCAGCTTTTGACTTGGGTCTTGTCAGGTGACCAATTCATTCGGTTCTTCCTTGATTGGGGGAGTTACGTACGGATTACGTATTCTTTCCGGGTGGTTTCGATAACGTTCCAGGACCCCGAGAAGCCCGGACGCAAAATGAAGCTGTCACCCGCCTTGAGTTCAAATTCCGTGCCGTCCGCGTCGGTGATGATCGAATGGCCGGACAGGATGTGGCAGAATTCCCATTCGTCATAGGAGATACGCCAATGGCCGGGCGTGGATTCCCAGATGCCACAATAAAGACCGTCGCGGTCTTCATGGTTCCACGTTGTGAACTTCGGCGCCCCCGAGATCACACGATCGGCGGGTGGCGCGTCTTCCTCTGCTTCAACAGAGGTCAGGACGCGCAGGAACAGGTCGGACATTGAGGACGCTCCTTGGCTGGGTCGCGCAAGGGATGCGTCACAAGACGCAGGTCAGCAAGCCCAAAGACGACGAAAGGCGTCGCAGCAAAGACGCCTTTCGGGTTTTTACCGGATGGTCAAATTTCTCAGTTACCGAAGTTCGACAGCGCCTCGAAGTCAATCGACTCCATCGCCTGCATCATCAGCGCTTCATCGCCGCCTTCGACAGTGACGAGGATGCGGTTGTTGACCAGCGCCATGGCCTGTCCATCATTGATCGCCACGCGCTGACGGCCAACCCGTTCGACCTTCATGCCCATGGCCGCCGCATTGGCAATCATGCTTCCCATGCTGACGACCATCGCGTTATCCGCCATCATGGTGATCGTGTAATATTGCGACCCATCCGGCGCGCGATATTCAGCGCTGGCGCCCATGCCGCCGCCCATCATCGCAAGACCGGCCTGCATTTCAGTTTCCACATCACGGCTCCAGCCATCCGGGGCGGCGGGCAGGAATTGCTGGAACGCCTCAGCACGCAGGGCCATCATTTTCTGACGGGCGTAGTCCAGTTCCTCGAGCGCGTAAGTGATGTCACCTTCGTTATAGGCGTCAATGGCCGCTTGCAGAGTGTCGGAAATTTCATCCGCCTGAGCAGCAAGCGGCAGAGAAAGTGCCGCGGTCAGGGCGAGGATCGTAATTCGTTTCATGTCAAATTCCCCAGTAAGATGGTCGAGCACCACGGTCCACCGCAGCACCTTGACGACCTTTAAGCGCGATCTTTGCTTCCCTTTCAACCGGGCATTTGCGAATGTTTTGCCAGTCCCGGTTCGACAGCCCCCAACTCTGCATTGATGGTCGGATCGGATGGATTGATTGGAGGATTTGGAATGGCTGATTTCGACGCTCAGGTTCGCGAAAGCCAGGCACAGGTGGCCGAAGCACAGGCCAAGATCGCGGAGCTGACCAGCCGCATCGAAACCGCACGCGCCAAGATGAAGGATGGCACAGACGTCACCTTCGACATCGAGAATGCGACGCTGGAAGACGTTCACGTCCATACCGACGTGATGAACGCGAATATCGCGGAACTGATCATGGGGCTGGATGACGTGACCGCCGCATTTTCCAAGGATTTCGACGAGATGCGGTCGAAGACCGGATGGGAAAACTTTGTCGGCATCTTCTCCAAAGGCAAATCCGAGTCGATGCGACAGGAGCGGATGAAGACCGCGTCCATTGACGATAAACTGCAGGATCTGATCGCCAAATCGGACGTGATCGTGAATCTGCTACAGGGCCAGTTGAATCTGCTCAACGAGCAGAAGGACAAGGTGGAAGTGAACCTTTCCGAGACCTTGGATGAACGCGAAGCGACTGTTGGTGAGCTTGAGAGCGTTCGGGCCGAGATTCTGGCGATGGACCCCAAGATCATCGAGTTGGAAAACAAGATCAGCGTCGAACAGGATGCCGCCGCGCGAACCAAGCTGGAAACCGAACTGGCCGAGCTGAACGCCGCCTACAACGCCATGGTGCAGGACGAGCAGGTCAAACTGGCCAAGAGCCAGACGCTTGAGCGCTATATCGAGAAGGGCAAGACCTGGATCGACTCGCTGCAGAACCAGGCGGCGACGCAGATGGTGCTGATCAACAAGCTCCAGACCGACACCAAGCAGCGCGTGGTTCTGTATGATGCGCTGTCGAAGTCTCTCAAGACCGCGCAGCAGCAGGACGTGGCGCACCGGATCAACGAGATCGGGGTGAAGACCGATCAGGAAGCCCAGACCGCGATGGCCGGGATCGGCGCAGCGACCAATCAGAAGATGGCCGACATGCTGGAAAGCCACGAGGACCACATGGTGTTCGCCCGCGAGGTGCTTGAGGCCAAGGCCAAGGCGGATGAACGCTTTGCCCGCCGTTTCCAAGCGATCGTCGAGAAACATGACAAGAACCTGTATGGAGCATGACCAACGCGGCCAATGATCACCGGGGCCTGCCTGACACCCAAGCCAGCCGCCGGTATTTTGCAAAGTTCGAAAAGATCCTCGTCCATCTGGGCCGGGTTGCCGCGATGCTACATGTGGAGAAGCGTCTGACCAAAGATGAGGTCGAGGTTCTGACGCGCTATGTGACGGCGCTCAACCTGACCTTCCGGGCGCTGTCGATGAAGTACCTGCTGGTTGGGCGCGACACGGGGCAGTTCTTCGGCTCTTTGACGATGGACGTGAAGGACAGCGGGTTTCCGACGGTGACGGAATTGCTGGTTATGGCGAATGATGCCGCGCAGGCGGATCAGCATTTGCGGACCATGCCCTCGGTCGACGTGCTCAAGGACCAGATGGTGGCCGAGATCATCGGTGATCAGGCGATCCCGACGCGGTTACAGTTCACGATGAGCCAGCGGCTTTACTATGAGGAACTGACGCGCGGAAAGTTGTTCTGGGCACGCAATGATCCGCAATGCCTGTGGCTGTCGGGGACCGAGCCGCGCCGGCGGTATCTGCTGCATTGGGGGGTCTATGACAGCCAGGTGAACCTGCCGACGATCTACCTGATGGAGGTCGAGGACAGCGGGCGCGATGCGCTTCCCAAGGACGACCGGCGCTGGCCCGAGGTGCAGGCGCATCTGATGGCGCAATCGCTTGGCGGGCTGAAGCTTTTGACCATCGCGCAGGGGTTTGACGAGACCTTCGACGATCTGCACCCCAAGCGGCTGCGGCGGTTTCACATCGGGCCGATGTACTCGCATTCCTTCACCCAACAGTCCGGCCCGATCCGCGATGTGCTGGAGCAGGCGCGTGCGCCCGACGGGCAGGATTGGGCGCTGGCCTGGACGCTCGAAGAGCTGGAAAGCGAAAGGGTCCGGCAGGAGAAATCGGGCTGGTTTTCCAAAGTGGACCGCGAGGTGTTTGCCCTGGACCCGTTTGCGGGACGAGGGGCCGAGACCGGGACAACGGCGACCGAACGCATGGTGATCCTGCCGGAGCGGCCGTTTCAGGCGCTGGCGGAATTGAACCCGCCAGGCTTTGCCAGCGTGCGAAAGTTCGTGGTGAACGATGCGGGGCGGGTTTTGAGTTATTGAGCGGCGCACCTTTGGAGAGGTCGTGTTTGCATATTTTTGAAAAGAAGAAGCGGGGGCGTGCCCGATGTCCATAACGTCAGATCTGATGGAATTGCGCGAAGAGGCGATCCGCAAGCATTATGCGGCGGCCAATGCGATGCTGGAGGGGTTCGATCACACGCCACGGGTGGCGGCAGCATCGGAACCTGCGGCGGTGGAGCGATCTTCAGGGATCGGAACGCGGCGGCGGTTTCGGTCGACGACGCCGGGGTTGGTGACACGGTCTACGGCGCGGCCCGAGGGGGTGCATCTGCTGGATCGGATTGCCGGGGCGGATGGAGATGATCCGCTCGTGTCGCCCGCGCAGGCGTCGGTGATGCATGGGCTGCGGCGGGCGCTTGGGATTGCGCTTGCTGTGGGTGAGGCGTTTTCGGACGCGACGCCCTTGGGCGAGATGAAGCGGGCGAATTTGCAGGGCTCATTGGGGGCGGATCGGAAAGCGGAGTTTTCGGCTTTGCTTGAGGGCGAGGCGCTGGCGGTTGGCTATGTGTTTGCCAATGCGACGGCGTTTCTATTGGCGTCGCAGGCGTCGGAAGTGACGGTCGATGTGGGGGAGGTGCAGGAGGTTCTGACCGACAACGCGCAGTTGGCCCTGCATGGGGCGCTTTGGGAGTTGGACCAGAAGCTCAGCACTCATGCGAGTGATGAGCCGCGCATGGTAGCGACGGTGTTGGCGTTCTCTGAGCAATTGATGGAACGGATCGCATTGCGTGCCCAAAACGGGGCGCGGACGGGGGCGTTTACTTCGGCCAATTGGCGGGTGGAGGCGGATGACCTGACGCTCCAGGGGTTCACGCCCGCGACCAAGGCCAAGGGCACGACGCTCACCATGCAGTTCAAGAAGCCGCATCAGGTGGTGGGCAACCATATCGCCAAGTACCAGGCGATGCGGCTCGCGAAGATGCTGATGGCCTATGATTTCGAGCGGCGACTCAATCCGTTTGCCGAACTCGGGGGGTTTATCTTTACCTTCATGGGCGACGGCGCGCCGGGGACGGGGAAGACGACGCTCATCCAGATGATGGCGGGGATGATCCACGAGTATTGCCAGAATGTGGGTTATACGTTCCGCTACCAGAACTTTGGCATCGACAATATCGACAGCTATCAGGGCAAGTCGGGGCAGAACGCGAAGGCGTTTATCAACAACGTGCTCGACCCCGGCGTGATCGGGTTCGGGACGATTGACGATATCGACCAGATTGCGGGCAAGCGCGGCGACCGGCAGTCCAGCGCGGGCCAGCAGGAGGTCACGGCGGTGTTCATGGAGGCGTTCGCCGGGGCCAATACCGTGGTGCGGGGGAACTGCACCTTCGGGATGTTCTCGAACTTCCCCGAGAACGTGGACGATGCGCTGCGGCAGCGGGCGGGGGCGCGGTTCCTTGTGGACGGGCCGCAGACGCGGGAGGATTACATCGACATCCTTGCGCTGCTCATGGGCAAGAAGCACGACATTCCGCTGGGGGATCACGAGCTTTACGCCGCGCAGCAGATCCAGAAGGCGGTGGCGGCGTCGTTCGAGTCGCACAACCGGCCCAAGGAACCGGGGTTGATGGAGGTGTTCGACCGGGTATCGTCGCAGATCGGCGCGCTCGACACGATTGCGAAGATGGGCACCTACCTCAAAGCCATTCAGGAGGCCGACCCGCGCTTTACGGGGCGCGCGATCAAGAACATCACCGACGCGGTGAAGGTCCGCGCGATGGATTTCGAACTGCCGGACGAATGGATGGAGCAGCCGGACCTGTTCCTGTTCAAACCCTATGACGAGAAGGCGGCGATGATCGAGGAGTTGCGGCGGCCGATCACGGTCGAGATGGTGATCCAGGAGATCAACCGCTACGCGGATTCCGAATTCCGATATGCGGACAAGTCGGATGAGGTGGCGATCGAAGCGATGGTGCGGGACTTCGGGCGGACGGAAGAGGCGAAGAAGAGGTGGTTGGAGGGGAAGGGGTGAGTAAAGAAATATGATAAAGAAGTTTATCAAATGGATAAGATGGAAACACCTCGCTAAGGATGAGAAGATTACGTTTGACGTAGTCGAATTGACGATGGACGATTATTCGCAATTGACCGAGGACGAGAAGGTCTACTTCGCCCTCGTTTGTCATGTAGCTAATGAGTGCAATGTTCTTAGAAGGCTACAAATCTGCTGCATACCGCCAAACTCGGCATTGGAACCCTGGAATTTTTCATTGGCACTGCAGTGGAATTTCTTCATGCGAACGCTCTCTGCAAAGGTCTTTGAGCTAGTTCGGTCCTTGGAAAAACTTGAAAACAAGTGCCTTGATGAAGAACTTAAGCCGATAATCAATAAAGCGCTCGCAGAATTGCGAGATCAGGAAGATACACCAAAGATTGCAGAGTATATGCGCAATGAAACAAGCAACCACGTTCCAGAAAGAGCCTTCAGAAAAAATCTGAGAACTCTTCCGCCCGGCACCGATTTTTGCCTATATTTTCACAAAAATCGCTTTAATTCATTCTTCCCGTTCGGCGAGGAGGCCGCTTTTGCCTCGCGATTACATAGGCACGTCGCGTCCGACCCAAAGAAACACGATCTAGGAGAGATTGTTTCCGATTGGGCAGCTTGGGTTGAGAGGACTGTTAGCGCATTGAATGGTGTAGTCATGGATTTTGCATTAGAAAAATACGAGAGTGGAAAATTCCAAACTGAGCCACTTCCAAAAGAAATTGGTATTCCCAATCATATGATTGGAGGCCCCATTTCGACTCGGGTAGCACCAATCATCGCTGTTGGACCATGAACCGCCTCATCCAATCCGGGCTGATGTTCGGCAACCTGATCCATGTGACCTCACCGGCGCTGGTGGAGCGGTACAACCGGGCGCTCAAACACCTGACGGGCAAGACCACGACGCAGACCGATTTCCACATCGACATCTCCGGCTATGCGCCCGAGATCGGGGACGAGCTGGGCGACCCGCTCTACCTCAACCACAACGGGGTGAACCGGCAGTTTATCCTGCTGACGACGCAGCAGAAGACAGCACCGCTGCTCGATGCGAAATTCTCGACCTCGCGGGGCATCCTGCGGCAGTTCATCGAGGCGAACGAGAGCCAGCTCTTCGCGCTCACCGCCAAGGACGCGGTGGCGGGGGAGTTGGTGGATTCGGTCTTCGACGTGTCGCACCCGGCGCGGCTGTTCGATATCGGGACGATCACCATCGAGGCGGATACGACGCAGGGCACGCTCAAGGACGCGAACCGGCTCGCGGCGCTGGTGGACCGGTTCAAGACCGAGGAGGACGGCTGGCACGATGACGTGCTGATCGCCGACATGATCACCCTCGCGAAACGCACGGGCGACGTGGTGCGCAACCCGGTGCGGCTGCA
Source organism: Alphaproteobacteria bacterium (assembly GCA_030425145.1). Taxonomy (GTDB): domain Bacteria; phylum Pseudomonadota; class Alphaproteobacteria; order Rhodobacterales; family Rhodobacteraceae; genus Marivita. The sequence continues at coordinate 58,748 of JAUHVK010000006.1, read as the reverse complement.
GCACATGGCGTTCAAGCAGGAGAATTTCCACACCAGCCATTTCGGCGGCATCTACGTGTTTCGCAGCGTGGAGCATCCGGCGGCGGTCTGTGTCGGGGATGTCGTGCCGGGATTGCCGATTGCCTATACGTTCGGGCTGGACCAGCGGAACAAGGTGGCGAAGTTTCTGGACCTGAACGGGCTGGTGGAACCGATTGTTAAGGCGCGGGGGATCGATGCCTCGGCCATCCTGCGGCAGAAGATGGATTTCATCGTTGTGGATATCGCGCAGGAGGCGGAGATCGACCTGACCGGGGCCACGCGGCGGGACATTCGCGGGCTAGCACGGCGGTACTCTGACCGGTTGCCGCCCGAATGGCACGCGCTGAACCAGTTGGTGCAATGGGCCGATGGGGATGCGAAATGGCCCCGGATCGCGAGCGACAACCCGGCGTATTTCTACACGCTGCGGGCCAGTGACACAAAGGATGCGACGCTGGTGAACATGCTGCTGTCCGAGCTGTCGCCCAAGGACATCCGGCAGCTTTACATCTGCCACAAGGAGGCGTTCTACGCCGCCTATCGCGGGTGGACGGACACCAAGCGCGCCTATGTGGTGGATTTCCTGACGCGGGAATATGTGGCGGACAAGGCCGGTGCGCGGGAGGCTTTGTTCGGCCATGACGCGCCGCTTGAAGAGCCTTCGCCCGTGCGCGAGGATATCATCACACGCGTCGGCCCCTGGGGCGCGGTTCGGAGGTAGGGTATGTTTGCACTCGCACGGTTGCTGGTGATCGGATTTCTGGTCCTGAGCGTGGTCTATATCTGCCTGTCGCTCTATTCGCGGGCAGTGCGGCGCGACAAGCTTGAGAAGGAGTGGGACGAGGAGATCCAGCAGGGTGACCGAGAGACTTTTGTCGAAGCAGGATTGCGTGATTACGACGGGTCACTGCGCCGAAAGCTCATTCTGGGGGTGTATATCGTGCCGCTGACGATTATCTCTATCATCATCTATTTGACGAATTTCCACTGAGGGGACGACGCCGTGGGTTATGTAAAATGGGCCATCATCCTGACTTTCTGGGTGCTGTTCGCGTCGTTCCTGCACTACACGCTGCCCCAGCATGATGTCGCGCGGATCACCGACACCTACGAAAAGCGTGTCGATCCGGGCGAGAACCGCTGGTTCTGGGCGCAGCCGGATGTGGGAACCGACGGAACGATGGCCAACCGCGATGTTTTTTTCATCCAGACCCGCCGGGCCGGTGACGATGTCATGGTCTATCGCAACGAGGACACGGGCTGGGGCTGGCCGCCTTACTTCAAGTTCGACACGTCGAATTTGCAGGCCGAAGCGGCAGACCTGCGCAGCACATCGACTGATCCGCAATGGGTGGTGATCAAGCATTACGGCTGGCGCAACGAGTTCCTGACGATCTTTCCCAACGCGATCAGCGTGCGGCCTGTGGATGGCCCCGATGTGCAGATCATCCCGTGGATCAATATCGTGATCCTGACGACGCTCGCGGCGCTTTTCTGGGCGATCTATGTGCGCTGGCGGCGGTTCCGCATCGCGCGCATCGATCCGGTTCTTGAGGATGTCGAAGAGGGCTTCGATGCGGTTGGCGATGGCATTGCGCGTCGTCGCAGCGGGTTCCGCCGGTGGCTGGACAGCTGGAAGTCCAAGTAACGCGCTTGCAAAAGCAACCCGGTTTCGGCCAGTCTCCTGCAAACGCATGCAGTGAGGAATGATGGCAGGCGCGCGACCCGAACAGGCGGTTCTGACCCGCGATACGGACATGTCCAAGACCGCAGACACCCGCCGGGTGATCGAAGGCATGGTGGATGGTCTCAACGACCATCGGATTGCTGATATCGGTGAGTTCTTCGCCGAAGGGTTCCGCTGGATGGGCAATACCGGCCGCGGGACCGAAGAGGGTCTGCGGGAATTTCAGGACAATTGGCAAAAGCCGTTCCAGGCGGCGTTTTCGGACAAGGTCTGTGTCGATGAGGCGCGGCTCTATATGGGCGAATGGGCGGCGGCATTCGGGCGGCAGGAGGCCGTGCATTCCGGGCGCTTCATGGGCGTGGAGCCAACGGACAAACGCGTCACCATCCGCTGTATGGATTTCCGGAAGGTCGTCGACGGCAAAATCGTCGACAATTACGTGATGGTCGATTCCCCGCATGTGTTGGCGCAGCTTGGCGTTGATGTCTTTGACGGCGAAGGCTGGGAAGCCCATGACCGGAGCGAAAAGACCCCACCGGCCCCATGACGACGACGCGTAAGATCACCTCGCTCGATGTAGCCAAGCGCGCCGGTGTGAGCCGGTCTGCGGTAAGCCGCGTGTTCACGCCCGGCGCCTCGGTGAGCGAACGCACCGCCATCAAGGTGCGCGAGGCCGCACATGCGCTGGGGTATCGCCCGAACGTTTTGGCCCGCGCGATGCTGACCGGGAAGAGCAAGATCATCGGGCTGGTGGTGGCGTATCTCGACAACCATTTCTACCCGACCGTTCTGGAACTGCTGTCCGAGGCGCTGGAGCGCGAGGGATATCACGTGCTGGTCTTCATGGCCGCCCACTCGGCGGATGATGTCGAAGACGTGGTGAGCCAGATCCTCGACTATCAGGTCGACGGTTTGATCCTCGCCTCCGTCGCGCTGAGTTCCGACATGGCAGACCGCTGCCGCGCGTCCGGTGTCCCGGTGGTGCTGTTCAACCGAAAGCTGGAGGCTGAGGGCGAGTTGGCAGTGGTGTCGGACAACCGGATGGGGGGCCGTCTGGCGGCGGACCATCTCATCTCGCTGGGGCGCACGCGCATTGGGCACATCGCCGGTTGGGAAGGCGCAAGTACGCAGCGCGACCGCGAAGCGGGTTTTATGGAGGGGCTGCGCGCCGCTGGACTTGGCCTGTTTGCGCGGGAGCTTGGCGACTACCGCCTGCCCCGCGCCAAGGAAGCGGCTCGGCGCATGTTCGACACGCCGGATCACCCCGATGCGGTATTCGTGGCCAACGACTATATGGCCTTCGGCGTGATGGATGTGCTGCGGTCGGAACTTGGGCTTTCGGTACCGGGCGATGTGGCGCTGATCGGCTTCGACGATGTCCCGAGTGCCGCCTGGCCCGCGTATAGCCTGACCACTATCAAGCAAGATGCCGAGGCGATGGTCACCACGACGGTGAGCGCTCTGCTGTCCGAGATCAACGGAACAGAAGTCACCTCCCCTGCCCCATTGCCAGTCACGCTGGTGCGGCGGACCAGCGCCTAACGATCAGAGATCTCCGGTCGCCAACAGGATCTGTTTCCAGATCGCGGTCTCGTCTATCAACGTCCATTCGCGCCGCAGGTCGCTTCGTCCAAATTCGGCATGGGTGATGGCCATGATATACACCTCGGCCCCGGTGGGTGCACCGAACATGCCCGGCCCTTCATGAGTCGCGGTGCAATAGATGCGGTGCGAGGACAGGAAACTGTCGTCGCCAGTAGCACACCAGATCACGTCTTCGCCCTGAAGCTGCCGGTCCGGGAATCCGGCCAAGGTGGCCTCGGTCGCGGCGATGATCCCGCTATTGCCTTTGATGACGGAAGCCGGGGACCGCACAACAAGCTCAGGCCCATAGTATCGGTGCAGCGTGTGAATGCCGCGGTCTTCCCAAATGTCCTTGGTGATCCCGAGAATGCAGTCTGGAACGTCCTTCCAGCGCTCATCAAACCCTGGAAGGAATGGCATGGGTCACCGCATCCCGTAGTATAGGCCGACGACGTGCTCTGCTTCTGCGAAGAACAGCCAGCGGGAGACCAGAACGCCGGCGATGTGGCTGAGAACCGCTAGGAGGCCAAAGATGTGCGGGAAGGGCAGCAGCAACAGGATCACCGGAAGAACCAGCATCAGAACGAGGGAGATCATCCGAAGTTTCTGCGCGTGCTTGCGCCCCACGGTGTAGACCATCTCGTTCAGCAAGTAGTTGGTACCTGTATGCGGCGGCTCGAACGCACGGACTTCGCCGATGCGGCCAAGGCCCGTTGCGGTCTTGAGGTCGGTCCCGCTTTGCTTGAACCGCGTGTCGCCGGTCTTCCACCAGATCGCCTGCAGGCCACCTGCCACCAAGAGCAGGATCAGGCCGTAGGTCACGCGGCCAGAGAGCAGCGCTCCTCCGGCAAGCGACAGCGCGATAAAGAGTGCCGAGGTCAGGGCCGTGTTCCAGCGCGGCACGGTCTTGAGCTGCGCATAGATCATCGACGTCGTGTAGACGGTCGCCAGCGCAAAAGCGGCGCCGATCCAGCCGAGGATCGAGACCTGTGTGTCGAAGAACACCAGTAAGAACGCGTAGATCCCCATAGTGACCAGTGCCGCAACGGCGCACCAGGCCTCGCGGCTGAGCCAGCTTGTCTGCCATTGGGTGAACGCCTTGATCGCCCGTTCGGGGCGGCCGAGGTGGAAGGTCGAAGAGATCAACCCGCCGACGGCCAAGGCATAGGCAATCGCGAAGAACGCAAAGGCCACCCAGCCGGTCGGCGCTGTGGGATCAATGCCAAGCCAGAAAAGCAGGCCCAAGCCAAGTCCGGAGAACGTGCTGAAGGCAATGATGGACGGAGCCGGGTGCATCAGAGTTTCTCCAGCGTTTTGTCGAGCCATCCAAGGAAGCCTTTGGGCTCTTCCACCACGGGGGCAAGAAGCGGGGCGAGGATGTCGATTTCTTCATTCAGCCGATCCTTGGGACGCGGCGGCAGGTATTTGTTGACGGGCTTGGTGCCCTGTTCCGGCATCAGGTCCATCCCACTGCGTTCAGCAACAAGCTGGCTGACCGCACTGTCCGGGTCGCCCAGATCACCGAAGTGGCGGGCGTTGGACGGGCATGTGCGCACACAGGCGGGCACGCGGTCCACTTCGGGAAGGTTTTCATTGTAAATCCGGTCCACGCAAAGGGTGCATTTCTTCATCACCCCTTCCGCCTTGTCCAACTCGCGCGCACCGTAGGGACAGGCCCACGCGCAAAGGCCACAGCCGATGCAGTCTTTCTCGTTCACCAGAACGATCCCATCCTCGGTGCGCTTGTAGCTGGCCCCGGTCGGGCAGACGGTCACGCAAGGCGCGTCTTCGCAATGCAGGCAGGATTTCGGGAAATGGATGAGCTGCGCCGGACCGCTTTCAGGCTGCACTTCATAGGAATGAACCCGGTTCAGGAATGTGCCAGATGGGTCGGCACCATAGGGTTTCTGGTCGGACAGAGGCGCGCCGTAGTTTTCAGTGTTCCAACCTTTACAGGACACGACACAGGCATGGCAGCCGACGCAGGTGTCGAGGTCGATCACCAGACCCATCTTGCGCTCGGTCTTTTCGGGAAGCTGCGTCATTCCTTTACCTCCCAGCGGAGTTCATCCGGCCCCTGCCCCACTGGCGACTTGATTGGTGGCATCGCTGGCTGCGCTTCATCCGGGGCGGCGACCTTTTCGATCTTCACCCGCAGGTCGAACCATGCCGCCTGACCTGTGATCGGATCGGAGTTGGCCCAGCGCAACCCGTCGCCTTTCGGCGGCAGCAATTCGTGGATCAGGTGGTTGAGCAGGAAACCCTTGGTGGCCTCAGGCGCGTCCTTGTCCAGGGCCCATGCGCCCTTGCGCTTGCCGATGGCGTTCCACGTCCACACGGTGTTTTCGTTCAGCGCCGCCATGTGCGCGACAGGCACGGTGATGTCACCATGCGCCGAGGTCACGCGCGCCCAGTCGCCGGTGTTGAAGCCGTGCTTTTCCCAAAGCTTCGTCGGCAGGTAGAGCGGGTTGCGCCCGTGGATTTGGCGCAGCCACGCGTTCTGGGTGCCCCAGCTGTGATACATCGCCATCGGGCGCTGGGTCAGCGCGTGGATCGCGAATTCGTCGGTATCAACGCGGCTGTCCTCGAACGGAGCGTACCAGATCGGCAGTGGATCGAGCGTTTCTTTGATCCGTTCACGCAGGTGATCCGGCGGCTGGCGGTCGCCATGCCCTTCGGCGGCCAGTTGGAACTTCCGCAAGGGTTCGACGTAAAGCTGGAAGATGTAAGGCGCCGCCGCATCATAGAGGCCGATCTCCACCGCCCAGTCCTGATAGGCTTTGTTCCACGGTTTGTAGTACAGCCCCTCCTTGGGCACATGCGCCATCCAGAAGCCGCCATTGGCGATGTAGCTGTCGATCTGCGCCTCGTTGACGTCGCCGCGCCCGCCGGTCAGGCCGTCTTCGCCCATACGCCAGCCTGCCAGCGGGCCAACGCCGGGGCGGCGCTGGTGATTGGTGATGTAGTCGGCATAATCAGCGTATTTCTGGCTGCCGTCCTCGTTGACGAAACCGGGCAGGTCGAGCTTTGCGCCCAGTTCGCACAGCACCGACTGGAACCCGCGCACGTCACGGTCGGGTTCGACCACCGGCCAGCGGATCGCATCCGCCGCCGCATCCGCCTCACAGATCGGGCGGTCAAGGAGCGAGATGCAGTCGTGGCGTTCGAGGTAGGTCGTGTCCGGCAGGATCAGGTCTGCATAGGCCACCATCTCGGACGAATAGGCATCGGAATAGATGATGCGGGGGATCACGTAGTCGCCGTTCTCGTCCTTGTCCGTCAGCATCTTCATCACGCCCGACGTGTTCATCGTCGAATTCCACGACATGTTCGCCATGTACATGAACAGCGTGTCGATCTTGTACGGATCGCCTGCATAGGCGTTGGAAATGACCATGTGCATCAGGCCATGGGCGCTCATCGGGTTTTCCCATGTGAACGCCTTGTCGATGCGGGCGGGGGTGCCGTCTTCCTTGAGGCAGAGGTCATCCGGCCCATGCACAAAGCCAAGATGCGGACCATCCAGCGGCTTGCCCGGTGTCACCTTGCAATGCGGCTTGGGATGCGCTGTTGCGGGCTTGGGGTAAGGCGGTTTGAAGCGGAAGCCACCGGGGGTTTCGACGGCGCCCAGCAGGATTTGCAGTACGTGCAACGCGCGGCAGGTCTGGAAGCCGTTGGAATGGGCGCTGATGCCCCGCATCGAATGGAAGCTGACCGGGCGGCCCACCATCTTGTCATGCTTCTCGCCGCGGAAATCGGTCCAAGGCTGGTCGATCTCGATGGCTTCGTCAAAGGCAACGCGGGCAATCTCAGCCGCAATACGCTTGATCTTCTTCGCGGACACACCGCAGGTGTCGGCCACCGCTTCGGGCGCATATTGCGGATCAAGGTAGCGCTCGGCCATCAGATGCATGACGGTCTTATGCGTGATCCCGGCATGGCGGTAGCTTGCGGCAAGGTCGGGTTTGACGCCGGGTTGATCGAACGGAGTGAGTTTTCCAGTCACGCGATCCATGACCAGCGGCTTGCCGTTGTCGTCCTTCAGGAACAGACCATGCTCTGGCGACTTCGTGTCACCGTTCACCAGAACCGGCGCGTTGGTGTAGCGGGCAAGGTAATCAAGGTCGATCTTCCCGGCTTTCATCAACTCATGCACCAGTGACAGGATGAACAATCCATCCGTGCCCGGCGTAATACCAACCCAGTCATCCGCGATGGCGTTGTAACCGGTGCGGATCGGGTTGACGCCGATCACCTTGGCCCCGCGCGCCTTGATCTTGCCGAGGCCCATCTTGATCGGATTGCTGTCGTGGTCTTCGGCCACGCCAAAAAGCATGAAGAGCTTTGTATGATCCCAATCCGGCTGACCGAATTCCCAGAAGGCGCCGCCCATCGTGTAAATGCCGGCTGCGGCCATGTTCACCGAACAGAACCCACCATGCGCGGCATAGTTCGGAGTGCCGAAATTCTGCGCCCAAAAGCTGGTGAAGGACTGCGACTGGTCCCGACCTGTGAAGAAGGCAAGCTGCTCTGGCGCCGTATCGCGGATCGGCTTGAGCCAATCCGTCGCGATCTGGAGCGCCTCGTCCCAGCTGATTTCCTCAAACTCGCCAGAACCGCGAGGGCCAACCCTTTTGAGAGGCGCACGCAGACGGGAAGGCGCATTGTGTTGCATGATGCCCGCGCTGCCCTTTGCACATAGGACACCGCGGTTCACCGGATGGTCCCGGTTGCCTTCGATATAGGCGACTTTGCCGTCTTTCATGTGCACGTTGATCCCGCAGCGGCAGGCGCACATGTAACAAGTGGTCTTGCGCACCTCGTCCGAGACTTTTGGTGACAAGTTCAGCTCTGGCTGGACGTGGCCCATATCTATCCTCCCTGATCCGCCGGGTGTCGCCCCAGTCGGAATTGGCGACAGTCTTTACGTTTCTGCGCCGATGGTAAAGACGCATTATGAAAGCGCTTACATTTTGACTTAACGGTCTTCGATTGGCTGCCAGTCCCGTGGCTCCGGCCCGTTGTAGAGCGTGAGAGGACGGATCAGGATATTGCCGCGTTGCTGTTCCATGCATTGGATCACCCAACCCGGCATCCGGCCGATCGCGAAGATCGGAACGTACAGATCCATCGGGATGCCGTGCAATTGGTAGATCACCCCGGAATAGAAATCCACGTTCACGTTCAGACCGTGGCGGCTGTAGGGCTTCATCGCCTCAACGACCGCTTGCAGGATCTCGTACCACTCCGGTGCGCCCATCTCTTCGCCCAGCTTACGCACACCCTCGCGCATGTGCCGGGCACGAGGGTCTTCGGCGCGGTAGACACGGTGGCCAAAGCCAGTGACCGCCTCGCGGTTGGCGCGCTTGGTCTTTACGTACTCCGCCGCTTTGTCCGGCGTGCCGATCTCCTTGACCATCTTCATCACGTCTTCCGCAGCACCCCCATGCGCAGGGCCTGCGAGGGTGCTGAGCGCGCTCACGATGGCACCGTGCAGGTTTGCCTCGGTTCCGACCGTCACCCGCGCGGCAAAGCTGGAGGCGTTGGCACCGTGCTCTGCGTGCAGGACGAAATCGACATCAGCCAGACGGGCCGCATCCTCAGACGGCTTTTCGCCCTTTAGCATCCAGAGCCAGTTGGCGGCATGGCTGAGGCTGTCATCCGGCGCGACAGGATCGCGCCCGTTGCGGATCGCCTCATGCGCCGCAACAAGCGTGGGCACCTGCGCGGTCAGTCTGATGCCGTTGCGCAGGAACGCCTCCTCTCCAGTCTCCAGGCTTTCGGGTTCCAGCGCCGCCAACGCGGACACGGCGGTGCGCAGCACGTCCATCGGGTGCCCATCCTTGCAAACGCGGATGATGTCGAGCACCGCGTCCGGCACCGCCCGCGCTCCACGCAGTTCTGCGTCGAAGGCGGCCAGTTCACTTGCGTTCGGCAATTCGCCTTTCATCAGCAGATGGCAGACCTCTTCGAAGGTCGCGTGGGTCGCCAGGTCGTGGATCGAATAGCCGCGGTAATGCAGCGTGCCCGCCGCTCCGTCGATGTCGCTCACGCCAGACCGTTCAAAATAGACACCCTTCAAACCTCGGTTGATCTTGACGTTGTCTGTCATTGAAGGCTCCTTTGCGGCCGGAAATGGGAGGATGAGATGAGCGTACTCGACAAGGCACGTGCCGCGGCAGCAGGGTCGCAGACACGGGTGGTGTTCCCGGAACGGGACGATCCGCGTGTCGCAGAGGCGACGCAGCGATTGACTGCGGACGGGCTGTGTATCGCGCTCGACGTGAGCGATGAGATTACAGAGGCGCAAGTTGCCGCCCTCGTGTCCGCTCGTGGGATGAAAGAGGCGCTGGCCCGCCGGTTGTTGCAGAAACCCCTGTACCGCGCCGCTGCGATGGTCGCGGCAGGCGAGGCCGACGCAATGGTCGCGGGGGCCGACAGCCCGACGCGTCGCGTGATCGAAGCGGCCAGCATGGCGATTGGTTTGGCCGAGGACGTGGCGATCCCGTCGTCGTATTTCCTGATGGTATTCCCCGACGGGCGCGAATTCGTGTTTGCCGATTGCGCAGTGAATGTCGATCCGGATGCAGCCGCATTGGAAGCCATCGCGCGTGCTTCGGCGGATACCGCGACAGCCCTACTGGGCGATGCGCGGGTCGCGCTTTTGTCGTTCTCGACAGGCACCAGCGGCGCGGGCGACAGCGTGGAACGGGTACGCACAGTGGCCGAGGCAACCGGCTTTGTCGGGCCGGTCCAAGCCGATGCGGCGTTGAATGCCACCATTGCAGCGAAGAAGGGTTTGGGCGGTGGCGATGCCAATGTCCTCGTCTTCCCGTTGCTCGATGCCGGCAATATCGCGTATAAGCTCTGCCAGGAGCTCGCGGGCGCGCAGGCCATCGGCCCCTTCCTGCAAGGCTTTGCCCGACCGGTCTGCGATCTGAGCCGAGGAGCCACGGTGGACGACATCATAGCTTCGACGCTTGTGACCATCGCCTTGGCCCAGCGCGCCTGATCCGTGGGTTTCATGCGGCCTCCAACAATGCCTGCGCGTCCATCGCGATCATGCGCTCTTCTTCGGCAGGGATGACCCAGACAGCGACTTTGGAACTGTTCGCATGCAGGCGCGGGCCGGAGCGGTGATTGAAGTCCGGGTTGATCCGGACACCGGCCCATTCCAGACCGCGCAGGATGCGCGCCCGGACGCCCACAGCGTTTTCACCGATACCGCCGGTAAAGGCGATTGCATCCAGCCCCTCAAGCGCGGCGATCAGTGACCCGGCATGGCGCAACGTCCAGTAGCAGAAATGCTCGACCGCAAAGGCGCTTTCTGCCGACGCATCCAGCATCAGCTTGCGCATGTCGGACTTTCCGCCTGACAGGCCCAGCAGGCCGCTTTCATGGTTCAGGATCGCCTTGGTGCGCTCCAGCCCGTTTTCCTCGACCAACCGCAACACGGCGTTGGCGTCGATCCCGCCGGAGCGCGTGCCCATCGTCAGGCCATCAAGTGGCGAATACCCCATGGTCGTGGCGATGGACTGGCCGTTGTGGATGGCGCAGAGCGACGCGCCGTTGCCGAGGTGAAACGCCAGCAGGCGGGATGGCAAAGCTTCACCCGAAATCTCGGGAAGGCGACGAACCAATGACGCATAGCTGAGACCATGGAACCCGTAGCGGCGGATGCCTTTGGTCTCCATCATCTTGGGGATGGCATAGCGGGTGGCCACGCTGGGGTTGGTCGCGTGAAACGAAGTATCGAAACTCGCGAACTGGGGCAGGTCGGGCGCGAGGCGCGAGAGGGCCTCCATGGGCGCGAGATTGTGTGGGTTATGCAGCGGCGCAAGCGGTGTGCAGTTGGCGATCTCGGCGCGCACTTCGTCAGTCACGCGCATCGGCGCTGTCAGCTTTCGGCCGCCATGAACCACGCGATGCCCCACCGCGCGAAGCGTATCCGGCGTGATGCCACGGTCCGACAACGCTTTGAGGATCGCCTCCAGCGCGGCGCGATGGTCAATCAGTGGGACGTCCTGCTTGTCATCGCCGACTTTAAGACTGGACGCGCCGCCAATCGCCTCGGCCATGCCCGAAAGGGTTTCATTCAGCGCGTCATCGAACAGCGCGAACTTAATAGAGGACGACCCCGCATTGAGGACCAAGATCGGTCCGTTCTCCGCGGGGTCGCTCATATCAGGAGACCTTCTGCGGACGCATGTCCGCCGGATCAATCCCCGCGACGGCGACCGGTGCCTTCATCGCATCGCGGCGGAACGGTTCACCCAGTTCCTGGTTGATCATCGCTTCAATCAGCGTGGTCTTGCCGTTTTCCATCTGGTCTTTGATGGCGGTGTTCAGCGCGTCGCGCAGTTCGTCCATCGTGCGGGCGACAACACCTTTGAGACCGCAAGCCTTGGCGATGGCCGCATAGCTGACACCCTCATCCAGTTCGGTGCCCACGAAGTTATCGTCATACCACAGTGTGGAGTTCCGCTTTTCCGCACCCCACTGGTAGTTGCGGAAAACGATCTGGGTGATCGCGGGCCATTCCGGACGGCCAATTGCGGTCAACTCGGTGACGGCAATACCGAACGCCCCGTCGCCGGAAAAACCGACAACCGGCACATCCGGGCAACCGATCTTGGCACCGATGATGGAGGGCAGACCATAGCCGCAGGGGCCAAAAAGACCCGGCGCGAGGTATTTGCGCCCGTGTTCGAAGGTCGGGTAGGCGTTACCGATGGCGCAGTTGTTGCCGATGTCGGACGAAATGATCGCCTCCTTCGGCAGTGCCGACTGGATCGCACGCCACGCCATCCGCGGGCTCATCCAATCCGGCTTGGCTGCGCGAGCGCGTTCGTTCCAAGTTGTGCCGGGATCATCCTGCTCGTGATCCATGCTGGACAGCTGTTGCGCCCAGGTGGATTTGGACTTCGCGATATGCGCCTTGCGGTCTTCGCGGCCTTCATCACCTGCGGTGCCCGACAGGCGCTCAAGGATGCCTTCGGCCACTTTTTTCGCATCGCCAACAATACCCACGCTGACCTTCTTGGTCAGACCGATGCGGTCCGGGTTGATGTCGACCTGAATGATCTTGGCGTTCTTGGGCCAGTAGTCGATACCGTAGCCCGGCAGTGTCGAGAACGGGTTGAGGCGTGTGCCGAGACACAGAACGACATCCGCATCGGCGATCAACTCCATCGCAGCCTTGGAGCCGTTGTACCCCAGCGGGCCAGCAAAGAGCGGGTGCGACCCCGGGAACGCATCGTTGTGCTGGTAGCCCACACAGACCGGCGCGGTCAGCCGTTCGGCCAGCGCCATGGATGCCGGAATTGCGCCGGCAAGAACAACACCGGCACCGTTCAGAATGACCGGGTTCTTGGCATTCGACATCAGGTCAGCCGCCTGCTGGATCGCGCTTTCACCACCAGAGGGGCGCTCGAACTCGACGACTTCCGGCAGTTCGATGTCGATCACCTGAGTCCAGAAATCGCGCGGCATGTTGATTTGCGCCGGTGCTGAGGCGCGCTTGGCGTTCAGGATCACACGGTTCAGCACTTCGGCCACGCGCGACGCGTCACGCACTTCTTCTTGATAGGCGACCATGTCCTCGAACAGCTTCATCTGTTCGACTTCCTGGAAGCCGCCCTGCCCGATGGTTTTGTTCGCCGCCTGCGGCGTGACCAACAAGAGCGGCGTGTGGTTCCAATAGGCGGTTTTGACCGCAGTGACGAAGTTGGTGATGCCCGGCCCGTTCTGAGCGATCATCATCGACATCTTGCCCGAGGCGCGGGTGTAACCATCCGACATCATCCCGCCGGAGCCTTCATGTGCGCAGTCCCAAAAGGTAATGCCAGCTTTCGGGAAAATGTCGGAGATCGGCATGAACGCCGATCCAATGATCCCGAACGCATGTTCGATCCCGTGCATCTGGAGGACTTTGACAAAGGCTTCTTCGGTGGTCATTTTCATGGTGGCTCTCCCTGAGACGGGCGCAGACAAGGGGCCCGCGCGTTTGAGCGGACACTAGCGGTGACTCACCGTCTCCAGTAGGGCCACTTTACAACGCCACTTATGTCCAAAACCACCAGCCGACACGTCGGCAGCAATGCGCGCAGACACGTATTTGCTACATTCCCGCGCCATTTGTGCCGTTATTTGATTGCAGTATAATACCCAAACCGGGATATCGGCACCGCACATATCTCGCTCTTGGAACTGTGCGGTTTGGATCACGCGCCCGACGGGGCGCCAAAGGCAGGACACTGAATGCCAAACGCATTGGCAACACTTGCATTGGCTTCTTGGCCACTGGTGACAGTTGTTCTCTTCAAGAAACTGCCGCCCGGTCGGGCTGTGATCGCAACACTGCTCGCTGGCTACCTCTTCCTGCCCGAACAGCCAGCCGCGTTCGATTTCCCGCTGATCCCGCCGCTGACAAAACACACACTCCCAGCGCTTAGCGCCCTGGTCATGTGGTATTGGCATTACTCCCGCGATTTCAGGCCCATGCCACGGTCCCCGGTGACGATCGCTTTATTACTGTTGTTCATCTTTTCCCCGGTTTTGACCGCGCTGTTGAACCGCTCTCCCGTTTTCTGGGGGAATTTCAGCATTCAGGGAATGTCGATCCGAGACGGGATCGCCTTTGTCATCCAACAGGTCTTGCTGGTCTTACCGTTCCTGCTGGCCCGCAGGTTTCTGTCACGGGCGGACGATCAGCGTGATCTCATGGTCGCCTTCATGATCGGCGGGCTTGTCTATTCGCTCCCGATGCTGATCGAAGTTCGCCTGTCGCCACAATTGAACCTGTGGATCTATGGCTATTACCAACACGATTTCGGCCAGACGATCCGATTTGGCGGCTTCCGCCCGATGGTGTTCCTGTATCACGGAATCTGGGCAGCCTTCTATTTGCTCATGGCGATCGTGGCAGCATTTGCACTTTGGAAGACGAATTCGGTCAAACCGAATTGGCAAATGCTTGCAGTCGCGCTTTACCTGACTGGTGTACTAGTTCTGGCCAAGTCACTGGGCGCATGGCTCTTTGCAGCAGTGCTGATCCCAGTGATCGTATTTTGCGGGATGCGCTGGCAGATGCGCCTTGCGGTCTGCATTGCGGCATTCGCGATTGCTTATCCCGCTCTCAAAGGGGTTGGGTTGGTTCCAGAATCCCCGATCCTCGCCTTAGCCGAGAGCATCGACCCGGATCGCGCCGCCTCCTTGGAGTTCCGATTTACCAACGAGAACCGGCTATTGGAGCGAGCCGAGGCAAAACCGCTGTTCGGTTGGGGAAATTACGACCGCAACCAGATCATGAACCCATCGAACGGCATGATCGAGACAATTACAGATGGCCGCTGGATCATCCTGATCGGCCAATTGGGCTGGCTCGGGTTCCTGGCCGAATTCGGATTGCTTGTTACTCCTGTCTTCTTCCTCTGGCGCGAAACGCGATACCGGGACCCATCGGATTACTCACTTCTGATCGCGCCGATGTCCCTGCTGTTGGCCGTCAACGTTTTCGATATGTTGCCGAACGCGACGTTAACTCCGCTCACCTGGTTGATGGCCGGGGCCCTGACCGGCTACGCAGAGACATTGCGCGAGAACCGAGGCGCATATCAATCCAGCCAAAGGCTGCAATGGAACCCTGTTTTGTAGGTCTTTCAGGCTGTCATGACTCAAACAAATACCGCCCGGCCCAAGGTTCTTGCCATAGCTGAAGCAGCGAATCCGGAATGGGTCAGCGTTCCCTTGGTCGGTTGGTCGCTCGCGAAAGCGCTGCGCGAGGTGGCCGATGTGCATCTGGTCACGCAAATCCGCAATAGGGATGCCATCTTGCGCACCGGTCTGGTGGAAGGACGGGACTTCACTGTCATCGATTCTGAATCCGTGGCGCGACCTTTCTGGGCACTGGCCGAGAAATTGCGGATGGGAGAAGGTAAGGGCTGGACCACGCTGCAAGCGATCAACGCACTTACATATCCTTGGTTCGAGCATCTTGTCTGGAAGCAGTTTGGCCCGGCGATCAAAGCAGGTGAGTACGACATCGTACACCGGATTACGCCGCTCAGTCCGACCATCACCTCGCCAATCGCCCGCAAGGTCGACCGTGCAGGTGTCCCGTTCATTCTTGGTCCTTTGAATGGCGGCGTGCCGTGGCCTCGCCAATTTGACGCAGAACGCCGCGCCGAAAAGGAGTGGCTGAGCTATCTTCGCAGCGCCTACAAGCACCTACCGGGACGCAGCGCGACGCTCAAACATGCCTCCGCGATCATCGTCGGGTCGCGCCATACACAAAGCGAGATGCCGCAGGCGTGCCAGAACAAGACGATCTACATCCCTGAAAACGGCATTGACCCTGCACGCTTCAACAGGATCGCAAAACCTGAAGGCCCTGTTCTGAAAGCGTGCTTTGTCGGGCGACTGGTCCCCTACAAGGGCGCGGACATGCTGATCGCGGCGGCCGCTGATCTTCTGCGCGCAGGTCGCATGACCCTCGATATCATCGGCGACGGTCCGATGCTTCATGCCCTGACCGAACAAGCAAAAACGCTGAACTGCGAGGCCGGCCTGACCTTTCACAAGTGGATTGAACACTCTGAGGTGCAGACGATTCTAAGCCAATCCCACATCCTCAGCTTTCCGTCGATCCGCGAATTCGGTGGCGGGGTCGTTCTCGAAGCAATGGCGTTGGGTGTGGTTCCGGTCGTGGTGGACTATGCCGGACCGGGTGAACTCGTGACCCCGGATACCGGATTCAAGATCCCGTGTCGCAGCCGCGAAACGATTATCGCCGCCTTGCGCGAAACCCTTGAAACGCTTGCGGCAGATCCAACCTCATTGGCGCCTCTTGCGAAAAACGCCAAAGCACGGGTCGATGACCTTTTCCTCTGGCACCGCAAGGCCCAACAGATGCGCGACGTCTACGATTGGATTCTGACTAAGAAGCAATCCAACAAACCCGACTTTTTCGCGGCAGGATTGTGACCCGGATCGGAAACAGTTCCCGGAAGATCACAACACACTGTTTCCCAATTGTCCGTTGCCCCAGGGGCAACCGCGAGAGTATTACTACCCAACGGTGGGGGCCGTAGCTGCTAGAGAGTCCAACCGTGCCAACGCGCCCGAGCCATATCCTTTCCAATGTCTTTGTGTTCAAAGACTCGGAATCGACACGCTCCGAAGTTCGGCAATTCCTTCTTGCAGTGACGGGCATCGCGTTTGTGCTGGCAGCTTTGGGCGCTGGGCAAGTCGGAGCGGACGCCTTTGCCAAGGATATCATCCTCGTATTCTGCGGCGGGTGGTGCGCCAATCAACTGATCCGTGGCTCCGAAATCTTCAAATCCCAAGTCATCTGCGTTTTGCAGGCATACTTGATCGGTGTGATGTGCTGCGCGCTGCTGTTGTTCGCTGTTGGCTGGTTCGTGTTCCTGCCTTGGGAATACAAAAACCTTGGTCATGGGCTGCTACTTGCCGCGACTTTCACCACCAATATCGGACAGGTGTTTTTCCCGATCGACACGGGGATGCGGTTCGACGGGCTTTTCGATCATCTCTGGTTACCGGCCCTTATCGCGCAATGTGGGCTGATCCTTACGGTGCTGTACCGCCTGCTAGCTCAGAACACGATACGGCTTCTTCTGGCGTTGGGTGGCCTCGCGGCAGTGTCTCTCGTCCTGTCTCTGATCAACACACCAATGGTTCAACGCCTTCCTATTGGGGGGTTATGGGCGTTTCTGTTTGGCGCGATCCCGTTCATCATCATCAACAGGTTTCGCGTTCTCGACTTCGCAACTTTGATCGGTGTCATCAACGTCGTCGCCGGCGTGCTGGCTATAACCGCCTATGGCGACACTGTATTGTCGCGGGCGCTTGTGGCGTTCGGATTGGCATTTCTGTATCTCGGCAGCCGCCCGCACGCTGGAAAAAGTAAGCTCTCGGCTTCACGCAGACGCTGGAGCGGGATGGTGCTTCACACCTTCCTTTGGGCTGTTCCACTGTTAAAGCTAAACGCTGGTCTCAGCTTATCTGAGCACTCCCAGCTCGATCTCGTCTTATTGCTGATGCCATGCCTCCTGTTCTCCATTTTCTCCTGGTTGATCTGGCAACACGTGGAACAGCGTAGTGGCACACACCAGTTTGTAGTCAGTGGCATTGTGGCCACCATTCTCCTGATCAATGGGGCAATCGGCCTGACGACCCAAGGAGCAAAAGTCCGTTTCCCTGATGCGGCACAGGCCTATCTCCACGCCTTGGAAGCGGATCAACCGGTTTTCAACTGCCCGCGCATGTCCGAAGGCCCCCTCGCCGGCCTCGAGGTGTGTAAATTTGGCCCAGAGGGGCCACCAGCGGTCTTGGTCTGGGGTGACCATCAACTTGATTCAATCCGCGTAGGGTTCGCGGAGGCCGCACGCCGGGCGAATGTTCCGACGATCCTGATCGCACAGCCGAACTGCGTTCCGCTTGATGGGCTGCAAAGCCGGTTTCCCGCAGGATTTCACGTGTCGGGGCAGGAATGCGACCGTCAGTCGGCGCAGGTGGTGCAAGCCCTGCCGCATCTGAAATCCCTTAGGCAAGTCACCCTCGTGGCGGATTGGGCGTATTATCTGAACATTGACCATGCTGAATTGCGGATGCGCCCGAAAGTGCGGATCGGGCCTTTGGATGGAAGCCCCTTTGATGTCATGCGGCAATCGACCTATATCGCCGAGGCTATAGAAAACACCCTTCAATCCCTGACAGATCGCGGGTTGCGTGTGTCCGTACTTCGCCAGGCTCCTGCACAACCGAGGTTCGATGCGGAACTTGCTGCGCGATCAAGTCTGCCAGGCGCAAGCCTTTATATGGGGATGCCCGACCTCGCGATATCCGTCCCAGCGACAACGGCACAGAACCTTCATGCCGATGTTGACGACCTGTTCCGCACCTTCGCCGTAACCGGCAAACTGACATACGTGGACACGTGGTCAGCGTTCTGTTCGGAAACCCGCTGTGACGCGCGGGGCGGATTGTCGAGCGACTATATTTCGTCGACGCGGCTTAGCCCGACAGGGGCGTTGTCGCTGGCTCCGATCCTCGCGACCGATCTCAAACGCGCGCTGACACACACGCCGTATCGCAGGTTCCTCGATAGCTGATTACGCCGCCTCTGGTGCCATCAATTCTTTCCAGCGATGGCAAGCCACATCATGCCCAGACCCATCGGTTTCCAGCTTCGGCTCCACCTGTTTGCAGTGATCAACCGCAAACGGGCAACGGGTGTGGAACTTGCATCCCGACGGCTGATTTGTCGGGGACGGGATTTCGCCTTTCAGCTTTTGCGCAGCCCCGCGATCGTCAGGGTCCAGAGACGGAATCGCCGAGAAGAGCGCCTTGGTGTAGGGGTGTCGCGGCGCCGCAAAGAGTTTGCGCGTCGGTGCCGTTTCCACCAGTCTACCCAGATACATGACCGCAACGTGGTCGCAGGTATGCGCCACCACCGACAGGTCATGGCTGATGAACAGAAAGGTCAGGCCCATGTCCGACTGAATCTGCTTGAGCAGGTTCAGCACGTCTGCCTGAATGGACACGTCGAGCGCAGCAACGCTTTCGTCTGCCACGATGAATTTGGGCGCCGACACTAGCGCGCGGGCAATCGAAATGCGCTGGCGCTGGCCACCCGAGAATGCGTGTGGAAAGCGCCGCAAGTGTTCGAGGTTCAACCGGCATTTCGCCGCGATCTCGCGCACGCGGGCGTCGGTTTCCTGCCGACTCTTCGTCAGCTTCATCACCTCGAGCGGTTCAGCGATGATATCCCGCACGGTCATGCGCGGGCTGAGCGCGGCATAGGGATCCTGAAAGATCAATTGCGCCCGCTTGCGGTAGTCCTTGAGCTGCTCTTTCGAAATCTTCTCGAGATCGTAGTCGACCTCTCCGTCGCTGTAATGTGCTCCGCCAGCCGTGATCGGCGCCGCCTTGAGCAGCGCGCGCCCCAAGGTGGTCTTGCCGGACCCGCTTTCACCGACCAGCCCGAAGAACGACCCCTTTTCAATGTCGAGGGATACATTGTCCACCGCTTTGAGAACTTGCTTATTGAACAGCCCACCACCAATCGGGAAACCGACAGACAGCCCTTTGGCACGGATCAGAACATCACTCATGCCGGCACCTCGTCGTAGATATGGCAGG
The DNA here is from genome assembly GCA_030425145.1 of Alphaproteobacteria bacterium. GTDB lineage: Bacteria > Pseudomonadota > Alphaproteobacteria > Rhodobacterales > Rhodobacteraceae > Marivita. The sequence goes on along the minus strand of JAUHVK010000006.1, from coordinate 39,292 downwards.
CCACCTTGTGGGTCGCGTCAATGCGGCGATCCTGAGGATCAACGCTCTTGCAAACGTCACCCACAACTTTGGAACAGCGGGTATGGAATACACAGCCTGAGGGCCGTTCAAGCGGCGATGGAATGTCGCCAGGAACCGGGGTCAGCGGAGCATTGAGGTCTTCGAGTTTCGGCAGCGCCGCCAACAGACCCTGGGTGTAGGGGTGTTTCGGATTGCGGATGACTTCGCGCACCGGCCCTTCCTCGATCATCCGCCCCAGATACATCACATTCACCTTGTCGGCGGTCTGCGCCACTACGCCAAGGTCATGTGTGATGAAAACGATCCCCATGTGGAATTCCGCCACGAGGTCTTTCATCAGGTCGATCACCTGCGCCTGAATGGTCACATCAAGGGCCGTTGTCGGTTCATCTGCGATCAGCAGCTTCGGCTGTGTCGATAGCGCCATTGCGATCATGGCGCGTTGGCGCATCCCGCCCGACAGTTCGAACGCGTATTGATCGAACCGCTTGCCGGCATCCGAGATGCCAACGCGATCCAGCATCTCAATCGACCAGCGCTTGGCCTTGTCCCAGGTATAGTCGCCATGCAGTTGAAGCTGCTCGACCATCTGTTTGCCGATTGTGATCGCAGGCGCAAAGCTGGCCATCGGCTCTTGGAAAATCATCGACACCGCCCCGCCGCGCACGATGTTCAACTCGCGAGGCGTGCGCAAGGACAACACGTCCACCGGCCCCTTGTCGGTATGCAGGGTGATCTTGCTTTCCGGCGTATAGACGGCATTCTTAGCGTTCAGGTGCATCAGAGCCTTGGCCGTCACGGACTTGCCCGAACCGGACTCCCCCACAAGCCCCATCACCTCGCCTTTGTTGAGCGAGAAGCTGACATTGTCGACAGCGGTAATCAGCCCCTCATCGGTGCGGAACTTGAGTGTCAGGTTCTTTACGTCGATCAGAGCCGTCATTTGTTATTATCCGAATAGGGGTCTGCCGCGTCGCGCAAGCCGTCGCCGACGAACACGAACGCCATCACCAGTGCGATGAAAAAGATCACCGGGATGAAGTACCATTGGTAGTTGAGAAGCACGTCGGCGCTGGTCACATTCTGAAGCATGACGCCAAGGCTGTTCACCGGATCCTTGAGGCCAAGACCGATGAAGGACAGCGCAGTTTCCGACAGCACCATGTAAGGGAACGAGATCACCAGATCGACGATGATGTAGCTGGTGAAACTCGGCAGAAGGTGACGCCGGATCACATGGCCGGAAGACGCACCGCACAGCTGTGCCGCCAGCACGTATTCCTGGTTCCGCTCTGTCAACAGGTGTGTCCGCACCCGCCGCGCCAGAGTTGGCCATCCGATCAGGCCGAGAATGAGCGATATGTAGAAGAACCGTTCTTCAGCCGACAATTCCGGCGGCATGAACGCCGCCACCGCCATGAAAAGCGGGATCGCGGGCACCGTTCGAACAGCATCGGTGATCATCTGTAAGACAGAGTCGATCCAACCTCCGTAATACCCCGACACCCCGCCGATCACGAGGGCGAGCACAAAGGCGATCAATACACCAATGGTGCCGACCTGAAGCGAGGTCCAGATGGCGTGGAACGTGCGGGAAAAGATGTCCTTGCCGGCGTCATCGGTTCCAAAGACATGCACAAACCCGTCCGGTGCGCCGAAAAGATGCGTGTCCATCGGGATGAAACCGAACAGTTTATACTCCCATCCTTCCACGAAGAAATGGATGTATTGACGCTCGTCTTCGTTGATCTTCGTCACCCAACGGAAATTCGTGGCCATTGAACGCTCGCGTTCGACCGCATGGACGAACGGGCGGATCGAACAGCCATTCACATCACAGAACATCGGGATCTGCGGCGCGCCATTGGTGTATTCGTCGTTCTTGCCCGCAATCGTCGGATTGTAGGGCGACAGGAAGGGCGCAAAGATGCCCGACAGAACGAGGAACAGCAGCACGCTCGCGGCGATCATAGCCGCGCGCTGCTTCTTGAACCGCGCCCAGATCAACTGGCCCTGTGAGGCGGTGAAATACGCCTCTTTAGAGCGGCGCTCTACCGCATCTTCGGTTTCGACAATCTGAACATGCGGACCAGTGGTCTCAGCCATATTCGGCTTCATGGGATCGGGTGTCGTCGTCATGGCGTCACCTCACGATGCTCTTGCGAACGCGCGGATCAAGCACCGCCAGCAACACGTCCGTCAGGAAGTTCAGCGTCACGATGGACGCGGTCAGTAGGAAGATGATGGCTCCGGCCAACTGCTGATCGTTCGACCGCGCCAGTGCCTCGATCAAAAGCGACCCGGCTTCGGTGAGCGTCAGGATGAGTGCAACGATGGGAAGCTCGTTGAAGATACGGTTGAGGTCAAAGCCAAGGCTGTTGACGATCGGGCCAAGAGCATGACGCGCCGGGTAATTCCACAGCAGCTTGCGCCCATGCACACCACGTGCAGACGCAGCGGTCACATAGAGCTTGCCGATCTCGTCCGACATCAACGCCCGCACCGTTTGCAATGCAAACGCGGTCGCCGACCAGCCAAGGATAAAGATCGGTAGCCATGCATTGCTGAGCAAGTCCAACACACGGTCCACGCTCCATGGCGCATCCCGATATTGGGCGGAAAACAGCCCCGTCAGCGTGTCGCCGAAATAGACCGTCGAGAACAGCATGATCATCAGCGCCAGTAGGAAGTTCGGCATGGCAAGGCCCAGATAGCTGAACAAGCGCAGCGAGTTATTCAGGATCGCATTGTCCGATGCCGCGGCGATGATCCCGACAGGCAACGCGATGGCATAGGCCAGCATCAGGGACGCAAGGCAGAGCCCAAGCGAAATCCAGAACTTGTCTCCGAGCAGCTGCGCAATATCAACGCGCAGGATACAGCTGTCACCGAATTCGCCTTGAAACGCATTGATGATCCATTTGCCCCAGCGCTCAAGAAACGGCCGGTCCAGACCAAGTCGGATACGCTCGCTTTCAATATCTGCGGCGGAGATCCCCGACCCTTGGGTATTCTTGAACGCGAGATATCGCTCGGCACAATCGCCGGGCACCAACTCCATGAGCGAGAACACGACCAGCGACACAATGATCAGCGTGATCATTGCAAGCACTGCACGTGTCACCACGAAGCGCGCAAAATTCAACATGAAGCATGCCCCTGCATGGCGTCTGCGCCCCCGGTTGATCCGGTGTGTCGGTCAGTCCGCCGTCTTTCTTGAGGAAAGATGTGGGCGGCGCGGGCCGCCCACATCAAGATCATAATCGATTACTCGTCCAACCACCACTGCGTCGCGCGATAGGGGTAGGTCCGGTAGTACTCATATGACCACGTCTTGAACTCGGTGAAGTTCTTGAGGTTGTTGCTTGCATAGATCGGTTCAGGTGCTTTCACCGTGCCGATCATCACAAGGTTGCTCACGAAGTTCTCTACAAGACCGGCACCCAGCTCGTTGGACTCGTCCGTGCCCGGAACTGCCGACTGGAACGCGTCGATGTCTGTTGCCAGTTTCTTGGCCCATTCCGGCGGTTCTACGCCCGACGCGCCATTGGTATCGAGCCATTCCGCCCAGAGCATCCCTGTGCGGTGCTCGAAGTAGGTGCCGAACGGCGGACGGAAGAAGCTGTTGAGACCAAGGTGAATCGCCAGCGGCGCACCGTACTGCCACAGACCGACATCAAGGTTGTTGGCAGACTGCGCAGAGCGATATTCATCCGGCGTCACCTCTTTGACCTGAGTCTGAACACCGACATCCGCCCAGTTCTGACCAACAAGTTCCACAACCGCACCGGCGATGCCTTGGGTCGAGAACTGCATGTTCAGCGTGATCTTGTCGCCATTCGGCAATTCGCGGAAACCGTCGCCGTCTGTATCGACCATGCCGATTTCATCCAGCAGCGCCTTTGCGGTGTCCGGATCGAATCCGGCCTTGTAGCTTTCCCAGCTCGGGTCAACGAAATCAGGTGCCGGGTTGAACGGTGCGATCTGGCTGGGCGTGCCCTGCCCGAAATACGCGATTTCGTTCAGCTCGTCGCGGTTGATGGCCACCGACATCGCTTCACGGAAACGAATATCGTTGAACAGCGCGCGCTTGGATTCATCCTCGGACGTCAGGTTGAAGCTGAATGCTGGCATACCAACTGTCGGCTTCAACTGGATCGAATAGTTGCCCTTCTCTTGGTTTTCCAGAAGCAGCGGCGCCGATTCAAGACGGACGGATTGCGATTTGTAATCCACCTCGCCGTTCACCAGCTTGAGGATGCGCACCTCGTTGTCGTTGATGTACAGCTCGTCCTGGGTCGAGATGTAAGGAAGCTGCTGACCGGTTGTGTCGACCTGATGGAAGTAGGGGTTTGCCACCAGTTTCCGACCTTCGGTCGTGTCGGTGATGTAGATGTGCGATTCCAGCGTCGGAACGGTTGCTTTCGGCAGCCCATCGACGATTTCGCCACGCGACAGCATCGGTGTCGGTGTGTCGGTCCAGTCCGAGTTGCCGTAATAAGCCATGATCGCGTCATAGCCATTCTCAAAGCCCAGCGACTGCGCATAGCTGTCTGCGTCCGCGTTGATCGACGGATGGAACTGGCCAAGGAAATGCTTGGGCTGGAAGCCTTGTGCATAAGAGGTCGCGAAGTGGGACAGCAGACCCGGCTTCGGTGCGGGCAGGTTAAAGATCACCGTTGTCGCATCAGGGGTTTCAACCGTCATCTTTTCGCCGCCAACCGTGACGTAGTCTTTCGGCTGCTCAAAGATATTCGTATCGAGCATGAGGTTGTCATGCCAGAACGCCACATCAGCGCTGGTGAACGGTGCGCCATCGGACCACTTGTGCCCTTCGCGCAGCTTGAATGTCAGCTGTGTGTAGTCGTCATTCCATGTCCACGATTTCGCGATGTTCGGAACGATGGTCTGAAGATCGTCGGAATAGCGCACGAGGTTGACGTGCCGCACCGACAGGAAGTCGGACGTGCCCGCTTCTGTCGCGTTGGACAGAACGTTCAGCTCACCGCCATATTGACCGACGCTGTCATATGGCACGACGACAAGCGGTTCCGAAGGAAGACGGTCTGCCAGCGGCGGCAGATCGGGGTTGCCCTTGATCTGCGCGTTCAGCGCTTCGATTTCCGGGTTTGCCGAGAACTCCATGGAGCAGCCGGCAGCCTCTTGAAAGGCGCTCAATTCATACTGCTGAGGGAATTCACCGGCGGCGACGCCTTGCATGTCGGCGACTGTGACTGCCGGGCAGTTCGCATATGCGGCTGCCGGCAGGGCAATCACGGCCACGCCTGAAAGTAGAAGTCGTTTCATTTTCTCTCCTGTTGGTTCCAAGTGGTGATGGGGGCTGTTCCCCCTTTTTGCGCCGATCCGTTGAAAGGTCGGTCATTCTAGATGTCCACAGGCTCACGCGTGCCGTTTGTCAGATATTACCGCGCGGTGGACAGAACTCAGGCCCAGTGTCTCCTTCGTGTCTTCAGGCCCCAGCAGAACAGCCGGGTGCTGTATGTCTGGCAAGCATGACAGATGCATGACAGGGCCAGTTCCTCGGAATTCATGAGGCCACTTTCACACCATCATCGGTGACCAGTGTTCTCGAAAACGTTCCGTCGGTGTTAACCATCCGATGGCAAAGCATATCCTGCATCAAATCAAGCATTGTCTGCATATGTGCGGAATTTTTCGCCAAATTTCGCCCCTCAATGCCATCTGAGACATCCATAAGGATCGGCGGCAGGCCTCCGGCAAATTGAACGAATCGCATTGAACCACGGCGCAGGACAGCAAGATTCGCCGTATCCACGGACAATCCGTGATCGGTCTGCCAAAGCGTCGGCGTTATCGGGTCACCAAAATCAAGCTCGGAAACCGAGAACTCGCGCCAATGGCTTGGCGTGACGCCATCCAGGAACGGTTTCAGGCTGCGCCCATCCATAGAGTGCGGCACGTCCAGACCAAGGCAATCCAGCAGAGACGGGGTGACATCAATGGACTCGGTCGGCGCATTTACGGTGATTCCACGATGCGCGGCGTGCGGTTCGCGGATGATCAGCGGCACATGGAACGCGGCATCGTGGAAGGTCATCTTCCCCCACAACCCGTAGTCGCCCAGCATTTCACCATGATCGGCAGTCAGGACAATCAGCGTGTTGTCATACTGCCCCGTTTCCTTAAGCCAGTCGATCAGACGTCCCACGTGATGGTCCACCTCGGTCGCCAGCCCGAAATAGAGCTTGCGGATAATCCGAGTCGTCTCGTCTGAGTTCTCAAGTTCAGGAAACCCAACCACAGTCGACGCCACGTTGCTCTTGCGACGTGCGGTCGCCAAGTACGGGTGCCAATCGGGGTCGTTCAGCTTGGCCGCCGAAGGCATGTCTGCCGCGTCGTACATCTCGTTGTACGGCGCAGGCGCTACGAATGGCGGATGCGGTCGGATATACGTGACCAACCCGAACCACCCCTGCGGCCGCTTCCCAAGATCCTCAATCACCCGATCAGTCAGATAGGCCGTGTCACTGTGCTTGGCAGCGTAGAGGGCGGGTGAATCCGGCGTATCCCCAACCGGCCGATACATCTCGGGATAAGGCGGCACTTCATATCCATGTTCCCGCAGATGATTTTCCCACGCGCTGGAATCGCCTTCCAGACGCATCCTCACAACTTCATCGAAACCGGGGGCCAGCTCTTCGTATGAAAACAGCCGCGGATCGTCCGGCGACAGAAACCGCGGGTCGTGCGACGTGTCGGTATACCCGAAGAGCAACGGGTCAAAACCATGCTCTCGTGCAACCGTTGCTAGGTTGGGTGTGTCCCGCTTGAGCGGCGTGCCATTGCGCTTGGCGCCGTGGTTCGAGGTATATTGCGCCGTCAGCAACGACACCCGGGACGGGCCACAGGGGGATGTGACAGAATAATGGTTCCTGAAAGTCACCGCATCAGCAGCAAATGCCCGAATATTTGGCAGATCAAGATGCGATTCCAGCGCGCCAAACACGCAATCCGCGCGCAACTGATCGATGACGATAAACAGTGTATTCGGCTTTGGTACTGACACGACAATTCCCAGATTCAGGTCCAATCATGACGCGCAAAGACCATATGTAAAGACAAGTGAATTGTATAAGTCCATAGGAAAAACCTATAGGTGTAATTCTCAAGCCCCAGACACCAATGACTTCTGCACCGCTTTGACAAAGCCTCGGATCAACGGAACATCCCGACGCGCTGACAACGTGACCAGCGATTCAGACATCCCGATATCCACATCCTCAAACGGGATCGCCTTGAGCCGTCGATCATGCCCGAATTCGGCCTCGCTGATGAATCCTATCCCTGCGCCCGACGCCACCACTTCACGCATCGCCTCACGCCCCTCTACCTCAATCGACGCAGTCAGGCCCAGTTTCAGCCGATCCGCCTCTTCTTCAACCTGCGCCCGGGTCCGTGACCCGACTTCGCGGTAAATCAGAGGGTATCGCCCCAGATCGCGAAACCGCAGTTTCCGCGTCCCTTGCGGCAGATACCCCTTGGCCACCAAGGCCAGAATGGGCGTGCGCCCAAGATCGATGCTTTCGAGATCCGGAGCAGACACCGAATTGCCAACCACCCCGATTTCAGCCTCATAATTGCGCAAACGCCTCAGCAGGTCTTCAGTATTGCCGGTACGGATGGTGACGAAAACATCCGGGCTGGCTTCTCGGAAGCGGCGCACCGCGTCCGTGATATGCATTGCGGAATCCGCCATGATCCTAAGGTGCCCGGACAACGCCGTACGGTTCTCATCAAACAGTGCACCAATCCGCTCCTCAACTTCGAACATCTCGCTGGTCAGGCGGAACAACGCTTCGCCGGCTTCCGTCATCCGCACCTGACGCGCCTCGCGCGTAAACAAAAGAACATCGTGCCGCTGCTCAAGCTGGCGCACCTGATCCGACACGGACGGTTGCGAGATGTTCAAGGCGCGCGCAGCACGGGAAAACCCGCCGTGCAGGGCAACGTGATGAAACGCGCGCAATTGGCTATACCGCATAAGAACTCCAAACCGTCCGGATACTCATAACCATAAACTATCAATCAATAGAGAACAAAGATTTTACATATGCCTACGTGCACCGCATATCCAATGCCACACCAGCTTTGGGAACGCGCCATGTCTGCCACACCGCTGCCTGCCCCGGAACTAGGGGAACCCTATCTGCTCACTCCCGGCCCGCTAACCACGGCCTATTCCGTCAAACAGGCGATGCTTAAGGATTGGGGCAGTTGGGACGACGATTTCCGCGCCATGACCCGCGCACTCCGATCGCGTCTTCTGGCCCTAATCGGCGATGGCGCGCCCGACTATGACTGCGTGCCGATCCAAGGGTCCGGCAGTTATTGCGTCGAAGCGATGCTCGGCAGCTTTGTACCCCGCGATGGTAAGGTCTTGGTGCTCGCCAATGGCGCCTATGGGCTCCGCGCAGCTCAAACCCTTGGTTACCTCGGACGCGACTACCATCTGCTCGACAAAGGCGATTACCTGCCCCCCCGCGGCGACGAAGTTGCAGCCATCCTCGCCAATGATCCTGCCATCACCCATGTGCTGGCGATACATTGCGAAACCTCCAGCGGCATTCAAAACCCGGTCGAAGAGATTGCCGAGGCAACCAAAGCCGCAGGGCGCAAGCTCCTGATCGACAGCATGTCCGCCTTCGGTGCTCTGCCGCTCGACCCGGTCAAACTCAACTGCACCGCATTTGTGTCCTCGGCCAACAAATGTATCGAAGGTGTCCCAGGTTTCGGCTTTGTCATCGCCCGCAAGGACGAGATCGAGGCGTCGAAAGGCAACTCCCATTCCCTGTCGCTCGACGTACATGCACAATGGGCGACGATGGAGAAAACCGGCCAGTGGCGCTTTACGCCCCCGACGCACGTCGTCGCGGCGTTCCTCAAAGCGCTCGACCTGCATGAAGCCGAAGGCGGCGTGCCCGCCCGTGGTGCGCGCTACACGCGCAACCGCGACGTGGTAGTGCAGGGCATGCGCGAACTTGGCTTCGAAACTTTGCTCGCAGACCGCTGGCTCAGCCCGATCATCGTGACCTTCTTCTGCCCTGTCGATCCGAACTTTACCTTTCAGGGCTTTTATGACGCCATGAAAGCACGTGGGTTCATCATCTATCCCGGCAAGCTGACCGTGGTGGACAGTTTCCGCATCGGGGTGATCGGGCAGATGGACGAACACGTGATGCGCCGCGTGGTGGACGCCGCCCGCGACGCCCTGACCGACATGAACGTGAGCAGCGCGGCCCCGCCGGCCGCCGCTTTGGAAGAACGCAAGAAACTCGCCGCCTGAAGGAAGAGATATGCCGATTAACAATCCCGTGGTCGCCAACGACCGCACTTACCCCGCGCCCAAGACCTGCGCGATTGCAATCTGTCTGGATGGCTGCGAACCCGAATATCTTGAGGTCGCCATCGCCGAAGGGCTGATGCCCACGCTAAAGCGCATCCGCGAAACCGGGACAGACCGTCTGGCCCATTCGGTCATCCCCTCCTTCACCAACCCCAACAACATGAGCATTGCGACGGGTCGTCCTCCTGCGGTGCACGGCATCTGCGGCAACTTCCTTTATGAACCGGAAACCGGTCAGGAAGTCATGATGAACGACGTTCGCTTCCTGCGCGCGCCCACCGTGTTCTCCAAGTTCTACGAGGCTGGCGCGCGGGTCGCCGTTGTCACCGCCAAGGACAAGCTGCGCGCGCTGCTGGGCGCGGGTCTGAAATTCGACGAAGACCGCGCCATCGCGTTTTCGTCCGAGCGATCCGGCGACACGACCAAAGCGGAACACGGCATCGACAAGGCGTCGGACTGGCTCGGCATGCCGGTGCCCGAGGTCTATTCCGCCGACCTGTCGGAATTCGTCTTCGCCGCAGGTGTGAAACTGCTGAAAGAGTGGAAACCGGACGTGATGTACCTGTCCACCACCGACTACATCCAGCACAAGTTCGCCCCTGATGAACAGGGTGCCAAAGACTTCTACGCGATGTTCGACCGTTACCTGACAGAGCTTGATGCCATGGGCGCCGCCATCGTCGTAACCGCCGACCACGGCATGAAGCCCAAGCATGACGCCAACGGCGACCCGGCGGTGATCTACGTTCAGGATCTGCTCGACGAATGGTTGGGCGAGGCAGCCGCGCGCGTGATCCTGCCGATCACCGACCCGTATGTCGTGCACCACGGCGCGCTCGGGTCGTTCGCCACGGCTTACCTGCCTTCGGGCGCAGATCAGGCCGACATCATCGCCCGCCTGCGAGGGCTTCCGGAAATGCTCGAAGTTGTGGACAAGGCCACCGCTGTCCAGAAATACGAACTCCCCGCCGATCGCATCGGCGACATCGTGATGATCTCGACCGAGAACATGACCATCGGCACCAGCGCCCACCGTCATGACCTCGCCGCGCTCAAGGAGCCGCTGCGCAGCCATGGCGGGCTGACCGAACAGGAAGTGCCGTTCATCGTGAACCGTGTGATCGACCTGCCCGACGCGCCGACGCTTCGCAATTTCGATGCGTTCTTCTACGCAACCACCGCCGCCGCGCTGGAAGAGGTGCCCGCATGACCGAAATCCGTCACGAACAGATGCGCATCGGTGGTGAAAAGGTCGACACCGAGGCGCGGCTCGAAGTCCGCTATCCCTACACCGACGAGGTGATCGGCACCGTCCCCATGGGGACCGCCGAACATGCCCGCCGCGCGTTCGAGATTGCCGCGAACTACAAACCCAAGCTCACCCGTTACGAACGCAGCCAAATCCTGCAACGCACCGGGGAACTGATTGGTGAACGCCGCGATTACCTTGCCAAATGGTTGACGCTGGAATTGGGCATCTGCCACCAGCATAGCATCTACGAGACCAAGCGCGCGCAGGATGTCTACCAATTCGCCGCTGCCGAGGCGCTCAAGGATGATGGCGAGATTTTCTCGTGCGACCTCACTCACAACGGCAAGGCGCGCAAGATCTTCACCATGCGCGAACCCGTCCGCGCCATCAGCGCGATCACCCCGTTCAACCACCCTCTGAACATGGTCAGCCACAAGATCGCGCCGTCGATTGCCACCAACAACTGCATGGTGTGCAAACCGACAGAACTGACCCCGCTGACCGCGCTAACGCTGGCCGACATCCTCTACGAAGCCGGCCTGCCGCCCGAGATGTTCCAGGTCGTAACCGGTATGCCCGCGGATATCGGCGACGAGATGGTGACCAACGAAAACATCGACATCATCACCTTCACCGGCGGTGTCCCCGTCGGCAAACTCATCGCCTCCAAGGCCGGTTACAAACGCACCGCGCTGGAACTCGGCGGCAACGATCCCCTGATCGTCTGCAACGACCTGAGCGATGCCGATCTCGACAAGGCGGCGACCATTGCCGTTGCAGGTGCCACCGGCAACTCCGGCCAGCGTTGCACCGCGATAAAGCGCATTCTTGTGCAGGAAAGCGTTGCTGACAAATTCGTGCCGCTGGTGGTCGAGAAAGCCAAGAAGATCAAATTCGGCGATCCCCAGGATCCGGCCACCGAGCTTGGCTGCGTGATCCACGCGCAGGCCGCCGAACTCTTTGAAAAGCGGGTCTACATGGCCGCAGACCAAGGCGCGAAAGTGCTCTACGATCCGGGCCGCAAAGGCGCCCTGCTCCCGCCAATCGTGGTCGATCATGTACCGCATGACAGCGAACTGGTGATGGAGGAAACCTTCGGACCGATCATTCCCATCGTCCGCGTGCCCGACAACGACGAAGAGGTGATGCGTATCTCCAACAGCACCGATTTCGGCCTCTCCTCCGGCGTCTGCACCAACGACCTGAACCGCGCGATTGCCTTTATCAACGGGCTCAACGTCGGCACGTGCAACATCTGGGAACAGCCGGGCTACCGGATCGAGATGTCCCCCTTCGGCGGCATCAAGGACAGCGGCAATGGAGTGAAGGAAGGCGTCATCGAAGCGATGAAGTTCTTCACCAACGTCAAGACCTACAGCCTGCCCTGGCCCTGACGCCTATGGCCTTCACCCACAAGATCGTCTGGATCTCCGACCTGCACCAGACGGTCTCTGGGCAGGTCGAAGGCGTGAACAGCCGCGCGCGGCTGCGACAGATGATCGAGCAGGTGAACAGACACCATCTCGATGCGCACTGTTGTGTGGCATCCGGCGACTTGTGCGACACCGGCACGCCCGAGGAATATTCCGCGCTGAACCAGCGGTTGGCCGACTTGCGCGTACCGTTCCTTCCAATGATCGGCAATCACGACAATCGCGCGAACATGATGGCCGCGCTCCCTCGGCCCGGAACCGGGCCTGACGGATACTATCAATACCGCCATGACATTGACGGGGATGTGACCCTGCTCTGTCTCGACACGCATCTGCCAGGCAGCGATGCGGGGCAGATGGATACCGAACGTCTTGACTGGCTCGCATCCGAACTGGATCAAACCCACGACAGGCGTGTCCTCGTCTTTACACACCACCCGCCCGGCCCTCTGGGCCTTGGATTGCTCGACGACATGCCCTTGCTGGACCACCAACCCGTTGTTGATCTTCTTTCTGCCGCCCCTCAGGTCGAACACCTGTTTGTCGGCCACGTTCATCGGCCGATCTCTGGAGTGATCGGCCGCGTTCCGTTTACCGCGCTCCGCTCCATCGCACATCAGACCCGCCCGCCCCACCAGACATGGGACTGGTCCAATTTCGTCGCGCTCGAGGAACGCCCACAATATGCGGTGATCCTGGTCGGCCCGGACCGGATTGTGGTTCAGATGACAGATATCGAGGATCCCGCCTGATGCGACACACCGAAGGCGAAGCCAACACCAGTGCCGCGCGTGCCGAATGGGCGTCGCGGGAAACACACAACGAAACCCGCGATTTGCTTGCACGGGATGCAAATGCGTTCCTGCATCAATCCCTATCCTCGCCTTGCCTGAGCACCATCGCCAAGGCAGAAGGCATCTGGATCGAGGACACCAGCGGCCGCCGGTTCATGGATTTCCACGGCAACTCCGTCCACCACATCGGCTACGGTCACCCGCGTCTTGTGAAGGCGGTGAAAGGCCAGATCGACGCGTTGCCGTTCTCGCCACGGCGATTCACGAATGATGTCTCGGTCAAGCTCGCTGAACGCCTGGGCCAGATTGCACCCGGCACCCTAAACCGCGTTCTTTTCACCACCGGCGGATCAGACGCGGTCGAAGTGGCCCTGCGCCTTGCCCGCGCCGCCACAGGCCGCTTCAAGACAATCAGCTTCTGGGACGCCTTCCACGGTGCAGGCTTTGGCGCATCCAGCGTCGGGGGTGAAGCCACCTTCCGCAGCCACATCGCGGGCCCGCTTCTGCCAGGTGCCGAGCACGTCGCGCCCTTCCACTGCTATCACTGCGCCTATGGCCACCCCGGCCCCCAAACCTGCGCACTGGCCTGCGCCAACATGGTCGAATACGCGCTTGCCCGCGAAGGCGATGTGGCCGCCGTGATCGCCGAGCCCATGCGCGCCGTTCCGGTCGTCCCCCCACCCGGCTACTGGCAGGCCGTGCAGGCCGCGTGCCGCAAACACGGCGCGCTGCTCATCATGGATGAAATCCCGACGGGTCTTGGCAAGACAGGCCGCATGTTCGCCTTCGACCACGACGGGATCGAACCCGACATCGTGGTTCTCGGCAAGGCGCTTGGTGGCGGTATGCTCCCTATCGCCGGGATCGTTGCGCGTGACGATCTGAACGTCGCTGGCGACTTCGCTATCGGCCACTACACGCATGAGAAAAATCCCGTCACCGCCCGCGCTGCGCTGACCACCCTCGACATCATCGAGGACGAAGGTCTGGTCGACCGCTCCGCCGCTTTGGGCTCCCACTCACAGAACCGCCTGAAGGAAGCGCTGCACAATCACCCGCATGTCGGCGACATCCGAGGGCGTGGTCTCATGTTCGGGATCGAGATCGTCACCGACCGCGATAGCCGCACCCCCGATCCCGACCGCGCCGAGCGCATCTATTATGCTTGCCTCGACAAAGGCCTCAGCTTCAAAATCAGCGCTGGCAGTGTTCTGACACTTTCACCCCCGCTGGTGATCAGCCAAGCTGATCTCGATACAGCCCTCAGCATCGTCATCGACACGATCCGGGCCGCCGGGTGAGCACAACCGTCCTCCTCATCGTCCTGTTGGCGGCGCTGCTCCATGCGCTCTGGAACGCGCTGGTCAAAACCTCGGGCGACCGCGCGGTCACGCTTGGGCTGGTGGCGACGGGCCATTGCCTGCCCGCTTTTGCCCTAATGCCTTTTTTCCCTATCCCCGCAGCCGAGGCGTTTCCCTTCATCATCGCCTCGACGGTGATCCATTGGGCATACTACTACGGCCTCAATATCGCTTACCGCTTTGGCGACTTGTCCCTGATCTACCCGATCGCGCGCGGTACCGCCCCGGTGATGGTCGCCTTAGGTGCGATGGTCTGGGCAGACGAGTCCCTGTCGCTCTGGGCATGGATCGGAATTTTGACAGTGTCCGCCGGGATCATGGTGCTTGCCGCCATTCGGCACGCCGACAAACGCGGGATCGCGGCAGCGCTTGCCACCTCGGCTGTGATTGCGGCCTATTCCGTCGTCGACGGCATGGGCATCCGGGTGTCGGGCACGCCCATCGGCTATGTCGTCTGGCTCTTTGCCGCCGAGATTTGCGTGGCCGCATTCGTCATCGCCACCCGTTTCGAACGGGTGCGCAAGATCGGCCAGCGATCCCTTGCTCTTGGACTGGCTGGAGGCGTGATTTCTGGCGTGGCCTACGGGCTCGCACTCTTCGCCAAAACCCTCGCGCCCATCGGTATCGTATCGGCGGTGCGCGAAACCTCGGTGATCTTTGCCGCACTGATCGGGGTCATCTGGCTTAGGGAAGGCCCCGCCAACCGCCGCCTGATCGCCGCTTTTGTGGTTGCCCTTGGCGTGATGATCCTCGCGCTCAGTTAAGGTTTGCGGAAAATTCGGGTCGACTGGAACATATCCTCCAGCGCCTCGATCCGCTCCCGCGCACTCTCGGACACGCGGGTTTGAACCTCGGCAATCAAAGCTTCGATGATCAGGTTGATCGCCAGGGTCGAATCCCAGCTCGACGGCACTTCGATCATTGCATTCACCACGTGATCCGCGAGACGCGAGATCGGTGACCCCCATTGGTCGGTGAATAGAATGATCTCCGCCCCCCGCTCTTTCGCCAACTCTGCGAGGCGTTCCAGGTCCCGCTCATAGCGCCGAATGTCGAACAGGATCAGAACAGACGCGCGATCCATGTCCAGAATGTATTGCGGCCAGACATTCGGTGACGCACCCAGCAATGTCACCGCCGGGCGGATGATCTGAAGGTGGTTGTAAAAGTAATCTGCATTCGACCGTGTGATCCGGCCACCCGACAGATATACCGGCCGCTGGCGATCTGCCAGAACCCCTGCGATGGCGTCCAGAGTACCCGGCTCCAGCCGGTCGATAGTGCGGCTCAGATTGTCGAAAACCGCCTCGGCAAAGGCCGTGAACGCGGCTGATCCAGGCTTTGTGTCGCCCCAGCCCTCGCGCTTGCGAATGGGCGTCTTGAACTGCTCCGACGCCTCCTCGCGCATCGCCGCCTGCAACTCCGGGAATCCGTCAAAGCCCAGCTTACGCGCCAGCCGGATCACCGTCGGCGTCGACACGCCCGCAGCCTCCGCAATGCGGGTGATGGATTGCAGCCCGCCCACCGGATAATCGCGCAACAGGACGCTCGACAATTGCCGTTCGGCGGGGGTCAGAGCCCCGGCCTGATCTTGCAATCTGTCCTTGACTGAAAAAGGTTTCGCCATCGCCCGACGCCTTTTGTAGCAATCTCTACAGTGATACCGATCTTAGTACAATAATCAACGAAATTGTCTTGACAGGTCGCAGTGCCAGAACCCTAATGGCGGTGTGACGACATCCGCAGACCATAAGATTCTGGGCCCCAACGACGGCCCCGCCGCCGAGGTGGTGAACCCGCAAGGCACGGCACCAATCTGTCTTGTTTGCGAACATGCCAGCGCCTTTATCCCCGCATCGCTTGCCGATCTGGGCGTTGCCCCGGAACACCGGCACAGCCATGCCGCGTGGGATATTGGCGGGCGCGACCTTGCTGTTGCGCTGTCGGAAAAACTCGATGCACCGCTCGTCGCGTCACGCGTGTCGCGGCTGGTCTATGATTGCAACCGCCCGCCCAGCGCGCCCGGCGCGTTTCCGGAACGGTCCGAAGTGATCGACGTGCCCGGGAATGTCGGACTCGACGACGCCGCCCGCGCGGCCCGCGTGACCGAGGTTTACGACCCGTTCCGCACGCTGCTGTCATCCACCCTCGACGGGTTCACAAAGTCGCCCGTCCTTGTGACCATCCATTCCTTCACGCCCACATGGTTCGGCCAGCCACGATCGGTCGAGCTCGGCCTGCTGCATGACAGCGACGACAGGCTTGCCCGCGCCATGCTGGCCAACCGTCCCGACGACCTCGATGCGCAATTGAACGCGCCCTATTCCGTGACCGATGGCGTCACCCACACGCTGCGCGAACACGCTATCCCGCGCGGCCTTCAGAACGTAATGATCGAAGTGCGCAACGACCTGATTTCCGACGCGGCCGGTGTCGCCCGGTTCACCGACATCCTGAGCACCATGCTGACCAAAGCCTTGGCCACGCAGGAGGCCACATGACCGGTGCGCTCTTGGCCTATGTCCGGGTGATCGACCCGTTCAACCGCATGATCGGGCGGATCGTGATGTACGGCATCTTCGCGATGATGGGCATTCTGCTCTGGTCCTCGATCAGTAAGGTGTTCCTTGTCCCGTCGCTCTGGACACTGGAAATGGCTCAATTCGCAATGGTCGCCTATTACATCCTAGGCGGCCCCTATTCGATCCAACTCGGATCGAATGTGCGCATGGACCTGATCTACGGCGAGATGAGCGACCGCCGCAAAGCCGCCATCGACGCAGTGACCGTGGTATTCCTGCTCGTCTACCTGGTTTTCCTGCTCTACGGCGGCATCGCTTCGACTGCATATTCGCTGGGCTATTTCGGCTCCGAACCGATCAGCTTCTTCGCGGGGCTCGCCACTGGCAACGCAGAGCTGGGCTTCCTCGAACGCAGCCCCACCTCGTGGCGGCCGTATCTCTGGCCAATCAAGGTTATCATGGTGATCGGGATTTTCCTGATGCTGCTTCAAGTGCTCTGCGAACTGGCCAAGGACATTCTGCGCCTCAAAGGACATGACATGGGGGCAAAAGTCTGATGCCGTATGAATTGATTGCGGCACTCATGTTCTCGACCATGATGCTGATGCTCCTGACGGGTCAGCGCGTGTTCGGTGCAATCGGCTTCGTGGCCGTCGTCGCGGCGTTCTTCCTCTGGGGGGACCGGGGTGGGTATGACCTCGGTTTCTCGGCTGCGATGAAGTTGATGAAATGGTATCCGCTGCTGACGCTGCCGATGTTCATTTTCATGGGTTACGTGCTCTCGGAAAGCCGCATCGCAGACGACCTCTACAAGATGTTCCACGTTTGGATGGGTGGCCTGTCTGGCGGCCTCGCTGTCGGCACCATCGGCCTGATGGTTCTGATCTCCGCCATGAACGGGCTGAGCGTTGCGGGCATGGCCATCGGCGCCACCATCGCGCTGCCCGAACTCTTAAGGCGCGGATACGATAAACGCATGGTCACGGGGGTGATCCAGGCAGGGTCATCGCTGGGTATCCTTGTGCCACCCTCGGTGGTGCTGGTCCTCTACGCGATGATCGCCCGCCAGCCGGTAGGTCAACTTTGGCTCGCAGGTGTGATACCGGGCCTGATGATGGCAACGATGTTCATCTTCTACATCGTGATCCGCTGCAAACTGAACCCCTCTCTTGGACCGGTCCTTTCCGCCGAGGAACGCGACATTCCTCGCGCTGAAAAGCTGCGCTTGCTGCGCGCCGGCCTGCTGCCGCTCGTCATTTTCTTCGTGATGATGGTGCCATTCGTGAACGGTTGGACTTCACTTGTCGAAAGCTCGGCCATCGGAGCCATCGCCGCCTTCATGGCCGCCGTCCTCAAGGGCAGGATGACCCGTGAGGTGTTCGAGAACTCGGTCCGTAACACACTTGGCATCTCGTGTATGTTCATGTGGATCATCCTCGCCGCGCTGGCCTTTGGCGCCGTGTTCGACGGTCTGGGCGCGGTCAAGGCGATCGAAAACCTGTTTACCGAGCAGCTTGGTCTGAACCCGTGGATGATCCTGATCCTGATGCAGCTCAGCTTCATCATCATGGGCACGTTCCTTGATGACACCGCCATGCTGGTGATCGTCGCGCCGCTTTACGTTCCGCTGGTGGGTGCACTTGGCTTCGACCTGATCTGGTACGGAATCCTCTACACGATCACGACTCAGATCGCCTATATGACGCCGCCCTTCGGCTATAACCTGTTCCTGATGCGCGCGATGGCTCCGCCTGAAGTCGGCCTCCGCGACATCTACACATCCATCCTTCCCTTCGTAGCAGTGATGGTGATGGCACTCGCGATCATCATGATCTTCCCGGAGATTGCCCTTTGGCTGCCGGAATACGTGTACGACAAATAACCAAAAGACCCCGGAAGCGGGGCAGCAACCCAACCGAGAGGAAATGACATGACCACAAGACGTAAGTTTCTCAGAACCGCCGGGATCGGTGCAGCAGCAAGCCTTGCAGCCCCCGCAATCGTCAAGGCACAGTCCGGCATCACCTGGCGCTTCCAGACCTATGCCGGGGCCGCTCTGGGTGAGCACGTGACCAAGCCGGTCATCGACTACATCAACAACAACTCTAACGGTGAACTCACGGTCGAGCTTTTCTACGCCGACCAGATCGTGCCCACGGGTGAACTGTTCCAGGCGCTTCAGCGCGGCACCATCGACGGCGTACACTCGGACGACGACTCCATGGCGTCCCCGACCCCGCTGCGCCAGTTCGGCGGCTACTTCCCCTTCGCCACCAAGCACATCCTCGACGTGCCTGTTCTGTTCAACCAGTACGGCCTCAAGGAAATCTGGGAAGAAGAGTACGCCAAGGTCGGCGTTCAGTGGATCTCCGCTGCCGGTCAGGACCCGTGTAACTTCAACACCACGAAGGAAATCACCTCGGTTGCCGACCTCGACGGTCTGCGCCTCTATTCCTTCCCGACCGCTGGTCGTTTCCTGTCGAAATTCGGCGTCGTGCCGGTTTCGATCCCCTACGAAGACGCCGAAGTCGCGGTGCAGACGGGCGAGCTTGACGGCATGGCCTGGTCCGGCATCACCGAAGACTACACCGTCGGCTGGGCGGATGTGACCGACTACTTCCTGACCAACAACATCTCGGGCGCATGGATCGGTTCCTGGTTCGTCAACCAGCAACGCTGGGCAGACCTGCCGGATCACCTCAAGTCCGTCGTGATGGCAGCCACCGAAGCCGGCCACACCTATCGCAACCAGTGGTACTGGGGTGGCGAAGCGGCGCTGCGCGCCAATGGCGACAAGCTGCAACTGCGCCAAGTTCCGCCGAGCGAATGGGCCGAGGTCGAGAACGCCGCCAAGGAGTTCTGGAACGAGGTTGCCGAGGAAGGCGAGATCCAGCAGAAGATCATCAGCATCTTCCGCGAGTACAACAGCGTCATCAACCAGGCTGGCGCCCCGTACAACTTCGAATAATCGAAGCACATTCCATCGAAAGGCGATCCCCTCTCCGGGGGTCGCTTTGACCGTGAAAGTAAAGGACACGCCAATGGCCCACATGACCCTGGATGCTTTGAGCAACGCCGCCGAAACCGGCGCAATCGACACTGTTCTCGTCTGCATGGTGGACATGCAGGGCCGGCTTATGGGCAAACGTTTCCACGTTTCGAACTTCATTGAATCCGCCTGGAAAGAGACCCATTGCTGCAATTACCTGCTCGCCACCGATCTCGAAATGGCGACCCCGGATGGCTACAAATCCACCAGCTGGGCCGCAGGCTATGGCGACTACGTGATGAAGCCGGACATGGCCACGCTGCGCCCGATGCCGTGGCTCGAAGGCACGGCGATGGTGCTCTGTGATCTGATCGACCACCACACGCACGAACCGGTCCCCCATTCCCCGCGCCAGATGCTCAAAAAGCAGATCGCACGCCTTGATGCGATGGGTCTCACGCCCATGATGGCGACCGAGCTGGAGTTCTTCCTCTTCGAGCACAGCTACGACGAGATCCGCAAATCCGACTATCGCAACCTGACCCCGATCAGCGGCTATAACGAGGATTACAACATCCTCCAGACCACCCGCGAAGAACACGTCATGCGCCCGATCCGCAACCATCTGGTGGCGGCTGGTGTGCCGGTCGAAAACTCCAAGGGCGAAGCGGAAACCGGTCAGGAAGAGCTGAACATCCGCTACGCCGATGCGCTTGCCTGCGCCGACAACCACACGATCGCGAAACATGCGGTCAAGGAAATAGCCCAGATGAACGGCCACGCGGCCAGCTTCCTGCCCAAGTGGCGCGCCGACAAGGTGGGCAGCGCCGCCCACGTGCACCAGTCTCTGTTCAAAGGCGACACAAACGTGTTCCACGACGCGGACGCCAAGCTGACCATGTCGGACACGATGAAATCCTACGTCGCGGGCCTCATCAAATACGCCCCCGACATGACCGTTTTCCTTGCGCCCTATATCAACAGCTACAAGCGCTTCCTGCCGGGCACCTTTGCCCCCACCAAGATCGCATGGTCGGTGGACAACCGCACCGCAGGCTACCGTCTTGTCGGCGACGGCACCAAAGGCGTCCGGATCGAATGCCGCATTCCCGGAAGCGACATCAATCCTTATCTCGCCTGTGCTGCACAACTTGCTGCCGGGATTGCCGGGATGGAGGAAAAGCTGTCACTGGAAGAGCCGGTCTCTGGCGACGTCTACCACATGCACCACATCCCCGAGATCCCTGCCACCCTTCGCGCCGCAACCGAAACCCTGCGCAGTTCCAACATGCTCCGCAAGGCGATGGGCGATGACGTGATCGACCACTACACACGCGCTGCCGAAGTTGAGCAGGAAACATTTGACGCTGTTGTCACCGACTGGGAACTCCAGCGCGGATTTGAAAGAGCCTAAGACATGACCAAGACCGTAGACCTGATCTCCCCGATTGACGGATCGGTGTACCTCACCCGTGAGGTGCTCACCCGCGACGCCGCTTTTGACGCCGCCAAGCGCGCCAAGGCCGCCCAAGCCGATTGGGCCGCGCGCCCGCTGTCCGAACGCATCGCTTTGGTGCGCAAGGCGGGCGAAATCATCGGCCAGCAAACCGACCGCATGGCGACCGAATTGGCGCATCAGATGGGCCGTCCCGTCCGTTATGGCGGCGAATATGGCGGCTTCAATGAACGCCTGACCTATATGGCAGACGTCGCCGAAGAGTCGCTCGCTCCGATGCAGATCGAAGACAGCGACGCGTTCCGCCGCCTGATCAAGCGCACTCCCTGGGGCACCGTTCTGGTCATCGCGCCGTGGAACTATCCCTACATGACCGCGATCAACACCGTGGCCCCCGCCCTCATCGCGGGCAACACGGTGATCCTGAAACACGCTGGACAAACCCTCGCCGTAGGCGACCATCTGGCCGAAGCGTTTCACGCAGCGGGCGTGCCCGCGGACGTGTTCCAGAACCTCGTCCTTGACCACGACACCACCTCCGCGCTTCTCTCGGAACGCGCGGTGGACTTCGTCAACTTCACCGGCTCGGTCGGCGGCGGTCAGGCCATCGAACGCGCCGCAGCGGGCACCTTCATCCCGGTCTCGACCGAACTTGGCGGCAAAGACCCCGGCTATGTTCGCGCCGACGCCAATATCGACGCTGCGGTCGACACGTTGCTCGATGGCGCGATGTTCAACTCGGGCCAGTGCTGCTGCGGGATCGAACGCATCTATGTGCACGAAAGCCTTTTCGACCAATTCGTCGAAAAAGCCGTCGCTTGGGTCAACGCCCAGAAACTCGGCAACCCGCTCGATCCCGACACCACGATGGGCCCGATGGCCAATGTCCGCTTCGCGAAAGAAGTCCGCGCCCAGATCGAAGAGGCGCTTGCCGATGGCGCGAAAGCGCATATCGGCACCATGCCCGCCGACGATGGCGGCGCGTACCTGACACCGCAGATCCTGACCAACGTGAACCATAAGATGCGCGTCATGCGCGACGAAAGCTTTGGTCCCGTCGTCGGCATCATGCCGGTCAAGGACGACGAAGAAGCCATCGCGCTGATGAATGACAGCCAGTTCGGCCTCACCGCGTCGATCTGGTCCGCCGACACCGCCACCGCCGAAGCCATCGGCGACCGGATCGAGACCGGCACCGTCTTCCTCAACCGCTGCGACTTCCTTGACCCCGCACTTTGCTGGACCGGCTGCAAAGACACCGGACGCGGCCAAGGTCTGTCGAAACTGGCGTATCAGGCCCTGACACGCCCCAAATCCTACCATCTCAAGAAGGCATAAGCCGATGTCGCTGAAAGCAAACTGGTCCTACCCCACCGCCATCCGTTTCGGCGCGGGCCGCATCTCGGAAATCGCCGAGGCGTGCCTTGCCGCTGGCATCTCCAAACCGCTCCTCGTCACCGACCGGGGCCTCGCGGATATGGAGATCACCACAAAGACCCTGAACCTTGTCGAACAGGCGGGTCTGGGTCGTGCGATGTTCTCGGATGTCGATCCCAACCCGAACGAAAGAAACGTCGAGGAAGGCCTCAAGATCTACCGCGAAGGTGGCTTTGATGGCGTCATCGCATTTGGCGGTGGCTCCGGTCTCGACCTCGCCAAAACGCTTGCCTTCATGGCAGGCCAGTCCCGCCCGCTCTGGGATTTCGAAGACATCGGCGACTGGTGGACCCGCGCTGACCCTGCCGGCATCCACCCCATCGTCGCCGTGCCGACCACCGCAGGCACCGGATCCGAAGTGGGCCGCGCCAGCGTCATCACCAATTCCGAAACCCACGAGAAAAAGATCATCTTCCACCCCAAGATGCTCCCCGCGGTGGTGATCTGCGACCCCGAACTGACCGTGGGCATGCCCAAGTTCATCACTGCTGGCACCGGGCTTGATGCCTTCGCCCATTGCGTCGAAGCCTATTCCAGCCCGCACTACCACCCGATGAGCCAGGGCATCGCTTTGGAAGGTATGCGCCTTGTCGTCGACAACCTGCCCCGCGCCTATGCAGACGGGACAGACATCGAAGCCCGCGCCAACATGATGAGCGCCGCCGCTATGGGCGCGACCGCCTTCCAGAAAGGCCTCGGCGCGATCCATGCCCTGTCGCACCCCATCGGCGCGCATCACCACACGCATCACGGCACCACCAACGCGGTCTTCATGCCCACCGTGCTCAAGTTCAACGCCGACGCCATCCGCGACCGCTTTGACCGCGCGGCGGGCTATCTGGGCATCGACGGCGGGTTCGACGGCTTCTGCGCCTTTGTCGATCAGTTCAACGCGGGTTTCGCGATCCCGAAAACGCTGACCGATCTGGGTGTGAAAGATGCGAACCTCGACATCCTCGTACGCGATGCGCTGAACGACCCTTCCACAGGCGGCAACCCGGTCACCATGACCGAGGCCAACACGCGGGCGTTGTTCGAGTCGGTGTTGTAAGGGGGGCAAGACGATTAGATACCCGCATCTTTCAGGCAAGATGCGGGTCTTCACGGGCGTCAGCAATGCAGACTGAACTGACTGGGCGGACCTTAACCCTGCGTCATGAACGGCAAAAGGCAAACCCAAAGCAGACGTTCAATGGACGGCCTCACTCACTCTGGGCGGCGGACAATTCGGCGAGCCAGCGCACGAAACAATAGCCCTGCGACACAATAAGGATGGCGATTGCCTCAGTTGGTTGCGTGGTCTCGGCCTCACCGGGTGCATGACGGTAGACGTGGCATGCAGCAACCCAATCCTCGAAAGCGTTTAGTATTTTGTTCACGGCAACGTTCGATTTGCCGTCTTGCGGAACACCCTGCATAGCGACGACGGCGAGTTCTTGTCGCACATGTCCGTTGGTGATGTTTTGCTTGCCTGTGATGCGTTTGAACAGATTTTCAGCCGCGTCAAATACGGCTCGTATGGCTGCGCGCCCGTCGATTGGATTCGCAAGTAGCGCAGTTTCAGACAGTGCGACAAAATCCGCTTCGTGCCGAAACCCATCGCCGTTCAGGATGCGTACAATTGAGCTGAGCGAGCGCTCGAATTCTTCGTCAAACGCCGGATGAAAACCCATCTCCTCGTCTACAGAGAAACCGATTGCTTCTTCCGCGAAAATTCGCGTGATGTTGCGTCTGAAATTGTCGCGTCCTCTGACGTCGACTGTGCGCCAGAGCATAGTCAGGACGTTCAATAGGTCACTGATCGACAATTCTTGTCGCACAAGGCGGTCCCATGATACGTATGCTGGATTATACCCGCCAGAGCTAACGATCTCGATGCCGAGTTCTCCTTCAACATCTGCACCGAAACCCGTTCCTCGCTTGTGACTGGGAATATGCCGCTCAATCGCACGCAAGACCCTCATCCGCATTCGCGCACTGTCGCGCACAGTTGCAGTGGGCTGCAAATAGATGCGCGAGTAAAGCTGTCCTATCGGTATATTTTCTTCCGGCATGCACTAAACGTGGCTGGTTATTGAACGGTTTGCAACACTGCTACGTATCGGCTCAGATGCCGATCACGCGACTTTGCAAAGCCTGCATTCTGCGCATCACTGACATTAAGGTGGCCTGCAACATCATGCATTTTGGGCTCACAGCAGCCGTTTACCGCGTTGCATCGCACCTTACTCCACCGCCCGATACCAAGCCACGATCTGCGCCCGCGCCTCGGCATCCATCTGGATCGCATTCGGTGGCGGCATCGCGTGGGACCGTCCCGCCTGCAGATAAATCTGGTGCGCATGCTGCGCCACGTCCGCCTCGGTCTCCAGATAGACACCCTTGGGCGCCCAGCGGATGCCGTCCCACAAAGGCTCGCGCGCGTGGCACATCGAGCAATTGCCCTGCACCACGTTATACGCATCCTCGAACCCGTCGGCGGACGCAAAGCGCATTTCAAACTCGGTCATCGGACGCTCTGCCGCCTCGTCATAGGTCTCCGTCCCGCCCAGCGTCGACAGCCACGCAATCGCGATAAAGATCACCGCCGTCACCGCCCAGGTCCAGTGCGGCTGGCCTTTGCCCGCGTGCATGGAGTTGAAATAATGCCGGATCGTCACTCCCATCAGGAACACCAGTGACGCGATCAACCACGCGAACTCGGTGCCGAAGGCCAGAGGGTAGTGGTTCGACAACATCAGGAAGATCACCGGCAGCGTCAGGTAGTTGTTGTGGGTCGACCGCAGCTTGGCGATCTTGCCGTACTTGGGATCCGGCGTGCGCCCCGCCTTGAGGTCCGCCACCACAATCCGCTGGTTCGGCATGATGATGAAGAACACGTTGGCTGTCATGATCGTCGCGGTGAACGCCCCCAGATGCAGCAGCGCCGCGCGCCCGGTGAACACCTGATCATAGCCCCACGCCATCACCACAAGGATCGCAAAGAGAAGCAGCATCAGAACCGTCGGCTGTTCGCCCAGCGCGGATTTACACAGGAAATCATACAGCAGCCAGCCGATGGTCAGCGACAGCCCGGAAATCACGATCCCTTGCCACAGCGCCAGATCGGCCTTGGTCGGGTCGAGTAGGAACAACTCGCCGCCCACCCAATAGACGATCATCAGCAAAGCCGCTCCGGACAGCCACGTCGTGTAACTCTGCCACTTATGCCAAGTCAGGTGCTCGGGCAGCCGCGCCGGGGCGACGAGGTATTTTACCGTATGGTAAAATCCGCCGCCGTGGACTTCCCACTCTTCGCCATGCGCCCCTTCTGGCATGTCCTTGGCCGGTTTCAGCATCAGGTCCAGTGCGATGAAATAGAAACTCGCGCCGATCCAAGCCATCGCGGTGATGACATGCAGCCAGCGCACGGCAAAGGAAATCCAGTCCCAGAGAACGGCGAAATCATACATGGCGATAGGCTCCCTTGGCAATTTCCACCAAACTAGCGGCTCGGCCATTCTTCTGCTATTCCGATGAAACTCCAAGCTGTATCAAAAATCTGCGAATAATGAGCTATCTCGACAACATCCGCACCTTCGTGCGTGTCTATGAATTAGGCAGTATGTCCGCTGCAGGGCGCGATTTGCGCATTTCACCCGCCGTCACATCAACTCGGATCGCTCAGCTTGAGGAACACCTCTCAGTGCGTTTGTTCCAACGCACCACGCGCAACCTGACGCCAACCGAACAGGGGCGTCTGTTTTATGCCGGGGCCATCGAAGTGCTCGAAGCGGTGGAAGCCGCCGAGGCGCAGGTGGTCGACATCACCGAAAAACCCCGCGGCTCCATTTATGTCGCGGCCCCTCTGGGCGTCGGTCGTCGCCTGATCGCGCCGCAGGTACCCGCCTTTATCGAGCAATACCCCGAGGTGTCCGTTCGCTTGCGCCTCACCGATCGCAAGGTCGATCTCACCACCGAAGGCCTCGACCTCGCGGTGTTTCTGGGTGAACCCGAAGACAGCACCTTGCGCATCCGCAAGATTGCCGATGTCGACCGTGTGCTCTGCGCCGCGCCCAGTTACATCAAGGCGCGCGGCATGCCGAACACGGGCGACGACCTGCTGAACCAGAACCACGAATGCCTGAACCTGCGGTTTCCGGGTGCAACGGAATTCCAATGGCGCCTCCAGACCTCCGAGGGCCCAAAGCGTTTCAAGGTCCGGGGGCGGTTTGAATCCGATGATGGCGACGTTCTGACCGATTGGGCGCTGGATGGTCAGGGTATCGCGCTCAAACCCATGTTCGAAGTGGCCGATCACCTGCGCGCCGGGCGTTTGATCGCGGTGGCCAAAGACACGCCACCCGTCCCGATTCAGATGGCGTGCCTCTTCACCCATCGCCGCAGACAGGATCCCAAGACACGGCTTTTCATGGATTTCGTCATCGGCAGGATCGGCACGGCGATCAAGAGCGCCTGATCGAGGTGAGAGTGCCGCGAATCCTAGACGGCAGCCCGATGTCTTTCCTCATTGGCGCTTTTGGAGACCTCGGCAAAGCTGCTCCGCATCAGCCACTTGGTCAATGTCCGTTCCATAAGGTCATGCCCAGTTAGCGTAATTCGTCCGGCATCGATTTCCTTTTCGAATGTCGTGTGTCCCATCCATGCGGATGTCAGCGCGCGAAGTTCGCACACAACGAACAGGTCGACGTCGAATTTGGGGTC
This sequence comes from Alphaproteobacteria bacterium, assembly GCA_030425145.1. Lineage (GTDB taxonomy): Bacteria > Pseudomonadota > Alphaproteobacteria > Rhodobacterales > Rhodobacteraceae > Marivita. The sequence goes on along the minus strand of JAUHVK010000006.1, from coordinate 11,938 downwards.
GGTATAGCACAGGTCGGTTTCTTCCCCTGGCTTTGCGACAAGCCAATAATTCGCGGTTTCATTCGGGGCATCATTCAGAACGAACTGGATCACACATTTTGGCTTTGGCAGTTGAAGCCGGTCAATCTTTCCCCGGATTTTCCACATCAGCAGCCGTGCATCCAGGTTTTGGAGCGACACCTCGCAGTCAATGTTGCGATGCGCCCATTCACCCAGTCCACGGATCAACGGCTCCAATTCATCCGCAAGGGCGGTTGTCAGATACTCGGCGCGGCCCAGACTGTCGGCTTGGCGCGTGACAAGTCCGTTGGCTTCCATTTCCTTCAGGCGCTTGGAAAGCAGTCCCGGCGACATGCCCGGTACGCCCCTTTGAATCTCGTTGAAGCGTGTCGAACCGGACCACATTTCGCACAGCAGCAGCATGGTCCAACGTGGCTCAAGCAGACTGGCTGCCATCGCTACCGGGCAAAACTTTGGGTAATTGGAATCTGACATATCGGCACCTCCTCCTGCAGCAAAGCATCTCGCGCAGGCTGGCGTCTACTTCAGAAACTATAGTGGATTTACTGCATTTGCAGAACTGGTTTGCCTCGCGCGACCAATGCGAACCTCAGCCCACCAGAGATTGGAAGCAACGGAGGTGAACCATGCCACTGGTAGATATCGAAGTGATCGAAGGCGTTTTTGACGACGCACAAAAGGCGAAAATGATCGAAAAAGTCACCAACGCGATGGTTGAGGTCGAAGGCGAAAACATGCGGCCCGTGACCTGGGTTCGGGTCAAGGAAGTGCGCAGCGGCCATTGGGGTATCGGTGGCAACACGCCCAGCGCTGACGACATCAAGGCGATGGCGGCAGGTTGAGTTCGGATTGGCCGGACCGACCAACCTGGCGCGATCCGGCCAAAACCTCAGAAAATGGAGAAGACCCAATGGATCGCAACACTCATGCCCGCGAAGCACAGCTGAGGGCACAGGCTGTTTACAGGCAGCGTCCCGAGACAGCCCGGACCGTTCATCGTGGATCGGCGGTGGTTCACGACGGATTGACCTGCACTTTTGAACAGGATGGTCACCGCGTCACTCTCGATATGCCTCAAGCGATTGGAGGCAGCGATGAAGGGCCGACACCCGGTTTTTTCGCCAGAGCGGGGATTTGTGGGTGTCTGGCAATCGGGATCAAGATGACAGGCGCAAGAGAGAACGTGGCGCTGGACAGCGTGACAGTTGGGATTGAACAAGACTGGGACAATCGCGGCGTACTCGCCATGGAGGGTGCGAGCCCGGTTCCAAGCGACACGCGTATCCGCATCGAGATCTCCAGCTCTGAATCAGAGGAAAAAATTGGAGACGTGGTCACGCGCGCACTGAACAGCGATCCCTGGTTCCTCGCATATCGGGATGCTCAACCAGTTCGCACCGCGATTTCCGTCGTCGAGAGAGTCTTGTAATGGATGCTCGGCTTCAAATGCGCGTCCAGCGCTATGGGTGGGATGCGGCGTCGGCGCATTATCATGACTCATGGGGTAAACAGCTGCGCCCCGCCCATGATCGACTTCTTCACATGGCACGAGTCCAAAGTGGACAGAACGTGGTCGAGACGGCCTGCGGCAGTGGTCTGGTCACGTTGCGCCTGGCTGAGATGGTGGGTGCCGCAGGCTCAGTTCTTGCAACGGACCTGTCCCAAGGCATGATCGATGACTTGAAAGCAAGGCTGGAGACGAGCCCGACTCCGAATGTCAAAGCAAAGCGTATGGGTGCAGAGAAACTGGACCTGCCAAACCAGAGCTTTGATGCAGCAATATGTGCGCTTGGTCTCATGTATACGCCCGATCCCGCCGCAGCTGTTTCCGAAATGGCACGTGTGGCACGGTCCGGCGGTACCGTCGCAGCAACCGTTTGGGGGAACCGCAGGAATTGTGGATGGGCCGAAGTGTTTCCCATCGTGGACTCCCATGTGGCATCCGAGGTGTGCCCAATGTTTTTTGGAACGGGCGCGCCCGGAATTCTAAAGCGTATTTTCGAAGATGCGGGTCTGGGGCAGATCGAAGAAGTCCGCCACTGCGAAACCCTTGAGTTTGAAACCGAACATGACGTTCTGGACGCCGTGTTATTGGGCGGGCCAGTCGCCCTCGCGGTCAAACGGTTTTCAAATGAGATTTGGACGGAAGTTCAAAACGCCTTCCTGGCCTCAGTCGCGGACTTTCGGCGAAATGACGGCAGCTATGGCATACCGGGTGAATTTGTCACCGTTAAGGGTGTACGCGAGGCCACCTAGGACATTCGCGCTTACCGTACGAGCCCCAGTCTGACCCTGGGCTCAACTCCCCCGATAGGTCGAATACCCATACGGCGACAGCAGAAGCGGCACATGGTAATGCGCAGCTGCGTCTGACATGCCAAACCGGATCGGCACCTCATCCAGAAACAATGGATCGGCCCCAGCCTGACCGGTCGCGCGCAGGTAGTCGCCCGCGAAGAACACCAACTCGTAGGTTCCGGTCTGGAACGCATCAACCGGCAGGATCGGGCTGTCGGTGCGTCCGTCGTCATTGGTCACGGTCTCGGCGATCTGCTCGGTCCCGGCCTCGGTGACGCGGGACAGAACGATCCGGATCCCTTCGGCTGGACAGCCCCGTGCGGTATCCAGAACATGTGTCGTCAAATAACCAGACATCGTGGCCTCCTGTGCTCACCTGCCACTTTATGCAGCGAAGGTCGGGAATTGCGCAAACCGTAAGCCATTTGACACAGCTTTCGGGATTTCTTGAAAAACGATTTGGATTATTCGGATTACATAGACAACCGCGACCAGGAGGACAAATACGTGCAACGCTACCCACGCGACATGACAGGCTATGGCGCTACGCCCCCCAAGGCCAATTGGCCGGGTGGGGCAAAGATCGCCGTTCAGATCGTGCTCAACTACGAAGAGGGCGGCGAGAACAACATCCTGCATGGTGATGCCGCCTCCGAAGCGTTCCTGTCCGAAATCACCGGTGCGCAGCCCTGGCCCGGTCAACGGCACTGGAACATGGAGTCGATCTACGAATACGGCGCGCGCGCCGGGTTCTGGCGTCTGCATCGGATGATGAAGGACATTCCCATCACCATCTACGGCGTGGCCACGGCGCTTGCCCGCGCGCCCGAACAGGTCGCCGCGATGAAGGACGCAGGGTGGGAAATCGCGTCGCATGGCCTGAAATGGGTCGAGCACAAGGACATGCCCGAGGGCGAGGAACGCGCGCAGATCGTCGAGGCGATCCGCCTGCACACCGAGGTGGTCGGGAAACCGCCCAAGGGCTGGTACACAGGGCGCTGCTCGAACAACACGATCCGGCTGGTCGCGGAACAGGGCGGGTTCGACTACGTCGCCGACAGCTATGCCGATGACCTGCCCTATTGGATGCGTTTCGGCGATATCGACCAGCTCATCATGCCCTACACGATGGACTGCAACGACATGCGGTTCGGCATTCAGGCGGGCTATACCAATGGCGACCAGTTCGAGAGCTACCTCAAGGACAGCTTCGACTACCTATATGCCGAAGGTGCCGAGGGTTCGCCCAAAATGCTCTCCATCGGTCTGCATTGCCGGATCGTCGGTCGCCCCGGCCGCGCCGCCGCTCTGAAGCGTGCGTTGGATTACATGGCCGGGCACGAGGGCGTCTGGTTCGCCACCCGCCAGCAGATCGCGCAGCACTGGGCCAAGGAACACCCCGCGCCGACAGCACAACGCCCGTCCGAGATGACCCAAGAGGAGTTCGTCGCGGCCTTTGGAGGTATCTTCGAACATTCGCCGTGGATCGCCGAGCGCGCCTGCGCCTACGAATCCGGGCCAACCCACGACAGCGCGCGTGGCGTGCACAACCTGCTCTGTCGCGCCTTCCGCAGCGCGTCGGATGAGGAACGCCTTGGGGTGCTGAACGCCCACCCGGACCTTGCTGGCAAACTCGCCTCCGCTGGACGGCTCACCGCCGAATCCACCGCCGAGCAGGCCGGTGCGGGTCTCGACATGCTGACCGACGACGAACGCGCCACGTTCCAGAAACTCAACGCCGATTACGTCGCGCGCCACGGTTTCCCGTTCATCATCGCGGTCAAGGACAACACCAAGGCCAGCATCCTCGACGCCTTCCACCGTCGCATCGGCAACGACCGCGACACCGAATTCGCCGAGGCCTGCCGTCAGGTCGAACGCATCGCCGAACTCCGGCTCTTGGACAAGCTCAGCGCATGACCCGTCAGATTGTTACAGAACCGCTGACGGCGGACGCCTTCGCCCCGTTCGGAGACCTGCTTGATTGCGCAGGTGACCCGGACAAGATCATCAATCAGGGCCTCTGCGGCCGCTACCACGACCGCGCGACGCTCGACTTTTCGGGTGGCCGCGCCGGGATCAGTATCTTCAAGGCCGAACTGCGCAGCCTGCCCTACAGGCTCGACCTGCTGGAACGGCATCCGCTGGGCAGCCAGGCCTTTGTCCCGATGAGCCACGATCCCTTTCTGGTGATCGTCGCCCCGGACGAGGATGGCAAACCCGGCACACCCCGCGCCTTCCTGACCCAAGCGGGACAAGCCATCAACCTGCACCGCAACACCTGGCACGGGGTTCTGACCCCGCTGTCGGGCAGCGGACTTTTTGCCGTCATCGACCGGATCGGCGATGGCGCCAATCTTGAAGAACACTGGCTCGAGACCCCCTACGAGGTGATCGACGGAAGTTAACGAACCGGCTGCCTTTGAGGAGGGGCGTCCGGCAATAATCAAATGGTTACGAGGGAGAAGGAACCATGTCAGACGCATCCATCGGCACGCCGGAGCAGCTCCGCGATCCGAATTACACACCCCCCATTGCCAAGGCGGTGCCCTTGGGTATCCAGCACGTACTGGCGATGTTCGTGTCCAACGTCACCCCGGCGATCATCGTCTGTGGGGCTGCGGGCTTCGGCTTTGGCTCGAACAGCCCCGATTTCCCGCAGATGATCTACATGATCCAGATGTCGATGTTCTTTGCAGGCATTGCCACACTGTTCCAGACCATCGGAATAGGCCCGGTCGGTGCGCGTCTGCCTATCGTGCAGGGCACAAGCTTTGCCTTCATTCCGATCATGATCCCGCTGGTCGCAGGCAAAGGCGTAGATGCCATCGCCGTTCTGATGGGCGGCATCCTTGTCGGCGGCCTGTTCCATGCCTTCCTCGGCCTCTTCATCGGCAAACTGCGCTTTGCCCTGCCGCCGCTGGTCACGGGCCTGGTCGTCACCATGATCGGCCTCGCGCTGGTCAAGGTCGGCATCCAGTACGCAGCAGGCGGCGTTCCCGCCATCGGGACCGAGGAATACGGCTCGCTCCTGAACTGGACGATGGCCGGCACCGTGATCATCGTCACGCTGGGCCTCAAGTTCTTCACCCGGGGGATGCTGTCGGTCTCGGCGGTACTGGTCGGGCTGCTGGTCGGCTACGTGGTGGCCTTTGCTCTGGGTCAGGTGAACCTCGGCAATGTGGGCCGCGCGGCTCCCTTCGCCCTGCCGAACCCGCTGCATTTCGGCTTGGAATTCTCCTTCGCCGCGATCCTCGGCTTCTGCCTGATGTCCTTTGTCTCGGCGGTGGAAACCGTGGGCGACGTGTCGGGCATCACCAAAGGCGGCGCAGGCCGCGAAGCCACGGACAAGGAAATCCAGGGCGCAACCTTTGCCGACGGTCTGGGCACCGCAGTCTCGGGTCTCTTCGGCGCGCTGCCCAACACCTCCTTCAGCCAGAACGTCGGTCTGATCGCCATGACCGGCGTGATGAGCCGGGGCGTCGTCACCATCGGCGCACTGTTCCTGATCCTCTGCGGCCTCGTGCCCAAGGTCGGTGCGGTGATCTCGTCGGTCCCGATCGAAGTGCTGGGTGGCGGTGTGATCGTCATGTTCGGCATGGTTGTCGCGGCGGGCATCTCGATGCTGTCCGACGTCAACTGGAACCGCCGCAACATGGTGATCTTCGCGATTGCCCTGTCGCTGGGCCTTGGCCTGCAACTTGAACCCGACGCACTCCAGTACCTGCCGCAGACGCTTAAGGTGCTCGCCACCTCCGGCATCCTGCCTGCGGCGCTGATCGCCATCGTGCTTAACCTCGTCCTGCCCGAAGAACTGGCGAATGAAGCCACCGAAGAGGTCAACGGCGGCATGGCCGGACACGGCAAGGGTACGATGCCGGGGGAGTAATCGCTCCGCACCACTGAAACCGAGCGCCCCCGGTACACTTGCCGGGGGCTTCCTTTTTGCACAACGCGATCATGCAAAGTTGCGCCATCCAACGCGCCAAGCTATCGCTGATACCGGGCGCGGCGCAGTCGAAATTCAGGGCTATCTGACAGCGGTAAACCCAACTTATTGGAACCGCGCGCTGGAGGGGCGAAACACTTGGCGGATGCGTCCAAATCCACTGATCAGGGTCTCGGGACATTTGAGCGCTGGCTATCGCTCTGGGTCGCACTGGCCATTGGCGCGGGCCTATTGCTTGGAAACCTCGTGCCCGGTCTGTTCGGGGCATTGGCCTCTCTGGAAGTTGCCAAGGTCAATCTGCCAGTTGCGGTGCTGATCTGGGCCATGGTCTACCCGATGATGGTGGGTGTGGATTTCAGCTCGCTCAAACATGTTGGGGACAAGCCCAAAGGCCTCGTCATCACACTGATCGTGAACTGGTTGGTCAAACCCTTCACCATGGCAGCCCTTGGCGTGCTGTTCTTCGAGGTGATTTTTGCCGATCTGATCCCACCTGATGATGCACAGGCCTATCTCGCGGGCGTCATCCTGTTGGGGGCGGCACCCTGTACAGCGATGGTTTTTGTCTGGTCGCATCTGACCAAAGGCGATCCGACATATACGCTGGTTCAGGTGAGCGTGAACGATGTGATCATGGTTTTCGCCTTCGCGCCAATCGTTGCGCTTCTTCTGGGCGTGACCGACATCACCGTACCGTGGGACACGCTGCTTCTCTCGGTTGGTCTTTACGTCGTCCTGCCGCTCATGGCCGGCTACATCACCCGCCGCAACCTTCTTGGACAAGGCGGCGAGCCCGCCATTGATGCATTCAAGTCCCGCGTACAGCCGTTTTCGGTCTTCGGGTTGCTGGCAACGGTTGTTCTGCTGTTCGGGTTTCAGGGCGAAGTGATCCTCGATCGACCTCTGGTCATTGCCCTGATTGCGGTGCCGCTGCTGATCCAGTCATACGGCATCTTCCTCGTCGCGTATTTTGCGGCGCGTCTGTGGCGGGTACCGTTCAACGTGGCCGCACCCTGCGCTCTGATTGGGACATCAAATTTCTTCGAACTCGCCGTCGCGGTCGCAATCAGCCTCTTTGGACTGAATTCCGGTGCCGCACTCGCCACGGTGGTCGGCGTTCTTGTCGAAGTCCCCGTAATGCTGTCCCTTGTCGCGTTCGCCAACCGAACGCGACACTGGTTTCCCAACGCCTAGCGGTTCAGAAATCCACCTCGATCGCCACACCACGCTCGATAGCCAGATCGACAACCTTTGACGCGACCGCCAAATCCTGAAGACCAACACCGGTGCCATCGAACAGCGTGATGTCCTCGTCCGATGTCCGCCCCGGATGGGTGCCGTTGATCACCGCACCAATCTCGGTCACGTCGCTCTCTGCGATCAAACCGGCGGCCACTGCGTGCTGCGCCTCGCCAATGCTGATCGATTGCGCCACTTCGTCGGTGAACACCTTGGCCCGTGCCAGAAGCGCCGCCTCGACCTCCTGCTTGCCTTTGGTGTCGGTCCCCATGCAGGCCAGATGTGTTCCGGGGCTGACATGATCCGCCATCAGCGACGGCGCAAAGGCCGAGGTGATCGAGATGATCACATCCGCGTCGGCCATCCCCGGCAGGTCCACCGCCTCAAACGGGACACCCGCCTCGTTCGCGACCTTCTCGATATTGGGCAGCATCTCGGGATGATAATTCCAACCGACCACCTTCTCGAACGACCGCTGCTCCAGCGCGGCGCGCAGCTGGAACGTCGCCTGATGGCCCGCGCCGATCATGCCCATGACTTTGGCATCCGCCCGCGCCAGATGCTTGATCGACACTGATGAGGCCGCCGCCGTGCGCAACGCCGTCAACAGGTTGCCACCCACCATTGCCCGCACCTTGCCGGTATCCGGATCGAACAGGAACACCGTCGACTGGTGGTTGATCAGCCCGCGCTTCTCGAGATTGTGCGGCCAATAACCCCCAGCCTTCAGGCCCAGCGAACCGCCAACCCGGTCGAACCCGCCCTTGAAGCCATAAAGCGCATCCTCATGGTCAATCGCCTCGCGCACCACCGGAAAGTTATAGGCATCCTTCGCCGCCATCGCGGCAAACACCTGCTCCACCGCCTCGAACGAGGCTTCGCGGGACACCAGATCGGCGATCATGGCTTCTGGAACGATATACATGGTTTCTCCCTCGAAAGAACGGTGCGACAGACCACACTGCGCACCGTCCTGTCTTCTTCTTTTCAAAAATATGCCGGGGGGTTTGGGGGGCTGGCCCCCCAAACGGTCGGATCAATACGCGCGACCGCGCGCCGACACCGGCCAGACGGTTTCGACAACGCCGTTCCGCACACCGACATACCAGTCGTGGACGTTGCAGGTCGGGTCACAGTGACCCGGAACCAGCTTGAGCTTGTCATTGACCTTGAGTGCGCCGTTCGGATCCATCACCACCCCATGCTCATCCGAGCACTTGATGTACTCCACATCATCACGGCCAAAGACCAGCGGCAGACCAGAGTCCACCGACTGCGCCTTGAGGCCCGCGTCGACGATGGCCTTATCGGCCTTCGCGTGGCTCATCACCGAGGTCAGGATGAACAGCGCGTTTTCCCACTCGCCCTGGTCGATGCGCTTGCCGTTCTCGTCGAGGATACGGCCATAATCGGCATCCATGAACGCATAAGACCCGCACTGCAGCTCGTTATACACACCCGAGTTCGACTCGAAGTAATACGACCCGGTGCCACCACCACCGACGATGTCACACTCCAGACCTTCGGCTTTCAACGCGTCCACAGCGTCTTTCACCTGCGCCACTGCAATGTCGATCTTTGCCTTGCGGTCGTCATAGCTGTCCAAGTGCTGCATCGCGCCCTGATAGGCCTGGATGCCCGCGAACTTGAGGCCCTCTGCCGCGTCGATCGCCTTGGCGATCTCCACAACCGCCGGGGTGGTTGTCACACCGCAACGGCCCGCGCCGCAATCGATCTCGACGAGACATTCGATCTGCGTGCCATGCTTGACCGCCGCTGCAGACAGATCGGCGACGTTTGCCAGATCATCGACACAGCATATCGTCCGCGCACCCAGCTTGGGCATACGTGCCAGACGGTCGATCTTGGCCGGATCACGCACCTGGTTCGACACCAGCACGTCCTTGATGCCACCACGGGCGAACACTTCGGCCTCTGACACCTTCTGACAGCAGACACCGCACGCACCGCCCAATTCGACCTGCAACTGCGCCACATCCACCGATTTGTGCATCTTGCCATGCACGCGGTGGCGCATCCCATGCGCCTTGGCGTAATCGCCCATCTTCTTGATGTTGCGCTCCAGCGCGTCGAGGTCGAGCACAAGGCAGGGTGTCTGCACCTCGGCTTCGCTCATGCCCGGCTTGGCGGGGATGTCGTAACCCACTTCGTAATCGTCGAACACAGTCATGTCTTTCATCAGCTCTCTTCCTTCCCTCGGGCGGTGCGCGCAAGCACACTCCCTACACTATCACATTCGGTAGGGTGCGCGATCTCACGCACCGGTCATCCACGGCAGTTTATCGAGGTCCACATTGCCCCCGGTGACGATCACCCCGACACGTTTTCCCGCGAACGCCTCTTTTTTCTTGAGGATCACAGCCAGCGGCACGGCGCAGGACGGCTCCATCACGATGCGCAGGTACTTCCACGTGATCTTCATCGCGTCGATGATCTCCTGCTCCGACGCGGTCATGATATCGGACACATGGTTCGACACGAAATGCCAAGTCAGATCCTTGAGCGGCACCTTGAGACCATCGGCAATGGTCTCGGGCGCGTCATCAGCAATGATGTGCCCAGCCTTGAAGCTGCGATAGGCGTCGTCGGCCTGTTCCGGCTCGGCGGCGATGATGTTGACCTCGGGCGCCAGTGTCGACAGCGTCAGACAGGTGCCCGAGATCATTCCCCCGCCCCCGATTGGAGCCACCATCATGTCCAGACCATCGGTCTGCTCCATGAATTCCTTGGAACAGGTGCCCTGCCCCGCGATCACGCGCGGATCGTTGTAAGGGTGCACGAATTCACCGCCGGTGCGCGCCTGCACGTCGGCAAACACCGCCTCTCGCGATGTGGTCGACGGTTCACATTCGGTGATGGTGCCGCCATAGCGACGCACCGCGTCCTTCTTGGCCTGCGGCGCCGTGCGCGGCATAACCACGTTGCAGGGAATACCCCGGCGGCCAGCCGCATAGCTCAGACACAAAGCGTGGTTGCCAGAGGAATGTGTGCAGACCCCGCGCTGCGCCTCTTCATCGCTCAGCCCGAACACCGCGTTCGACCCTCCGCGCACCTTGAACGCTCCCGGCTCCTGGAAGTTCTCGCATTTGAAGAACAACTGCGCCCCGGTCAGTTCATTCAGGTAATCCGACACCATCACAGGCGTCTGGCGGATATGCGGCTTGATCCGCTCATGCGCGGCCAGCATGTCCTCATAGGTCGGAATGATCATGCCCATGTCTTTCATTCGGCCGCCACTTTCTGCGCGATTTTCGATCCGTGACGGTAGTAATCCTGCGCCGCAGCCACACCCGAGCCAAGTTTGATGTCGAGGCCAAGGTCAACCATGCACATCTCAGCCGTGGCGATACCCGACAGCGCCATCACGTCTGTGAGGCTACCCAGGTGACCTATGCGGAACACCTTGCCGGCAACGTCACCCAGACCGGTGCCAAAGGCCACGCCATAGGTGTTCGCCGCATGGGACACGATGTCGGATGCGTTGAACCCCTCGGGGGTTCGGATTGCCGACACCGTATCGGAATAGACATCCGGCGTTTCCGCGCAAAGCTTCAAACCCCACGCGTCCACCGCAGCGCGCACACCTTCGGCGATGCGGGCATGGCGAGCGAACACGTTCTCCAGACCTTCGGCCTGCAACATGCGGCACGCCTCGTTGAGGCCGTTCATCAGACCGACGGCAGGCGTGTAAGGATAGGCGTTACTGGCGTACCCCTTCATCATATCGTGCACATCAAAGAACGTGCGGAAAAGACCTGCGGTCTTGGTCGCTTCCATCGCCTTCTGACTGAAGCCCAGAATGGCCAGACCGGCGGGCAGCATGAAGCCCTTTTGCGACCCGGTCACGGCGACATCGACACCCCATTCGTCAAAGCGGAAATCAATCGACGCGATTGACGACACACCATCCACCATAAGCAGGGCCGGGTGCTGGGCCGCGTCCATCGCACGTCGCACGGCTGCGATGTCGGACGTCACGCCCGTCGCGGTTTCGTTATGCGTGGCGAGAACCGCCTTGATCCGATGCGATGTATCCTTGGTGAGGATCTCTTCATAGCGGTCAGCAGGAATGCCCTTGCCCCACGCCACGTCGACGATGATCACGTCCAGACCAAAGCGTTCGCACATGTCGATCCAGCGGTACGAGAACATACCGTTGCGTCCGACCAGAACGGTGTCGCCCGCGCTCAGAGTGTTGGTCAGCGCGGTTTCCCAACCACCAGTCCCCGATGCCGGAAAGATGAGAACCTCGGCGCTGGTGCTTTTCAGGATCTGCTGAACCGCCTTGCGGGCTGGGTGCAGGATCTGACCGAACAGCGGCGACCGGTGGTCGATTGTCGGCATATCGCAGGCTTTGCGCAGCGATTCAGGGATGTTGGTCGGGCCGGGAATGAAAACAGGGTTCTGGAA